>DATNEX010000158.1:0-33487 GCA_035606605.1 Terriglobales bacterium
CCACGCAAAACCGAAGGTTGTCATCGCTACCTCCGGAACAGCCGAAGCATTGGCGACGGTTTGTCAAACCCTCTATCGCAACCGGAGTCAGCGCGCCATGACCGTGACCCACCTGCAGATGCGCAAGATCGCGAAAATGCTGACGCGCCTCACCGTGGACGGGCGCCGCAAGATTCACGGCATCGGCGTGCGGCGTGCAGAAATCATTATCGCCGGAGCCGCGGTTTTTGCCGAACTGCTTGACCGCTGCAAACTCCCAGGGTTCCGTTTTTCGCCTTTGGGCCTGCGAGACGGCCTGTTGGCGCAGATGGCGGCGGATTTCGATCATGCCACGCGTTCAGGGCGTCAGATTGAGTCCGAACGCCAGGATTCGATTCGCGCCGCGCTCGAGCACTACCATGTGGATGAGGACCACGCCCTGCGCGTGCGAGACACGGTACTGCAGTTGGTTAAGACCTTACGCCGCATTCACCGTTTGCCCTACGAATACAATGAGTGGATTTCCGCCGCGGCCATGCTTTGCGAGGTCGGAGACTACGTCAATCGCAACGGACGACACCGCCACACCTACTACATCATTTCCCACTCGGAAATTCTGGGCTACACACCGCAGCAGCGGCGCATCATCGCCGCCATTGCACGTTATCTCGGAAAGTCACGCCCTTCTCCCGGCGATGCGCCCACGCAGTCCTTGGCGGCATCGGATCAGAAAAACGTCCCTAAAGCGTCGCTGCTACTGCGTCTTGCGTCGGCCCTCAACCTCGGACGAAGTGGTGCGCTGAAGAAATTCCGCGTGCGTATTCGCTCGACTTCGGTCGAACTTGTGCTCGTCCCCAAGCTCCCATTGAGCTTGGATCTTGAACTGTGGGCAGTCGAAAAGGAGCGCACCTACTTCCGAGAGGTTTTCGGATGTGACTTTGCTGCGCTCGCCGCCGAGGCCTGAATCTCACGCGCCATCTTCGGAGTGATGAACCAACTGAGGGTGGCCGCGCGTCGTTCGGCTTCCACGCGCGCCACCGCGCCTTTCTTGAAGTCGAGGAGCGCCTCGCACCCGGATTTCGCGATCATCTTGGCCAGGAACTCTGTGATGCTCGGATTGTGCCCCACCACCATGATCGCCTCGTGCCTCGTATACTTGTCGAGCATGCGCCGAAAGTCTGCAAACGATGCTTCCGGCCGCATGGCCGCCTCGAGTTGCAGCTTCGACTCATAGCCGATCTCGTTACCAATCAACGAGGCCGTTTGCGTAGCTCGCTTCAATGGGCTCGAGACGATTACATCGGGTTGGACGTTCAGCGCGGCCAGCGCGCGACCGATGAATCCGCACTGCTCGATTCCATCGGCATCGAGGGGACGCTTTTCATCCTTCTTTGGGTTATTCAGATGTTCGCCGGCACTCGAGTGCCGTACAAAGTAGATAATCATGAGACCTTACGTTCCCTTCGCGCCACCCTTCGCCGTGGCTTTGGCTCTTGCACCGACGGAATCGCTTCAATGGTCTGCTTGCCTTCGGCGACCGCAATTAGAAAGTCCTGGGCGCTGAACCCCGCTACCGGGGGCTTACGCTTCCCCGTCGCCTGCCAGGCTCGCACATAGCTGCCGTCTTTTCGCAGCAAACGTGCTTTGATGCTATCCGCGAGATAGGCGCTGAGAACCTCGTGCATGATTCGGTTTCGTAGCATCGGGTCCTTCACCGGGAACATGACCTCGACGCGTTCGTATAAATTGCGTGGCATCCAGTCGGCGCTCGAAAGGTAAACTTCGTCCTGTCCACCATTTGCGAAGTAGAAGATTCGACTGTGCTCGAGAAAGCGGCCGACAATGCTACGCACGCGGATGCGATCGCTGATGCCGCGTACCCCTGGCCGCAACGCACACATTCCCCGCACCAGAAGGTCAATTTCCACGCCCGTCTGCGATGCACGATAAAGAGCTGCAATGATGTTCTTATCGAGCAGCGCGTTCATTTTCGCGACGATGCGCGCCGGGCGCCCTAGTTGAGCGTGATCGCTTTCTCTCGCAATCAGATCTAGGCTGTGCTCGGCGATGTTCACCGGCGAGACCATCAGTGGCGCGTAGCTCGAATGCTCAGAGTACGCAGTCAAGAAGCTGAATACGTCGTGCACCGCGCCGGTGATTTCCGGATCTGCGGTCATCAGGCTCAGATCGGTGTAGAAGCGCGCGGTAGTCGCATTGTAGTTCCCGGTCCCGAGGTGAGCGTACCGACGCGACACACCGTCCGGATCTTTGCGCACCAGCAGCGACAACTTGCAGTGCGTTTTCAGCCCGACCAGCCCGTGGAACACTTGCACTCCGGCATCTTCCAGAGCACGCGCCCAGCGGATGTTGGAAGCTTCATCGAATCTCGCCTTGAGCTCGACCACTGCGGTCACTTCTTTATTCTTCGCCGCCGCATCAATCAGCGAGCGCAGGATCTTTGAATTCTCGCCCGTGCGATAGAGAGTCTGCTTAATCGACAATACGTTGGGATCTTCCGCAGCCGCTTCGATGAATGCCACAACCGCATCGAATGAGTCGAAGGGATGGTGCAGCAGCACGTCATG
Source organism: Terriglobales bacterium (assembly GCA_035606605.1). Lineage (GTDB taxonomy): Bacteria > Acidobacteriota > Terriglobia > Terriglobales > Acidobacteriaceae > Gp1-AA145. The sequence continues at coordinate 2,565 of DATNEX010000158.1, forward strand.
CCGTCGCAGTTCTTCGAACAGGTCTTGGGACTTCGCCGTCAACCGAAGTTCGCGGGGCGCAAAAGGCTTGAATTTCAAATCTGGTCGATCGGTTTGCTCGTAGACATTCAACAGACGAGGCAGATTTACCGGACCGTCGGCATGGAACACCTGCCAGGGCTCAAGGCCGAAATTGGTTCGCAGCCGCTCAATGATCTCCGGATCGGCACTGGCCTCGATCTCAAGCCGCACTGCATCCCCCTTGCGCCGGTTATGCAGCTCCGCACGCACCGACTCAAGCAGACTCCGCGACTCTTCTTCGGCCAGATAGAGGTTACTGTTTCGGGTCACGCGGAAGGCGGCCGAGGAAACAATGTCGTAGCCGTTGTACATTCGCCCCGCGTGAAATGCCACCAGATCATGCAAAAAGATGAAGTCAATTGTGCTGTCCGACGGCAGCCGGACCAGTCGCGGCAATGACCGTGGCACCGTCACAACACCGGTGTAGGTCAGCGATGAACGCCGGCGTCGCCGCAGCAGAAAAGCCACGCACAAAGCCTTGTTGATTACCCGTGGAAACGGGTGTGCCGGATCGACTGTCACCGGCGTGAGCAACAGGTCGAGTTCACGGTCGCAATATTCCTCAACGAACGCCCGAGCATTCTCATCGAGCTCATACAGCCCTAGAACGCGGATTCCCTTCTCCGACAGCTGTGGCCTCAGCTGCTCGTTCCAGCACTGGTACTGCTCGGCAACAAACTTGTGCACTTCGTCAGATATCGAGTCCCGCTCTTCAGTCAACGTCAGTCCGTCCGGCCCCGCTTCGCTGTAGCCATCTTCAATCTGCTGCACCAATCCAGCTACGCGCACCTCAAAGAACTCATCCAAATTGCTAGCGCTGATGGACAGAAACTTCAGCCGTTCCAGAAGCGGGTTCGAATCATCCTGGGCTTCTTCGAGCACCCGCCGGTTGAACTGCAACCAAGAGAGTTCGCGGTTGATGTAATACGCCGAATTGTCAATAGAAGCACGAGCCATGACGGGATTGCGGCAGAATGCCGAGGCACTGCAGGCGACAGAGAGCGCCTGCGCGGCCCCCTTAGTATAAGGCAGGCCCTCCCCTCGAATCTCCACAGGAACTCTAGCGAGGGAGTGTTAAAGGAGTGTGAAATTGATCGTTATTTGCGACCCGCTTTCGGTGCAAGGATCTGAACCCGTTGCGGCGAAACCCAACCCGCCTGAACGCGCCCGAAACCCTTCGCAATGAGGTCCCAAAACGGGAGTAGGAGACGACGTTTTACAGCGCCGGAACCCACTCTCGACCCTGCTTCCTCTCCGGACGAACGGCCACACCAGCCGGCACCCAAACGCAAGTAAGCGCATCTTGTGAGTTGCAGTGCTGAGCAGGGTTCGACTGCACCTGGTTCGTGAGACTTTCAAGTTGTTCGCGAGAAGGAGCCGTCAGGACTGCTTGGTCATGGTCTCGGTCGCTGCTGCGGGTCAGAAACAACAGGCGCAGGTACCGGGTTTCATTGGGAATTTGGAAGAGCGGTATAAGCGGATGCGGTGCCCAGCTCAGAGAGCCGTCGTTGCGTCGGATCTCGGCGGAACGAAAGGTGACTGTCAGAAGATTCCTTGCATTGTGCACCTCGTAGTAGTCCGTCTCGTATCCTTCGAAGTCCTTACCCGTTGTCATCGTGATGGTTCCGTTTTGATTGCGCACTTCTTCGAGCTGGACGTTGTACCCTCCCGATTTCAAAATCGGTGCCACAACTCGAATTCTCCAACCGGGTCGAAGATCGATATAGGTGAGGTTGCTGATTGCCGACGGTTGGCTCGAGGGCTGACGAGCCCTACAACCGCTCAGAGTTGCGGCAACAGCAACGAGAACACAAAACCAATACCGCGATTTCATGGAAGGTTTGATGCCTGCGAGGGCAGGAGCTGGGGACTGGCTTGCTATACTCACCTCCATGCTGAAGGAAACGCTGGAAGAAGGACGGAAAATTGCGGACGCAGCGTTGGAGCGCCTTCTGCCCAGTCCCGACGCACGTCCGGCGTCCATTCATCGCGCCATGCGGCACAGCGTTTTTGCTGGAGGCAAACGCATCCGTCCGATTTTGTGTATGGAAGCGGGCCGGGCAGTAGTCGGTTCGCTACCCAATGGAATCGAGGAAGTAGGTGCAGCGCTGGAACTGCTGCACACCTATTCTTTGATCCACGATGATCTTCCGGCGCTCGATAACGATGATCTCCGACGCGGACGCCCCACTTGCCATAAAGCTTTCGGCGAAGCCACCGCCATTTTGGCAGGCGACGCCCTGCAAACGCGCGCATACGAGATACTTTCGCGCGTGCAATGCGTGGCTGAAGCCCGCGTCAGAATCATCGAGGAAATCGCCCGCGGCACGGGCACCATCAACGGAATGATCGGTGGCCAAGTCGTCGATCTCGAGTCCGAGCACAGGAAGCCGGACCAGGAGACGCTGCAATACATCCATCTTTCGAAAACCGCAGCGCTCATCACTGCGAGCGTCGTGAGTGGCGGCCTCTATGCCGGTGGCTCGGAATCCGAGGTAGGGCAACTGCGTTGCTATGGACAGTCGATTGGGTTGGCGTTTCAGATTGTCGATGACATCCTCGACGTCACCCAGACGTCCGAACAGCTGGGCAAGACGGCGGGAAAGGACCTAGCCTCGGAAAAGGCAACTTACCCTGCGATGTTCGGTCTTGAAGAATCTCGCAAGCGAGCAGCGGAGCTGCTTGCCTCGGCAGGCGATGCGCTGAAAGGTTTTGGTTCACGGGCAGAGATGCTACAGGTCATCGCACGCTTCCTTATCGAGAGGACCAACTGAGGTCCCGGGGCTTGCGAGCTCAGTTGACGAAAGGCCCCCGGCGCTGATTTTCCACAGCAATCTAGCACCGAAACGTTATACTTACGTCAGTGTTGTTCCTCGGAACGCGCGCCAGCAGGACCACACGCCATTGGGCATGCACTCACGATGAAAAAACACAACTCTCCCCGCGTCGCTTACTTCTCGATGGAGATCGCCCTCGAGCCGGATATTCCTACCTATAGTGGCGGCTTGGGCATTCTTGCCGGAGATACCCTCCGCTCAGCAGCTGACCTTGGCGTGCCACTCTGTGCCGTTACCCTCTGCTATCGCAAGGGGTATTTCCGCCAGATTCTGGATGCCGCGGGCAATCAGTTTGAGAAGCCCCAGGATTGGGCGCCCGAGCAACAGCTGACTGAAACCAAGCACCGGGTGGACGTAGAGATTGAGGGCCGCCAGGTCGCCATCCGTGCCTGGAGGTACACGATCACGGGAGTCAGCGGCGACATTGTTCCTGTCTACCTCTTGGATACAGATCTGCCGGAGAATTCCGAATACGATCGCGCCTTGACCGATTGTCTCTACGGCGGCGATCAACGCTATCGGCTAGCGCAGGAGATCGTGCTCGGGTTTGGAGGCTTCCGCCTTCTCGAAAAGCTCTACCCCGGCCAGCTCGAGGCCTATCACATGAACGAGGGCCATTCGGCCTTGCTCTCGCTCGGCCTTCTGGAGCGCCGCCTCGATCAGAGCTTCGCCGGACGCCTCAAACAGCTGGATATTGATGGCGTTCGCGACATGTGTATCTTCACCACGCACACGCCTGTGCCCGCTGGGCACGACCAGTTCCCGCGTAGCCTCGCAGTCCAGATTCTCGCCCACGATGACGTCGCCCTGCTTGATGAAGCCGAAGCTTGGGAAGGCGATGCCTTGAACATGACCTATCTGGCGCTCCGCTTCTCCGGATACGTGAACGGTGTGGCTATGCGTCACGGGGAAGTGTCCCGCGGCATGTTCCCGACTTATGAGATCAGTGCGATCACCAATGGCGTGCATGCAATCACTTGGACTTCCCCGGCTTTTGCCGAGTTGTTTGACTCATTCATCCCCGGGTGGCGGACCGATAACAACTATCTCCGCTACGCGATCAGCATTCCCCTGCCCAGCATTCGTCAGGCTCATGCCGAAGCAAAGGCTGAGCTTTTTGAAGCAATTGCAAAATCTTTCGGCGTGCAGCTCGACCCTAAGGTGCTCACCATTGGCTTTGCGCGTCGAGCTAGCACTTACAAACGCGCGGACTTGTTATTCCACGATCCCGAGCGGCTGCGAAAGATTACACGCGAGGTGGGGCCGATCCAGCTGGTTTATGGCGGCAAAGCCCACCCTAATGATGAAGGTGGCAAGAATCTCATCCGCCGGGTTCTAGGGGGAGCAAGTTCTCTCTCCGACGTTATTAAGACCGTATACGTCGAGAACTACGATATGCGCTGGGGTCGTCTCATCACCTCGGGGGTGGATCTCTGGTTGAACAATCCCATGCGTCCCCAGGAAGCCTCGGGCACGAGCGGCATGAAGGCCGCGCTCAACGGCGTCCCCAGCTTCAGCGTGGTCGATGGTTGGTGGGCCGAAGGACACATAGAGGGGGTCACCGGATGGTCCATCGGCAGCAGCGAGATAGCCGAAGACCCATCCAGCGAGATCGCCAACCTGTATGACAAGCTGGAGCGGGACATCGTTCCGATGTTCTACGGACGGCCCAACCGGTACATGGAAGTAATGCGTTACACAATCGCGCTAAATGGTTCATTTTTCAACACTCAGCGCATGGTCCTGCAATACGTCTCGAACGCCTACCGGATGCAGCGGGAAGTAGCGGTAGCCGTCTAGACCCAAAATCTGTTAGCACCCAAGTTGCCCCCAGAGTAAACGCCTCTTGCCAGATAGCATCTAAGTACCTACTATGTTCTGGCGGCGTAAGGAGCTCCCAGAGGACGACGAGCCGTTGGTTCCGCATGGCCTCATATGGCAGGCCACCGAGGCCCAGGCTTCCACAGAGCTGCCGCCGGATATGTGGGACAACTTCCCCAAGGAAGTAGAGCTCTCTCCAGCCGAGCCTGTGAAAATGCCGGTGCGCATGTCCACGCGCGCTGAACCCTATTCCCCGCAGGACCCCGGCGCCAATTCGGTGCCCATGCAGTCGCCGCGCGTCGACGACATAGAAATAGCCCGTCGCGCGCGTTTGGTCGACACTGCCGTTTCCTTCCCCTATCGGAAAGCGATCGTCGGCGCCGTTGTGCCCAAGCCAGTTGAGCCGGAGTCGCAAAAGGATGGGGAACCGGCAAAGCTCGAGCTGGTTTACGTCTCGCCATTGACTCCACTTCGCCCGGCTCGATCCAAGAGATTCAAGAATTTGGTTTCGAGATTCAAAAGTCTGAAACTGCCCAAGATATCTTTGATTTTGCAGCGAGCTCGCGGAGTGGAAGTCTTCGCTCGAATGAAGGCCGCTGCGCGCAGCGGTGCTCAGGTGAGCACTGAAGGGCTAAACCTTATTCGCCAGAAGTCAGGCTACGCGCTCGATGTCGTGAAACTAAGGTGGACGGCCGTCGTCAAAGATGCGTTTTCTCAATCCCGCTCAGACCTTCAACGGTTTCGAGAGAACGTTCGTGGGGCCGACATGAGCGGTCCTGCGCGAATATGGCACCGCGCACGCACCCTGCGGGTTAGGATCCGAATACCAGGCTCGACTTGGCAATTTGTTAACCCTCTGGCGGCAAGGGCGAAGGCCGCCAAAGCGCAGCAGGTTCTACCGCGGAATTCGCGGCTGTGGGCCTCTGTGGCAATGGGTGGCCTTTCGGCCCTGTTGGCGTTAGGAGTTATCTCTGCTCTGCGCCACTACGGGCCGGGACGGGGATTTCTACGGTCAGCACAGGAAACCGTGGATGCGGCCGCACCATCCCCGACATCTCAGCCACCATCCCCGCCCGTTATTCCTAAGGAAGCAATCACAGAGAAGCCCAGTCCATTTGCGGGTGGTAGTCAGAAGGGCGACAAGGATAAGATCGTCGCCGTGAGGCCCGCGGCTCCCGAAGCTCAACCGAAAACCAACGCCTCGACTTCCCAATCAAAAAAGCCGCGGGTACGTCGCAATCCCGACGAAGATGACTACGTGGCGACCGACACTTACGTCTACTATGGCTTGGCCGGCAAACCAAAACGCTGACCTACTTCAACCTAACCAATCTCTCGACAACGTCTGAATAGTCCTTCTTCTCCAGCCCGTGCACGGTGCGATTGTAGTCATCCACTTTGCTTGAATAATTCATAGAACAGAACTTCGGTCCGCACATCGAGCAGAATGCCGCTTCCTTGTAGTAATCATCGGGCAGAGTCTCGTCGTGCATGGAGCGGGCCGTCTCGGGATCGAGGGACAGCGCAAACTGCTTCTCCCAATCGAACTTGTACCGCGCAAAGCTGAGGGCATTATCTCGGTCCTGAGCCCCCGGTCGGTGCCGTGCGATGTCGGCAGCGTGGGCCGCAATCTTGTAGGCGATAATTCCATCCTTCACGTCTTTGGCATTGGGCAGGCCGAGGTGCTCTTTCGGAGTGACATAGCAAAGCATGGCAGCACCATGCCAGCCGATCATGGCTGCACCGATGGCCGATGTGATGTGGTCATATCCAGGAGCGATGTCGGTCACGAGCGGTCCGAGAGTGTAGAAAGGCGCTTCGTAGCAAAGCTCGTTCTCCTTGTCCACTTGCTCCTTGATCTTGTCGAGCGGCACGTGCCCAGGGCCTTCGATCATCACCTGCACGTCCGATTCCCAGGCCTTCCTCGTCAACTCACCGAGCGTCCTCAGTTCGGCGAACTGAGCTTCGTCGCTGGCATCGGCAATGCACCCGGGGCGAAGACCATCGCCCAGTGAGAACGAGACATCATACTTCGCAAAAATCTTGCAGATGTCCTCGAAGCACTCGTAGAGAAAATTTTGCTTGTGGTGGTGAGCCATCCACTGCGCCAGAATCGCACCGCCGCGACTTACGATACCGGTGATACGTCTCGAAACCAGGGGCAGGTATTGGATCAGCACGCCGGCGTGGATTGTCATGTAGTCCACCCCCTGCGCGGCCTGTTCTTCAATGACTTCCAGCATCAGGTTGGCGGTGAGATCTTCGATCCTCCGAACCCGCGAGATGGCTTCATAGATCGGAACCGTTCCGATGGGTACCGGCGAGTGACGCAGGATGGCCTCGCGAATATCGTGAATGTCGCCCCCGGTTGAAAGATCCATGACTGTATCGGCGCCGTAGTGAACCGCCGTGTGCAGCTTCTTCAGTTCATCGGAAATCTCCGAGGTAACCGCGCTGTTTCCGATGTTTGCGTTGATCTTGCACAGGGAGGCAATGCCGATGCACATCGGCTCCAACTCAGGATGGTTGATATTTGCTGGGATTATCATTCGCCCGCGCGCTACCTCGTCGCGCACCAGTTCCGCAGCGAGCTTTTCCTTTCGGGCGACGTACTCCATCTCATCCGTGACCACACCGTGTCGGGCGTAGTGCATTTGCGAGAAGTTGCCGTCCGTATTCTCGGCCTTACGGCGGGCAATCCACTCGGTGCGCGGACGATTCACGCCACCGTTCCCGTCTGCGTTATGGCCGTTGCCGTTATGTCCATTTGCCGATGGCATGGATTTCAATCCTCGAGTGAGATTAAAACAACATTATAGCGGCGATTGTATGTTGAACTGAGACTAGTCGGCTGGTTCAACCTGTGCCGCCGAAGCGCCGCGTATTGGCCACGCTGCGGTTGCAAATCCCAGCGTGTACACAAGTCCAATCGAGGCAAACCCCGCCTTCAGGTTCTTCTCCGCGACCGCGCCCACCAGATACGATTGAAGCACCTGCAAGAAAGTTCCGGCCGCATAGAACGTGTTCTGCACGCGCCCCATGTAGTGCTTCGGAATGTCTTCCATCAACCTTGTACCGAATGCGATTCCGGTAATTCCCCGCCCTGATCCCATCAATCCATACAGCAGAACGGCGAGCGCGAGCAATGGCATGGTCGGAGCCGAAATCATGCACAATGCCAGCACGCCGAGCGAAATCGCGATGGCACGCCTTGCTCCAAACCTGCCGATGAAGCGCGACGCGTAAAAGGCACTCAGGAATGCACCCACACCCCAACCGCCGTTAAGCCAGCCGTAGCCGACCGCGCCCTTCTGGAATACCTTTTCGCTCAGCGACGGCGTGACCACGACCCCGGTCATCATGGCCGAGAGAAACAGTGCCCAACTTATGCCCAGCAGCACCACTTCGCGACGGCCGCGAAGGTACTCCCATCCCTCTCGCATTTCACGGAAGAATTTTCCAAGCGCAGTCTCCGCCGCAATCATGTCGGCTTGCAACTCCGCGGGGCGGGGTACCACGTGTCGTCCTTTGCGCACCGCCAAATAACACACAAAAGAAACCAGATAGCTGCTAACGTCGATCAGCAACACTCCACCAAGCCCTATCTTGTTGTACACAAAGCCGACGATCGCTCCGGCAACCAACCAGCCGCCCTGTACCCCGGCCATGAGGAAGATGTTCGCATGAACGAACTCCTCTTCCGGCGTAAGCTCCTGAATCAGCGCGCTGATTGTCGGCCAGAACATCCAGAAACCGGCCGCGACCAGCATGTTCATTAGGTAGAGTTCCCACACCACCACTCTGTCCGTGAATGCCAGGATGGCAACGATGAGGATGATCGCCGCGCGAATCAGATCCAACATCATGACCAGACGCCGCCGGTCCTCGCGATCGATGATCACGCCGGAAAACGGCAGCAGTAGGATGGCCGGTAATGTTTGCAGGACCGCAAACGTTCCTAAGGCGATCTCAGAGTGGGTGATACGCAGAATGTGCCAGGCCACCGCGGCGGCATTCATCCCGCTGCCCAGCATGGAAATCACATTTGCCGCAAGGATGAATCGCAGCCCGCGACTCTGCAAAATCGATCGCATAATCCACTTTAAACGAGTGCCCGCAGGTTGCGCGAACTTCCATCATTCTTTTGCGGAGAAGCCCATCCGAGGGGTGAGGTTTGCCCAGGGAGCGGTGTTTTGAGCATGGCGAGTGGAACGACTTGGGAACCCAATGGGAGAGGCTGTTTGGCTTTGCGAGCCGCGAAAAAACCAACGACTCTTACGCCTCTAGAGGTGACCCGCAAAGGCGCGCCGCCTCAAACCCGCCCCGTAGTCGCCGATCCGGAACGGTAGCTTTCCTTAGCCATTGATCCGCCGCAGTTTCCAATCCAGCTTCACGCCGCGGCTCTCCCACAAAAGGTAAACGATCAACATCGTCATCACGGCTTCAATCGGGTGCTTGTATCGCGGAAACGGATTTACCAAATAGTAAGGTATCGGGTATACGAGGAGGCACGGCGCGAGCAACCACCGATATGGATTCCTTCGCATCAACATGAGCCCCAGTCCGGCGAATGCAAAGAGCGCAGCCAGCAAGAACTGTACGTGTCGCGCAATCCAGAGGTCGTATCCATTGACGTTTGTGGCCTGCCGGGGAGCCGCCCAGAAATAGAACACCCTCTGGATCGTGAACCAACCGAACTGCTGTGGGTGGGAGCGAACAAAGTCCCAGAACTCGCGTTTGGTCTCGTCCATGTAGCGGATCTCGCCGAGCTCTTGAAACCTCTTCATCGCGACCGAATCGTTCCCAGGATGCTCGCGCCTCGTCCACAACCCGTCAGAGGATTCATTGTTCGCCTCGTGCAATTCAAGCGGCAGGTTGTCGCGGATAAATACAAATCGCCCAAACACCCGGTAGTTCCGAATGGTCCAGGGAGCAACCGAGAGAACGATTGTTAGGAGGCAGAGTGCGACCGGTTTCACCGCCTTCCATCCCGCGGGATAGCAAATCCACGCAAGCATGAACGGTAGCAGCAGGACCAGCGCAGTGTTGGTCAGCGCGATCAATCCCCAGAGCAGCCCATAAACGATCCCTGCGCGCAACGTCGTCTTCTCGCGCATGCGGATCGCCAGCCAGAGCGCAACGGTCAACAGAAACGTGCTCAGGCACACGTCCCAGACCACCCGCACCGGCCAATAGATGACATAGGGGAAAGCGGCCCACGTCCAGGCTGTTCCTCGCGCTACGGATTCCCCGAAAATCCAACCCGCGATCCGGTAAAGGGTCCAGCACGTGAGTGCCGAACAAATACTGTTGAAGACAAGGATCACCCAAGCAGACCTATTGCTGTAGATCCCGAACACCTTAAACACCTGGCCCAGGATGAACGGGTAAACAGGAGCTGTCCACGCGCTCGCTCCCGTAGGCAAGTCCGTTGGCGAGGCGAATCCCTGGCCAAGGGCAATGGACCGCGCAATCCGACCCGTCTCCCAACCGAATTGGAAGTGGTCCCGGCGTGGCGTGATCCTGTAGGTGTGGCCCACGGTGATCACCAATACCCGTAAGACCAAAGCGATGATGACGATCCATAGCAAGGGTATGCGCCGCCGCGAGCGGGGTTCGCCTCGGGAAACATCAGGCGGAGTCGCATGTTGAACGAGGTTTGATGAACTCACTGCGCCAAGACTACCGCACGCGGGGAGCGCCGCGCCAATCGAACTGAAGGTTCGTTCGGCACACTTGGGACAAAAATCCTGCTTGAAGCTCTAGCCAATCAGCGCTAGGATTCGGGCGCTGGCCAGGAGGTCACGCCCTCATGTCTCCAATTCGAGTCGGCCTTGTTACAGCTTTGGTATTCATTTCCTCGGTTTCCTTCGCTCAAATCGATAGCGTCACCATCGCAGCTGGAACGCCCGAGGATAAGGATCTCACCACCATCGGAAATGAGCAGGACCCGCAAAAGAAGATTTCAATGTTCCAGGATTTCGTGCAAAAGTATTCGTCCAACCCCATGGCTGTTGCCTTCGGCAACTGGCAGCTGGCCCAGATATATCAGGCAGCGGGAGATCTAGCGAAAGCCGTGGAAGCAGGAGATACCGCGATGGCGGCGTCTCCTAGAAATCTCGACATTCTCAGTTCCCAAGTGGGGATCGCGCAGCAGATGCACGACAATGCGCGCGTCTTCAAATACGCCATCAAAGGCGGCGGGATCTACGATTCCATCGGCCAACAGACAAAACCTGCGGACGTGAGTGACGAGAATTTTCGAACGAGCATTGACACCGAGAAGCAGAACAATAAAGGCGCCTACGAGTTCTTTCAGAACTCGGCCTTCAGCGTGATTACTTCGGAAACCGATGCCAAGACCCGTATGGGCTACATAGAACAGTTCACGGCAACCTTCCCCCAGTCAGGTCTTGATGATCAACTGACTTCCTACGCCATGATGTCTTTGGCTGAGATGCAAGACAACAAGCGTCTCATCGCTTATGCAGAGAAAGCAATTGCCACCAACCCTGACAATATGGCCGCGCTTCTCATGCTGGCCAACACTTATGTGCAGAGTCCCGAAACCGCCGCCAAGGCCATTCCTTATGCCCAGAAGGTGATTGTACTTGCCAAAGCGGACCAGCCAAGTGCAAGCAAATCGAGTAAAGTGTCGGCGGGGGTTTCCCATTGCGTCGTGGGCCGGGCCTATGCGCTGCAGGCAAGGACTTTGCCTTCCATCGCAGAACTGAAAACCGCGACCAGCCTGCTCAAAGGCGAGGATGAGCAGCAATACGCCATTGCCGCCTACTATCTCGGGTGGGACTACGCGAAACTGAAAAGACTCACGGAAGCGCGGGCAATCCTCACTGAAAGCGCGGCGGTTCCCGGTCCCATGCAGGCTCCGACGAAAGACTTGTTGTCAAAGGTGAATTCGGCGCGAGCCGCAGGCAAATAGCTAGCGCTTGGCCAGATCATCCGAAAGCAAGTGAGCTTTGAAGGCCAGTGTGTGGGCGCGAGTGAGATCCCCAGCATCGGAAGCAGATCTCGCCTGTCGAACGTAAGCTTGAATCTGATCAAATATGCCTTGTTCGGAGGGCGTCAAAGGCCGCCCGGAGATTCGCTTCAGGTTTTCGCCGGTCGTCGCCAGCAGCTGCGCAGTGTTTTCGCGATTGTGAACTTCCTGCTCCTGACCACCACCGGGCGACAACCGAATCGGCCCATCCTTCGCTCCACCGTTTCTGACCACGACTTTGCCAGGTTGGCCAGTAGCGTCTCCCGCGGTCGAGGGATGCGCAACTGGCTTGGATTTCGTCCTTGTCCGCTTCTTCTTGTTCGTCGAACCAGGCTTCGCAGGAACGGTGGGTTGGGTGGTTTCCGAGTGTGGCGTGCTGGCAGGCGGCGTTTCCTCGACCGGCGCGGGCGAATTCTCTTTTGCTGGTGACGGCTGGTCTTGCGGGGGAGATGGGGAGGAGGATTGCGGCTCGGCGGACGGCGTCGAGGTCTGAGGATTCTGCGATTGGGAAGCGTTCGGGTCGGGCGGTGACTGGTTATTTGGAGCTTGTTCTTGTTGCGCCAATCCGAAAGCGGCACACAACAGGAGCGCAAGTGCCAAGAATTCCCTTTTGTGGATCCTAATCATGCTAGTTCTTTCGGGCGAACACCGCGTCGGAAGCAATGTCTTCCGCCGTCGCCGGGCGCGTTTCCCCAATCGGTAAGCGAAGACGGAAGGTCGTCCCCTTTCCTTCCTGAGATTCGAAGTCCACGGCGCCGTAGTGCCACTGCATGATCTGATAAGTCTGCGCCAGACCGATCCCGCTACCCGCCTTCTTGGTGGTGAAGTAAAGCTCAAAGACCTTCTCTTGCACGGCAGCCGGAATACCCGTTCCCTCGTCTCTGATTTCCGTCACGACCGTATCCTCATCGCGATGCGCTGCGATGGTGAGCGTGCCGCCCGCGGGCATCGCCTGAACACCATTGATCACCACGTTCAACATCGCCTGCTTGATGAGATCAATATCCACCTTGACCGGGATTGCTTCCGGGGGAAGCTGGCGCATAACTCTCACTCCATGCTGGGCGGCATCTGGGGACGCCAGCAGAACAACTTCATCCAAAATCAACTTGAGGTCTGCGTCCTCAATGTGCAGCTCGCGGGGACGGGTGAAATCCACCAGGATCTGCACGACGCGATCCAGGCGATGAATCTCGTTATCGATGATATCTACGTGGCGGCCGGTATCGGGATCGATCTCTTGCAGCTTGTTCCGCAGCAATTGCAGATGCAGCACAATGGCATTGATCGGGTTCTTGACTTCGTGCGCCACTCCCCGGGTAACACGGCCGCTGGCAGAGATGCGTCGCGAGAGTTCGATTTCGTCTTCAATACGCCGTGCCGATTCCGCGTCTCGCATAGTGAGCAACGCGCCGATCTGGGTACCTCTTTCGTGAATAAAATCGAGTGATACCTCGACGCGCCTGCCATTGGTGGATTCCATCTCCCGCTGTTCAATGTTGTGGTGCAAGCGGAATGCATCCAGCAACAAGGCGCCCAAGGGGGATTCAGCGGAGAAGATGTCCTTAGCGTTGCGGCCAAGCAGTTCACGCCGCGAGCGCCCCAGGAAACGCTCGACCGACGCACTGACCAGCACGACCTTCGAATCGCGCGTGAACAGCATCAAGCCGTCCTGCAAGCTGGACATGATCTGGTCGACATTGTCCTTTAAGGCGGAAAAAATCTCGCGCGCGTCGCGCATTTGCCGACCAAGGTGCGCGATCTTCTCGGTCACCTGTCCGTATTCGTCGCGCTCGCCGCCGCCGTTGGTGTCGCCACCATGCGCCATGGTCATACGGTCCAAACTGCGACTGATGTGCTCGAGCGGTCCGAGTGCTACGTGAGCCAACATGGCAGCCAATAAGAGAGAACACAGGATGGCCAGGCCCGACAACTTCACCGCCCGCTTGAGTTGCGGAGTAAGTTCGTTGCGCAAGAACACCGTCGAAACTCCAACCCGGATATCGCCAAACACAGTGCCGTTCAGCAATAGCGGCATGCGGACTTCGTAAACCGCAGGTGGGTTGTAAATCATGCGCAATTGACGGCGGAACCCCCCTTTTTCGAGAGAGGCGAAATCCGGCCGATCGGCAATCTTCTTTCCGACCAGATTCGGATCGGTATGCAGGATTGCCTTCCCATCCAAATCCAGGATGGTTGCGTCGTAGATGGTCGGCCAGCTGCCAACCACAGAGTCCAACATAGTGTTCAGGTCGCGATCGGTGCCGAGATAGTAGGCAACACCGCGCCGCACGGCTTCCGGATTGTTGGTGTCCACCCGGGTGCTGGTCAGATCGGGAGCAGCGTTCGACGAGAGATACGCCAGCTGGGAAGTTAGGTACATCGCTGTATCGTGGGCGGTTGCCACCCGCTGGCGCAGCATCTGCGAGATAAAAATGTAGGAAGTGCTGGTTACCAGCGCAGCCACCATGAAGGTGATGGCAAGTACGATCTTGGTTCTGCGGCGCATGAAATAGGCCCACGAAGGTTAGTACCACGATCGATCGTGGTCACTACCACTAACAACACCTTACGAATCTCTAAGTTCCGCCGAGTCTTCCCTCTCAGTTCGGGCCCCCTCAGGCGACGAACTCCCATATTCTTTCAGCTTGTTATGCAGGGTTTTCAGGCTGATGCCAAGGATCTCAGCGGCGCGCGTCTTGTTATTGTTGGTCGACTCCAGTGTTTTCAGGATCAACAACCGCTCCGCCTCCCCCACTGTCGTGCCCACTCCCACGCGGATCGAATCAGCATCATCGAGCGAGGGACGAGTCGGGGCACTCCCGAAACCCGGCGGTAGGTGCTTCGTCTCGACCACGGGGCCTTCACAAACAATAACCGCGCGCTCCAGCGTATTACGAAGCTCACGAACGTTGCCGGGCCAGGTGTAGTTCTTAAATGCGTTCAGCACAGCTTCGCTGACGGTGGCTATGCGGCGACCATGCTTCGCACTCATTTCGGCAAGCAGTGCATGCACCAGATCGGGAATGTCCTCGCGATGCTCTCTTAGCGACGGCATATGAATGTTGAAGACATTCAGGCGGTAGTAGAGGTCATTGCGCAGTTCGCCACGTGCCACCGCCTCCTCCGGAACCTTGTTGGTTGCGGCGAGAACTCGCACATCCACCGAGGTCTCGACCCTGCTTCCCAGGCGCCGCAGCTTCCTGTCCTCGAGAACTCTGAGGAGCTTGGCCTGCGTAGCCACCGGCATCTCGCCAATTTCGTCGAGCAGCAGGGTCCCGCCTTCAGCCAGTTCAAAGCATCCAGTGCGGCGCTCCAAAGCTCCCGTGAATGCGCCTTTCTCGTGGCCGAATATCTCGCTTTCAATCAACGTCTCAGGAATCGCCGCGCAGTTGATAGCTACAAAGGGTTTGGATCTCCTCGGGCTCAGCTCGTGAATAGTGCGGGCCACCAGCTCTTTACCCGTGCCACTTGCGCCTGTGATGAGCACAGAAGCGGTGCTGGGCGCCACCAACTCGACCAGGCGAAAAATCTCCTGCATCTTTTTGGATGGGCCCACCAGAGATCCGAGCGATCCCGTATCCCGCAGTTTCCTTCGGGTAACTTCCAGTTCGGTCCGCGTGCCTAGTAGGGCCGTGGCATTTTGCAGGATGGTGCGCAAGCGGCTGGTGTCGATCGGTTTGCTGATGTAATCGTACGCCCCGATCCGCATGGCCTGTACCGCGCTGTCAATGGTTCCTTGCGCCGTTACAACGATCACGGCGACAGTCTGGCTGTCCGACGCAATTCGCTCCAACAGCTCCATGCCGCCCAATCGTGGCATTTTCAGGTCGGTAATGACGATTGCCGGCGACCAGGAAGCGATCTTCTCGTAGCCTTCCTGGCCGTCCGCGGCGGTGTTGGCTTCATAGCCCCAGGCGGACACGAGCTCCGCCAGTCCGCTACGTTCGTTTTCTTCGTCCTCGACGATCAGCACTCTTTCTCGGTTCATCCGTTCACATTATTCAGGCTGGCAGCCCTCGGTGCAAGCCGTTGGCCAAAAACCCTGGGGAGATGACGAAGGGCCTCTGCAGGCCAGGGTCCACGGTTGCATCGTTTAGTATGGAGGATCACATCATGATGGAACCTCTGTGGGGAGCACAAGATCAGGCCGCACGCTTGGCGGAACTCGTCGCCAGTACCGAGGACCGCGGCAAAGAACATCCCCTGCGCCGCGACGTGCGCTCCCTCGGAACCCTCCTTGGGCGGGTTTTGAGCGAACAGGCAGGGCCGGGAATTTTTCAAAAAGTTGAGCAGCTTCGCCGCTTGCTGATCCAGGCACGCGTAAACTCCTCCGGCCACACCGAGCTCCACAATGGCGAGATGAAACAGGCTCGCACCGTCGTCGAAGACCTGAGCATCCAGCAAGCTTACTGGATCACAAAAGCTTTCGCGATTTACTTCGAATTGACGAACCTCGCCGAAACCAATCACCGCAAGCGCCGCCGGCGTGCGGCAAAAATCAACCCGGAGCATGCTACGCAGCCGGGGTCGTTTCGCGGCACGCTGCAGCGGATGCGTGAAGCTGGTATGGCTGCCGATCAGGCGATGTTAGCATTGCGGCAGGTCAAAGTCTTACCGGTTTTCACCGCCCATCCGACGGAAGTAGCGCGCCGTACTGTCTTGCAAAAGCGCCGCCGGATCTCGCGTCTGCTGGAGCACCTCGATCGACTTCCTCTTCCCGATGCCGATGCCTGGGCTCTGGAAAATGAGATTGCTCTCCAGATCTCTGTTTTGTGGCAAACCGACGAGGTCCGTGTTCAGAAGCCACTGGTCACCGATGAAATTCGCATGGGACTCGACCATTACCCCATGTCGATTTTCGAGGGCTTGCCCCGCCTCTACGTCGAAATCCGCGATTCGTTCCGTGAGGTGTACAGCCTCGAACTGCAGCCGGACGACATGCCCGAAGTCCTGTCGTTTGGATCGTGGATTGGTGGGGATCGCGACGGCAATCCCTTCGTCACGGTCGAGAGCACGCGAGAAGCATTGGAGCGCGCCCGCAACACGGTTCTCGCGCACTACGTTTCCGAACTGGAACACATCAGCGAGCAGTTGAGTTCGTCGTGTAAGCAGGTCGCGGTCTCGAACGAATTCCAGAAGAAACATGACGAATACTCGCAGCACATCGGCGAGGAGCCTGCACGCCTGGCAAGACTCTCCGCCACCGAGTTGTATCGCCGCTTCATCAGTTTCGTGATCGTCCGCTTGCGGAACACAAGCACCGGGGAGGAGAGCGCGTACAAGGCATCGGGACATTTTGAAACCGACCTGCGGCTCATGCGGCGTAGCCTGGAGCAAAACCATGGCGCGCGGCTCGCTTATTCTTGGCTGGACCCACTGCTTCGCAAAGTTCGCACTTTTGGTTTTCATCTCTCCACCCTCGACATCCGCCAGCACGCGAAAGTTCACCGCGAAGCCCTGGAACAAGTGCGCAAGGATTCGAGCTCGGGCGCGAGTATTGCGGGGGGTACCGCCGTCGAAGCAGCAGTGTCAGACGCTGCTTCCACCACCCTCGCCGTGTTGCAGGAACTTTCGCAATGGAAGCGAGTCTTCCCGCCTCGCTGCATTCGCAATTATGTGATCAGTGGCGCCGAATCCGAGCGCGACATTTACGACTTGCTGGAACTTGCCCAGGCAGCGGGCGTACAGGTGCACGGCTCACCCGATGACCCGGGATTGATGCCGGTCCCCTTATTCGAATCGATCCAAGCATTACGGGACGCGGCTTCGATCATGGAACGCGTATGGAGCGATCCCTCGTACCGCCGGCTGCTTGCATCTTGGTCCGGATGGCAGGAAGTGATGATCGGCTATTCCGATTCCAACAAAGACGGGGGCATGCTGGCCAGCCTCTGGGAATTGTACAAGGCTCATCGCGGGCTGCACGAGGCCGCGCGCCGGCACAACGTCAAACTGCGGTTGTTTCATGGTCGCGGCGGCACTGTCGGACGCGGGGGCGGCCCAACACACCATGCCATTCTTTCGCAGCCGCCCGGAGATTTCTTCGGTCAGATTCGCATCACCGAACAGGGAGAGGTTCTCAACTGGAAATATTCCGACCCGATTCTGGCCGAATGGAATCTGGAAGTCATGATCTCCGCTTGTCTGGAAGCACTCACTCGCCCAGATGGACCCGCGCCTGGATCAGATGCCCCTTGGATCGAGGTCATGGAACAAATGTCGGCGGATGCATTCGCTTTTTATCGCCGCAACATCGCCGATAATCCCGAGGTTCTCGAATACTTCGAACAAGCAACGCCGGTCAACGAACTGGAACACGCACAAATCGGCTCTCGTCCGGCGCGCCGTTCGCAGAGCCGAAAACTCGAAGACCTGCGGGCGATTCCGTGGGTGTTCGGGTGGATGCAGAGTCGTCATGCGCTGCCGGCTTGGTTCGGCGTCGGCCATGCTTTCGAGCGCTACGTCTCATATGGCGAGACTCACCAAAGGCGCCTGCAGGAGATGATGGCGAGTTTCCCGCTGTTCTATGACCTGATTCGCAATGTGGAGTTGGCGATGTCGAAAGCAGATCTTTCCATTGCCAGGCTGTATGCCTCGTTGGTAAAAAACCCCGGTGTGCGCGAACGGGTCTGGAACCTGATCGTGGAGGAGTTCGAGCGCACCCGCCGCATGCTTCTTCTCGTTAAGCAGCAAGAGTGCCTCCTGGATCGCAATCCTGTGCTTGCCCGCTCGATTAAACTTCGCAATCCTTATGTCGACGCAATGAGCTTGATCCAAGTGGAATTGCTGCGGCGCAAACAACTAGGGGACGATTCCGCAGATCTGAACTACGCATTGGGAGCAACCATCAACGGAATCGCAGCCGGCCTTCACAACACAGGTTAGGTGAAAAACCTGAAACTGGACCGAGCAAAAACTACTCGCGAACCGAGCACAAAACTCCTTTTGCTTCGTACTTTTTTCGCCCTGCACCTCTGATTGCAAAACTGTTACGTAAATCCCTCTTCTTCTTTGGAATTTCCTTGAACCTAAGTAGATCGCTGACTACTCTCACCCCAAGTCAAGTCCATACAGTTTTTGCTGGAGAACCTTAAAAATGAAATTGTACCGAGTCGCGGCACTATGCCTTATTTCGCTATCGTCCCTTACCGTCTTGTCCGCTCAAAATACCAGTAGCCCCTATTACCATAAGTTTTCGAGTTTGCAGAAGAACACCTGGGGACCAGGGTATGCTCTGCTTTCCCCTAGTTGGACGATTTGTAGCACTTGTTCGTCGACTGCAAGCGGTGTCAACTGGTCCCGAAATCGAAGCATCTCTTCCCCCTCGCTTTCCGGTAGCGCTACCAAGCACAGTATCGGCGGCACGCGGCCGTATTCGGACATACTTTGGAACGACCATCTGGTGGGATCGTTTTCATCTCAAGGTCTGCCCGATTACAGCCACACGCTCACGAATGGCGCGCACAACTTCAAGTACGAGGCGTACTTCTACACTTCTAGTCTATCCTCCTCTCAGGCGCTGGAATTCGATATCAACCAGTTCATGGGGACCAAGCTGGGCAAGGGTTTCATCTGGGGCCATGAGTGCCGCATCGCTGGCGGCCACGAATGGGACATCTACGACAACGTAAACAAGAAGTGGGTTGCCACCGGCATTCCTTGCTGGCCGAAGAACAACGCTTGGAATCACCTCGTAATTCAGGTACAGAGGACCTCCGACAACCGTTTGCTCTACAAGTCCATTACGCTAAACGGAGTGACCCATACTCTTAATAAATACAAGAATCCCGGCACGACCAGCTGGAACGGGGTCACGATTAACTACCAGCAGGACGGAAACAGCCAGATGGTCGACTACAAGGTCTATCTCGACAAGGTAACGTTCACCATGTGGTAGACCCTATTTAGGGGCAAGAAAAAGGCGCCTGCTGGAGTAGGCGCCTTTACTCTTTTTGAGCTTAGGTGGGAAGCTCTTAATTTCTATTTTCAACTCTAATCGCGCGCTCCAATCGTGGGAATCGGGTAGGAACTGTAGTGCACCCTTAGCGTTTTGGTTTATTCTTTGTGTACGGAACCAACTTTGTGTAGGAACCCGAAGCAATGCCCATTTTTGAGTACATCTGCGCAATCTGTGACAACCATTTCGAGGCCTTGGTGTATGGCCAGGAACAAGCCTCCTGCCCCAAGTGCCAGAGTACGAAGCTTGTCCCTCAACTGTCAGTGTTCGCGGTTTCTGCCAAGTCCGGTGCTACCAAGCCCACCGCCGGACCATGCGGAACTTGCGGCGATCCGCGTGGCCCGGGCGCCTGTTCCATGAAGGATTTCAACTAACTGCAAGCCTGCTTTGGCTTTGGCTCGGGCTCTGGTGCTCAAACTCTGGTACCCACACGGCAATAACGCGCGTAAGTTTGCAAAGCCGCCGGGGTTGGTCAAAATCTCTCCTAATAGTCCCAAAAGGGGGGTACATGGATCGACGGCGAAGCGCCAGGGTGAGCGTGCAATTGCCAGTGAATGTCTGGGGGGTAGATGCATTCGGGCAGGCCTTTTCTTTGCCCGCCATGGTCACAAGCCTCAGCGCCAACGGTGTCGTCGTGCAGGGAGTACGCCGGCGCATCCGCATCGGGGACACTCTCGACCTTCGCATGGGTAGCTGCAAAGGCCAGTTTCGGCTGACTTGGATTGGGGAAATGTCGGAAATGGGGTTGGAACGAATCGAAGGCAATTCCTTTCTGCCTGCTTCGCCAATCGCGCAATTCGCGCAGTCGGCTGCCACCTGCTGATTCCAAAATCGTGCCGATCCACTCAGGTCAGAAACCCGAGCCGAGCGAGCCTTAGGTCTGCGATTGCCGAGCCTTCTCGCGAGCGGGCAGTGGGATGGCGTCAAGCCCTTCTCAGGCGCCGCCGTGAGGACCAAAGTTTTGGCATTTAGCACCTAGGTCGCAATTCCATCCCATGTTCATCTGCTGCGGGACTCTAGCGGGACTCCAAGGGATCGACGGTTGCACACGATCGAGAAACAGTTCCGTGCCCCTCAAGCCTCCCGGGTCTCAATCATCGTTTTCCTTGAGTGAGTTGCCGGAGAAGAAGCTTTAGCTCACAGATATCCCCGCAACGGCCCTGCTTCGGGTTAATATTTTCCTTCAACTCACCCGTGGGGGAAAACGTGCGCGCAATCTTTTTCGCAGTACTGGGAATGGTTCTAATCGCCTCGCAAGTATCAGCAGAAAACGCGTCTCCGTCCTTAAACCTGATGCCTTGGCCAGCGAGCGTCAAACCAGCCGACGGCTGGCTGACGATTGAACCTTCGTTCACTCTGGTGGTCAAAGGATCTGACTCGCAGCTGCAAAGCGTTACACAGATATTTTTGACCGATCTCCGCCGACATACCGGGATGCTCGCGACTAGCTTCCAGGTCGGTACCGGATCGCAAGCCGGGCAGCTTGAAATCCAGAGCAGTGCTGCAAACAAGAATCCTCTTCAGCTTGGGGAAGACGAGTCCTATACTCTCACGGTCACTTCTGCCAAGGCCGAACTGAATGCTCCAACCACCCTCGGCGTGATGCGAGGCCTGCAAACGTTCCTCCAACTCGTCCAGGTGGCGCCGCAGGGCTTCGCCGTTCCGGCCATCACCGTCGAAGACAAGCCCCGCTTTCCCTGGCGCGGGTTAATGATCGACTCCAGCCGCCACTTCATGCCAGTTGACGTTATCAAGCGCAACCTCGATGCCATGGCGGCAGTGAAGTTGAACGTATTCCATTGGCACCTCTCCGACAATCAGGGCTTCCGGGTGGAGAGCAAGCGATTCCCCAAACTGCACGAGATGGGTTCTGACGGCCTCTACTACACGCAAGAGCAGATTCGCGACATTATTGCTTACGCGCGCGAGCGTGGCATCCGCGTAGTTCCGGAATTCGACATGCCGGGGCACTGCACCGCCTGGCTTGTCGGTTATCCAGAGCTAGCCAGCAATCCCGGCCCCTATTCGATCGGACGTGAGTTCGGCGTCTTTGATCCCGCCATGGACCCCACGCGTGAGAGCACTTACAAGTTTCTCGACAAGTTCATCGGCGAGATGGCAAAGCTCTTCCCCGACCAGTTCTTTCATATCGGCGGCGACGAGGTAAACGGAAAAGCCTGGGACAGCAATCCGAAGATTCAGGAGTTCATGCGTTCACGCGGCTTGAAAAGTAATGACGAACTGCAGGCTTACTTCAACAAGCGCGTTCAGAAGATCGTCACAAAGTATGGCAAGACAATGGAAGGCTGGGATGAAGTTCTTCGCCCCGAAGTTCCAAAGGATATCGTGATCCAATCGTGGCGCGGCCAGAAGTCGCTCGCTGATGCCGCGCAACAGGGGTATCGCGGAATTCTCTCTTCCGGCTACTACCTTGACCTGATCAGCCCGGCTTCAGCCCACTATGTGGTCGATCCATTCACCGGTCCGACCGCGACTCTTTCCGATGCCGACAAGCAGAAAATTCTGGGAGGCGAGGCCTGCATGTGGTCCGAGTACGTGTCAGCCGAGAACGTTGATTCGCGCATCTGGCCCCGCATGGCCGCTGTTGCAGAACGCCTTTGGTCGCCCCAAAGCGTGACCGACGTCAACTCAATGTACGATCGGCTGGCAGAAGTGAACACCTGGCTTGATGCATATGGCCTCACCCAGAACACGCAGTATAACGTGATGCTTCGGCGAATGGCAGGCAGCGACGACACCGCCGCGCTCCGCGACCTGGTCGACCTGGTTGAACCCGTAAAAGGATACTCGCGGTACCAACTTGCGACCACCAAGCCCACCTCGCTTACGCCGATGAATCGGGCGGTGGACACGGCCAGACCTGAAAGCATCAAGGCTCGGGAATTCGCGGCACTGGTCAACGCATTTGTGACTGGTCCGATTAAGCCTGGAATGGAAGCACAGATTCGCGCCCAACTTACGGCTTGGAAAAACAACGCAGAGAACCTGCAGCCTCTCACAGTCAAGTCGTGGTTTGTACAGGAAGTGACCCCGCTCTCGCAGAATCTCTCCTCTATCAGTGCTGCCGCCTTGCAGGGACTTGATTACCTCGATCGAGGAGACAAGCCACCGGCCGGTTGGGAGGAGCAACAACTAGCGCTGGTGCAACAGGCCTTCGAGCCGAGAGCGCAAGTGATCCTGATGATTTGCCCAGCCATTCAGAAACTGATCCAGTTCAGTGCGGGAGAAAAACCGACGGAACTGAATTTGCCAAAGCGCGCGGCCGAGTAGAACGGCGAGTATGGCTAAGCGGCGATTTCCCGGAGGACGCGTTTAGCAAAACTCTTCTTCGGCGCGAGCACCGGCACGCTAGCTGGCCATGGCTCTTCTACCGCCATTAGCGCCATAGCTCCGCCGACAAGCGCCATGTTCTTCGTGAAGTTGATCATGTCATTCATGCGTTGCTCGGACTGCTCCTGTTTCCAGAAATCGTGCATCACGGGGGAGACTCCAGCGAGGAATCCGATCACCGTCAAGGTTCCAAGCTTCGGCTTGATTCCGAGCAGAATGCTGGAGCCTCCTACAATTAGCATGGATCCGGTTGCCCTCACCGCCAAGTCGGGCTTTGGTACCTTCTTCGCTGCTGCGTATTGCGCCATTTGCTTCTGCCGCTTGAAATGATTGATGCCGCTCATGATGAAATATCCGCCGAACATTACGCGGCCGATTAGAAAGGGAATTCGCATATCTTCCTCCACGAAAACAAATTCGATTCCCGTGCTTCAGGTGCCGTTGCCAGCGGAACCGCAATCTGCTGTTAAACTCTTGTTTTTCCAACCTTCCTAAGCGCTCCTTAGTTGTTTTCACGTAGTTCAAAGTTGGTTACAACCTAAACTGCCCGACTATTCCGCTAGCACTTCCGCTGGCCCCTCCGGTTCAATTTATCGCTCTCGAAATCTGCTTTGCTTCTGCCTGTTTCTCTGCTTCTTCGAGTAAGTACTTCTCTGTCTTTTCCTGCGGAGATAGGCTCCAAAGTATGCGCCAGCACCACCGGAAAGAAACGATATGACTCCACAGGCTAAGGTGAGTTCCATGGTGGCGATAATTCTACTCGAACAGGTCGGGGGAAAGGGTGTGGTCAGAAATCCAGAAAAACTTCTCGATAGGTAAGCGTGAGCAGTCGACGCACTACAATACGCTGCCGTGGCGTTTGCTGTGCGTTTAAGGCGTTCTTGAGTGCCACCAGGACCGATGGACCGATTGCCTCATGCGGAGGGCGGTCACGTTCTGTGACTCTCTGGCGTGGGAGTGTCTGAGGCTCTGTGACTGGTCGCATTGAAACTTGAGAGATCAGCTTTACGCGTTCC
This sequence comes from Terriglobales bacterium, assembly GCA_035606605.1. Classification (GTDB taxonomy): domain Bacteria; phylum Acidobacteriota; class Terriglobia; order Terriglobales; family Acidobacteriaceae; genus Gp1-AA145. The sequence continues at coordinate 26,607 of DATNEX010000158.1, forward strand.
ATGCGATCAAAAATGGGGCAGGGATTATCGGCGTTCCTGTGATGTAGTGCGTACGTGTGCTGGAAACGGCGACGTGAAAGTGAAGCCGGCTAGCGCCGCATCAATAGCAGGAAGAAGATCGGTCCCAATTCGGGACTTGAGAACATAGCCTGAAGCGCCAAGCGAAAATGCCGTTTCGACGCAATCAGGATCGTCTTGGACTGTAACGAAGATAATCTTTGACCTACACCCCAATTCTTTGAGGCGAGTTGCGACTTCCAATCCGCCGAGAATTGGCATTGAGAGATCTAGCAGGAGGATGTCTGGACTAAGCGTCAAGCCAAGGTTTAGAGCCTCTTCTCCGTCGCGGGCAAAACCCGCAATTTCGTAATCGTTCAGCAGCAATCTCTCGGCATGTGCGAAGATTTCTGGAAAATCGTCAGCCCACAAAATGCGTGGGCAATGTCGCGTATTTCTTTCCATCGGTTAAGCCGCTCCCGAGGTCACCTGACTCGCGGGGTCTGCGACAGGAAGTGGAACATTCACCGTGATTTCTGTCCCAGACATTGATTTTGACTCGATCACAATCTCACCTTTCACCAGACTGACTCGCTCACGCATACTGACTAGGCCCAAGCCTTCGGTTCCCACGGCATCATCCACGCTAAAACCTCGTCCGAAATCGCGAACTCTGAGCTTGATATCAGCGGACGTACCCGACAGATCTACCTCGAAATGATCAGTACCGCTGTACTTCACTGCATTCTGCAATCCTTCTTGCAATACTCGAAATACGCAAAGCGCGACTTCCTGGGGCAAATTGCGTGGCACACCTTTCTGCGTAAAATCGATTCGAACATTGTGCATTTCTGAAATCTCTCTACAAAAGCCTTTCGCAGCTACGGCGAGACCCAGGTACTCTAGTTTCGACGAATGTAACTGGTGCGAGAGAGTTTGCACATCTTTAGCAATTTCCATCACGCGGTCTTTGAATTCTTGGAGCACGTCATGGAAACCATTTGTAGAACCGCTCTGATCCAATCGATCCATGTCGACAGTTAACAACGCGAGCCGCTGGTTGATGTCGTCATGTAGCTCTCTTCCAATGCGACTACGTTCCACCTCTTGCGCTTGAATCAGACGACGACCCACGCTAGAAAGGGCTTCCTCTGCCTCTTTGCGCTCGGTGACGTCGATGCAAGAGCCGATGTAGCCTGCAAAGGATCCGTTGGGCTCAAACCTCGGAACTCCTATGTCGAAGATCCAGCGGTATTCTCCGTCGTGTCTTCGCAAACGATATTGCCCTTCGAAACGCTCCCTGCGATCGAACGCCTCAAAGTAGGTCTTTAGGCAATTCTCTCGATCTTCTGAATGAATGCCTTCCGCCCAGCCATTTCCCAACTCCTGGTCAAAGGAGCGGCCGGTGAATTCCAGCCAGGGCTGATTGACATATGTACAGAGTTTGTTTAGACCAGCCATCCAGATCATTACAGGGGCGGTATTGGCGACTAGACGAAAGCGTCCCTCGCTTTCTCTTCTGGCCTCTTCAGCTCGCTTGGCTTCAGTAATATCTGCGATCAGTGAAAGAGCTGCGGGCTCGCCACTCACTTCAATCAACTCGGAAGAAACTAGGCCTGTCCAAACCCGGCCGCCTTTACTGCGAAACAGAAGCTCCATATTCCTTACGGCGCCTTCTGCTCGAAGCTGTTCGATGAAGGTCGTCCTCTGATTGGTATCCACCCAGAGGTTAAGTTGCAAGGGCGTCCGTCCGAGGACCTCATCGCGCGTCCAACCGGCGTAACGTGCAAAGGTGTCGTTTACTTCTAAAAATCGATAATCAACGAGGCTGGCTAACGTGAAAGCAAGAGGACTTTGGTGAAATGCCTTTGCGAACTTTTCTTCCGACCTGAGCAATGCCGTTTGTGTTCTTCTTCTCTGTGCACGCTGCCGGAGCAACGCCACGATTGCCACGGTCTGGGCTAGGAGTACAGAAATGCCAATAAAGACATACTCCCGATACAGTTCCCAGAACCCGGGCTGCCGATTCAGCACGATGCTGCCAGGAGGAAGATCGCTTTCCTTGAAGCCCCAGCGTTGCAGCGCACGAGAATCGAACATGTAAGCTGTTATATCTCTCACCCTGCGGATATCTTGAGGTCTTTCCCCGTTAAGCATCCGGAGGGCTATGTCTCCAGCAATCCTGCCTTGTTCGCGAATGTAAGAGACTTTCCCTCCCACCTCTCCATGACCCAGGTTTATGTCATTCATGCCAAACACTGGGGCATTCGCGGCGGCAACAACTTTTTCGATGGCTTCCTCCCCGGAAACGAACTTTGTGCCCGCCGCATCCTGAGCCATACCCGTAAAGAGGACGACCGTGTGATTCGGCAGGCGCTTCAGTGTCTCGACCAGATCAGGCATGGTCAGATTGGTCAGGTAAGAAAGATCAAAGTTGCGTTCATAAGGCCTCAGACGGTCTCTGACCCCCTCTTCTAAAAGTTTGTCGTGTGTCCCTGCGCCCCCCACTACAACGATGTGCTTTGTGGAGGGCTGCAGGCGCAACGCCGCCTCGATTGTTTCAAATGGTGCGAAGGCATTTTCAACCCCGCTAAAATCTGAATCCAGCACGGGAGTACCCGGTCCCCAGTTCGGCAAACAAAAAGCGATTGGAACGCCCGGAAAGGCGCTGCGGTGCGTCTCCAGCATAAACTTCAGTGGTGACGGCCCCACGGTGATGATTACGTCCGGTTGACGATTTTGATATTTACGGATGTAGGAATCGCGGAATCGCTGCTGGTCGGCCGGATCGGGGAAGAGAAGCGTATCCATGTACTCGCGATAAACCTCAAGCTTGTAGGGTGAAGTGTGGAGCGCAGACCGGATTCCCTGATCCATAAGATTGATACCAGGGTAAGCAGTGCCCACTTCGTTAAAGATGAGGACTCGACGAACTGGCTTGGGCTGCGCTTCCCCAACCCTACAAGGCAGGAAACAAAACAAAACCGAAGCAATGGCGAAATGTGGCCACGCCCTAGGCATTTTCGGATTTTTGGCCACGATCTCGTGGCTCGCTTTCTAATTTTCCGGAGGCTGACGAATTTTATCAAAGAAGCTACCTCGAACACCTTCGCTTCGGCCCCTGTTAACTTTGACAGTTGTCAAAAAACTAAACAGTGCTTACGGTCAATCGCTCTCGAAGCACCTGATTCAAACAAACAAGCAGATACCGGGAACTTGAATTACCCGCTGCAAGAAAAAAGGGCGAACCTTGATTTCCACTTACGTTCGGGCGTGTTTCGGTTTCCTCGGTTCTCACCGTCAATACGTAGTCGCAGCGTTCATCTTCAGCTTTGGGCTTGCAGGCTTGGCCTGTGCACAGACGGCGTCCACCGGGGCACTCATGGGAGTGACTCTGGACCCATCGGGCGCGGTTCTCGAGGACGTGATTGTTCACCTAACCAATCAGTATGGTTCCCAACAATCCATCACCTCCGACCAGGAGGGACGGTTTGGTTTCGTATTGCTACCATCAGGCAGATACGAGCTGCAGGCAGACAAGCCCAATTTTAAACCTCTGGTTCTTCCCAACGTTCAGGTGTACGTAACTGAGACATCAAGGGTGGAGCTTCGCCTTGAGCTCGCAACGCGAGTAGAGCAGACAGAAGTTTCTTCGGCTCCTTTCATGGTTCAACTCGACAGCTCGGCACTGGGGAGAACCGTCAACAAACAGATGGTGAGCGATTTGCCCCTGGTGACGCGAAACTTCACTCAGATCACTGGGCTCTCTCCCGGAGTAAACGTTGGCGTCTACAACGCCGGCGAGCTGGGGAATGGAGGAACAGCGCTTTCCCAATTGGGAAAGTCAACGGACGGGATTTACGTCCACGGAGCCCGCTCTTATGACAACAACTGGCAACTTGATGGCATTAGCGTCAGCGATGTTCAAGGCTCGGGCGCAATAAGTGGGGGAATCCCGATTCCGAACCCCGACAGCCTGGAAGAGTTCAAGGTTCAAACCGGTCTCTACGACGCAGCATTTGGTCGTGGGCTAGGTGCCAATGTCAGCGTGATTACCAAGACGGGCGGCAACAGTTTCCACGGCACGGTTTTCGAATTCCTGCGTAACGATTTCCTGAATGCCAACGATTTCTTTTTGAACCGGACCGGCCAACCGCGTCCGGAGCTCAAGCAGAACCAATTTGGAGCCTCCATCGGCGGACCAGTAAAAAAGAACAAGGTGTTTTTCTACACCTCGTACCAGGGGACACGGCAGATTAACGGCCTTGCTGCAGGGCAGACGAGGATAGCTTGCAAGGCGAGCTTAAGCGAACCGCCTATCACTGATGACCGGTCCCCTGCCGCTCTCGGGAGCCTTTTCGGTGGCATGAAGGGTGCACAGGGAGGCGTTGCTGTTCTCCCTGACGGTTCCAATATCAATCCCGTGGCCCTGGCGCTCTTGAACTTTAAACTGCCTGATCGGAGTTTTTTGATTCCCACGCCAGAGACACTGGATTCCACAAAGCCGTTTGCCAGTCGCGGGTTTTCAACCTTTGCCCAACCGTGTGATTTTGCGGAAGACCAGGGCTTAGCGAGTCTCAACTCGAACATTTCGCAGAAAAGTCGCCTCGCTGGACGATTTTTTATTGCAAAAAACAATCAGTCAGTCACTTTTCCTGCCTTATTCAATCCATCAGGAAACATTCGCGGATTCACCAGCCCCGGCAATTCCGATTTTGTCGTTCTCTCGCTCGCTCACACTTACGTCCTGAGCAACTTCTCATTGAACGAAGCCCGAATCGGTTTCGTTCGCACAAAAACCAAAATGGGCGCCGAGGCTCCTTTCAAATGGTCGGATGTCGGAGTGTTGGAGAGCGAGATGAATCGAAATAACGAACTGCCGAGCTTGGGCATTCTCGGTTCGGTAGCCATGGGGAGCGTGATTCCTCGAACTGACACACAGAACAGCTTCGTGCTCGGCGACACTTTCAGCTTTTTCAAGGGCGCGCATTCCGTGAAATTCGGAGGATCGCTTACCCGATTGCAAGACAATCTCGGCTTCGCAGGCTTTGGATCATTTGTGCAGTTTCTTAGTTGGCCGGATTTCCTACTCGGTCTGAATGCAAGCGCGAATGGCACGGGAACTTTCAGCAATGTCTTTAGTTCCTCCGATAATTTCGGTTTATTTGATCGCGAATTCCGAGTTTGGGAAGGCTCGGGTTTCGTGCAGGATGATTTTCGTCCCGGCCGGACATTCACTCTGAATGCCGGACTGCGCTTTGACCGGATCGGGCAGTTCGGTGACGAGCTAGGTCGTAATTCGAGCTTCGATGTCAATAAGGCCAATCGAAATCCACCACCCGACGGAACTCTCGATGGCTACATCGTTCCTTCTAATTTTCCGGTCGCTGTATCTCCGGGAGTCACCCAGGTCAAAAACACATTTGGGACGTATGGAGAAGGGCAAAGTGCTATCGCACCTCGAATCGGTTTTGCCTGGCAGATATTGCCAGGCACAAGTCGGCTGGTTGTGAGGGGAGGCTACGGCATCTATTACTCACGCCCGACTGGCCAAACGGCCAGTCAATCGGTAGTCGGAGTGCCGTTTGCCTTGCCTCGACGTAGCTCTGGGGTTTCGAACGCGGCTGCAACGTTTCAAGTGCCGTTCGCCCAGCCCTTTCCGACTCCCGCTTCTTTCCCTTTGTTCTTACCGTATTCCCCGACTTCGGCGGCAGGAGTCAGCGTTATAGCACCCAACTTTCGGCCGGCAATCGCTCAGCAGTTTTCGTTAAGTCTCCAGACAGAATGGCATAAGGGTTGGTTGTTGGAGACCGGATACGTCGGCACGCGGGCAACACACCTGCAACGCGTTCGTTCGCTAAACCAGGCGCTATCTGCATCTGCCGACAATCCAATCAATGGAATCACGTCGAATACACTTGCGAATATTCGATCGCGAGTACCCATTCCTGGTATACCTCCGGATTCTCTTCGTGAACAGGAATCGGAGGGCAACTCCTGGTATAACGGGCTCGAAACCAGTCTTACAAAGCACCTGAGCCACGGCCTGCAATTTCTGGCCGCGTATACCTTCTCCAAGATCCTCGATTCTGATGGTGCAGACGTGAATGCAATATCAACGGGAAACTCGCTGACATTAGGAGATCAGAATTCTCCCCGGCAACGTTGGGGAAAAGCGAGCTTCGACCGAACGCATCGCTTTGTTTTCAGCACGACGTGGACAGTACCAAGCCCAAATCACGGCGTCGCCCGAGCGTTACTTGGCAACTGGTCTGGAGCTGCAATCATGACCATACAGTCTGGCACGGCCCTTACGATCGCCGACACAAATGCCAAGAATGTCTTCGGAATCAGCACAGACCGCGCACAATTGACCGGTGCGTGCTCGAACAGCCAGTTGGTAAGAGGAGGATCGATACAGTCAAAATTGAACAGTTATTTCAACGCGTCCTGTTTTACAAGTCCACCAATCATTGGCGCAGATGGTATTGGAATGAACTTTGGGAACAGCAGCACAGGGATCGTGGACGGGCCGGGACAAGCGAACATCGATCTCGCATTCTCAAAGAGCATACCCATTCACGAAAGCAACAGCGTCCAGGTTCGTGCCGAGTTCTTTAACGCACTGAATCACCCGCAGTTCGCCACCCCCGATACGAACTTTACATCACCGACGTTTGGTGTCATTAGCTCAACGGCCGTTAATCCTCGGGTCGGCCAGTTAGCACTGAAGTACACGTTCTAGATGTCACCCGCTCGTAAGGCCAGAAAGGTGTCTGCACCTTAAGCTATGCAGTGCACGCAGCGCATGTTGAAAACGCCCGTCCGCCATGCGAATCTTTTCAGCCAAAGCCAGGTATTCAGTCCTTAACCTTGCGAGTTCA
>DATNEX010000001.1:0-18162 GCA_035606605.1 Terriglobales bacterium
GCGGCTTTCAAAATTGACTTCCGATGGGCTGCCAGTTGTTCCTTCTGACACCGTCTCTCACCCACGGGGACTCTTTCACGACTAAGCGGCAGCGTCAACAGCAGGTAGCCCGTCGGAATTCGCGGGTGAAGCATAGCTCGCCCCCGAACCTCAAAGCAACCGCCAAGACGTGCCACCCAATTGGATCGTTCTCCATGAACTTGCGCGGAGCTAGCGGGTTCTGCGAAGCGCAGGCTCTGTCGTTGCCGGGGCAGTAGATCGCCGGAGGACAAGGTCAGTTTCCAGAACATACTCGGTCCCGTGCTCGGAGTGATTCTTGCGCTCAACGTCGTTCATCAGAGCTTTGAAGGCGAGTCTCGCGATATCGCTTTGGGACATGCGCACGGTGGTAAGCGGTGGAATCATGAATTGGGCCAGGTGAAGATCGTCAAAGCCGATGACAGAAATCTGTTGAGGAACAGAAATACCGCGCTCATAGGCTTGGCGCATCACGCCAATCGCGGTGACGTCATTTGAGCACATCACGGCCGTGGGCATAGAGTTCCCCTTTAACAGCTTCTCCAGAGAAACCATGCCGCCTTCCATCGTGTGGTCCCCCTCAATCAGAAAGTTGGGATCGACGCTCAGACCCAAATCTTTCATCGCGCCGGTGAAGGCGCTCTTTCGCGTGACGGCGGATTTTAGGCTGAGCGGCCCAGAAATAAACGCAATTCGTTCATGATTGAGCCCGGCTAAATGGTGGACAGCCTGGGCGATTCCGTGTTGATAGTTGATCTTGATATTGCTGACGCGCGGCAGGGAAGGCCCAACATCGACAAAGACCAGCGGTACCTTGCGGAAACGCAGACTGTCGAGAAGCGACTCCTCCATGCCGAACGAGAGAATCGCAACCCCCTCGACGCGGCGCTCCAGCATGCGGCGAACCGCCGATTCCATGCGTTTGGGATCGTGAATGGTCGAGGTCAGCAGAATTTCATAGCCGTGTGCAACGGCAGTATCTTCGAAAGCCTGGACGATCTCGGGAAAGAATGGATTCGTGATCTCGGAAACAATTAGCCCGAAGATGCGGGTTCGTCCCGAAACCAGCGCCCGGGCTTGCGTGTTCGGGTAATATCCAAGTTCCTCTACCACCTGCCAGACTCGCTTTGCGAGCTGGGGGTCTACGGTCGGAATGCGGTTGATCGTGCGGGAGACGGTCGCTGTAGAAACTCGGGCACGCTTTGCGATTTCTCGGATGTCCATTGGCCGGAGTGGGGCTGGCACCGGAGTCCGCCACCGCCGGACTTCCGGAAGATGGAATAGTAACTCGACCAGCCGCTTTCGTCACGCGAGAGTTTTCGGGGTAGCGGACGGCTGTTCGTTTCCCGTAGGAAAATCCTTAGCATGGCAGGCGTGAATGGGCCTCGCCATGACTCGTTCTGAACGACACCTATATAGTTACGGAGTTATGAGCGAGTCGAACTTTCCCCCCCAGGTTCGAGGCGGGAAAAGCCGCCTGCGGGGTGACGGTTTTGCGCGTTTTGCGACTCTGCGGCATTATCTATTATCTTGCGGAGGGAATCGTGGGCCGTTCGCTTTTTGTCGCTCTCCTGGTGGCTGTCTGCTGCACAACCGCGTTTTCTCAGAACGCACAACCCTCTCGCCTTCCACTGCCGACCAGCAAGGTCCTGATAGCGCCGGGGAAAGGTCGCATTGGAATGATGAATAGCTTTCCTGCAACCATAGCCCTCAGTCCCGACGGGCGCTATGCTGCGTTACTCAACGACGGCTATGGCACCGGAAGATCCAGTGGTCGCCAGTCCGTCGCAATACTAGATCTCCAATCAGACAAGTTGACTGATTTCCCCGACAAGCGTTTCCCGACAGGTGCGCAACAGTCGTTGTATCTGGGTTTGGCATTCAGCTCGGACGGGAACCATCTCTATGCGTCTGTGGGATCGCTCACAGATGCAACGGGAACAAAGAAGGGAAATCTCGGGAATGGAATCGTTGTATATAGGTCAAATAAGGGTAAAGCAAAACCTGAACGCTTCATTAGAATCGCCCCGCAAGAGCTTGCCAGCGGCAAGAAGGTGGCTTCGGGCTTCAGCAAAGTGCCGGCTGGGTCTGCGATTGCCTATCCAGCAGGGTTGGCAGTCGTCCAAGCAAACGGCAGGGATCACCTACTGGTGGCGAATAATCTTTCCGACAACGTAATCCTGCTCGATCCGGCGGATGGCCGAGTCATCCGACGGTTCGACCTCAGCACCGGCGACTTGGTTCCATCGTCATTTCCATACGCGGTTGTTGCCACCCGTGACGGACGGCGTGCGTGGTGCAGTTTGTGGAACGCCTCGCAGGTGGCAGAGCTAGACCTTTCGTCGGGGCAGGTGACGCGATGGATTTCACTGCTGCCGCCAAAGATCGCGACCGATCCGGGATCTCATCCGACTGCGTTATTGCTAAGCTCGGACGAGAAATTCCTTTATGCGACGCTTTCGAATCGCGACGTTCTTGCCGCGATTGACACAGCAACTGGAAAACTGATTCATCTCGCGTCTACGAAAGCATCCCGCCAACAATTTTCCGGAAGCTACCCCAATGCCCTCGTCCAATCAGCCGACGGCAGACGAGTGTTCGTTGCCGCCGCGGGGCTCAACGCCGTCGGTGTCTTTGACGCAGAAGCGTTGACAAAGCCAAACGCTGTGCCTTCTCAAGATGCATTGGGATTCATACCAACCGATTGGTATCCAAGCGCGCTGGCAATCGCGGGCGACCATCTGTTGGTTGCCACTGCCAAAGGGGAGGGAACAGGGACTAACAACCGGCCAAGCCAGCTCAAGAGTGACAAGAGTCGTAGACAGCATGCCTACATTGCGAGCCTGTTGTACGGGTCCTTGTCCCGTCTGAATTTCCGTGATGCGGAAAACGACATCGCCAATCTCACGCAACAGGTGGAGGAGAGCAATCTAATGCTTTCTGATCCGGGCACGGTTCACTTCAGCCGGGGTACGAATCCGATTCGTCACGTGATTTACATCTTGAAAGAAAACCGCACTTATGACCAGGTGCTCGGCGATCTTAGCGTAGATAATAAAAAGATCGGCAATGGAGATCCGTCGCTCACCATGTATGGGGCGGACATTACACCCAATGAGCACAAGTTGGCGCTCGAGTTTGGTGTCCTTGACAATTTTTACGACAGCGGAGAGGTTTCGGGCGACGGCCACGTCTGGTCCACGGCGGCGATCACGAGCGACTACAACGAGAAGACATGGCAGATCACTTATCGAGGCACGGAGCGCACCTACGACTTCGGGGGCACCGTGGCAGACGAGATTCCTCTAGAACACGGAATCTCCTATGTGGATGCGCCGGGAAGCGGATATATCTGGGACAATCTCGCGGCGCATGGAATGAGCTACCGCGATTATGGCGAGTTCGTCGCGGCGATCTGGTGCGAGCCGGCAAAGACTCCGAGCGCGCTCCCCACCGAGGGAACGCCATCCCCCTTCAGCGTGCCCTGCGAGCGAGATGTAGTCCGCAAGGGCGAGGCCCTGCCATCGAATGTAGGTGAGCCGCACGGCTCCCCAAGTCCATGGCCCTGGGCTGTGCCTTTGGCTAAGGGCGCGAAGCCGACCCTAGCATCCTTGCGAGACCACTTTGATCCAGTGTTCCCGGATTTCAACACCTCTTATCCCGACCAGCTGCGGGCGGACGAGTTTCTGAATGAGTTCGGCGAGTTCGTCCGCGCGCGGAATGAGGGCAAGGGGACGGAACTGCCGGCCTTTGTCCTCCTGTATCTGCCCAATGACCACACCAACGGGACAGCCCCGGGAAAACCTCGTCCGGCTGCCTCTGTCGCCGACAACGACCTGGCGGTCGGACGTGTGGTCGAGGCGGTGTCGCATAGCCCCTATTGGGACGACACGGCAATCTTCATTGTTGAAGACGACGCGCAGGATGGTGCCGACCACGTTGACGCTCACCGCTCAATTGCCTTCGTGATAAGTAAGTATTCGCCTTCGTCAGCAGCGCACCCGTTTGTGGACAGCCGTTTCTATACAACGGTAAATATGGTGCACACCATGGAGAGCCTGCTTGGTCTCTCGCCGATGAACCAGAACGACGCCTATGCACCGGTGATGGCTCCCCTGTTTTCCGGTTCGGGCGACCATGAGGCGTTTACCGCGGATCGGGGGAACAAGGACAACGGCCTTATCTATGAAACGAATGGAACGAAAGCGGCTGGGACAAAGCAGTCGGCCAAGATGAACTTCAGCCGGCCCGACGCGGTGAATACCGCGCTTCTCAACAAAATACTCTGGCACGAGGCAAAGGGAGATACTCCGATGCCGGAGCCGCGCTACACGGTCTTACCGCACCGCAAGACGCGAGACGACGATTAGCTTTGCCAAACAAACTCGCTCTGGCGAGTGAGCTTGGACAACTCGTGTTATCGGGAACTATGGCGGTTGCAACCAGCTGGCCGCCGAAATCGTGAAGACGATGGCGGCAACCAGTCCCGCCGGGGTGAATGGCAAAATGGAGTATCTGATTGGCTTGTTGCTGTCCTTGGCTGCGGCGGGCTTGGCCATCACTGTCGGCCTTGATCGAGATCGTGCATTTTATCCTACTGTGCTGATCGTGATGGCATCGTATTACGTGTTGTTTGCCGTGCTGGCAACTTCCGGCCGGACCCTCGTCGTTGAAATCCTCGTCGCAAGCGGCTTTTTGCTGCTTGCAACCATCGGCTTCAAGCAAAGTCTTTGGTTCGTGGCCATGGGACTGATTGGGCACGGAGTCTTCGACATCGTTCATCACTTATTTATCGAAAACCCCGGCGTCCCTCACTGGTGGCCGGGTTTCTGCTTGGTGTTTGACGTAATCCTCGGCGGTTTGTTGGCGGTACGTTTGTTAAGGCGGAGCTTGGCAGCTCGATGACAAACGCAATAAGCTTTTGCGTCATTCAATTGCTGCGCTAACATCCGGCCTGGCGCCCAGGAGTTCATACCCGCCCAGCCCTTGTATACCCTCGTAAAGAGAACGTCTTGGGGCGATTTCAGGCGGCTGGATCGACCAAGTTCTCTGCCGATCGAGGTTCGATCGACAAGACTCGCACTCGACGACGCTTGGTCAGGAAATCAAGCCCCCATTGCAGCAGCACAAACAGGCGATTGGCAAATCCAATGAGAAAGTAAATATGCACGCTCGCCCAGACTACCCAAGCGGCAAAACCCCCAAACCGGCTGAAACGTAAATCAGCCACGGCGTAGGTTCGGCCGACGATCGCGAGATCGCCCTTATCCCAATACCAGAAGGGTTTCGGTTTTGCCTGTCCCGTCACACGCCGCCGAATGATGTCGGCAACGTATTTACCTTCCTGCATCGCGGGTTGAGCGACTCCGGGCATGAGCATGGGCGTTCGTGATTTGAAGCCAAGCAAGTTCCGGGCCGGAGCAACCACATGTGCGGTGTCGCCAATCACAAAAATTTCTGGATGATTAGGTACCGACAAGTCCGGTTCCACTAGGATCTTTCCGGACGGGTCGGTGTCCGCACCTAACCACCGCCCGGCCGGCGACGCAACCACTCCAGCCCCCCACAGTACAGTGCCGGCGGGAACTTTCTCTCCGCCGACGACAATTCCATCCGAATCCACACTGGTTACGCGAGCGTTGGTGAAGACCTCGACTCCCAAGCTCTCCAAGTGTTGGCGCGCTTTGAGGGAAAGAACTTCCGGGTAAGTGGGCAGAATTCGAGGCGCTGCCTCATAGAGAAGAATGCGCGCTGATCTGGAATCTATATGCCGAAAGTCACGCGTCAGAGCCATGCGCGACATTTCGGCGAGCGTACTGGCCATCTCAACCCCGACCGTTCCCGCGCCCACGAGTGCAAAGGTTAAAAGGCGCCGAATTTCCCCGGTCGGGACCTCTTCGGGCGCTTGGGAGGCCGAAGCCATGGCTTCCGCTTGCTCAAACGAAAGCAGGATCTTGGTTCGAATCACCTCGGCATCATCGAGGGATTCCAGCCCCGGTGCGAAAGGACGCCATTCGTCGTGCCCAAAATAGTTGTACCGAATGCCAGTCGCAAGGATGAGGAAGTCGTATGCAAGGTCTCTTTGTTCTAGATGAACGATGCGCTGCTGCGGGCTGATGCCCGTGACTTCATCGAGCAACACATCAACGTTTTCTTGGCGACTGAGGATGGAACGCAAGGGCCCTGAAATCTCATCGGCCGAAAGCAGTCCCGTCGCAACTTGGTACAGCATGGGGCGGAACAGGTGATAGTTCCTTTTATCAATCAGGGTCACGCGAACCTCAGCGCGGCGCAAGGCACGAGCTGCAGAGAGCCCTCCAAAACCACCACCGACGATGATCACCCGCGGCACCATGAAAAAAGATCCACCCACTCACTCGAACGCACTTCTTCGGATGAGACGCGACATTGCTTGGATTCCCTAATCCGTGACGATTGTGGTGAAGCTCTCTCAGACTGCGCACCCCGAGAGGCTTGGAACCGACCCCTCATCGCAGGGGTCCCCCAGGGATTCACGGCCGAGGTTTTGCTCGCAACTGGCTTTGATTAAAAGCTGCCATCTCACTCAGCAAGGGACCAGAGAGAGTTCCGCTTACCTTCCGGAGAAAATCTGCTGATGACATATGGCGTGCAAGACATTGATTGTACTAGAGATACGACTTAAGTGTGGGATGTGTTCAAAAATGGAGTATAATACATCCATAAATGGAGGAAGCGAAGCATGGCCACAATGCAGCCGGCGGTTGTCGGTTTCTCGTGGGACTCAGCGGTCGATCTTTCGAAAAAGGAAAACCGAGTCCGGCTCAGTTCTTCCGCCGTTAAGGGTCTGCTGCGGATAACAGCACGTTGGAAGCTGCGCGACGAAGATACGCGATCGCTCCTAGGAGGCATGTCCAGCGGCAGCTTCTATGCCCTGAAGAGTCGAGTTGGCAAAAACCTGGACGAAGATCAACTCACTCGAATTTCTCTTTTGATCGGCGTCTATAAGGCCCTGAACATCCTTTACAGCCAAAAACTGGCCGATGCTTGGATCTCGCTGCCTAATACCAACCCCATGTTCGGAGGCGATTCCCCGCTTGCGTACGTCAAGAAGGGCGGCATCCCCGCCTTGCTGCGTGTCCGGCAATTATTGGACGCCCGTCGCGGCGGCAGATGAAGATACCGAATCAGAGCAAGGTCCACCAGGACGGAACTCATCGCCTGATCCCATATCGCTATAGCGATCGCGGAAAGCCAATCCTCAACCGTATTGCCGAGGGGGATGACGAGTTGCTCAGCGACCTGACCGAACTTGAGGGCGCCACAAACGATCGTCTGCTCGGGGAAAGCGGCAGGTTACCTGGCATCAGTGCGATTGAGCTAGTCTCCGGCTTTGGCCTCGCCCATATTGTCAATGCTGCATTTACTCACCCACATCCGCTCGGAGGACGCTTTAACACCGCAGGCCGAGGGGCTTGGTATGCCGCTTTCCAAATGGAAACGGCCCAACGGGAGGTGGCATTTCACAGGAGTGAAGAGCTCAAAGAAATTCGATGGACAAGTGAAGAGGTCTCCCCTTACATCGATTACCTCGCCGATTTCAGACACGGATTTCATGATCTTCGCGATGATCAAGAGTTCGCAGCCTGCCTCGACCCAAATAGTTATGTAGGGTCTCAAATGCTCGGAACTCAACTGTTAAGCACGGGCTCCGCGGGGGTCGTTTATCCCAGTGTGCGTCATGCAAGTGGCACCTGCATCGGGTGTTTCCGTCCTCCCCTGGTGCTCAATGTCCAGGAGGGATCAATGGTGACCATCACGTTTATCAATGCGATGGTTTCCGCGGTGAGCATTCAAAAGTAAGTGGCGAGTACAGAAACTATGTCAAGCACCGCCGGCTGGACTGGGTTAGGCGAGGCGTGTACCGCCGATCTACGCCCAAATGCCAGGGAAGGCATGGCACGTCACCTTTACGCCCCGCCAAAGTGTTCTCAACGCGTACTCGGTGGTTGAGCAAAAGACAATGTTTGGCTGGTATGGATCTTCTGTCCTGGCAAGAGCAGATCGAGTATCAGGTCTTGCGGCCCGGGGCTACTGAACTCAACGTCGTAGGTTTCCCCAACGGTGATGGGGAGTTCCGCCTTGCTTAAGTGCAGAGAAGCCGGCGGCACGTCAGCTCCATCTTTAGCAATGATCCGCCATTCCACTGGACCCTTGGCATCGCGAAGGGAGGCTTGCATGCCTTGATTATTGGTCGAGATGTTGATCAGGCGGAAGCGGTACACCTTGCCCGCCTGTAGCTGCAGAACCTTGCTCTGCGGCGTTCCATTGATTAGCGCCATCTCGCCAAGCGTACCGAAGTTCCCGATGCTGAAAACGAACGAAATATCAGAGCTGGGATCAAATTTCCAGCCCGGGGGAAGCACGATCAACGGCCCATAGATGCCATTCGTGAGCTGATACTCGTCATGCCAATGAGTGTGGTAAATGAACGTGCCGGCACGAGGCGGAACCATACGAACCGTAAAGGATGAGCCCGGCGCAATCGCTGGCGTCACTTCTTTTCCCGCACCGCTCCATCCCGGTACTCCATCGTAATAGCTCTCCAACTCGATTCCATGCCAGTGAATCGCAGTGGGATCTTTCAGCTTGTTAACGACTTCGATCTCTACCGGTTGGCCACGTGTCAATACGATAGGCGGGCCGATCAGCCCAGGGTCTCGCTTGCCAGCAGTTTGCTGCGAAGTATCCTTCAAGCTCAGCGAATAGCGAGGTGCTCCACTGCGTTCGCTTATTTCCAACTGCAACTTGCGATCAGCATGCCAAGTTTCGGAACGTCGTTCGCCCGTACTCGGGACGGCAATGCCCAGCACCAGCTGCCCCATGCCAATGGAATCGTCTGCCATGTGGGCATGCTGGGCAGGTCTCTCCGTAAACTCCAGGCCCGGCAGCTTAGGTACGGTAGGAGGAATCATGTGCTGGATCATGTGGCAATGGAAGAGCCACTGTCCTGCACGATCCGGTGACCAGCTCATGTCAAAGGTCTCACCCTGCGCGATCCGCTGAGTAACGACCGTCGGACGAGACTGTTCAGAGTAGCGCTCGATCTGACCGCCACGATTGAATGCATTGATGCGGAAATAGAATCCGTGCAGATGAAGGGCGTGTGGTTCATTCGTGGCGTTGATCCAACGCCAATGGACCTGCTGGCCGATTCTGTATTGGAAACGCTGCGTGAAGGGCCACGACTTGCCGTTGATCGTGGCCAGTGTTTGTCTTGCGTTCAAGCCCGCGTGCTCGGAGATCATTTCCAGGACGAAAATCTCGTCCGGGGTAGTTGAGCCGGGAGCATCCACGACCAGGGCGCCGGTCAGCTCAGAATCAATTCCATACCGGAATTTCACGTCTTGTACGTCGCTTGCACCCCAATAGAAGAAGACGCCGGGAGTCGTAGCTTTAAAATTGATCTGTTCCGTTGCTCCTGGCGCGATGTACACCGACGTGTCTTTCCCCGGTTGGGATAGACCACGTATCGTGATCGGCACTCCAAGGGAATTGTGAAGTGAGGCGCGCACGTCAACGCCCTGCGGCACGCGAATGAGTGGACCAGGGTTCTGAAGCGAATGGCCCTTTTCCCCGAAGGCATAGACGGCGAGTTGCATCCCGCCCTCTCCCTCCGGGTGCCATTCACCCTTAGCAATCTCCAGTTGGACAGACAGAACCCCGTCTCGTAGCGATCCTGCTGGGACATGATTCTGGTTGGCCAAGACGGGCGGGAGGGATGCCGCCATTGCCGTGGATGAGGCCAATAAGAGCAGTAGGAAGGTGTGGGGAGAAACCAAACGGCCCATATTTCTTGCGAGTATTCCACACCGGATCTGATTCCAAGTCAACCGTCACTAGGCGGCGGAGGTGTGAATGAACCGGTTTTATTCAGGCGGCAAACGCACGATTCCGCCGCGTCCGACTTCTTGAAGTACGAGGGGAAGATATTCGCCAGGTGGCTAGGTGCATCTTGCCGGTGTCTTCTCGCCTGCGGAATCGTCGCCTTGAGGTCCGATCTCGTGCCTGAGAATCTGGGACAAGCGCTGTTGTCTGCAGTGCTTCAGACTCGGACAATGCTCTGATTAGCGAGCAACTTCTCGAAAGTGTTCGTGATCCCCCATTGAAACCCGTGTTTCACACTGATTTTGGTTTTCTTCGCGGAAATTAACACCGGTTCGTTTTGCGATCGGCGGGTACGCATTCCGAACCGATGTCCGTCGTCCTAGTAATCACCCTGGACCAGGAAAACGACCACCCATCAGTTCGCCGTCAGCCTTCCGCGCAATACGGTTATGGATGCTTTGGGTAGAGTGTATCTGGTGTGAGGGACGGCCGTGACTTTTGACTTGAATGCCGGGCCATCGGGTTCAGCTGAGCCGCCAGTGAGGCTGGGGTGCCACTCATACTGCTCGCTTCCGAACGTAATTCTGTCGATCTCTCCAGCAAAATGCCGGGTGGCAGCACGATCTTGAAAGACAATGCGTACGTCTTGAGCGTTGAGCTGATCCTTGTTGACCAGCATGAGTGTCCACTGGCCATCAGGCCTTAACAGTGCGTACGCCGTGACCAAAATGTGTCCCGCGGGATCAGTAATATCGCTCTTGGCACGAAACACCTTCTGGACTCCAGAACCTGGCTGTACCCATTCCTGCGTGATCAACTGTGTTGCAAAGTATTGAGACGTGTATTGCTGGATGTGGAAGTCACGGTCCACGGTGAACATGCCAAACGTTCCCATTGAGCTACCACATCCTGGATGCACGCCCATGGGTAAATAATGAAAGTAGTAGAGCCCATCACCGCCGGAGGCGAAAAATTCTCCAGCGAAATCTGCCAGCCACAAGGCGCCGAAAGTATCGACGAAGGATTCTCCCGAGTTCCATGCGATGTTCAGTTCCGTAATCAACATGGGTACATCAGGCGGCACGCCATCATCCCTCCAAACCTGCATGATGTGGCTGATGAGAGTGGGTTCGTCGTAAAGGCTGCTCCACTGAATCTTGCACGGTTCGAGCGGATAGTGTTCGAATGAAAGGAATGAGAGGTCTTGCAGCCGATTGTGACTCCTCAAATAACGGATGAATCGCCCCAGCCATGAAGATTCACCCTGCGCATCGGGCCAGACCTGAATATCCTTGTTTACTCCTTGAAATACTGGGCCGCCTAGCTTCAGGGTGGGATCAACTTTGTGCAGCGCAGTCGCCCATTGCAGGTACAGCGCACCGTAATCTTCCGGAAGCATGTACTGGCCATCGGGCTCTTCCCCCATTTCAATGTA
Organism: Terriglobales bacterium; assembly: GCA_035606605.1. Taxonomy (GTDB): domain Bacteria; phylum Acidobacteriota; class Terriglobia; order Terriglobales; family Acidobacteriaceae; genus Gp1-AA145. Next base: position 11,321 of record DATNEX010000001.1, read on the forward strand.
TGAAATTGGATAGCCACGCGCCTTCAAGTAAGCGATCTGGTTCGCAGAGTCTTCGGGAGTGCCATAGAGCAGCGACACGGGCACCATGGCCGGCAGGCCGCGCGTATAGCCGCTGGTATAGAAGAGGTCAAAGCCAACTTGGTCGCGCTTGTCGTTAATATCTTCAGGGCGGTGCCACGGATCAACGGAGGAGCAATAAGTTGTTGTCTGATCAGGATCGGCCGTGTGGCGCACGAGATCATAGAATTTCCCGTCAGCTGCCATCGTTCCCAGGTAGATTTCACGAATGGCAAAGCCTACGCAGTTGCGTGGATCGCTGGAGCCATGGTCGTCGCAAGTGTTAGACGATTCGGTCATCCAGATGCGAAGATACCGCACCGAAATTGGCGCCGAGGAAAGCGCCACCGTTGCCGTTCTACCCCGCCCGGCATCGATGTTGCCGCCTTGAAACGTGACCCAGGCGCCTGCAGTGGGCTGTTTGATGGGATCTTCGCCCGTCCAATATTGAACCCGGTAACGCCGTGCATACGGTTCGCCCCACGAGATGCGAATCGCGTTGACTTCGTGGTTGCTGGCGAGGTCCACTACGGCCCACTGCGCATTGTTGGAATCATCCTCCCGCGTAAACGCCTTTGAGAGATATGGGTTGCTCTTCCAGTACGTCTTCTCATCGCCGTCGGTGATGCGTGAATACCCATTTGCGTCGGTACCATCGTTCCGAGTGAATCCGCGATGCGGCAGAAAATATCCGAACGAATGGCGAACCAATTCACCTGGCTTGGGATTGCCGACGAAGTAGCCCTTGTCCGCGGAATCACTCCAAGTGCCCTGCGGATTCCAGTGCCACGCTTCCCCGAACAGCTCCGTGTTCTGGCGGTAGGTGAGCGTCTGCCATCCCGCCGAGAGCACCTGCTTCATGACCGGCTCGGTAAAAAGTTTGTCCGTCGCCGTAATGTTGATGCGGTCAATGCCGGCGCCAAGCGCTTCGGTGGGAACGAATTTGTTGACTTCCTGGCTGACATCAACCTGAACGGTTTGAGCTGAGCACAGTTTGACCGAAAGAAATGCACACAGCAAACATTCTGCGAGGGTCGGGACACGCAACCTACACCAATTGAATTTCTTCATGGACTCTCGTTCGTTCTATTGTTTGGTGTCCAGCGGATGAGTCGCTCTTTGATTGAACTCTTGTTGAAGCTTGAGGCTCTCCGCGTCGGCCTTGACGGCCTTGATGGCGGCGACCAGATCGTTGATCGCGGTTTTTGTGTCGTACTCGCCAAGCTCTTTCGTGGCGACTGATCCGTCTCCGGCGTAGTGATTCGGAAAACGAGCGTACCACCAGATTCCGGTATAGAGGCTGTCCGGCAGGTGCACGCGTGCTTGGTCTTCGCCGGATTCGCTCTTGGCGCGGTCTAAGTGAACCAGATCCGGGCGGGAGACGATCGTGCGAGAGGTCTCGCCCTCGCCGGCATGATAATCAACCGCATAGCCAGAAGATTTCATTGGTGGGCGGCCAGTCTGATCTGAATGCCCCGGGCGCTCGAAAATGTACACCACATAATCGTGCGAAACGGCCAGCTGTGACTGAGCAAAATAAGGGAGGAAGTGCTCGTTTCCGCCGTGTCCGTTCACAATGATGATCTTCTTGCAACCGTTACGCCCCATTTCGTCGGTAGTCTCTTGCAGCAGGTCGAGCTGCATGCGCGCGCTGTACGCAACGGTACCGGGCTGATGACGGGCTTCGAAAATTTGGCCGAAGTAGTAATCCGGAAATACGAGTGCGTACTCCTGCCCTGCGGCATGCTCTGAGAGGTAACGCACGTTGATCAGATCGTTGCCGAGCGGAAGATGCGCGCCGTGCTTTTCCAGAATGCCGATCGGCAGAAGGCACGTCGCTTGCGCCTGCTGGATGGCTTTGACGAAGTCAGGAGCGGTAAGTTCTTCCCACTTGATGGAGAGCTGAGATTGTGCGCGCGAGCTAACCGTAACAAGAAATGCAAGAGCAGCGATTGCTGCGATGCGATCAAACGCTAATTTGCGAGCCAGCCTAGAAGCCGTCGTTTTCATGATCCCGGAGTTCGACCGCGACGCACAATTTCACAGGAGCGAGCCAAAGTGGACAGACGCTAGCACAAATCTCCCACCCATGCCCAACTACGAACTCGCGGCGGCCCGCCATAAGCAGATCCCGGCACCCGCGTTCGCTCTACGCATTAGAAGTTAAACTTGAAGCCCAACTGCACCTCGCGCGGTCCGATTGCTGTGTACGAGATCGTCCCGAAGGTATCATCGCCGACACTGGTATCCGGTGTCCCGAATACCGGATGATTCAAGGCATTCTTCGCCTCGACCCGGAACTCGAAGTTCATCTGCTCACGTATCTGGAATTGCTTACCGACCGACAGGTCGGCCGTGAAGGACACCGGTGAACGAACGCTGCCCAGCGCTCGAGGAGCAGTACCCAGGGTGAAGGGTGCCGGAACCTGGAACACGCTAGAATCGACAAAATAGTTGTCCAGCCAATCCGAACCGTGGTTACGCTTGGGAGTTCCTACGAGATTGGGTCGTTGTGAGCCGTATGTCGGCAGGGGCTGGCCGCCGTCGGTAAGGAAAAAGGACAGCGGACGTCCATCCGCGATGCGCCAGATGCCATTAGTCTTCCATCCACCGATGATCGTGTCTGCCCAGCGCGGCAGATTTCCCAAGAATGGCCGCCCATGCCCAACCGGCAGATCGTAGCTGTAGCTGAACTGTAATACATAGGGAATGTCGAATGTTGACAGACTCCGTTCCAGCTGCGGCTTGTTAGGATCTTGCAAGCTGTCGAAGCTTTGCGCCCACGACACATTAGTATCGCCCGAGGAAGCGTCGTCGATCGACTTCGACCACACGAACGTTGCCAGTAATTGTAAACCGTTAGAGTACTTCTTCTCGGCGCTCAGCTGCAGTCCGTGGTAAATAGAATTGGCGATCAGCTGCGGTTCCGTAGAAACCCCAGTGAATTGAGGAAAAGGACGCAGTAACTGATAGTACAGAATGTTTGGAGAGCTGGCGCCTATAGTGCTGTTCGGGTCAGCGATGAGCGAAGCGAAGGGATTGGTTACAGGGGTGTTGAGACATGCTATGGTCAGTGCTTGACATGGGTTGGCTGCGTTGGGATCTCCGAGCGGGAGACTCTCCACCCAGGGACCCAGATAATTCCGATCTGTCGAGCCGCTGAACGGCAGGTGGGTGCCCTTCTTGCCGATATATTCTGCATTGATCACGACATGGCCCGGTAGTTCTCGCTCGACCCCAAAGCTCCAGCTCTGCTCATAGGGTGTCTGGTTCCAGGCGGGCGTACGAATCGGACCGTTGGCACCAAACCCCACATCGTTCAACAGCCCGAGCGAATTCCCCGCCGGTTGAATCAACCCGAACTTGAACGGATTGTTTAGGTTCACGAAAGGAGTTGCGAGATCGTTTGGATTCACTGTGAGGACGTTTGTGTACTGATTAAATCCTGCGCCGCCGTAGGGCATAACACCAGTGACCCCGGAGCGCGACACCCCATAGTAAATGCCATAGCCCCCACGGACGACCGTGTTTGGAATGACCTGATAGGCGAAGCCGAACCGCGGCTGGAAGTCGTGCCAGTCCGTCACGTAGTTGGTACGCTGTTTCGAAGAAGCGAATACTTCCCCCCCCTTCAAGGGAATGGTTACGGGCTGGTTGCTGATGGGATCAGTGTAGGTGAGATTTCCATTATTCAACGGACTGCTAGCATTGGGATCAAACCAGTCTTGGTGGTTATAGCGGTCGGTGCGCGGCAGTGTAACGTCAAAACGGAAGCCGAGATTCAATGTCAGTTTGGGCGTTACTTTCCAGTTATCTTGTGCAAAGAATCCATATTGATAGTTGGTAGTGGCCGGCCGGAACTGGATTTCTTCGTAGGACCCACAACCATTGCTGGCACAGCCCTGCGTCATTTGGCCCATCATGAAGCTTGCCATCGGATCGCCGCCGCAGGGGGCGATATTGCTGTTTGGATCTCCAACCCTGGAACCCGGACAGAGACTGGTGGCATCGTTATTGAAGCTGAAGAATCCAACTGGAGCGTTGGTTTGTATGTAATTGATCTGGTGAATCCGGCCGTCAAACCCGAACTTGATGTCATGATTCCCGCGTACCTTGTCGAGGGAGGCCGATAATTGTCCTGTGTTCTGGCCTAGGCGGTAATTACCATAGGGGTCCGTACCAATGTTGGCATATCCGGCGGGACTGTACTCGTCAATAAAGATCGCAGGGACTCCCTTGAACCCGTTGGCCTCTAGGTAGGACGGGAACCCCAAAGTTCCGAGCGGGTCATTCTCCCCATGCGGGTTGTAGGCATCAGTGTGCCAGACTCCACGTGTGAACCCCAAAGTCGTGGTCAGTAGCAAGGTCGGGCTGAAAGTATATGTGTCGTTGATCGCGAATGCGTGGGCATTATCCCAACCCGGACCCCCCGCGCAGGGATCGGTAAAGTTCTTGAAGCAATCAAGGCCCCCGCCTGTTGGGTTGTACTGATACGCGAATTTCACGCTCATCAAATTGCTTTCTGTAAAGCGATGGTCGACCTTAATGTCAAACTGTTTATTGGAGCTGTGGCTCGAACCAGTCCCGAACCAGTTTTGAAGAAAGCTCCCACCGGTGACGTTGGCCTCTGGAAAGTAGCTCATCATCTTCTGCGCCACAGGGTCAATCAGATTGCCGGGAGCTTGAGTGGCAGGTCCCGGGCTGGTAAATGTGGCGATATTGTTGAAGGGAATGAACTGGCTTCGTAAAACGCCCCCTGCATTGGAATTGAAAACCCCGGAGTACGGGTCCCAAATCTGACCAGCGTCCGTACTGCATCGCCCGGAGCCATTAAACGTGCCTCCTTCTGCGGCACAAAGTTCGCCGAAATCACCTGCCCGCATAGCGTCGCTAGGAAGGCCGGCATTAGCTGTGCTCAAGCCCGTCCGCGTCAAGCCGTCGTAATCGAAGAAGAAGAAAGTTCTGTTCTTGATGATAGGGCCGCCAATCGTACCGCCGTAATTGTGGCGACGAAGCGGAGGGATCGGATCTCCGAAGTGGTTTGAGAACCAGTCGTTTGCATCGAGGCTATCGTCGCGGAAGAACTCGTAAACGCTGCCGTGAAACTTGTTCGAACCGGAGCGTGACACCACATTGACCACCGAGGCCCCGGAAAATCCGTATTCCGCGCTGAAGTTGGTCTGCTGAACTTTGAATTCTTCCACTGCCTCCGGTGAGGGAAGATAAGTCACCGATGTGATTCCCCCGTTGGGCTCGGAATTCGTGGCGGAAGCGCCATCCAATAGAAAGTCGGCAGACGCCCCACGGCTGCCGTTGGAAACAAAGTTCGTGCCAATACAGGGCTCCGGGCATGAATCGTTCATCTCGGTGACGCCCGGCGCCAAGCTGGTTAGGGTCTCGATATTGCGATCAATCAAAGGTAGATCGTTGATGAACCTGCGGTTCACCACCTGACCGGTTTCCGCGTCCTCGGTTTGTAACTCGACAGCACCTGCACGTACATCTACGACTTCGGCAACAGTACCCACGGTCATCGAAAAGTCCACCGAGGAGTTTTGATTAACGTCGATTCTGACGCTGTCTTTGCGCTGAGTCTTGAATCCAGTTGCGCTTACCGTCACCGTGTAATTCGAGGGAGGGAGCTCTCGAATTACATACCGCCCAGCCGAATCACTGGTTGCTGAAAATTCAAAACCTTTCTCGGTGTCCGTGGCCTTGACCTGTGCATTGGCAAGGAAGGCGCCAGAGGGATCTTTCACGGTACCAGCAATCGAGCCGGTATAGAGCTGGGCATGAGCTGCGGGGAGCGACAGCACGGCGCAAACTGCTAGAGCCGCTCCGAGCAGGCGCTGGGCTGTTTTAGAAATCGATTGCAGACCGTACCGTGTGATGAAATTCATTTTCATACGACACTCCGAGTTCGGGCAGGTTTCGAGCGGGGCCACAGTGGGGACAGGAGATTCGCCCTATTCCCCTCATTAAAACGTTTCATTACCTTGGGTTTATTAACTGTCCTGAGAACGGTTGTCAAGACAAATCTGCTCGTATCATGGTTATAGACGAACCACGGCCAGAAAAGCTTGCAGGGTACCGAGTTAAATAATCGACACAACCTGCCAGAAACAGGAACGCAATAACAGTTCAGTTTTAGGGTTTGTTCGAAGAGACCGGGGAAGCGGGTTCAACGAGATGGTGGTATTGACGCGGGTTTAAATCCGAGAGGTGCTGGACGATTCCGCTGGGCCAGCGGATGTCCGCATGGACCGGCTTTGCGTTCGGCCCCAACCCGACGAACACACGTTTGTCGTGTGCGGCCAGATAGCTGCTCCCGCCTGTGCTCCAACGCGTCAGCGACCGGCCAGACGAATGGACAGTGATCTTGGCGCCGATCGCGTCACGGTTACTGATCGTTCCTTGAAGCGAGAATCCAATCCAGGAACTATCCTGGCCAACGTTGTTGCGCAACAGCACCGGGGGACCGTTGAGGGTCGTGAAGATCGCATCGGGATCGCCGTCGTTGTCAAAGTCGCCGATGGCGAGGGAGCGTCCCAGGTAAGAACGTTGAAACGTGGCTCCGGCGAGCTCGCGCATGTTTTCAAAAACACCATCACCGTTGTTTCGCAGCAGGAGCGCAGGTTCCTTGTATTTGACATCCGCGCGGGTGGATTCGATCTCCTGATTGATGTGGCCGTTCACCAGCAGCAAATCCAGATTGCCATCACTGTCGTAATCAAGAAACTTTGCCCCCCACCCGACAAGTGATCGAGTCAAGTTGGCCAAATGCG
>DATNEX010000025.1:0-38350 GCA_035606605.1 Terriglobales bacterium
CTATCGCAGCGTAGCCGGCGGAAATATCAATCCCTGGGACTGGAACAACCCTGCGCTGAATCAGGCAGACACCACCGAGCAACGGGACTGCTATGAGGCGATGTACGAAGTTTGGAGTCAGCAGTCTGCGATCAAAGGAAACTTCTGGTGGGCGTGGCCGGTACCGGCTCCGAACGTGAGTACCGACACCGACTACAGCACCTGGAAGAAACCTGCGGAAGGGATCGAGCAGACCTGGCAGTAAGGCGGAACTCCGGATTCCATCCTAAACCGCTAAAAGCGGGGCTCAGAATGGGGGGCTGCTCTGGCGGTTCCCAACTCCGCCCTCTACAACCGCGAAGCGGCGGTCCAGTAATCATTAGCGCCCAAGCAGGCTACTTCAGAGCAACGGTTTGCTGAAGCGGTAGACTCGCCGACGAGCCCCCCACAAAAACCGTATAGTTTCCCGCCGGCTTCTGCCAAGCATGCCGTTGCGCGTCGAAAACCGATAGGAATAGCGGTTCGACCTGCACCGAAACATTCTTGCTTTCACCCGGCTTGAGAGTGACCTTGGTCCAGCCTACGAGTCGTTTGGGTGGCTCGCCTGTTCCGGAGGGCAGTCCGGCATATATCTGCGCGATCTCAGTCCCTGCGCGCCTGCCCGTGTTCTTCACGCTGAAGGTCACGCGCATGCCGTCGTCTGCAGTGGTCTTCAGATTCGAATACTCGTAGGTGGTGTAGGACAATCCGAAGCCGAAGGGGAAGAGTACGGGCTTTTTCTCGGTGTCATACCACTTATAGCCGACCTTCAATCCTTCGTCATACTTGATCTGAAATGCGGGGATGCCTTCGAGCGTTTGCCGCCAGGCGTCAGGGCCATGGGGTTGAACAGCCGGGTCCGGTTTAGTGATGGTCGGATGCGGTAGATCGGCCTCGCTCTTGGGAAAGGTGATCGGCAGCTTTCCGCTGGGATTCACGTCACCGAAAAGAATATTGGCCAGCGCCTTATCTCCACTGCTGCCAGCAAACCAGGCTTCGAGCACGGCGCTGACCTCGCCAAGCCAAGGCATGGCGATCGGGTTGCCGGTTTCAAGAACGACAATCGTATTCGGATTTGCCGCCGCAACCTTGGCGATCAGATCGTTTTGATTTCCCGGGAGCGATAGATTGGGAGCGTCGCTGCCTTCCGTTTCGGCGCGCCACGCGAAAACAATTGCTACTTCCGCTCCCTTCGCGAGTGACGCCGCAGAATCCAGGTCGGTTCCTGGATCAAAATCGACTTTGGTATTGGGTGCGCTGGCCCGGATGGCTCTCAGCGGGGAAGTCGGGAACCATGCCGCAACGCCCCACATGGTCGCGCGCTTGCCTGGAGGCATGATGACGTTTCCTCCGGGCGGATCTACTTGCGCCGAGCCACCGCCGGAAACCATGCCTACATCGGCATGGCCGCCGATGACGGCGATTGATTTTACCCGGGAAGCATTGAGTGGGAGCCGCTGGTGGTCGTTCTTCAGCAGTACCATGCCTTGTTCAGCGAGTCGCTGCGCGAGCTCGAATCCAGCCATGACATCAACCACGCCTTTCTGGGGCGGATCGTCAATCACACCGGTCGCGAACATCGAGCGCAAAATACGGTGTACATGATCATCCACCTCTGACATGGGAACCTTCCCGGATTCGACTGCTTCCTTCAGCCGAGGACCGTAGAAATATTCGTTAGGCTCTTCGTGGTCCATGCCGGCAGTCGAGGCTTTCTCTATGCTATGGGCAGCTCCCCAGTCGGAAAGAACGAAGCCGGGAAACTTCCAAGACCGCTTGAGAACGTCGGTGAGCAAATACTTGTCGTCGCAAGCATACTCGCCGTTGACCCGATTGTAGGAACACATGACTCCGGCAGGACTTCCATCCCGAACGCCGATTTCGAAGGCGAGCAGATCGGTCTCGCGCATGGAGCGCTCGTCAATGTTGACGTTGACGGAATTTCGGCCGCTTTCTTGATTATTGAGAGCGTAATGCTTGATGTCGCCGAGTACGTGCTGGTCCTGCGTTCCGCGAATCAGACGGCCCACTAGGGTACCTGCAAGGATGGGATCCTCCCCGAGATACTCGAAGTTGCGTCCATTGCGCGGTTCGCGAGTAAGATTTACGCCCCCGCCGAGTGACATATTAAAGCCCTGGTCCCGAAGCTCGCGGCCGATGAGGGCGCCGTATTGGTAAGCCCCGTCGAGGTCCCAAGTGGCGGCTGCGGCAAGGTTGCACGGAAGGGCGGTGGAATAGCGCCCGTTCTGCCCGCTGGAGCGCACTCCATAAGCTGCGTCGGACATCTGGATGCCGGGAATGCCGAGGCGGTCAATTCCGACGACATAACCCGCGCCACCGTTCGATCCTGACGATAGCGGACTCATCGGGCCCAGGCCGGGGTGGCCGGTCCCATGCAGCAGGGTGATCTTTTCGTCGAGTGTCATCTCCTTTAGGACCAGTGCGGCCCGTTCGTCTGGAGACAGGGTGGAGTTCGACCAGGGAAATGATTGTTTGGGAGCTGATTGGCCAAAGACTTGAAATTCGAATGAGAGAAGAAGTAGGACAGCAAAGAGGCGCACACCACGCCCAAACGAGTGCATCGATTTTCCCCTTTGAAAAGGTGACTACCTGGAGCTGAATTTCACATCTTATCCGTTCTGGTCAAACCTGTGTTAATGGGCCGTGAAGAAATGAAACGTTTTTCCAACGAGAATCACTAGAGTCATACAGCACCGACAGTATGGAGTTAGCGACAGCAATGCTCCACAATCGGGTGCGTTGCAGAAGTAGATTTGCAGAGGAGTGTGCAAGTGTCCGGCAGTGTTTCGAGTATTCAAAAGAGCAGTGTCCCTGGTTGGGTGGATGCGGGTGTTTGGGTCGATGTAGTTCTGGTTGGGATGGTGGTTGGTTCCATTGTCGGATTGGCCTATACCTTCCTGGCCGGATAAAAACCGGAACAGAAGTCCGCAGCGTTTGGTCTGTCGACGCAGTTCTCCCTACCCCGTGCCGACTTGCGTTAGTCTTTCCGGCATGACTCTAAGTGAATTTCGTGAATCCCTAAAGGCCGCTGAGCCTCCCTCGGGCCTTGGCCTCGCACTTCTCGGATTGTGGTGGGATGCGAAAGGCGATTGGGCGCGAGCACACGAATCAGCACAGCAGGAGGAAGGTACGGCCGGATCCTGGGTGCATGCCTATCTACATCGCAAGGAGGGCGACGCGTCGAATGCGTCCTATTGGTACAGCCGAGCAGGCCGACGCCCTTCCGTGTCAGGGTTTGAAGAAGAATGGAAGGAAATTACGACTGCGCTTTTGGTCGGGGGGGGTGAGTAGTTCTACTTTGACATGGCGTCCAAGGCTTCCTGCGAATTGATTGCTTTCGATGGTCCTTCTAATACTGATCGACAGTCGCCCTGCCGCTGCTCGTTGATGGCAGCCTTTAACAGATCGTGCGCTGTCGGAGCTTGGGCATAGGCACGGGTTGCGATTAGGCCGAGAATAATGACGGCTACCCGCGTGGGACTAGGATAGCGAAGTGGCTATGACCAATCGGGAAGCCGGTCCGATATCGGTTACGATGGACGCATGTTTACCTCGCAGCCGATTGGTTTCATACACACGCCATATCAAGCTACCTCTGAAATTCCCAAGGGATACGGCGCGAAGCATCAAGCTGAAGGAGCGCTGGATGTTCTGCCGGAGTTCGAGGCAGGGCTAACTGATGTTGAAGGCTTCTCTCATCTGTTTGTGCTTTGGGAATTCGATCGCTCCGAAGGCTTCGATCTTTTTGGGAAGCCACCGATCGACGATCGTCCGCACGGAGTGTTCGCGACGCGCTCGCCACGGCGCCCCAACCCTATTGCCTTGACGGTCGTCGAACTGCTTCGGCGGGAAGGAGGCAAGCTGCACGTGAAAGGTGTGGATATGCTCGACGGCACGCCCATTCTTGATATCAAGCCGTATCTTTCTAGCATTCCCGAAGAGAAGCTTCGGCGAGGATGGATCGCGGAGGCCGAGGCCAGGGCGAAAGTACTTTAATGCTTCCGAAAACCCCACCCTCTCGCAAAAAAGGCCTCAAATGGATTCGCCAACCGAGTCCGGCGAAAATTCGGAAACATCCCGTGATCTGGCCAACGGGTGGTCGATTTGAGACCGTGCAGGCGGCAACCCACCGTTCATTGGGTGACTCCGACCTCCTCCGGCACGACTTCCCATCCCCCCTCTGGAACGAAGCCGCGCTTGTCGTAGGAGTGGCCAGTCACCAGTCCGAGCACGAACCACCCCAGCACCAGTGCGCCGAGCGCGAAAAGCGTGTCGCCGATCATACGCAGCCAGCGCAGCTGGTTCATGTGTCCAGAGTGCAGGAACTCTGCGGAGCGAGCGTACCACGTGCCGTACTCGACCGAGGCCCATGCCTGGGCCAGGCCGATAGGAAGCAAGCTGAGCAGCACCATCAGAGCGAGCCCGATGTTGATCGACCAAAAGGCAAATGAGAGGGGCCAGTTCTTCCAGACTTTGCCAGGACGAAGTGCTCGCAGGCAGAATAGCATCAACCCCAGACCCAACATGCCGTACACCCCGAACAATGCAGTGTGACCGTGGACGGGAGTTGTGTTGAGGCCCTGCATGTAATAAAGGGCAATTGGCGGGTTGATGAAGAACCCGAACAATCCAGCCCCGACAAAGTTCCAGAAAGCAACTGCGACAAAGAAGTAGATGGGCCATTTGTAGGCCGCCACCCATATCTGCTGTTCGCGAGCGCGCGCTAAACGGATGTGCTCCCAGGCTTCGAAGCCGATGAGCACCAGCGGCACAACTTCAAGGGCGCTAAAGACTGCACCGAGTCCCAACACGACATTGGGAGTTCCTGCGAAATAGAGATGGTGGAAGGTGCCAATGATTCCCCCCGAGAGGAAGATCACCGTCGAGAATAAAACCGCCCTCGTCGCCGTGCTGATCGACAACAACCGTAGGCGCGTGAGTAGAAACGCGATCACCACCGTCGCAAAAACTTCGAAGAATCCCTCAACCCAGAGATGGACCACCCACCAGCGCCAGTACTCGGCGGTGACCAGGTTGCTGCGCTGACCGTACATCAGTCCTGCAGCATAGAAGAGTGGAATCGCGATGCTGGAAATCACGAACATAGTGAGTAGAGCGTGGCTTTGATCGCGCTTCTGGAGCGCAGGCCGCAAGGCACGCCACATGAGCCATAGCCAGAACACCAGGCCGACAAAGAGAAGGATTTGCCACAAGCGGCCAAGGTCCACGTATTCGTAACCCTGCGTTCCCAGCCAGAACCACAGGTTCCCGAGCTTTTGCTGAACACTGAGCCATTCGCCGGCAAGCGATCCCACAACAACCAGAATGAGTGCGCCAAACAATGCATTTACCCCGAGCCGCTGGCCCTTCGGTTCAAATCCGCTGACTGCAGGCGCAACATAGAGGCCTGTAGCCAGCCACGAGGTTGCGATCCAAAAGATTCCAATCTGGAGATGCCACATGCGGGATACCGAGTAGGGAAGAATCTTGTCGAGCGGGATGCCATAGAACCCCGAGCCTTCCACCCCGTAATGCGCCGTGATTGCGCCGAGCGCAACCTGTACCACCCACAGCGCCGCCACGACGAAGAAGTATTTGACCGTCGACCGTTGGGAGGGCGTTGGGCGGAGACCCAGCAGAGGGTCGCTTTGTGGAAGCAGTTCGTGGGCTTCGGCACGAGGTTGCGAGGCGAAGTACCACACCATCCCGCCGATACCGGCCAGCAGCAGAGCGAAGCTAACTACGCTCCACACGACTACACCCCCGGTGGGTTGGTTGCCGATTAGCGGCTCGTGTGGCCAATTCTGGGTATATGTGACGTTCTGCCCGGGTCGGTTAGTGGAGGCCGCCCAGGCCGTCCACCAGAAGAATGCGCTCATTTTGCGTTGCTTGACAGGATCGCTGAGTGCGCCTTGCTGGATTGCGTAATCGCTCCGTCCCTTGCTGAATACGTCGGCGTAATAGGCTGAAAGATGGTCGAATGCCTGCGCTACGGCTGGGTCGACCACGATGCGGTCTGTTTCCTTGTCGTAAGTGTTGGTTCGCAGCGTCTTTTCTAGGCGAGCGGTTAACGCTGCCTGATGTTCGCCGTCGAGGGCGGCATAATTTGGGGCTCCGGATTCACCCGCCCACTTGTCCAGCAGGAACATGCATTCGCGATGCAGCCAGTCCGCCGTCCAATCGGGAGCTACGTAAGAGCCGTGACCCCAGATGCTACCTACTTCCTGCCCGCCAATCGATTGCCAGACATTCTGGCCGTCGCGAATGTCTTCGCCACCGAAGAGTGTTTGCCCGGTCGACGTGACGACCTGTGCTGATATGGGCGGCGCGCTGTTTATCAGTCTGAGGCCCACGCCTCCAAGGACGGCAAACGAGATCACCACCACCAATGCAAGAGCTATCCAAAGTTTCTTGTAAGCCATGAGAGCTTCCTTTCGGCTCTGAACAGTATCGAACGTGGAATTTGGGCCTGACTTATTGACTGCTCTTCTCCATCGCTATCGCTCTGGGAAAAAGAATGTTGTTCTCCAGATGGATATGCTGGTGCAGGTCGCGCTCAAATTCCGCGAGGGCTGCGTAGAGGGTTTTGTAGCTAGCGCAGGCCTGTTCTGGCGGATTGTAGTCGTCACTCAACGACCTCATGCCGCGCAGCAGGTTCCCGGCGGCTTCGTGGTCATGTTGCATCATCGCGACCGGGTTCTCCACACTGCCGAATGGCGCTGGTATGGCTCGCTCTCCCGCCATCCCAGCTTCTTCGAGTCGCTCGATGTAAGGGAACAGCACGAACTCCTCCTTCATCATGTGGGTCGTGAGTTCTTGGCTCAGCGATTCGAAGCTGCTCCGAATATCGTTCAGTTCGGAACGCCTTTCGCCATGGGCGCGGCAAACTTTCGCGAGCAGCGGGCCAAGACGGGTGATTTCGTCGCGTGTGTACGAGTGATGTGTGGACTTGATGTGCTGAATAAGGTCGGCAAGCAGAGCTGTCGTCCAATCGCTCGTCGCGGGTGCTTGCCTGGCCTCGGCTAACACCTCTGCTGAGCAAAGCAGTTCAACCACTTTTTGCACCTGCAGGTTCGCGGCTCCGCAGGCCTGTTCGAGCGATTTCCCGCCGCCGCAGCAATAGTCAATTCCGAGTCTCTCGAATACTCGCGTCGCTGCCGGGATGTTCAACGTCACCTCCCGGACCGTCTGATGTACATCAATGTTCATTTCGCCTCCGATTGCGCGGTTTGCAGTTTCACTTTAGGTAAGCCGGGCTGGAGTGCCTATGACTTTTGTCACGGGGTTACAATGTTCGCCGACGATGACGGCCGGCCAGAGCACACGTCAGATCCTTGCCAAGGTGCCCATCTTTGCGGGGTTGGCACCAGCAGAAATGGACTTTTTGGCTCAACACGCTCTTTCGCGAACCTATGTGCCTGGTCAGACAATCTTTAACGAGGGCGATGCATGTATCGGGCTGTACGTAGTAGTTTCAGGTCACGTGCGCATCTTTAAGACTTCGGCGAGCGGACGCGAACAGGTCCTGAGCATTGACGGTCCAGGTAGTTCAGTTGCCGAACTCCCGGTTTTTGATGGTGGCGAATATCCGGCTTCTGTCACCGCGGTGGACAACGCGACGGTTCTTTTCGTCAGCAAGCAGGCCTTTCAGGAGCTCTGCCTGGCGCATCCGCAAGTCGCTCTCAAAGTTCTGCGGGTTGTTGGCGGAAGATTACGCCGGCTGGTCGGTATCATCGAGGAGCTCTCCTTCACCACGGTTCGTCATCGCCTTGCGGCGTTCCTCATACGTCTGGCTAAGCAGGAAGGGGCTGTGCTGCGGGACGGGAAAATTGTGATCGCGCTTCCGGAGAACAATCAGGAAGTCGCCTCGCAGATCGGGACCGTTCGCGAACTGGTTTCGCGCAATTTGAGTCGCTTTCAGTCTGAAGGATTGATCGAAATCGATGGTCGAAACCTCACCATCAACAACTTGAAGGCGCTCGAATCTGAGATCGATTCGAGTACCTGACATTTCATCATGCAGAGTACATTTGCCGGGTTCCTTTGTTTGACACGATATTGCTCTGCCCGATAAAATTCATAGTTCCAGAGAGTCCTCTCGACCGGTCCACACCCAGCAGAAAATATGGATGAGACGCTCAGACAAATAGGGGAATTACTGCTCGGCGCGGTCCCGACAGTGATTTTCTTCCTGCTTTTGTTCGGGCTCTATACGGTTTTGGTGCACAAACCGCTCGTCCGCGTGCTTGCCGAACGGCGTGCGCGTACCCAGGGAGCCATCGAGAAAGCTCGAGCCGATGTAGCTAGAGCTGAAGAGCGGACTGCTGAGTACGAGCAGAAGTTGCGCGATGCGCGGTTGAAGCTATTTAAGGCTCTGGAAGCTCGGCGGACCAAGGCTTCGCAGTTGCGAGCGCAGGCAGTTGCAGAAGCCCGCTATCGGGCCCAATCGCAGATCGAAGCGGCCCGCGCGGCGATTGAGCAAGACAAGGCCGCTGCCAAGCAGAACCTGGATGCTGAAGTCGGACGTCTCGCCACGGAAGTCATTCGCACGGTGCTCGAACCCGCCATATCCCGGGCCCCAGCAGGTGGACGATGAAGAATCGCCGATTCCGTTTCTTGTTTCTTCTTCTTGCTTTTGCCACATGCCTGACGCTGCGGTCGGGAGCCTATCCCCAGGCCTCCGCGGAAGAGGGTGGGCGCACCGAGCAGAATGCGCCGGCAAATGAGAGCTCCAAGCCCGAAGCCAAGGGAGAAGGCACGGAGCAGTTCAAACACTCGGGCTCGGTACGCCTGCTTTCCCGGATCACGGGCTTGAGTCTCGAAGGTGCTTACTGGCTGGCCGTGCTCATTAATTTTGCGATCGTAGCGGGCGTCATTGTCTGGGCGTCAAGGAAGAACCTGCCCGCGATATTCCGCAACCGCACCACTTCCATTCAGAAATCGATCGAAGAGGCACGACGCGCCAGTGAAGATGCGAATCAACGTCTGGCGCAGATTGAAGCACGATTGAGCCGGTTGGACGACGACATCGCGCAGATGCGGGTCACGTCGGAAAAGGAAGCGGCGGCCGAGGAGCAACGGATCCAGCAAGCCGCAGAGGAGGATGCCAAGCGCATTGTTGAATCGGCCGAGCAGGAAATTTCAGCAGCGGCCAAGGCAGCCCGGCGCGAACTGACATTCTACGCAGCCGACCTCGCCGTAAGCCTCGCGGCCAAACAAATTCGTGTGGATGCGCCAACGGACCAGGCGCTGGTACGCCAATTCGCAAGTCAGCTTGCGAATGCCGGGAACGGGAAGAAAGCGTAATGGCGACGGTTGTTAATACCTACGCGCGAGCTTTTGCCGATGTGGTCATCGGGAATCGTCTCGATGCTGGGCGTACTTTGGCCGAAGCGCAGCAAGTGGCTGGGCTTGCAAATCAGAGCAAGGAGCTGCGCGAGGTGTGGGACAATCCGTCGATCACTGCCGAGCAGAAGCGGGCCGTGCTCGACGCGATTGTCGCGCGCGCCGGGTTTTCCCGTCCGGTGCGGAACTTTGTTGCGGTACTCATCGACAAGCGGCGCACTCGGTTCTTGTCGGAAATCGTCAAGCAATTCGCACGCGACCTAAATGAACGGCTCGGGATTGCGGAGGTCGAAGTCACGACTGCCCGCGAACTCTCAGTTCAAGAACGTGCCGAACTCGAGGCAGACCTGTCGCGGGTAACCGGCAAGAGGATCCACGCGAAGTACGACCAGAACCCTGCGCTTCTCGGAGGGGCGATTGCCCGCGTCGGGAGCACGGTGTACGACGGTTCAGTAAAAGGACAGTTGGAAAGAATTAGGCAGTTGTTGGTCAGCATTTAGGTGTCGCAAAATACCGTGAGCGCAGGCACAGGTAAAGCCGCGCCGAGGTGGCAAGGACAAGTGACAGGCAATAGGTAAGTGCTGGTTTTCATATGGCAACCATCAAAGCAGACGAAATTACGCAACTCATCCGACAGCAGATCGAAAACTACGAAACCAAGATTGCTGTCGACGAAGTCGGCACGGTTATCACTCTCGGCGACGGGATTGCTCGCGTGCATGGCCTGGAGAAGGTCATGGCTGGCGAATTGCTCGAATTCCCCCACAACGTGTCGGGCATTGCCATGAACCTGGAAGAAGACCAGGTCGGCGTAGTTCTTCTCGGTGAATATACCGAGATCAAGGAAGGCGACCAGGTGAAGCGAACTGGCCGCATCATGAGTGTGCCGGTGGGCGACGCAATGATTGGCCGTGTGGTGAATTCGTTGGGGCAGGCAATCGATGATAAAGGCCCGATCTCGACTAACCAATTCATCCCCCTCGAGAGATTAGCCCCCGGCGTCATTGAACGACAGCCAGTGCGCGAGCCGATGGCGACTGGCCTGAAAGCCATCGACAGCATGATCCCGATTGGTCGCGGCCAGCGCGAACTGATCATCGGCGACCGTCAGACGGGAAAGACCGCCATCGCGATCGATACGATTATCAACAACAAGGGCGGAGACCTCATTTGTATCTATTGCGCCATCGGACAGAAGCGTTCCTCGATTGCGCAGGTTGTGCAGATTCTCTCCGACTACGGAGCAATGGACTACACGGTGGTGGTTGCAGCTTCGGCCTCCGAACCGGCTCCCATGCAGTACATCGCGCCTTACGCGGCCTGCGCGATGGGAGAGTACTTCCGCGATAGCGGGCGGCACGCACTGGTAATCTTTGACGACCTCTCGAAGCATGCGGCTTCTTATCGCGAGATTTCGCTGCTGTTGCGGCGTCCGCCTGGACGCGAGGCTTACCCAGGGGACGTTTTCTATCTCCACTCACGCTTGCTCGAACGTGCGGCGAAGCTAAGCAACGAAAAGGGCGGTGGATCGCTGACCGCATTGCCGATCATTGAGACGCAGGCTGGCGATGTCTCAGCGTACATTCCAACGAATGTCATTTCGATTACCGATGGGCAGATTTATCTGGAAACCGACTTGTTCAACCAAGGCGTGCGCCCGGCGGTGAACGTAGGACTCTCGGTAAGCCGAGTTGGCGGTAGCGCTCAGATCAAAGCTATGCGTCAGGTTGCAGGCAGCCTAAAGCTGGAGCTCGCGCAATATCGCGAACTGGCCGCGTTTGCGCAGTTTGGCAGCGATCTCGATAAGGCTACGCAGGCCCAGCTCAATCGTGGCCAACGGCTGGTGGAGGTGTTGAAACAGAGGCAGTTCTCGCCCTTGCCATTCTCGAAGCAAATTCTGATGATCTTTGCTGGAACCAGCGGCGTGCTCGACGATATGCCGGTCGACCGGGTACGCGATTTCGAGCAGGAACTTTACAAGTACGTCGAGGGAACCAATCCTGGCCTGTTGCGTACGATCATGGAAAAGAAGGTCCTCGATGACAGCCTCAAGGCGGACATGACCAAGGTGATTCGTGAGTGCAAGGAAGCATTCGTGGCGGAGCGACAAGCGGTAGGAGCGAGATAGCGAGCAGGGAGCAGGGAGCCTCCGGTCAGAGTTTCACCATGGAATCAGGTTCAATAGGGTGCTCATAGCTCACAGCTTGTAGGTCCTTAATTTCCGATGGCCAACATTCTCGACATTCGGCGGCGGATTCGCAGCGTAACCAACACGCGCCAGATCACGCGCGCCATGAAGATGGTCTCGGCGGCGCGTTTGCGCCGTGCGCAGGATCGTGCGCTGGCTGCGCGTCCTTACGCGAACATGCTAACGAATGTTCTGAAATCGCTGGTTTCGCGCGCCGACATTTACGATCCCCAGACCGGTGAACTGCTGCATCCGCTGCTCGTTCGCAGGGCAGAACAGAATGTTCTCTTGATCGTGGTAACCGGCGACAAGGGGCTGGCGGGCGCGTTCAATGCGAACATCCTGAAAGCGGCCATGCGCTTTATCGATTCGAAAGCTGGCAAGAACATTGAAATCGAAGCCATCGGACGCAAGGGGCGGGACTTCCTGAAGCGCCGGTTCAAGGCCGCCGAGCCGCGCAAGGCTGAATCGCCGCAAGCGCCCGGTATCGCCCTGGTGGGCGAGCAGATCGGGGTGTTGAACAAGATCGAGTATCCGCTGGCTTCGGAGTTGGCGGAGCGGGTTATTGAACGATACAAGCACGCTGCGCTCGACTCGGTTTATCTCGTCTACAACGAGTTTAAGTCGGTAATTGCACAGCGGTTGGTGGTCGAGCAGGTTTTGCCAGTCGAGCGGATTGGCGAGCCAGCGATCGCGGACGCTCAAGAGATGGAACTTGAACAGAAGCGGCGCGCGGCCGAAGCCGCTAAGGGCACGGGCGTGGGGTTAAAACCAAAAGACACGCGAGAGATCGATGAGCATGCAGCCCAGTTTGCATCGGCCCCGGTCGATTACATTTACGAGCAGCCACCGCAGGAGTTGTTCCGGTCGTTGCTTCCGAAGTATGTCAGCATTCAGATTTTTCATGCGTTGCTGGAGTCGGTTGCTGCCGAGCATGCGGCGCGCATGACCGCGATGGAGTCGGCAACCAATAATGCCAGTGACATGATCGATTCACTGACGCTCGCAATGAATCGCGCGCGTCAGGCGAAGATCACCAAAGAGATTATCGAAATTGTGAGCGGAGCAGCAGCCCTGTAGAGCCGTATGCATCGAGCTCTGAGCAGCGAGCGTTGCTGCTCAGCGCTCAAGAATCGCAGCTGGTAGTTAGGTTCTTCTATGGAAAATATCGGACAAGTCATTCAAATCACCGGTCCCGCAGTGGACGTGCAGTTTGGCGAAGCGAAGATGCCGCCCATTTACCAAGCGCTTCGTGTCGTGAGCGACGGCTTCAACGTGCCGCGCCCCATCAACGTGATTCTGGAAGTCCAGCAGCACCTTGGCGAAGGCCGGGTGCGTGCGATCGCCATGGAGGCGACCGACGGCATGGTACGAGGCATGAAGGCCATCGACCTCAGCGGGCCCATCTCGGTCCCCGTGGGACACGGCACGCTTGGCCGGGTCATGAACGTCATCGGCGAACCGGTGGACAATCTTGGCCCGATTGCAACCAAGGAGCGATATCCGATTCACCGTCCGGCACCTTCCTTTGAGGAGCAGGCGACCACGGCCGAGATGTTTGAGACTGGCATCAAGGTCATCGATCTCATCCAACCATTTCTGAAGGGCGGCAAGATCGGATTGTTCGGCGGCGCCGGAGTCGGCAAGACCGTCATTATTCAGGAACTGATCAACAACGTCGCCAAACAACACGGTGGTTTCTCGGTTTTCGCTGGCGTAGGCGAGCGCACTCGGGAAGGCAATGATCTCTGGCTGGAAATGACGGAATCGAAGGTCATTAAACCGGGGAATCCGGAGGAATCGAAGGCTGCATTGGTTTATGGTCAAATGACCGAGCCGCCGGGGGCGCGGCTTCGTGTCGCGTTAACCGGGCTGACGGTTGCCGAATACTTCCGCGATTCGGAAGGCGCCGACACGTTGCTTTTTATAGACAACATCTTTCGCTTCACGCAGGCGGGCTCCGAGGTTTCGGCCCTGCTTGGACGTATGCCCAGCGCCGTCGGGTACCAGCCGAATCTGGCGACCGAAATGGGCGAACTGCAGGAGCGTATCACCTCGACCAAGAAAGGGTCGGTCACGTCCGTACAGGCCATTTACGTGCCGGCCGACGATCTTACCGATCCCGCCCCGGCAACGACATTTGCTCACCTCGACGCGACCACCGTGCTTTCGCGTGCGCTGACGGAAATCGGAATTTACCCCGCCGTCGATCCGCTCGCCTCCACCTCGCGCATTCTCGACCCGCGCATCGTCGGACAGGAGCACTACGACGTTGCCCAGCAAGTCAAAAAGACGCTGCAGACCTACAAGGACCTCCAGGACATCATCGCGATTCTTGGGATCGACGAATTGAGTGAAGATCAGAAGCTGATCGTCGCCCGAGCGCGTAAAATCCAGCGATTCCTCTCGCAGCCCTTCCATGTGGCTGAGCAATTCACGGGAGCGCAGGGACGATACGTCAAGATCGCCGACACTGTCAAAGGTTTCAAGGAGATCGTCGAAGGCAAGCACGACGACATTCCCGAGCAGGCGTTCTACATGAAGGGCACCATCGACGAGGTAGTGGAAGCGGCAGAGAAATTGAAGGTGGCGGCATAGAACCGGCTTTTGGCGATTGACATTTGGCCCAAATGGCCGCGGCCGCCAATAGGCTAGAGCTTCATGGTTCAGAACTGAGTTCATGGCTGAGTCTTTCCAACTCGAGATCGTTACTCCGGAGAGGTTGGTGGTCCGCGACAATGCGGAAGAGGCGCAGATTCCCGGGCGCAACGGCTACCTAGGTGTACTGCCTGGCCATGCTCCGCTGATCACGGAGCTGGGCGCGGGGGAGATCAGCTATCGGTCCGGCGGTCAGCTATATCGCTTTTCCATGGCCTGGGGATTTGCCGAGATTCTCCCGGACAAAGTGACGGTGCTCGCCGAAACCGTCGAACGCGCCGACGAGATTGACGTTTCGCGTGCCCGGCAGTCCCTACAGCAAGCCGAAGAGCTGCTGAAGTCCGCCCACAGCGAAGAAGAGTTCTCGGAAGCCACGTCTAGGATCGAGCGCGCGGAAGCACGAATCGAAGTGGCGCAGCGCAAGGAAATCTAGCAGAACCCTGAAACTTCCCGGTTTTCGCTTCCCAGTTCTCATTCGGGAAGCTCATTACAATTTCTTATTCCCGCAATAAATTCTTTCAATTCCTCGTTCCCGACTTAGCGATTAGAGTGGTTCCTTCAACATTTCAGAGGAGCGCTGACATCGATGCAATATCGTTTGTGTCGCGGGGTGCTGTTCATCGTCGTTCTTGCCTTCACCTCCAACCTGTTCGCCCTAGTCGCGCCAGAGATCGGGTCCGGAGCGGATGTTTCTGCGCGACTTGCCAAGCTTGAGCAGCAGACAGCTGACGCGAAATCCTCGGCGGACAATGCATGGATGCTCACCAGCGCGGCACTGGTCCTGATGATGACGGGGCCCGGGTTAGCGCTTTTCTATGGCGGGCTGGTCCGGAAAAAGAACGTACTCTCGACCATGATGCAGAGCTTTGCGATGATGGCACTGATCTCAGTTCTCTGGGCGATATGCGGCTACAGCCTGGCGTTTGGCCCCGGTTCCAGCTTCATCGGCAATCTCCAACATTTGTTTTTGCGAGGCGTGACGCTGCAACCAGAGCCTGACTATTCTGCGACGATCCCCCATCAAACCTTCATGATTTACCAGCTCATGTTTGCCATCATCACCCCGGCGCTCATCACTGGTGCTTTCGCGGAGCGGATGAAGTTCAGTGCGATGGCGCTTTTCATGGTGCTTTGGGCCTTCCTGGTTTACGATCCCATGGCTCATATGGTGTGGGGTAAAGGTGGTCTGCTGAACGCCGCGCTCGGCGGACGTTTCCCCACGCTCGACTTCGCGGGTGGAACCGTTGTGCATGTGACTTCCGGCGTCTCAGCGCTGGTTTGCGCGCTGTATCTTGGCAAGCGTGTCGGATATCCCAACGAGGCAATGCCACCCCACAGCGTGGTCCTCAGTTTTGTTGGTGCGTGCATGTTGTGGGTAGGGTGGTTTGGGTTCAACGCCGGTAGTGCCCTCTCAGCGGGAACGTTAGCAACCAGTGCGTTCGTGGCGACTCACCTTGGATCCGCTGCTGCCGCGATCGGTTGGGTCGCGGTCGAATGGCTTCGTAATGGCAAGCCAAGCACACTGGGAGCGATCTCCGGTTCTGTCGCGGGCCTGGTTGCAATCACGCCGGCGGCCGGATTCGTGGGGCCAATGTCGGCGCTGGTGATCGGGTTCGTGGCCGGCGTGGTCTGTTATCTGATGGTGGCCAAAGTGAAGGCTAAGTTCGGATACGATGATTCGCTCGACGCCTTTGGCGTGCACGGAGCGGGTGGGACCCTAGGCGCAATGCTGACTGGGGTTTTTGCTTCGAGCGTAATCAACCCGATCTTCAAGGACGCGAATGGGAATGCCCTTCCCTCTGGAATGATTCAAGGCAATTTCCATCAGGTTCTAAATCAGCTAGTGGGAGTTGCGATTGCATGGACGCTCGCAATTGTAGGCACGTTCATCATTCTCAAGATCGTTGACGCGACGATCGGCTTGCGGGTCACCACCGAGCACGAGATTCAGGGCCTCGATCTCTCGCAGCACGGCGAGGAAGGATATTATTGGGAGGTTTCAACCTAACGCGAGCTTGAAATCTGAGCTGAGTTCGGAGAGCTTCGAGCGAATGCATAGGCCTTCGCTGTGCTCAGAATGATAGTTTCAGGCGAAAAAGGCGATATGACGAAAATTGAAGCGATTATTCAAACATCAAAGCTGGAGCCGGTAAAGAACGCCCTGCACGAAATCGGCGTTGAGGGTATGACCGTGATCGAGGTTCGCGGGCATGGACGTCAAAAGGGTCACACCGAGGTTTATCGCGGGCGTGAGTACACTGTGGACTTAATTCCGAAAATCAAGGTTGAGATGGTAGTGGCCGACAACATGGTGGAGAAGATTGAGCGTGCCATCATCGGCGCCGCCCAGACCGGCAAGATCGGCGATGGGAAAATCTTTCTTTCCCGCATAGACGAGGCGATCCGCATTCGCAACGACGAGCGCGGAGACAACGCATTGTAGCGGCGAGCCATGAGCTAGCGGCAAGTAGACACTCCCTTGGACAGCTTCGATATCGGGAATTTCGAGAGGATAGCAAGGGGAAGCGCTTTTCGCCTTCGCCACTCACGTGTCCCAATAACCATTCCTGATTCCGTTCATAAATAGTTTCGATTTCCAGCCCTTTCCGGCGACGCGTAAAGTGTAAAGTAAGGGTCGGGCTCGCTGTTGCGCGATTACCTGCCCAATTGTCTCCTCAAGTCATGAGCACAGCCGTCACGTTACGCACCGAGCTCCGGGACCTTTATGTCAACGAGTCCACTCGCATTCTGCAGGAATTCGTATCGAACGGAAATGGCTCGGAGGCGATCGCGAAACGGACAGAGCTGGTGGAAAGAGTGCTCGATAGACTCTGGGGAGAGTTGATCAGTCCAGAAGGAGAAGCAAAGAACTTTGCCCTGGTCGCGCTCGGGGGGTTTGGGCGACGCGCGCTGTTTCCGCACTCCGACGTAGATATCCTGTTCCTGCACGCGGACCGCAGCATGGAAGATTCTTTGCGGGACCCGATCCGCAGCTTCTGCCAGGAACTCTGGGATCTGCGGATGAAGTTGGGCCCGACGACGCGTACGCTGGCGGAATGCGATCAGTTCGATCAGCAAAACGTCGAGTTCACGATCTCCCTCTTAGATTGCCGCTATGTGGCGGGTGACCGCGAACTGTTTGACCGTCTCCATAACAAAGTACTGCCAAAGTTTTTCGCGCGGGAAGGCGGATACATTGTTCAACAACTTGCAGAGGTAACGCGGTCGCGTCATGCGAAATACGGCAACACCGTGTTTCACCTCGAGCCGAATATCAAAGAGGCGCCGGGCGGTTTGCGAGACTACAACGTGGCGTGCTGGATGGCTCTTCTTTCCGCCATTGATAGAGAACGCTGCTGGCCCGATCAACCAGCGTTGCTACCGGAATTGACCCGGAAGAGCTTTGGGCCCGCACTGGAATTTCTGAGTTCGGTTCGCACCTTCCTGCACTACCGGCAAGGCCGCGACGATAACATGCTCGCGTGGGAATCGCAGGACGAAGCCGCGGCTCGACACATCGGTGTCAGTCCCGATCAGCCTGTGGATGCGGCGGCATGGATGCGCGTGTATTTTCGCCACGCCCGCGCCATCCACTATGAGTGTTTGCGTTTGCTGGAAGCAGTGCCCGCTTCCCGCTCTTCTTTGTATCGGCATTTTCAAAACTTTCGGTCACGTCTGTCGAATGCGGATTTCTCGGTCGTTGACGGCCTTGTCATGCTGCAGCAACCCTCGCGCGTACACGATCCGGATGTGCTGTTCCGCATCTTCAGTTTTTGTGCGCATCATGGACTTAGGCCGGCCATGGCGACCGAGCACCGCATTCAGCAGGTTTTGCCGGAGATTCAGGAAAAACCGCCATCTGGTCCGGAAGCGTGGCGCTACCTGCAGTCGGTGCTGATTGAGCCCCACGCGGCGGACGCGTTGCGGTCGATGCATTCGCTCGGACTGCTTACCGTGCTGCTGCCCGAACTGAAGCTGATCGATTCACTGGTGGTGCGGGATTTCTATCACCGATTTACCGTCGATGAGCATTCCTTCCTGGCAATCGAGTGCTTGCACCGTGCGCGTCAGTCGAAATCAGAATGGGACCAGCGCTATGGTCGGCTGCTCGAGGAACTGGAACGGCCTGAGTTGCTGTATCTCTCCCTGCTGTTGCACGATGTGGGCAAGGGCATTCCGGGCACAAATCACGTTATTACGAGTGTGGAAACTGCTCACAAATGCTTGGACCGTCTCGGGCTCAATGACGAGGATCGCGAGGCGATTTCATTCTTAATCGGGAGTCACCTCGAAGTTTCAGCGGTGTTGCGTCGCGACATCTATGATCCCGCCACCATTCAAGCTTTCAGCGACAAGGTGGGCACCCCGGAGCGGCTGAAGATGCTTTGCCTGCTCACTTATGCGGATATCAAAGCTGTCAACCCAGACGCGCTGACGCCATGGAAAGCCGAAAACGTTTGGCAGCTTTACATCGGAACCTCCAATTCGATGAGCCGCACTGCCGACCAGCGGGTGCATTCTGACACGGAAAAGGATGACACCATTGCCCGCCTGCAGGCGATGGCGCCGAAGTCGGGGGGAAAGATTCGCGATTTTCTTGAGGGGCTACCAAAACGGTATTTGCGGAGTTATCGTGCGGAAGAGGTCCTCCGCCATTTCGAGATGGCGGGAGGCATGAAGGACGACCCCGTGCAGCTTTATCTGGAGCGGGGCCGACACTGGTTTGAACTGACGCTGGTGACCAATGAC
Source organism: Terriglobales bacterium (assembly GCA_035606605.1). Lineage (GTDB taxonomy): Bacteria > Acidobacteriota > Terriglobia > Terriglobales > Acidobacteriaceae > Gp1-AA145. Next base: position 18,980 of record DATNEX010000025.1, read on the forward strand.
CGGCCGTTCTTGTTTTCTAAGATTGCTGGCGCGCTTGCTGCCTGGGGTATGAACATCGTGAAAGCCGATGCCTTTTCCGATGCCGCTGGTGTCGTCGTTGACACCTTCTTTTTTACCGACCGTTTCCGCACGCTGGAGCTGAATCTCCCCGAATGGGACCGATTCAAACGCAGTGTTGCGGATGTACTGAACGGCGAGGCCGACCTCGATCGCATGATGCGCGACCGCATGCGTGCCGAGTCAAAGGGCGTTGCAAAAGTGAAGGTGGATACTCGCGTCGAAGTCGACGACCAGTGTTCCGCAAATAGCACGCTGGTACAGATCATCGCTCAGGACCGGCTCGGTCTGCTGCACCGCATTTCATCCCGGTTTTCGCACCATAACTGCAATATCGAAATCGCGTTGATCGACACCGAAGGTCAGATGGCAATTGACGTGTTTTATCTCACCTCTGGCGGTGCGAAGCTCAGCCCAGAAAAGCAGGAAGAGTTGAAAGCGGACCTGATGACGGAGCTGCAGGAAGGGTAGTTCCTGATTTCTTCCTGCAATCCAACCGATGCCTTCCCAACTTCGCTTCGAGTGAGTCCGTTAAATCGACTCCTTGATCAGGCGGTTGAAGCCGCGCGCGAGTCGACGGAGTGGAAGATGCCGCCGACCATCCTGAGCGCCCGGTGCACACCCACGAAGAGTATGGCCGTCCGGGCGACCTGCCGCCGGCTAGGTCTGTGGATCGGAAAAAGGCGTCGTGAGCGCGCCCTTCAGCTATTGATCGGATTGCTGTAGCAATTGCGCCAGCGTCGGCTTGTGCTTCTCTGCAGCTTTAGCCTTTTTCTTCCTGTCCTCCGCAACTCTTTCCGGACGAGGCGCCCCTATGCGCTCGCGGGCCAGCTCTTTAACCGCCTTCACCGCGCGAAACGCCTTCAGCTTCTTCTTCCGTGCCATTCCAGAAGTCTATCGCAAGCTTCTCTGCGCTCAAGTGCATCCCAGTCTGTAGAATATTGATCAAGGAGCCACCTGGAACCATGGACGAGCGAGACTTTTTCGACGAAAGGCCTGAGAAGAGGCCTGCCACGCTGAACTGCCCGCATTGCCACCAATCCGCCGAATATGACGTGACCTGGCTGGTGCGCACCAAGAAGCGCCAGTTGCCGGGCCGCGCTGACGATCGAGACCGCGCAAAGTTCGCCAAGGCTCGCTCCTACATGCTGCGCAGGGATGACATGATGGGCTGCAAGAACCTGCGCTGCCGCAAACGCTTCGAGATTTCAGGGTTGCAGTCGGTGGTCTTCACGGACTAAACTTTGCGGTTTCGTCCGGACAGTCACCCAATGCCTTCGTTCCCTGAAAGGAACCTATGTTTAAGCTAAGGGCAGGAACCTGGTTTCTGCTGCTTTGCGTGCTTTTGTGCCAGATCTGCATTTCGCAGAATGCCGCAAAAAAGAAGGTCGCCAGCCAATCCGATCTACCCCGGTTTACCTATCCCATGACCATGCCAGCATCCGAGCTTTTGCAGGTGGATGCCGCTACTTTTCACGCCTTCGCCGAAGAGGTGGACGCCGATCTCAACACGATCCTGCGCGACTATGACATTTCAGATAGTTCCACTTTGCGAGGGCTGCTTGGGATCAAGGCTGACTTACAGCAACTTTCTGGTGACTACCAGGGCGCATTGAAGACCGTGCAGGATCTTCGTGCTATGCAGGACAAGCCGGCGGCGAAGCTCACGGCCCGTCTGCGCAGTGAGGCGGAACTGCAGGCAGCCCTGCAGACGAGGTCAAGCAGCGGACCCGAGTATGAACAGGCGTTCGCAAAATTCTACGAGGAAGCCGTAAATAAGCTCCCTTGGGACATTGTTCAAGACTGGGCAAAGGCGTCATGGGCGCAGTCGAAGACCGTCAGCAGGGCGGGGTTGATCGGAATGGCGAAGACCGAGTTAGATCCCGCGGTCGAGAAATCCAAAGCCTTGAGCAATGATCAAGCCTGGGATTTGGTGGAGATCAGAACCACTCTGCAGTTTGGTATTCCGGAAAAGGATCTCCTAGCCCAGGTATTGGGGAAGTACGTCACTGCCCACAACACAGCAAGGCCGGACATCTGGGAAGCGCGCGAGGTGACACTCACGGATGCGGACAAATTAACACCTGTGCGCGTTGGTATATGGGACACCGGGGTTGACGTAACAGTTTTTGGGAATCAGGTGTTCAGCGATCCGAATCCCACCGAGAGCGGCAGCCACGGATGGGCGTTTGATAGCAAAGGCTACCCGACCACAGGGTGGCTGTATCCCTTGAGCCGGCAGCAACAGGCCGAATATCCGATGTTTCGCGAGGAGATCAAGGCGCGTCTTGATCTAGAAAATGGAGTGGATTCTCCTGAGGCCCAGGCTTTCAAGAAGACGATGAGCACGCTCACGCCCGACGAGATGCACCAAAGAGCCGAAATGAAAAAGGTGCTTGGGTTTTACCTGCACGGAACCCATGTCGCCGGGATAATCGCGCGGGGAAATCCAGCGGTTCGACTCGTGGTAGCACGGTTCGACGACCAATTGCCAGACCTCCCATTTCAACCGACTCCCGAATGGGCGCACCGTATGACGGCGGCCTTCCAAAAAATGTCTGACTATTTTCGTACCCGGAACGTGCGAGTCGTAAACATGAGCTGGGGGGATGATCCCAAGGAGATCGAAGTGTGGCTGGCAAAAACCGGTGGACCCACGGACCCCGCAGAACGGAAGAAGCGGGCGGATGAGATTTTTGATCTCTGGCATGATGCAGTCGAGAACGCGATCAAGGGCGCTCCCAAGACGCTGTTTGTGTGCGCAGCGGGCAACAGTGACAGCGATGCCAGTTTTCTGCGCGATGTTCCGGCGGGATTGCGCTTGCCGAATTTGATTGCTGTTGGAGCTGTGAATCAGGCAGGAGACGAGACGTCGTTTACTAGCTATGGTCCAACCGTGGTGGTGGATGCCGATGGATACCAGGTGGACAGCTTTATCCCCGGCGGTACGCGAGCGAAGTTATCTGGAACCTCAATGGCTTCGCCTAATGTGGCGAACCTGGCGGCGAAGTTGTTCGCACTGAATCCGTCGCTGACACCTGAGAAGGTCATTGACCTTATTCGGCGGGGTGCCGATAGGAGCGAAGATGGCCGAAGACATTTGATCAATCCCAAGAAGTCAGTGGAGTTGCTCCGTGGCGCCAAGGCAGAAGCGGCGGCTGCGCGCTGAACCCTTTCTTCTTTTATACTGATCAGTTTGCCGGAGATACGCGTGAAGATCCTGGTTTGCATCAAGCAGGTGCCGCAGAAGGATGCGCCTCTTAAGCTGAACGAGAGCGGCACGTGGATTCGTGAAGACGTCTCGTACGAGGTCAACGAGCCTGACGCTTACGCGCTTGAAGAGGCCTTGCGCCAGAAAGAGAAGCACGGTGGAGAGGTCGTCGTGATCACGGCAGGGCCGGCGCGGGCTCAGCAGGTCCTGCGTGAAGCGCTGGCCAAGGGAGCAGACCGCGCGATTCACCTGGAAGATAATGCGTTCGTGGGGCTAGATGCACTTAGCACTGCGCGTGCCTTTGCTCAGGTCATCCAAAATGAGCAATTCGATCTTATTTTTACTGGCCTGCAGTCGGACGACTACGGCTTCGCACAAACAGGCGTAATCCTCGCCGAGCTCTTGGGGCGCCCGCATGCGACCATCATCATGCAAATCGAGAAAACTGACAGCGGAATTAGAGTGAAGCGGGAGTTGGAGGCCGGCTACTTCCAATTCGTCGACATGCCCCTGCCGGCGGTGCTAACGATCCAATCAGGCATCAATAAGCTTCGCTATGCCACCTTGATCGGCATCAAGCAGGCAAAGAACAAGCCGCTGCGGAAGGTTGCCCTTGCGGAGGTCCAGCAGGCGATCGGGTCGAATCTGCAGAAGATTGAGCGGATGTACATTCCCCAAAAGGCGAAGAAGACCGAGTATCTAGAAGGGCCACCCGCGGAAATTGCTAAGAAACTGGTGGATAAGCTGCGCAACGAAATTCGTGTGATATAGCAACCCCTGGGCAATCGCCAGCTTCCGCGGCTGGCCTGATGCCTATGAGCGAATCGCCAAACCGTTATCTCCGGAGGAACTATGTCAGGACACCAATTGATTCGAATGGAAGAAGTTCAGTTAGGGGGGAACGAGAACAAAGGCAACTTGATGATGACGGTCGGCAAGCTGCTGTTTTGGACCGACCTGATCTTTCTTGCCTTCGTGTATTCCAGCGTCAAGAGCGGATCGCTGGTTTATCCGCTGTGGTTCCTAGGCCAAGGTGCGCTGGCGCTCACCTTGCTCATCATTGGGCGCATTAAGCGCGGCGCCTTGACGGAGTAGATGTCAGAAGGAAAAGAGATTTCTCCATGGCCGACACCATTCTTGTTGTCGTCGAACAGCGCGCGGGGAAACTGAATCGCGTGTCGTGGGAGACGCTTGTGGCCGGGCAAGCAATTGCCGCAGACGCGGGGTGGAGTTTGGAAGCTGCCGTGGTCGGATCAAGGGTTTCCTCTGTGGCGAATGAGATCGCATCCAAGAAACTCGCGAAAGTGTATGCCATCGAAGCCGAGGCGCTCGAAGCCTACACGCCGGATGCGTTCTCGGCTGCATTGAAGCAGTTCATATCGTCCGCTCAGCCCCGTCTTGTGCTGATGCCGCATACCTATCAAGTGCGTGACTTCATTCCGAAATTGGCGACCTCGATGGGGCGAACGGTCATCAGCGACTGTATCGGTTTTCGGAAGGACGGCGGCAAACCTTTTTTCACCCGCCAAATGTTTCAGGGGAAGTTTGCCGCGGATGTGAGTTTCAGTTGCGATGCTCCGTGGTTTGTGACCTTTCAGACTGGCGCGTTCCGGGGAGATCAGGTTGAGGCAGGGACGGGCGCCGCGCCGGTGGAAACTGTTACGGTAGATATTTCGTCCGATGCTGTTCGCACCACGCCACAGGCGCCGTTCAAAGAAGCCAAGCAAGCCGTCGACCTCACTCAGGCCGAAATTATTGTCTCGGTAGGGCGCGGAATTAAAGAACAAAAAAATATTGAACTGGCGAAACAATTGGCCGAGACACTCGGGGCAGAGATCGCAGCCTCCCGCCCCATTTGCGATTCGGGATGGCTGCCGATGGACCGCCAGATCGGTTCCTCGGGTCAGACCGTCGCGCCAAAGTTGTACCTTGCGCTCGGCATCAGTGGAGCTATTCAGCACATCGTTGGGATGAAAGGCGCACGCTCAATTGTGGCCGTGAACAAAGACCATGAAGCCCCGATTTTCGAAATAGCCGATGTAGCCGTCGTGGCCAACCTGTTCGACGTGGTTCCGATATTGATGGAAGAGATCAAAAGGGCGAAAAGCTGAAGTCCATCGAACGGCTATGTCGATCTTTTAACGGCAGTCCCGATTCGTAAGTAGTTTTGTTTGCGTGCACAATGCTAATTTTCCGGCATCCTCCCCAGAATATCGAGCGCCCTCAGATGCCGGCCGATGTTGTCATTGTTGGTGGCGGGCCTGCAGGCATGGCCTGTGCGTTGCGCATGGCGCAGTTGATCGACGAGCATAACGCCAAGAACCCCGATTCGCAGCTCAGCAAAGAAAATATCTACGTACTCGAAAAGGCGCGGGAGATTGGCCAACACTGCCTGTCTGGTGCACTGCTTGACCCGAGGTCGATGCGCGAGCTGTTGCCAGATTTTGAAAAAGAAGCGCCGCTCGATGCTCCGGTCGCAAAAGAAGGAGTCTATTTCCTCACCAAGAACGGCAAATTCAAGTTCCCAATCACCCCCCCACCACTGCGCGACCACGGCAATTACGTCATCTCCTTGAATCGTTTTGTGAAGTGGTTGGGCAGCAAGGTCGAGGCTGCGGGGGTTACGGTGTTCACCGGCTTTGCGGGATCAGAGCTGCTGTTGGAAGGAAATCGCGTCACCGGTGTTCGTACGGATGACAAAGGCTTAGACAAGCAAAACCAGCCGAAAGCCAACTTCGAGCCCGGCTATGAGTTGCAAGCCAAGGTGGTTATTCTTGCGGAGGGCACCCGAGGTTCATTGGCCAAGCAGCTCGTCAACAAGTTGGAACTCGCGAAAAATCGCAATCCGCAAACCTATGGTCAAGGCGTGAAGGAACTTTGGGAAGTTCCGTCGGGCCGAATTGCTCCAGGCGAGGTCCTCTACACCATGGGATGGCCGCTGACTTCCCGTGAGTACGGCGGTGCTTGGATTTATGGCGGAAAAGAAAATATCGTTTCGCTCGGCTTCGTCATCGGTCTTGATTACCCCGATCCGCGACTCGACCCGCAGCGAGTGCTTCAGCAATTCAAACGTCATCCCTTTGTCATGAAACTGTTGGAGGGCGGGAAGATGATCCGCTATGGTGCCAAGTCGTTTCCCTACGGCGGCTGGTGGGCCATTCCGCCGGTTGCCGGAGACGGCTGGATGCTCGTCGGCGATTCGGCGGGATTCCTGAATTCGCAGCGGCTCAAAGGTATTCATCTGGCGATCAAGAGCGGAATGCTGGCCGCCGAGACAGCGTTTGGGGCGTTGAAAAAAGACGACTTCTCTTCCGCAACCCTGAGCCAATTCCAAACGGCGGTCGAAAACAGTTGGATCAAGCAAGAGTTATGGAAGGTGCGCAACTTCCACCAAGGCTTCGAGCACGGTTTCTGGAGGGGCATGATTCATGCAGGTATCCAGGAATTTAGTGGGGGGCGTGGCTGGCGCGATCGCTACCCGGCAAGGCCAGGCTATGCACGGATGAAGAAACTTAGCGAATGTCCGCCCGATGGCGGTCCTGAGTCGCATCTCATCGGATCCGCAAAAGGAGATGGCAAGCTAACGTTTGACAAGCTCACCGATCTCTATCATTCAGGCACGAAGCACGAAGAGGATCAGCCTTCCCATTTGATCATCCACGACACCAACGTGTGCGAGTCGCGATGCATCAGGGAATTTGGCAGCCCCTGCCAGCACTTCTGTCCGGCGAATGTATACGAAATGCTGGATGATCCCGCGGCTCCCAATGGGAAGCGCATCAGCCTAAACCCGTCCAACTGTGTCCACTGCAAAACCTGCGACATTCAGGACCCTTATCAGATCATCACCTGGGTACCACCTGAGGGCGGCGGCGGACCGAACTACGACGGGATGTGAGATCTACCGCCTTGTAGAGATCGACTCTGTGCAGGCAATTTTGTTTCTAGCAGACAGGACGTTACACGAAGGGAAACGTGGAGATGAGAATTCAGCTTCTTTTATTGTGTACTACGATGACGGTCGCAGGAGCCGCACAACAGACTGTCCAACAGATTGCCGCACAGTCTTCAGCACCCCAGCCGCTCACGGTTACCGTCCCGCCGACGGGATTTCCAGGACTCGACCACTACCGCGCTAGCCGAATCAAGGTTTACATGAACGATTTCGGTGAACTCGCTCGCTATCGCGACGCAAATAACGCCTTGCCACCACCCGGGGATGGGGAACAGCGGGTTGTTTTCTTCGGCGACTCAATCACTGACGGCTGGAAGATCGAAGAGTCATTCCCGGGTAAACCGTATGTGAATCGCGGCATCGGGGGCCAGACAACCTCACAGATGCTGGTGCGCTTCCGCCAGGATGTAGTTAGGCTCCGGCCCAAGGTAGTCGTGATCTTGGCGGGAACCAACGACATTGCCGGAAACAGCGGACCAATCGCAGACCAAGATATCGAGGCAAACTATTCCGGTATCGCCGAACTTGCCAAGGCGAACAGCATCCGCGTGATCTTTTCTTCGGTTCTTCCAGTGAACAACTACACCCAGCGAGCAGAGGAATTTTTTGCCCAGCGACCGAGGGAGCGCATTCTCTCGCTGAATAGATGGCTGAAGGATTATTGCGAAAGCAATCGTCTGTTCTATCTTGATTACTTCAGCGTCGTAGTGGATGAAAAAGGCATGTTGAAACGGGAGTTGGCAGATGACGGACTACATCCGAACAAGGCTGGATACGCGGTCATGGCGCCATTGGCCGAGAAGGCGATCGCGAAGGCATTGCAATGAAGACTCAGGCGCTCGAGAATTTGGGTCTGAGAACGTCCGTTTTTCGTCTAGGCAGCATCTATAATTGAGTTGAGTTTCCGACCGCCTCGGCCTTGGGGAATGGCCATGGCCTTGGCGGCGAGGGTAGGATTTCTTAGCCTGCTTGGCGGCAAAGACCACACTGGCTTCCAAAGGGCGGTAAGGAAATCCCCCGAGGGTGTAGGTGGAAACGCCTGCGCCTCCCGTGCTTGGAAAGGAAACGGCTGCCGCTGATCTCCGTCTTCTCTCCAATACACTCAACTCTTCGTTTTTGGACTTTGGTTTCGAGAGGATTAGCACCTGGCACTTGGCATTTGGGCTCCTCGGGCATGAATCCCTAAGGAGTACCACGTGCCAACTGCTAAGCGCTAATGGCTGTTCTGACCGACAGATTTGGACGCAGCATTACCGATCTCCGGATCTCGATTACGGACCGGTGCAACTATAAGTGTGTTTATTGCCGGACGGGCAACGAAGGCGCGTTCTATGGCGAACTGCCTTTCGCGGATTACCTGCGAATGGCGCGAATTTTGGTGTCGCTCGGAATCAAAAAGATCCGACTCACTGGCGGTGAACCGCTTTTGCGACGAGGGATTGTCGATTTTGTTCGCGACTTGTCGACCCTACGCACCGCCGAGGGTGACATTCTCGATCTTGCTATTACCACCAACGGGCATCTTCTCTCCGACATGGCCGAGTCCCTAAAGGATGCTGGCCTGAATCGCATTACCGTCAGCTTGGACGCGGTCGATCCCAATCGCTTCGCACGGATTACTCGCGTGCCTGGCGGATTCGATCACGTGCTGGCAGGCATTCGTTCGGCACGACGCGCTGGGCTCTGGCCGCTCAAGGTCAACTGTGTGCTCATGCGCGGCTTCAACGAAGACCAGATTATCCCGTTCGGCATGTTCGCCCGCGAAGAGGGTGTGGTCGTGCGTTTTATAGAATTCATGCCACTTGAAGAAGATCGGGTGTGGTCACCTGCCACGGTGGTGACGCTCGATGAGATCCTGAAGCGGATGGCCGAGTACCGACCCTTGGTGGAAATCCCTCGCGCTCGCAGTGAGACCGCCCGGCGCTATCGTTTTGATGATGGAGTTGGTGAGATCGGAATCATTGCGCCGGTATCGCATCCATTTTGCGGGCACTGCAGCCGAATTCGTATTACCTCGGATGGCAAGGTTCGAACTTGCCTTTTTTCCACCTGGGACCACGATTTGCGGGAGTTGATGTGCCGAGGCGCGTCGGACACAGAACTGGTCTCGTTCATTCACGACGTGGTGAGCAAGAAAGAAGAACGTCACCACATCGGTGAGCCGGATTTCGTGCCTGCCTCGCGGACTATGGTGCATATCGGCGGATAGCGAGGTTCCTCGCTCTGGTCCGTCTTCCACTCGCAAATGCCTCAACGTTTACACTATCTCTTTCATGAACATCATTTACGGGATCAACTCCGTTAGCGAAGCCCTCAAATCACGCGGTCGAGCGTTCGAATGGGTGGGCGTGGCAAAGGAGCGCCACGATCTGCGTTTGCAGAAGGTCATTGAAGAGTGCCGTCGCAACAGCATTGCCGTTCGTTTTCTGCCGCGACAGGAGTTAGATCGCATGGCATCCACTGGTGCCCACCAAGGGGTAGTCGCCGTGAGTTCGGCCAAGCAATACGCCGATCTCAACGATCTACTCGCGGCCAAGCGTGGCCAGTTTTCTCTGGTCGTGGTTCTTGACGGCGTAGAAGATCCGCACAACCTAGGAGCCATCCTGCGTACTTCCGAAGCAGCCGGTGCTGACGGCGTGGTGATCCCGGAGCGACGAGCTGCGGGCGTGACCGGAACAGTCGCCAAGGCCTCGGCCGGCGCGAGCGCTCACCTTCCCATTGCCAAGGTCACCAACATCGCCCGAACGCTCGAAGACTTGAAGTCGCGAAATATTTGGACCGTAGGCCTGGACGAGCGGGGTAAAGACAACTACGACACAGTTGACTACAAAATGGATTGCGCGGTGGTGCTTGGCGCCGAAGGGAAAGGACTCCACGACCTCGTCGCCAAAAAATGTGACTTTCTGGTTTCTATTCCTATGCTTGGGAAAGTGCCGTCGCTCAATGTCTCGGTTGCTGCAGGTGTAGTTCTTTACGAAGTCGTACGGCAGAGGCGTTGCCCACAAAAATGAGGCTCCTTTGCATTTTGGGCGTGCTTCTCTGCCTTACGATTCACGCCTCGGCGCTGGATCGTGAAGCTTTCAGTTTCACCCGATATGACTTAGACCTTACCCTGGATCCCGGCCAGCAACGTTTGGGCGTTCGAGGAAAGATCACGCTGCGCAACGACTCGGACGCGCCGCAGAGATTTGTGACGTTACAGATCTCGTCCAGTCTGCACTGGGCGTCGATTCAAATGGCTGACAAATCCGCAGAGTTCGTCACACAAACCTACGCCTCCGATGTCGATCACACGGGCGGGCTCAGCGAGGCGATTGTAACCTTGCCGAAGCCACTCGCCCCGAAAGACACCGTTAATCTCACCGTTGGATATGAGGGTGTGATCCCACAGGACACAACCCGGTTAACCCGCGTTGGTGTTCCCGCAAATACCGCCAAAGACTCCGATTGGGACCAGATCAGCGCCTCTTTCACCGGCTTGCGGGGAATCGGGTACGTTGTCTGGTATCCAATCGCCGCTCACGCCGCAAACATGTCCGATCCGAGTAGCCTGTCGGAGACCGTCGGGCGATGGAAGAGACGAGAGCGTGATGCGGAAATGGTCGCCTCCGTCGCGTTTCTAGCAGCATCGGATCGGCAAAGACTCTTCTGCGGCGACGTGGGACTAGCTGCTCTTGATAAGCCGGCGGCATGTCTGTGGCGGGACCTAGACGCCAATGTCCCGTTCTTCGTCGTATCTGCCCAGGAACTGCTCGCCAGGCCGTCGGCCGACATCTTTTACTTGCCCGAGCACAAGTCCGGAGCGAATGATTACGCAATGGCCCTGAAGCAAGTGGAGCCCAGCATTGCGGTGTGGCTTGGCCAACATAGTTCGGGGGAGGGTACGCGGGCAAGGGTTATCGATCTCCCCTACCCAGACGCAGCTCCGTTTGAATCTGGAAACACTTGGTTAATGCCCCTCACAGCTGACGAGACCAGCCTTTTGCTAATGGCGGTTCAGCAGTCTGCAAAGCTGAATTTTCTCTCGCCTCGCCCTTGGATTTCGCTAGGTCTTCAAGGGTACGCTCAGGTGCGATATATCGAGCAGGAAAAAAGCCGGGAGACTGCCCAGGCGTACTTGCAGAGCCATCGGGAAGCTCTGATCGACGCCGAACGATCCCTACCGGGAAGCGATCCTGCGATGCGTTCACTTATCAATTCTACGGACGAGTTTTACGTGCGAACCAAAGCGACGAATGTTTGGTGGATGCTGCGGGAGCTGGTTGGAGAAACGGCGCTGACGGCAGCGCTCCACAACTACAAAGCCGAAGAAGACAAGGACGCTATGTACATGCAGCGATTGATCGAGGCGCAGTCGCATCGCGATCTGGCTTGGTTCTTCGACGATTGGGTTTATCGCGATCGGGGACTGCCGGATTTCCGCATCACTTCAGTGTTTGCAAGAGCAGTTGTGGGCGGCGGATACTTGGTGACGGTGACCGCCGAGAACCTGGGTGGAGCAGCGGCGGAAGTTCCCGTGATTCTCAGAATGAGCACTAAGGATGCCGTAGAGAAGCTTGTGGTGCCCGGAAAATCCAAAGCCTCGGTGCGGATTCTCGCCGGAAGTACTCCCATCAGAGCAATTGTCAACGATGGCAGCGTGCCGGAGAGCGACACGCGAAATAACGAGTACACGATTGAATTGAATCAATGAAGTCACCTACTGGGTGCTTTCCAAAGATTCAATATCTCAACAACCAACCCAGGAGGCTTTCTTGGCTTACATTCAATTCCTTGGCGCGGCGGGTACAGTCACCGGGTCCAAGCATCTGCTGAATACGTCCGGGGACATCACGGGCAAGACCGGCGTGCAACTGCTGGTTGATTGCGGCCTGTTTCAGGGAAAGAAGGAATGGCGCGAACGCAATTGGCAGAATGTGCCGCTATCGGTAAAGGAAATTGACTGCCTGATTCTGACTCACGCTCACCTCGATCATTGCGGCTGGATTCCCCGGTTGGTGAAGCAAGGATTTCGTGGACCAATCTATGCAACGCCGTCGACCATTGATCTATGCAGCATCATCTTGCCTGATTCTGGACACCTGCAGGAAGAAGATGCCGAGTTCCACAACAAGTTCAAGACGTCGAAGCATGATCCTGCCTTGCCGCTTTACACGATGGAGGAGGCCCTGGAGTGCCTGCAATATTTCCAGCCCATTGTCTTTGGCTTAACCAAGGAGATTGCCCGCGGGGTATCGTTTCGGTTTGTACATGCGGCGCACATCCTCGGCTCGTCTATGGCCGAAGTCACCATCGATTCCATGGGCGGGGGTAGCCGCCCCAAACGGTTGCTCTTCACCGGAGATATCGGTCGCGTGCGTGATCAACACATCGCCCCGGGCAAGGTCGTGTATTCCGGGCCGGAAGCGGGCGAGACGGCAGATATCGTGGTGATGGAATCGACCTACGGCAATCGCAGCCATCCAACAGAAGATCCGCGTCCCGCGTTGGCAGATCTAATCCGCAAAACCGTGGCCCGCGGCGGAAGTCTTGTGGTCCCGGCCTTTGCGGTTGAGCGTACGCAGAAATTCCTATTTATGTTGAAGGAGTTGATGGAGTCCGACCAATGTCCGCGAGTGCCGGTCTATTGCGACAGCCCTATGGCGATCAAGGCAGTTGAGATCTTCATGAAGCACACGGAAGAGTATAGCGATGAAACCAAGCGATTGGTCGCTAAGCACGGCTCACCGTTGCACTGGCCTGGATTTACGTTTGCTCAGACCGCAGAGGAATCGAAGAAGATCAATGACTCTCGGTTCCCCTGTGTGATCATCTCATCGAGCGGCATGGTCACGGGAGGGCGGATTCAGCATCATCTCATTCAACGCCTCCCGGATCCGCGAAATACGGTCCTCTTTATCGGTTTTCAGGCGCCGGGGACTCGGGGATTCATCATCAAGAGTGGCGCGTCGGAGGTGAAGATTTTCGGACAGATGGTGCCGATTCGCGCCCAGGTCACGGCGCTCGAACAGTTCAGCGATCACGCTGATACACCCGAACTTATGGAATGGCTGCGGACTTTTTCCAACAAGCCCAAAAGCACATACCTTGTCCACGGCGAGCCGGAGGCGGCAGCTCAGTTGCGCGACACGATGGCAAAAGAGCTCGGGTGGAACGTACAAATTGCGCAGTGGATGGAGAAGGTGGAGTTCGCCTAGGATTTCGCCAAAGCGCTATCGCGGCGTAGAAGAGTGAACCAAGCGTCCTTTGCCTGGGCCTAATTTGCAGTCGTGAACCTCACCAGCGCGTCTAACTTCTGGGAGGCGTTTCCGGAATCGATTGAATTGCCTGCAAGTGTTGCTGCATCCTTGAAGTGCTCGGACCGTCCTGCCGCAACCAGAGCAGCTGCTGAATTCAGAAGGACCACGTCGCGCCGCGGGGATTTTTCTCCACCCAGAATTTCCCGGATGATGCGTGCATTTTCCGCGGCATCCCCACCGGAAAGGGAAGCCAGGGGGGCCGAGCTGAGGCCGAACTCCTCGGGGGTGACTTCGTAAGAGTGGACGCTTCCGTCTCGTACCTCGGCTATGCGCGTGGGGCCGGTAACGGTGATCTCATCTAAGCCATCGAGCCCATGTACCACGAAGGCACGATGCGTTCCCAGCATGCTGAGCGCCTCGGCCACTTTCTCAACCAGGTCAACGGAATAAACACCAACTACCTGCGCCGAAGCCCCTGCCGGATTGGTGAGTGGTCCAAGCAGGTTAAAGACTGTGCGCAGCCGTGTTTCTTTCCGAGTGGGCGATACGTATTTGGCTGCGCTATGAATGGCAGGGGCAAACAAAAACGCGATGCCAACTTCCTCAATGCACTTGCCAATTCGTTCGGGAGAAAGCTGAATGTTTACGCCGAGTGCTTCCATAACGTCGGCTGCGCCGCATTTCGGCACCAGGGTCTGGCCTTCAACTTTGGGTGTCGAGCTACGGTTGCCATGCTTGGCAACACGAACGCCGCATCCGGCAACGACGAATGCGGTTGCGGTCGAGATATTAAATGTGCCCGCGGCGTCCCCACCGGTTCCGCAGGTGTCCACCAGCGCCTCGCGGCCGGTGCCGCTAGCGTCGAGCACGGAATTGCTTTGAACCCGAATCGGAGTGGCAGCATCGCGGATCGCTTCGGCAAAGCCAACAATCTCTTCGACCGTCTCGCCCTTCATGTGAAGGCCCACCAGCAGGGCTGCAATCTGCGCGTCCGTACACTTACCGGACAACACTTCTCCCATAACCGAGCGGGCTTCGGTGCGAGAAAGGCCCTCGCGATGATTCACAATGCGATGCAGAGCTTCCAGGATCATGGTGCGTCTTCAAGCAGTACCAGAACTGCTCTGCAGACGCAAGCAGCGGTTTCGGTATCCAACAGCTCGGAACATCGCGGAGCCTGCCGTAACCACCTTTCGACAACAATCAGTGGATATATGTCACGGTATTGGACATGCGGTTGATCATCAAAGGCTGACCAACCATCTCGACGTACACGGTCCAGGTGCCGGTGGGTACCACAGAAGAGAGGTCGAACGCGGTTGCCGCAACCGGCAAGTTGGAAGCGGCGCTGTACAGATTGCCCGCTGCATCCGCAAAATAGATGTTGAAGTGGTGAATCGTAGCAGTGCTGGCGTAAGAATCCGAGGAGGAGAGAGCCCAAGTTAGTCGCGATCCGGAAATCGATGCATTGACCGCGTAACAGTTATCAATCCCGTTCTCAACGGCGGTCCCTTCTTCGTAGTCGTTCCAGGTAACCACCTGAACGTAAGGCAACTGGGGATTTGTTCCTCCGAAATAGTTCGAAATCTCATTCGCCGTTTTCAGCAATACCTGTCCGCACTGCTGTGCGATGACGCGGTTTTTGCCCCAGGAGGCATTGTTGTCATCAAATCCCTTCCATAGGCCGCCAATCGTGAGCTGTGACGGGTGTGCCAGTCCGGCACTATAGAAATTGTCGAGGTAGGTGGGCGAGGCGCTCGTGCTCGAACCCCACCAGAACTGCTGGGTCGCGTCATAGACGGGCGGCTGCACCCACGCGAAACGCCCGTTGTCGTACGAGGAACTGGTAAAGGATCCGAATTGATGGACGTACTTGAACGGCGCAGCATAGGTGTCGGTGTGAGCTTTTACGGCCGACCAGATTGCATCCCAGTCGGTAGGGGTAAGAATTGGCCACACCGCCTTTGTGACAAAGGAAAAGACCACGGGGCTGCCGCCGTCGGTAAAGTACACCGCGCTGCTCGCGTATTGAGTGTTGATGTAATCCATGTCGTAGACTAGCGCGTTTTGAAGGCAGCTTAGGGTGGCGCTTTCCGTCTGATTCGACGTGGGACAACGCGAGATCAGGGAACCCTTATCTTCCATGATCCCAAACTTCAGGGGATAACCGGATCGGGCATTGAGGTCGGCGAAAACGGCGTTGGTTGTCGCCAGATTGAAGCTCTGTTTGGGATCGACTGGACCGTAGAAATCGACGAGATTGACGTCGCAGCCTTCCCGAACCATGAAGGAATTCTGCGCCGCAACCGTGGCGGCATCATTCTCGCTGTAGCCGACGGTGGCATGGCTACTCAGTCCAAACCAAGGCTGATATTCGCAAATCACTTTGCCATTCCAGCCTGGATACATCAGGTTTCGAATGGTGAGAGGGGAAATGTGTCCAGTTGGTGCGTTCGGGACCAGCGTTTCAGCGCCGAGATTGTTCGGGTTGGTATTGAAGCCATCAAAGAACGAGAAGCAATAGGCGAGGTTGCCCGCGGGATCGCTCGAGGAAGAACATGCGCTGGTATTGTTCGACAGTTGGGAAACGAGAGTGCCGATAGGCACGGGCGATGGAATGGGCGCTCCGGTCCCGCCAGTTAGTGTCGATCCGGAAGCAGTGGCCGTGAATGACGCGGACGCAAAATAGCTGCTGTGGGTGACTGCAACGGAAAGGGGGTAGTTGGCTGCCGTGCCGGTTGCCTTGGTTGTCATCGTGATCTTGGATTTCGATACGGTGGCGGTTACCGGAGAACTCGAGACATTGAGCTTTGTCGCAAGGGAGTTTGCAAGTTGCGTTGCGGTCTTCTGATTTGCAGAGCGGCTGTAGTTTGTCGACACCGTGAAGCTATTCACGGTGATCTGAATCTGGCCGGAGTCGTAGATCCCGCAGGTGTTGTTTACGCAAATCGGTCCCTGTAAAGATCCGCTGATCGTGATTGATCCGGTGGCGGCAGTTTGGGCGAAGGAGAGTCCGGCAGAAGACACGAGTGCGAATAGAACGAAGGGAACGCGCGCACTACTCATGGCGAGAAAAGCCTCCAGATTGTGGGGACCACGGGCTTGAGAAAGGCTGGGCACCCAAGCGGCGCTACAGCAGCAAGTCCTGAGTGGATGACGTGAGTATCACCTACGGAGCTCGTGGAAAAAAAGAAAATTCGAAAAAATGAGCTGGAAAAAACGCAAATCGCCCGCGTCTCTCAGGTGTTCTACTTAGCTTGTGTTCGCATCCAACACTCCCCTCGGAAGCACATTACAAGTGTTGCCAATCTTCAACCGGAAGTAATCGAGGTAACCACGATCCACCACCTACAGCACGAGACACCTCGCACCATGTGCGTGCGCATTGAAGGATCTGGTGCGGACACCGGGTTGGCAAAGAGTCTTCACCACGTGGTGACGCTTGCACGCGGGTGCAATCGGTGCTCGGCAAGGCCAACTCAAAGCGGTGAGTTACTGAGGGATTACTGGCCCACAGGACACACGACCCTGTACCTTTTCCTGTGCCCGCATGTCCCTTGCGTACTCTGCCCAGCGCGCGTCCAGCAAGGTAAATAAAAGAGGTTGGGTTTTACGACGGCGGGACGTTTTGCAGGCGGGGGAGGAAGAATGCAAATTGGCGTCTATGGTGCGGGTTACTTGGGAACGGTGACTTCCGCTTGCTTGGCTGATTTCGGTACACCCGTGACCTGTTGCCATCCGGACAGCTCCCGCATGGTGGATATGGCACAAGGGAAAGTGCCCTTCCACGAAAAAAATCTCTCCGAAATTATCCGACGCAATGTCCGCTCAGGGCGCCTGGCATATTCGACCGATGTCGAAGCATTTGCCCGCAAAGCCGGCGTGATTTTTCTAGCTGAAGATAATCCGCAGCAATTGCCTGAGTTGGTGGTGCGTATTGCCAGATCAGTTTCGAAGCCCCCGATCCTTTCGATCGTGACTCCCGTCCCTGTTGGAACTGGAGCCGCGCTGGAGCGGATGGTCGCCGATGAGGGGTTGAAGGCGATCGTGGTTTCGCAGCCGATATTCTTTACCGCCGGATGCGCTGTTGAGGATTTTAACTGGCCGGACCGGATAATTCTCGGAACCACATCCAACGATGCGGTAGCGGCAATCAAGCAGATCTTCCATCCGCTGGTAATGCGGGGAGTGCCGGTGATCGTAACCAACCATGCCACGGCCGAACTAGTGCGTGAAGCCGCGACCGCGTTCGTGGCCACCAAGATTTCGTTCATCAATGAACTCGCCGGTCTTTGCGAGAAGGTCAGCGCGGACGCCGTGCATCTGTCTCTCGCTCTTGGCCTGGACAAGAAGATCGGACCTCGTTGTTTGCAGGCCGGCGCAGCCATGGGCGGACTGTTTGCGCAATCAGAGATGGATTCTTTGGCTGTCCTGGCGCAACAGAACAATGTCTCGCTCCGAGTGTTGAGTGCTGCGCGTGAGGTCAATCAGTCCTTGGCGGAAGGCCTCGCTGAAAAGATTTCTTCGTGCTTGCAGTCGTTGCAAAATAAAGATGTCGGGATTTTAGGGCTGGCTTTTAAGCCGAATACGAACTCGGTCGCTGGGTCGGCTTCAATCCGCTTGGCACAGGGTTTGGTCGCCCGAGGCGCACGTGTTCGCGCCTACGATCCGGTGGCGATCCCAGATGCGAAGCTTGAACTCAATGGCACAGTGCACTACTGCGAATCGCCTTATGCTGCCGCGGAAGGGGTGGAGGCTCTGGTTGTCGGAACCGGCTGGCCTGAATTTCGGGCACTCGACTTCGGAAAAATCAAATCTCTTCTTCGCCGCCCTCTCATTGTCGATACCAAGAACCTCCTTGACGCCGTCCGCCTCAGAGCCATGGGATTTGAATACGTTGGCGTGGGCCGGGTGTAATGGGGATCGAGCCTAGCGATTGGGCGATTTGCCCTCAGACAAACTAACTTCTCAGTCGTGCTCTATACGTAATCTGCCATCAACCGACCTGACCTCTGGCGCTCGGGGCCTTGGCGCACACGTTACGCAATACCGCTGCACGCTAGACGAAGACTTCTTCCGACAGAACCCGTTATAATCGGTAGATCTGGTGGGAGTAGCTCAACTGGCAGAGCACCGGACTGTGGCTCCGGTTGTTGCGGGTTCGATTCCCGTCTCCCACCCCATGTTTTCAACGGCTTAGACCCTGTTACATGCCGTTTCCATGCCGTTATTGCGGTATGGCTCTTGCGGCAACCTTCGCCGATGCTTCCCGCAACCCTTCCCCAATCGCATCGCCATAATTCATTGTGACGCGGATGTCTCCGTGCCGCATGGCGCGTTGCTGCACCGTGATCGGCGTTCCCAACTCATCCAGCCACGCACGATAGCTGTGCCGAAAGCTGTGAGGTGAAACGTGCACAATTCCAGCATCGTGGCACGCCGCCCCAACTTTTCCCAAAAGGATGTGTAGCTCCGGGGCAGCTTTCCATGCTTCTCGGGTGAGGCGAAGACCCAATCATTCGGCGAGGTGAAAATGCTGTTTTGCCTATGTTGCTTGAGCAGATCCAGAATGCGAGTGTCAAGCGCAAGCGGCTTGCTGGAGTGAACGGTTTTTACTTCGTCTTCAATTTGCTTTACAACGGCACGTTGAAGTCTCAGCTCTCCGCCAATCCAATTTATGTCCTGCCACTTCAGGATCGCAAAACGTTATACCTGTGCGCTCGAACCGGCTTTGTATCGCATACGGTTGAGGATTCCAGGTGTGCGCCCGTGATGCGGTTTAGGTGCCCCTGCCAGCCGGCATTCCCGTGATATTGTAGGGGGCACGTACAGCTGATTTGCCCTTAAAGTCGCGTGGGTGTAGGACTAGTAGCGGTGGAAAGTCCTTCAGAAAGCGTGCTCACGAAGAA
>DATNEX010000029.1:0-50371 GCA_035606605.1 Terriglobales bacterium
ATCGGCGGTTCTGAAGGCAGCCAGCAAGAGTTTTGATGATGTCGTGCGCGCCGGTGTGTTTCTCACGAACATGACTGACTTCGCCGCGATGAATGGCATCTACGCAAAATATTTCAGTCAGCCCTTTCCCGCCCGCACGACGATCGCGGCCGCAGCACTACCACTCGGGGCCTGCGTTGAGATCGACCTCGTCGTCAAGGCTTGAGGCCTGACACGGAGGGTGATCTCATGAAGTACGCATTTCAAATCGTCGATGTTTTCAGTTCGACACCGTTCGGCGGTAATCAACTGGCGATTCTGCCCGACGCGGCCGGCATTTCGACCGAGGGCATGCAAAAGATTGCTCGCGAATTCAATTTCGGCGAAACGACTTTCGTCCTGCCGAAGAACGATTCTGCAAACAACTTTCGGGTGCGCATCTTTACACCTCGGGTGGAGCTCGATTTTGCGGGACATCCATCGGTCGGCACAGCCTGTGCTCTTGTGATGAAAGAGCACGTACGGCTTAGTGATCCAGTCCGGCTCATTCTGGAGGAGAATGCCGGTCCCGTGACGGTTGATGTCGCTCAGCGAAACGGGGGATTCTACGGCACGTTGACGTTATCGGGGAAGATCGAGACGCCGAGCGGCGCACCTTCTCCGGCGGAACTCGCCGCCGTACTATCGGTCGAACCCGCCGAGGTGAACCAAGCCTTTTTCGCGGGCGCCGGTGTTTCATTCTGTTTTGCGCAACTGAACTCGAACGAAGTGGTTGATCGGGCGGCGATTAATCGGGCGGCCTGGGTAGCAACGCTCTCACGAGCGTGGTCTCCCCACATCTTCTTCTTCGCAGGAGATCTACGGGATGGCGGCAAGATCTATGCGCGCATGTGGGGACCCGCGCTGGGCATCGAAGAAGATTCCGCGACGGGCAGCGCCTGCGCCGCCCTCGTCGGTGCCATGGCATCGAAGCAAGATTTTGGCGGGACGGCCTATCGCCTTTCCATCCAGCAAGGCGTCTCGATGGGGCGCCGAAGCGAAATCGAAGCGGAGGCGCGTAAGAGCAGAGGCGTTGTGAACTCTGTCAGCGTTGGTGGCGCCACGGCCTGCATCGCAAGCGGCGAAATCGAGGTGCCGCCGTTCGCGCTCGCGTCATAGACCCGTCGAGGGCGCCCACATGCGCGGACGGGACGCCAAGCCACATCATCCGGACCTTGGACGATTGGATCGCCCGCGTTGCGACGCCTGGGCCATGGCTTGTTTGGAGCAAGTCGCAACTGGCGGGATTCAGTCTCATCGCGGGCATCTTGGAGGCTTCAAAATGCAAATACTGATAGTGGGCATCGGCGCCTTGGGCGGAACAATTGCGGCGCGTGCCATCGGCACAGGACTACCCGTGCGGCTTGCGGCTCGCAATACCGATTCTGCGGAGGCATTGCGCAGATCGGGCCTGCGAGTGTCCGGCATCGGAGGGGAGGTGAGGGCAGACGCTATCGACGTTGCCGCAGTTGAGGCCTACGGAAAGGGAGACCAATTTGACCTGATCCTGCTGGCCACCAAAGCGCAGGACGCTCTGGAAGTCGCGCCCTACGTGGTGGGCCTACTTGCCCCCGAAGGGGCTATTTTGCCTATACAGAATGGCGGCGTTGCACGGGTGCTTGCGGATCGCCTAGGCGAAGATAAGATCCTTGGTGGATTCTCAAATCTTGGTGCCACGATGGTAGAACCCGGCGTCTACGAGCAGAAGAATGCAGGGCATCTACTGATAGGCGAACTTGCTGGTGGTGTCAGTGAGCGCGTCGAGCGGGTTGCGCGCGCCCTAGGTCGAGCGATTGAGGTTAAGGTATCTTCAAACCTGACTGGTGCCATCTGGTCGAAGCTCCTAATCAATTGCTCGGTTACAACCCTCGGTGCGCTCTGTTCGCAAACCATGCGTCAGTACATGGAAACGGAGGCAGGCAAGAAGGTTTTCCGACGGACGTACGAGGAAGCGTTATCCGTGGCACTTGCGATTGGCACTCGGCTGGAGCGTCTGGCCGTGGACCCGATTCCGCCCGGATGGGCGAGCAATGTCGCGGTAGAGAAACGCTATGAGTCGTGGGTCGAAGCAATAATTGCCTTCTATGGGGATGTCAAACCCTCGATGCTCCAGGACCTTGAGCGCGGCCGGAAGACTGAGGTCGACTTCATCAACGGCTATGTGGTGACGTTAGGCCACGCGTCCGGAGTGCCGGTACATATGAACGCCACAATTACAGACCTTGTACACCAGATCGAACGTGGAGTTCTCCAGCCGACACGAGAACGGATGAACGACCTAGCGGATTAAACCTGTGAACGGACCCGTGGCAACAGTATTTGACGGCCAACTCTGACCGCTTGTCTCACTTCGGACGCCGCATGTCACTTTTCCTGCAAACGCTGGTTGTTCGCGGCATATTGTCCGGTGAGCAGGCGCATCGCCTGGAGGAGTTTCACATGGAGAAGATTTTGATTCAGTACGGAATTTGCGCGCTTGCGGTCGCTCTGATGGTGCCGTTGGCGCAGGCGCAGCCGGCCGGAATGCAGGCCGCCTTCGCAAAAGATGCCGGAACACTTTCCGACAAATTCACTGAGCTCGCGCGCGTTATGTCGGGCAAGTACGACTGGAAGCCCGGCCAAGGCGTTCGCTCCGTCGGCGACGTGTTCAACCTGATCGTTACGGAGAACCGCATGCTCGCCGGCGCGCTTTCGGGCACACCGAATACGGGGGCAAAGGCCGCGCCCATCACCGATCCGGGAAAATTGCAGGAAGCTCTGAAGGCTTCTTACGCCAATCTGCAAAAAGCGATCACGGCACTCTCCGACAATGACCTGCAGGCGCCGGTGAAACTGTTCGGAAGAGACATGACGAAGCAGGCCGCGCTGATGCTGATTCTCGAAGATCAACACGAGCATCTGGGGCAGTCGATTGCGTACGCGCGCAGCAACGGCGTGGTTCCGCCCTGGTCTAAGTAGGACAACAATGAAAAACGAGGTGAAGAGAATATGATCAAGGCCGCTATCTTTTCCGTGTGTCTCGCAGTTTCCTCACTTTCGCTCAATGCACGTGCCGAGGATGTGCGCCAGTACACCGATGGCCCCGTTACTGAGGTGGACTACATTCACGTTGAGTACGGGCATTTCGAAGAGTACATCGATTGGCTAAATTCGACATGGAAGCCGACCATGGAAGCTTTCAAAAAAGCTGGGCTGATCATCGATTACAAGGTTTTCAAGCTCACTCCAAAATCACCGGATCAGCCCAATATAAGTCTCTGGATCACTTTTAAGAACGGGGCTGCGGCTTTGGATAACGGCGTCGAGTTGGAAGAGGTGGCAAAGAAAGTAATCGGTAGCACCGAGCTTCAGAACAAGGCCAGAGTCGGCCGGAATGAATACAGAAAAGTTTTCGGTAATGAATACGTTCGTGAAGTGATTTTGAAATGAAATTCTTATACGTGTTTAGCATCGCACATCCCCGTTTGACCCGGAGCGCACTGAGCGGAATATGCTTCTAAAGCAGTCGATTGATTGGAAAAATGAATGGTTTCCGATTGATGATGCCACCTACTTGAACTTCGCCGCGCACGCGGCAATCCCCCGCGTGGCGCTCAACGCCGTACGGTTATCCGCCGAAGCAAAGATGCGCCCGCATATCGTCGATGACCAAACCTTCTTCTCCGTTGCCGCGAGTTTGCGGGATCAGGAGTTTATGTAAATAACTGAAAACACAAAGCTTAGGCAGCTGGACCTGTAAGCCGAATTCTGTCCGCCTCGCGGCGGGACGGCCATTCCTCTGGGCCATGCATTGCTGCGTGGCTCTAGCGACCTACCCGGAGGTTTAAGAGCACTCCATCGAAGGCCAAAGACCCTCGCTGGAGGCAAGGCTGGCGCGCCGAGCCGGCACGCGTCCCGCCGAAGCGGGAGCTTCCTCCCTATTTGGTCTTGCTCCGTGTGGGGTTTGCCCTGCCCGCAACATTACTGTTGCGGCGGTGCGCTCTTACCGCACCTTTTCACCCTTACCCCGCGGTGCGGGGCGGTATATTTTCTGTGGCACTTTCCGTCAACCAGCCTTGACGCTGGCCTCCCGGACGTTATCCGGCACACTGCTCTGTGGAGTTCGGACTTTCCTCCCCCATCACTTGCAGCGATGAGAGCGGCCGTCCGGTCCAGCTGCCTACACACGTATTATAGTTGAGTGCTAACCGTTGGCAGCAGCAGGTGTGCCCAACCACTACGCTTGACCACTCCGCTGAATGGCCAGAAGGCTCAAATCATCCAGCGGTTGGCCATCAACGAACGATTTCAGGTCATTAAGGCACGCGCTGATGGCCTCTGCCGGGCGTCTAGCGGCTTTGCGCCGTAGAATCTGCGTGACTCGCTCGACACCGTATTCATCGTCTCCTCGGCGCGCCTCCAAGAGCCCGTCAGTATAGAGAAAGAGCATGTCGCCCTGATCGAGGTGCAAGCGCGTCGCCGAGAAATCGAATTCCGGAAACATCCCTAGGGGCAGCCCGGTCGATTCAACGCGCACGAGTCCACCGCGGGTAAGAACCATGGCAGGCCAATGACCAGCGTTATGGATTTCCACCTCTCCGTTGGATTTTGCGAGTCCGCACACCAGGGTGGCGTATTGGCCGGCCAGCGCACTTTCGCAAAAGACGCGATTCGCTTGAGCCACCATCCGTCCCAGCGGCAGAGCCAATCCAGTTAGGCTACGAAAGAGCGCGTGAAGCTGAGCCATCAGCATGGATGCGGCTACGCCTTTGCCGGAAACGTCTCCTAGGACAAAGAACAGTTGGCCATCAAAGGGGATCAGGTCGCAGTAGTCTCCGCTCACCGGGCCGAACGGAGCGTAGTGATAGCTGGTTTCCCATCCACCGGCGGTCAGCCCTGTCCGGGGTAACAGATTGCGCTGCACTTGAGCGGCGAGATCTAGGTCGCGCTGCAACGCGTCCCGTTGGGGCGGGGTCAAGTGGTCGAGGCAATAACAAACCAGGGGATCGGTAAGCAGGCGGTCCTGCTCAATGGACTCGTGACATTCCTGGCAAATACCGAAAGTGCCCTCGGCCATGCGCTCCAGCGCAGAATCTACTTCGCGCAGCAACCCAGCTAGCCCGGCCTTCTGCGTCGACAAGGCCATTGCCGCTTCTAGGCGGCGCTTCCGCTCCTCCAATTGATCGTGCAGGAAAGCAATCTCTAGCGTGGCCATGACTCCCTCGTACGAAACCACTTGCCTCATTCGATTGCCGCTCGGCCCAGAAAGTCGCAGTTTTCCGCATTCGTCAATCTAGATAAGACGTAAGCTGGCCAGTTTAGGAGTTGGTGAACCACCCGACGAGCGCGGCCACGCGCGGATCCTGGGTAACCTCGTCATAGGGTTGATAAAGGGCAATCCGATCGAGCAGGCCGGCATATTTCTCACGCAGCCTCTTCGCTATGGACTCGTATGTGCCGCACACCGCAACCTCGTCCAGCATTTCGTCGCTGATCAGCCGCGCCATTTCCTTCCAATTACCTTCGAGCGATTTGCGGTGGAGTTCCGGGCTGAGCGATTCCCACCCGTGCGCCGCCAATACCGGTTCATAGGTTCGCGTCGACGCATAGAACGCGATTTGCCGACGAACAGCTTCGGCGTTCGCGTTACGCTCTTGCTCGCTATCACCCACAACTACGAAGCAGGCTGTCGAGTAGGTGAATTCGTTCCGCGTTCTTCCCGATGACTTCAATCCTTCATTCACCGCCGGGTGAACAAACTCGCGCAGATACTTCGTTGTGTGAAAGGGATGCACGTGTAGACCGTCACACAGCTCTCCCGCGGTGCGACACATATAGGCGTTCACGCCAGCGATGTAGATGGGGATCCTGGGATGCTCGATGGGCCCTGGGTTAAAGAACGGCGTCATCAAGCTGAAGTTATAGAACCGGCCTGCAAACTTCAGCGGTGTGCCGTTCTGCCAGCAGTCCCAGATGGCGCGGAGCGCAAGCACCACTTCGCGCAACTTTGGCCCGGGCGATTCGAACTTCATCGAGAAGCGTCGCTCGATGTGCGCCTTTACCTGCGACCCGAGCCCTAAGAAGAATCGCCCCCGTGATGCCTTCTGAAGGTCCCACGCGGTATGGGCAATCGTCATCGGACTGCGGGCGAATGCCACAGCAATCGACGTACCCAGCTTGATTCTTGAGGTTGCATTGGCAGCAACTGCCAGTAGCAGAAAGGGGTCGTGCTGCGTCTCCGACGTCCATAGGCAGTCGTAGCCGAGCGCTTCTGCATGACGCGCTTGCTCGGGAACCGTCTGCAGATCGTAGTCGCGAAGGTTGAAATCCAGCTTCATGCGCTTACCGGAAGCTCTTCACTGCCTCCGTTATACCCTTCTCATAGCAGGCGATCAGCTTGTCCAGCCTCGCATTCATTTCGTGATCGATCTTCTTACGCGATGCGTCGGCGTCGAACCAGGCGAGCGACTTCCGGATCCCTGCGGCAAAACTTGTTGTCGCGCAGAATCCCGGCACAAAGCGCTTGATCTTAGAGTTGTCGAACACCACGCTTACCGATTTGTCCCCGATCAAACTGCCTTCCTTCTCCGGCACACAGGCCGCAATGAAATCGGACGGGATGTGCACGATCTTCGCTTCGACTCCCGCCGCTTCCCCCACGATGCGGAAGATCTGGTCCCAGGTGAGCACCTCATCCGAAGTGATGTGAAACGCATGTCCGATGGCCTGCTTGTGGCCGAGCAAGCCGACGAATCCCTTCGCGAAATCCGAGTTGTGCGTAATGACCCACAACGAGGTCCCATCGCCCGGCACGACCACCTTCTGTCCCCGAATCATCCGGTCAACGGCGGTATACGACATCTCGGCCCAACTGTTCATGACCAGCGGCACCAGGGTTTCACCGTACGTAAGTGACGGCCGCACAATCGTGATCGGGAATCCCTCCTCGCGATATGCCGTCATGAGCCGCTCTTCGCAGGCGATCTTGTTGCGCGAGTAGTCCCAATGCGGATTGGCCAGAGGCGTGGACTCGGTCATCAGATAGTGGGTCTGCGGCTTTTGATAGACGCTGGCCGAGCTGATGAAGATGAATTGCCGGGTCCGCCCGCGGAACAAGCGAATGTCGCGCTCGACTTCGTCGGGCGTAAACGCAATCCAGTCAACCACAGCGTCGAATTCGTCATTCTCCAGCTTGGCCGCCAGCGCCGGACTGTGAATGTCTTCGTTCAAGCCCCGCACCCCGTGCGGCAGCTCCCGTTTGCCGCGAGTCAGCAGAGTCAGCTCGATCCCGCGTTCGACCGCCAGCGCCGTGCAGGCACTACTGATGATTCCCGTCCCGCCGATGAATAGAACTTTCATGGCCAATATTTGTAACAGAATCGAAGCCAAGGCATGCAGGTCCGTGCTGCTCCTCTGAGGGGAAGCTGATCGGGAGGGCCCGGGGGTACGCTTGAGAAACACCTCAGGGGTGCGCATTTGCGCGGCGCGAAGACAGATGCGACGTTTTTCCGTATAGAATGCCCCTCAGGTCGGAGGAACCCAGGTCGGAGGAACACGATGGCCACCCATGCAGAAGTAATCGCGGCAATCCATGGCGGAGAAGTCGAAAAGGTAAAAGCGCTGCTACAAGCCGATCCCTCCCTGGCCTCGGCAAAAGACGAGCGTGGTGTCTCGGCCCTAATGCATGCCTACTATCGCGGTCGCCGGGACATTGCCGACGTCATACTGAACGCCCGAACCGATCTTGACGTCTTCGAAGCGGCAACCTCCGGGCAGGCGCTGAGGGTTTCCGAGATCCTCGACCGGGATGTTGCGCAAGCGAAGGCTTGGTCGGCAGACGGCTTTACCGCTCTCCATTTCGCTGCCTTCTTCAACCAACCGACCATCGCACGGGAACTTGTGCGACGCGGAGCGGATGTTGCCGCCGTTTCCATGAACCCGATGGAAGTTACCCCCTTGCACAGTGCTGCCGCGGCTCACACCACTGAAATCGTTCGCATGCTGGTAGAGAGTGACGCCCCGGTGAATGCCAAACAACACGGCGGTTGGACCGCGCTTCACTCTGCGGCCGACAATGGTGATGAGGAGATGATCAAGATCCTGTTGCAGCACGGTGCCGATCCGCTCACCCAAAGCGACGACGGCAAAACGCCTGCGCAAATCGCGCAACTCAAAGGCCGAGACAAGGCTCTCCAGCTACTTTCGGTGGCTTAGGGCTTTGCTATGATCGAATTTCATCTCGAGCTCGGAGAAATCTCATGCAAGAAGTGCCCAGCATCACCGCCGGATCGCGGCGCGACGAAGACATAGCCCTCGACCTAATGAAGTTCATTGCGATGACCACAGGCTACGGCCGCACGGCGAGCGGAGGAGTCGGATTTCAGGGTGGCGGGACGGTCGCCAAGCCGGAGGAGTACGCAGGACATCTGCTGGAGCTCTATGGAAAGTGCTTGACTGCGGTTGGCAAGAAGTAGGGCTTTGGTCGGGCTGGGCAGGGCTGGCGGCAGAGAGCGACAGGTTTAGGCCGTTTGCAGATCGCTGGCCTGCTCAGACGAGGTCTTCGGGGTGGCAGGCGAGTTCGATAAAAGCGGCCATCCTCGGCGCAGCACGTATTCCAACCACGCGCCGGCAATCTGCGACGTAACCACGGCTGCAACCACCAGCGTTGTGTAAAACTGCGGACTGATAATGCCCGCGTCAAAAGCGACGCTCGCCAACACGATTCCCGGCCCGCCGCGGGCATTGGTAGTGATGGCCAAGTTCAGCAGGTCCAGGCCGCGGAAGCCGGCAAATCTTCCTGCCAGCGTCACCGACAAAATCTTCACCAGGCAAGTGCCCACGATGAACGTTACTATCATCCACAGGGATACACCCCGAACCAAATCCAGTTTCAGTCCTACGATTGCGAAATAAACCGGAACGAAGAATGCGAAGGCCACCTTTCCGATTGCTTGCAGGGCATCAGCAAATAGGCGCCGCTTCTTGTGTACCACCGCGAATCCTGCGAGGAATGCCGCAAAAACCAGGCTCACTCTCAGTGCACCCGCCACCGCACAGTACGCGAGCAGGACGGCAATTGCATATCCCACCGGAGAGTTCTTCGCGACGATATTGAATTCTGCTTTGTTGATTCGCTTTACGACTCGCGGCACGATCGTCAGCCCGAGCACAAAAAAGCTCACCGTGGCCAGCAGGTGAAATCCCATGGCCTTGGGATCGAGCGCCGCCTTGCCTGCCATGGAGGTGGCTACGGCCAACGCCAGCCACAGAACGATGTCCTCAAGTACCGCCACTCCCAGAATCAACCGGGCAAAACGCGTGTGCAGAATTTTGAGGTCGGCAAAAATCTTGGAGACGACCGGGACCGAGGTCACCGCTACCCCGACGGCGAGAATAATGATCAGCGAAACGCGGTTGGCGTTCGGACCCGCCAGAGAAGGATGTACTAACCACGGTCCCAGGACCAGACCGAGTGCGAAGGGAATTCCAGTTCCCACGATCACAAGCCAGCCCACTTCGCGACGCTCCTCGCGCGAAAACAGCTGCTGGGTTTCCGCGCCGGAAAGGAACATCAGCAACAACAGGCCAAGCCAATAGACAAAATCGAGCACGTTTCCCTGGTGCCGGACCTGGTCAAAAAGATGAGCAAAGAAAGGGATCCGCCCTAGTAACGCGGGACCAAGAAGAATTCCCGCCGCAATTTCGCCCACCACCTTGGGCTGGCGCAGCTTGACGAAGAGAAATCCCAAGAATTGGGCAAATCCCACGAGAAGCAAAAGCGCCAGGAGCACGGACGAAAGGGCAGAGTCGGACATAGTAGCGGCTCAGGCCTAAGATGCCCCGCCTGCCAGGTGGTTTGCCTCTCCCTTGGAGGGGGCGGACATTCTCTCCAATTCGAGATCAGGAAGCCTGGGATCGACCTTTCGCAAGTCCCCTCCACCCTAGCCAGAGCGTTACCGCTAGCATTCCAATCCAGCCTGAAATTCGGACCAGTTGGGCGATTTGCGTATCGTGCGCGAGCACGCCCAGACTGCTGAACATGGCAAACCAATCGTGCTCGACGAACTCGGGACTTCCAACGGTGACTAATGGTAACTCCTGCGCCCGCGCATCCCCCATGTAGGTTGCAATGGGGAGGAATTGCTCAAAGAGGCAGAACAGGCAGAAGGCAGTTCCGGCAATTTGCCGCTGCAGACAGAACGACATTGCCAGGGCTAGCGGCACCAGGAGCTGCAACAGTGTCCCACCGGCAATCATGGAGCTGTGTCCGAGATACCCAAACAGCAGATGCCCGCCTTCGTGGATGGGAACGAACACGAGGTCGATCATCAACAGAAATCCCGCCCCCCGCGCCAGCTGAAACAAAAATAGGGCGTAGAAAGCAAGCCAGCTGCCCACCGCCCAACCTGGTAATGGGCGCCAGGGTTCGCTGACTCGTTCGAGCAAGGGCACTCGCTCGATCCATGTTTGCGGGAGTTCGAAATGCATAGGCCCCATTCATGATTCCGCAAAAAATCCCGCCTATCGCGAGAAAACCGAGGATCCTTCATAACCCCGGTAACCGGGAGACACAATCCTCTTGACACGCTTTGCACTGCAAAGTAGTATTTGCTTTGCATTGTAAAGTCTGCAATGAATGACCTGCACAAGGCGCTCGGCGACATCAGCAGCATGCGGCGGCAGATGGCGCGTGCCACCGAGTTTCGCGGATACGGTCCGGCGACGCTCGCCGCCACGGCTGGGTTTGCGGTGGTCGCATCCTTGGCCCAGTCCCGCTGGGTGGCGCGTCCGCAAGAGCACATTGCAGGGTATCTGAGCGTGTGGATCGGGACGGCCCTTGCTTCCGCCGCGCTGATTGGCCTCCAGATGCAAACCCGCTCGCGCCGCCTGCATTCCGGCCTGGCCGACGAGATGATTCGCATGGCGGTCGAGCAATTCCTTCCATCCGCGCTAGCCGGCGCGCTCATCACCTTTGTTCTCGTGCGTTATGCCCCGCAAGTATCATGGACGTTGCCGGGACTATGGCAGCTGATTTTCAGCCTCGGCGTCTTCTCTTCCTGCCGCTTCCTTCCGGGTCCCATGGTGGCTGCCGGCGTGTGGTACATGGCGACCGGCCTGATTTGTCTTTCTTTCGGCGACACGCGTGCACTTTCGCCCTGGGTCATGGGAATCCCCTACGCGTTTGGCCAGCTGCTAGTTGCGTGCATTCTGTATTGCACCGCAAATGAGGCTCGCCATGAAGATTAAGAATTCCTCCTCGCCCGGACGGTTCGCCTACGAGGGCCTGGACCGGGTGATCCATGAGCGCGCGCGGCTGAGTGTGCTGACGTCGCTGATCGCGAATCCCAAGGGACTGACCTTCAACGACCTCAAGCAACTCTGCTCTCTCACCGATGGAAATTTGAGCCGCCACCTTCGCGTACTGGAGAAATCTGGGCTCATCGAGATCGCGAAGGGCCACGACAAGAATCGTCCCTTCACCGTCTGCCGCATCACGTCCAGTGGCCGCAAACGTTATTTGGGTTATCTGACGACGCTTGAGCAAGTCGTCCGTGATGCAGCAAAAGCCGGCAAGGACGAAGCCCTTCCCCATCTGGTCGGTAGGCTGGCGATCTCGCCGGTGTAGTTTTTTTGCTTTTTGGACTTTGCGGTGAAAAGTACTTTGCGGTATGGAGAGAAGTATATGAACGATCTTTCAACCTGGCCCTCGACCCTGCAGTCGAAGTTGCGGTCGTTGGGCGTGAAACTTTTCGTGGTTTGCGCCTTGGCTCTTCTCATGTTGATTCCGGCACTGCTCGTTGGTGGGCTGGTCGAGGAAAGAACCGCGCGCGAGGCGCAGGTGGTGAATGAGATCAGCGCTCACGTGGGAGGCCAACAGACTTTCTTGGGGCCAACGCTGAGTGTGCCTTATAGGATTCCGCCGCAACCCGGCAGCGAATATGAAGACCACGGCATGTATCTTGTGTTCCCCGCCCACGCTTCGGCCGCGCTGAAAACCACGACCGAAGAGCGCCGACGGTCGCTGTTCAAGGTTCCGGTGTTTCAGGCGGACGCAAAATTCGAAGCGGAATTTGACCTGACGGGGGTGCCCAGCGCGCTTCCGCCAAGAGCCCAACTCGACTGGAGTCGAGCCGAGATTTTCGTGGGAGTGACCGATGCACGCGGAGCGCTGGCCGACGGAACCGTTACGGTCAATGACAAGACCTTCACTCTGGTTCCCGCCGATGCCGCACAGAACATATCCCTCGACCGAGAACCGGGAGGCGAGCAGAGGCTCACGCTCTTCAGTTCGAGGTTGGACGGTATCGCCAAGCCGGACGCGCACTTTACCGTGACCTCGAACCTGCGGTTCTCGGGTGCCCAGCGCATCGCCGTCCTTGCCTATGGCAAAACCACACACCTCAACACCGTGGGGGATTGGCCCAGCCCAGGATTTGACGGCGGATTTCTTCCCGTCAACCGAACCATCTCGCCTAGTGGCTTTACGGCAGAGTGGTCGGTACCCTTCATTGCTCGCGGCGTTCGTGCCGAAGGCGAGAGCGGAACCGTCAGCAGGCTCGGCTCGACGGCACTCGGCGTCTCCTTTATTGAAGTCGCTGATCCTTATCAATCCGTAAATCGCGCTCTCAAGTACGTTCCGCTTTTCCTCGGGTGGATCTTCATCTCTTACTTCATCTTTGAAGTGACCACCGGCAAGCGCGTCCATCTCGCCCAGTACGTCTTGATTGGAATCGCGCAGGTGATCTTTTATCTGTTGCTGCTGTCACTCGCCGAGCGCATTGGCTTCGATCGGGCCTTCCTGCTCGCGAGTGTGGCGACGGTAACACTGCTTGCCATGAACGCAGCCTGGATCTTCGCCAGTCGCGCCCAGGGTGCTCGCGCATTCGCCACGTTTGGGTGCCTTTACGGACTGATCTATCTGCTGCTTAGACTGGAAGACAATGCGCTCCTGGTCGGCGCAATCGCGAGCTTTCTGGCCGTAGCTGCGGTCATGTACTTCACCCGCGCCACCAACTGGTACGGTTCATTGCCCGGGACAGGCGGAGGAACGGCTGTGTCGTCCATCAAATCGACAACCTCCCCATGAATCTAAACTGTGCCCACTCTCGGTCGTGTTCGGAACAGTCCTTCGGAGTTCGACTTTTCCTGAGGGCGAACTCGCCGAACCAGCGAGGAAGGCACGGAACCTGAGAGGTACGCGAATGCGCAAATCATCACAAAAGGGACTTCACGTCGCCATCATTATGGACGGCAATGGCCGCTGGGCCACTCGCCGCGGGCTGCCACGAGTCGCCGGCCACCGCGCCGGAGTGGGAACCGTACGCGACGTTATCGAGCACGCACCCGAGCTAGGCATCCGGCAATTGACGTTATACGCGTTCTCATCCGACAACTGGAGCCGGCCGGCATCAGAGGTCCAAAGCATCTTCTGGCTGATGCGCGCCTATTTACGGCTAGAAACCGATCGCCTGCGTCAACGGGGTGCACAACTGCAAGTCATCGGGCGCCGCGATCGAATTCCCGCCCCACTGCTACGAGAAATAGAAAAGGCAGAGTTGGCCACCGCCGCCGGTTCGCTGATCAATGTACGCGTCGCCGTGGACTACTCATCCCGGGAATCGATTACCCGCGCGGTCTCGGCGGTCAAGGCCACGGCTTGTGGGAATGTCGCCGACTCGCCGGATTTCTTCCGCGGTGTATTGACCAAGGTTCTGACCGAAGAGAGCGGCAACGTTGATCTTCTCATCCGCACCGGAGGTGAGAAGCGCCTCTCCGACTTTCTACTTTGGGAATGTGCCTATGCCGAACTCTACTTCACCGATCGCATGTGGCCCGATTTCGGCGCCATCGATCTCGAAGCCGCCATAGGTGAATTCAACCGCCGTCAGCGTCGCTTCGGTGGACTGCCGGAACCGGCGGCACGAGCAACCATCTCAGCACGAGGCAGTGACCGATGATCGCGCCTGGCAATCGCTCGCTGAAAGTAAAACTTATTCTTCCCGCCCTGACTGAGGCCACCGATCCCTACTGGCGTCCCATCAAGTATTCGCTGTTCCCGCCGCTCGGGCTTGCCACGCTGGCTGCGTACTTGCTGCCCGATGACCAGGCCGTTATCGAGGACGAACACGTCCAGCCGCTCACCCTCGACGACTCACCCGATCTCGTGGTCATTCAGGTTTACATCACCAATGCTTACCGCGCCTACAAACTTGCAGATCATTATCGAAAGCGCGGAGCCTTCGTCTGTCTTGGCGGTCTTCACGTTACCTCGTTGCCGGAAGAAGCCGGCGCTCATTCCGACGCCATTTTTCTTGGCCCTGGTGAGCAGACCTTCCCGCAATTCCTGGGAGACTTCCGCGCCGGCGCTCCCCAACGTGTTTATGTCTCCACCTCTGGCCGCA
Organism: Terriglobales bacterium; assembly: GCA_035606605.1. Taxonomy (GTDB): domain Bacteria; phylum Acidobacteriota; class Terriglobia; order Terriglobales; family Acidobacteriaceae; genus Gp1-AA145. Next base: position 14,400 of record DATNEX010000029.1, read on the forward strand.
CTCTCGAGCGCGTTCCTCCCATTCGCCGTGATCTCATTCATCGCGTTCTCTATCTTGTGCCAAATTCGATCGTCGTGACTCGCGGCTGTCCGCAACATTGCGACTTCTGCTACAAGGACGCTTTTTTTCAGGGTGGCCGCGGCTTTTATGCGCAGCGGGTGGACGACGCACTCGCCGAGATCAGCCGATTGCCCGGGCGTCACCTCTATTTCCTCGACGACCACCTTCTGGGCGACCGCCGTTTCGCGGAAGCTCTATTCAAAGGCATGGAAGGAATGGGGCGTTTGTTCCAGGGAGCCGCTACCGTCGATTCAATCTTGCGCGGTGATCTCATTGAACGTGCCGCAGAAGCTGGTCTCCGTAGCATCTTCGTAGGCTTCGAGACGCTCGCGCCTGAAAACTTGAAACGCAGCAACAAACGCCAGAACCTTGGCCGCGACTACAAAGCCGTCGCCGATCGCCTGCACTCGCTCGGCATCATGATCAACGGCAGCTTCGTTTTTGGCATGGATGATGACCGAGAGGACGTTTTTCGCCGCACCGTGGATTGGGCCATCCAGCACGGCATTACGACCGCGACTTTCCATATTCAAACGCCTTATCCTGGCACCGTACTCTACGCCCGCATGCAGCGCGAAGGACGCATGCTCACACACAATTGGAACCTCTTCGACACTCGCCATGTCGTCTATCGCCCTGCGCACCTGAAATCAGAAGTCTTGAAAGAGGGATACGATTGGGCTTACGAGGAGTTCTACCGCTGGTCATCGATCGTGCGTGCGTCGCTTCACCACGGCACGCTTAAGCATCAGGCCAAACACTTCTTTTACGCCGCGGGCTGGAAGAAATTCGAGTCGCTGTGGGATCTAGTTATCCGCATGCGTCAACTCACGCACCTAACTCCCCTGCTCGAAGGGGTGTTGTCCAAGGTGACCGGTACGAACCAGACGCTCTCGGACAACGTACTCCCGGAAGACATCCCCGTAACTACATCAGTCGCGTAGCTATGGGGGAGTGTAGAAGATGAAAGCTCCCAAGATAGTGTCCGGCCAACTTACGGCAAACCCACGGCTTCCCGGTTTGCGCCCAATATCGACACCGGGACTCCGCTGGCTTTTCGGCCGTGCACTGTTAGGTTTTCTTGATTTGAATTCCTAGTTCCTTCAGCTGTTTCTCGGTTGCGAAACTGGGCGCGTCCACCATCAGGTCGACCGCGCGCGCGGTCTTTGGAAACGGAATTACTTCGCGCAAACTCTCCGCCCCAGCAAGGATCATCACGATCCGGTCGAGCCCTAAAGCAATTCCTCCATGCGGAGGTGTTCCGTACTCGAGCGCTTCGAGGAAGAATCCGAAGCGAGCCTTGGCTTCCTCGTCACTCATTCCAAGCGCCTGGAAAATCTTCTTCTGCACGTCTTGGCGATGAATGCGGATCGATCCGGACCCCAACTCTGTTCCATTCAGCACAACATCGTAGGCGAGCGCGCGTATCTCGCCCAGCGGCGAGGTGGGATCGAGCACGGTATCAATATTTGCTTCCAGCTTGGCGAAGTCTTCCTCGTGGAGCGTTGTAAACGGATGGTGCGCTGGATTCCATCGCTTCTCTTCTTTGTCCCACTCGAACATCGGGAAGTCGGAAACCCATAGGAAGCGGTAGTCCTTCTCGACGTCCCCGGTTTTTTCGAACGCTTTGTGCTTCGCCGCATACTTCTGCGCAAGATCAAGCCGCAAGAATCCGCACTTCTCGCAAAAGTGCTGCACATCCTGACCCATGACCGCGGCGTTCTCCGGTTTGTTGGCCGCGCCCGCGAACAGCCACAGGTCATCGGCCTCAAGCTTGGCGAATGCCGCAACCTTTTCAGACAGGGCTGAATAGTCCTTGGCAAATCGCTTCGGATCGGTCATCAGCTGCACAAACGACGGTCCTTGCACGTGGTTATAAGCGCCGTAAGTGCCGATTGTCCGCCGTTCCGTGCCAGAAATGTCACCGGCACGCGGAATGCGGATGAGCTGGATTGGAAATTCCTTACGCATGCGGAACTTCTCCGCCAGTTCCTCGAGTTCCTCGGGCTTGATCGCCTCGCGAATGTCAACCATTGCCGGAAGCCGCAAATCAGGTTTGTCGTTCCCGTAGCGAAGAATCGCCTCGTCGTAGCTCATGCGTGGAAACGGCGTCTGAATCTGGTGTCCCGCCGCCTGGAAGGCTGCGGTGAGGAATCCCTCAACCACGTTCCACACGCTATCCATCTGCGGATAGGTCATTTCTAGATCGATCTGCGTGAACTCTGGCTGCCGGTCGGCGCGCAGGTCTTCATCGCGGAAGCAGCGCACGATCTGGAAATATTTGTCGAACCCCGAGATCATCAGGATCTGCTTGAACATCTGCGGCGACTGCGGCAGCGCGTAAAAGTTCCCTGTCTGCACCCGACTGGGGACGAGATAATCGCGTGCGCCCTCCGGCGTCGAGCGCGTCATGAATGGTGTCTCTATCTCGAAAAAGCCCCGTGCGGACAAATCGTCGCGGATGGCCTTTGACACCTTGTGGCGAAGCTCGATATTGAACTGCATTAGGTCGCGGCGCAGATCGATGTATCTGTACTTCAGTCGAGTCTCCTCATTCGGGAGAACCGTGTCGCTGGGCAGAAACGGCAGCTGTTTCGAATCGTTCAGAATCCGCAGTTCCTCGACGATGAGTTCAACTTCACCGGTGGCAATGTTCTTGTTGACCGTGTCCTTGTCGCGCAGCTTCACCGTCCCGATCACGGCGATGACGTATTCGTTCCTAAGGCGCTCGGCCTTGTCATGGGCGGCGGTGTTCTCGCGGTTGAAGACCACCTGGGTGATACCGGAGCGATCGCGCAAGTCAATAAAGATGATGCTGCCGAGGTCGCGGCGTCGATTGACCCATCCCATCAACACGGCCTTCCCCCCCGCGTCTGATGCACGGAGAGCGCCGCACAAGTGCGTGCGTTTTAAGTCGCCTAAAAAGTCCAGCAAAGTTTGCCTTTCGGAAAGAAACTATCAGCCATCAGCCCGTTAGCCATCAGCCAAAAAACACTGGTTCGCCGTACTGATACTGCGAGCTGATGGGCTAGAGCTCAGGTGGGCCGAAGAAAAGATTATAAACGCGACTGCCCCACCCTCGAGAACCGTACGGGGTGAGGCAGCTTCGCGTATCGCCAGAGATTTTGGTGTGCTACTTCTTGGTTGCCTTACCTTCCATACCGGTAACCCACTGCTTACCGTCAGGCGACAACTCGAATTTCATCGTGTAAGAGGTGGGCGAAAGGATTCTCATGGTAAAGCGTCCCTGCAAGGTCTTGCCTCCCATGTGCTCCGTGCTCGTCCAGGTAAAGGTGTCGCCTTCCAGTTTGCCGGCAGCATCCTCCACCTCGCCGAAACTGCTGAATGCCCGGTAGGTATAAACGCCGCGGTCCGGGTCATATCCCATCACCGCGAGGTTTTTCCCTTTTCCCATTGCTCCGAGATCCAAATCAGAGCGTTCCACTAGAAAGAAGTTTCCCTCCATCCATTCGGAGTGGGTCGTCATGCTCCATTTGCTGGAGGGTGCCCCCGGCTCGGGGGTCTGAGTGCCCTCGGCAGTCCAGTCCCCGGCAAACATCGCCAGTTTCTGCAGCTCGGGAGCCGGCGTGGGAGGCCCCATCTGGGCGTAGGCGGAACTGCTTAGGGCAGCCAAAAACAGGAGCGCCGCTGCGGCCAATAGCGAACGTCTCATAACATTGTCTCCTCGGGAAGGAACGTATGTGACAGGGGCGAATAATAGGCGAACATTCGGTGCGCTGTCAACAGAAAAAATCGACACAGAAAAAATCGAACTTCTTTCGCGGTCTGGCAGAGAGCGACGTCGCTTCTGCCTAGTTCTTCGTCGCCTTGCCCTCCCAGAACGCAAGCCAGGTCGAGCCGCCATCCGCCGAGACTTCGTACTTTGTGGTGTAGGAGGTCGGGGACACCATCTTCAGGGTTAAACGGCCTTGAATCGTCATCCCGTTGTAATTGTTCTCCGAAGTCCAGGTCCATGTGTCGCCGCTGAGGGTGCCGGTGCTCTTCTGGTGCTGACCGTTGCTGTCGAACCGGTCTTCGGTATAGACCTTCTTGTCTGGATCGTAGCCCAAAATCGCCATCGCACCTCCACCGCCCCCGAGTTCGGCCGGCAAGGTGAAATCACTGTGCCCTATCAGGAAGAAGTTACCCTTCATCCACTCGTCAGTCCCGCTGGCGCTGAATTTCCCCCCGTTCCCCCATGGCCCGGGCCCGATGGTGGCGTCGATCGTCCAGCTTCCGCTGAAGTAGGCGAGTTTCTTTAGTTCAGGAGCAGGCGTTGGCGGGCCCATCTGTGCGGAAGCACCCACTGCTGTGACCATCAGAATGAAACCGACGGTAATCGTCGCCAAAGTTCTCATAGCGTATCTCCTTGCAATTGCCGTGATGTTTGGCATGGTGTCGCTACGAAAGACTCAGGAACAGTGGGGTTCGTCACGCGGAAGCAGTGACAATTGTCAGAAATGAGAAATAGAAGGAATGGAGGACGAGCAGATGCCCGTCCTCATACAGACAATAGCAGTTACTTCTTCGTCGATTTGGCTTCCATAGCCTGGAACCACTCGTTGCCGTCCATCGACAACTCGAACTTCGTTGTATAGGAAGTCGCCGAAAGGACCTTCAGCGTGACCCGGCCTTTCATTGTCATGCCACCAAAATGCTCGTCTCCAGTCCATGTCCAGGTATCGCCATCCACTTTGCCGGTGGACAATTCCGACTGGCCCATGCTGTTGAAGTTGCGATAGGTGTACACCTTTTGGTCAGGATCGTAGCCCATCACTACCAATTCCTTCATTTTCCCCATGCCTTCCATGTCAGCCTCGCCGTTTTCCACGAGAAAGAAGGCTCCCTCCATCCACTCGGCGTGGCTTGAGGTCTTGAACTTGGCGGGTGGCGTTCCCGGAGGCCCGGGAACAAACGTGCCCTCGGTTGTCCAGTCGCCGGCAAGGAAGTCAAGTTTTTTCAGTTCTGGTGCAGGCGTCGGAGGTCCGGTTTGTGCGAACAGCGATGACGAGATGAGAAGGCTTGCGAAGGAAACGAGCAGCGCCAGCGAGAGACGTCTCATGCTTCAGCTCCTGTAAGTGAGTTCCCCGGTGTGGAGATACTAGGCGGAGAGTTTGATGGCGTCAATTCGCCTATCGAGAATCACCGGATGGATCGAGTTTGTCTGCCCTGGGGACGAATTACGGTGTTCAGGAAAAAATCGTTCGGGGCGGCAGCATAGCGACAGGGTGGAATGGTGGCCCACAAGAACCCTGAAAGAGAAAACGCCTAGAGACCACGTTCGATTGTTCCCGGCAGCTGATCCCGCGCAACACTCTTCTGTTCTCCCTTTGCCAGCTCTTTGAGCGCGAACACTCCCGTGCTGACCTCGTTTTCCCCGGAAATCAACGCGTACTTCGCGCCCAGCCTACTCGCCGTCTCCAGGGACTTCTTAAGTCGGAAAGACTCATCCCCAAGTTCGACGACGATGTTATGCCTGCGCAGCTCGCGTGCAAGACGCATCGCCTCTTTGTTCATTCCGGGGCCGAGGGGTGCGATGTAAACGTCCGGCTTGCGGAAGGCCGCTTCCGCCGACCTACTTAGCGACATGACCAAGCGGTCCTCCCCAATCGCGAATCCGATGCCCGGAGCAGGCGGTCCGCCCAGGGACTCAGATAGACCGTCATAACGCCCACCGCCCAGGATCGCATTCTGTGCGCCCAATGCTCCGTGGGTGAACTCGAATGCTGTGCGCGTGTAGTAGTCCAGTCCACGCACCAGACGATCATTCAGGGTGAACGGGACTCCGGCGGAAGAGAGAATCTCCCTTACTTGCCCAAAGTGTTTCCGGCAGGGCTCGTCAAGAAACTGGCCGATGCGTGGCAAGGTTTCGATGATCGGTTGGTCTTCCGGCACTTTGCAGTCAAATACCCGCAGCGGATTGCTCACGGCCCGCCGCTGACAATCGGCACACATCTTGTTCTTTACAGGCTCAAGAGCCTGCCGCAAGGCTTCGTTGTAGCGCACCCGGTCCGCGGCGCAACCAATGGAGTTGAGCTGGAGGGTCCAGCCTTGAATGCCAAGTCGATCCAGTAAGGCGGCGAGCATCTCTAGCAACTCCGCGTCTCTCACCGGAGACTCGCTACCAGAACTTGCCGGTCCGATCACCTCGGCGCCAATTTGATAAAACTGCCGATACCGTCCCTTTTGTGGCCTTTCCCTGCGAAACTGCGGGCCGATGTAATAGAGCTTGTTGAGTCCCCGCTGCTGAAGATTGTGTTCGATGTAGGCGCGCACAACCCCAGCAGTGTTCTCGGGACGCAAGGTCAAAGATTGGTTTTTCTCGCTCTCGGCGCGCCCGCGATCCTCCCAGGTGAACATCTCTTTGGAGACAATGTCGGTCTCTTCGCCCACGCCCCGCGCGAACAGCTCGGTCGCCTCGAAAATCGGAGTGCGAATTTCATGAAAGTTATACACGGCAAACACCTGGCGAACGGTGTTTTCGACAAAGTCCCAAAGCGCCGTGTCCGGCGGGAGTAGGTCGCGCGTTCCTCGAATCGCTTTAATCATCTGGATCGTTGGTCTTAGTGCTTATGGCGCCTCATCTTCTGGCAAGATGCCCGCTCAGAGCCTTTCTCGTCGACCGTCATGGAGGCTCACGGACGCCAGTGTCACAGCATTTCTGTCCCCCACAGATCGTGCAGGTGGACAATTCCCTGAACCCTTCGCTTTTCGTCTACGACGATGAGGGAAGTGATCTTGCGCTCCTCCATTATCGCAAGAGCCGTGGCGGCGAACTCGGAGCCGGAGATGGTTTTCGGCTCGCGCGTCATACTTTCCTCGGCGGTCATGTCGAGCGCGTCTTTACCGCGGCGCTCAAGTAAGCGGCGAAGATCGCCATCGCTAATGATGCCAAGAAGTTTGTCGCCGTCAACGACCGTGGTGACGCCCAGCTTCTTGCGCGACATCTCGTAGATAACCTCGGGCATTTTGGTGGTGGCAGACACGCGCGGGACACTATCCCCTGTGTGCATCAGGGCTTCGACACGGGCCAGGCGTTTGCCGAGCTTGCCTCCGGGATGCAGGCTGGCAAAATCTTCTTCTTTGAATCCCTTGCGCTCTGCAAGAGCGACAGCAATGGCATCGCCCAGAGCCAGCATGGCGGTTGTAGATGCCGTTGGCGCGAGACCCAGGCTGCAGGCTTCCTGCGCGACCGCACAGCTGAGCGCGATGTCGGCGGAGGAGGCGAGGGTGGATTCTTTGCTGCGTGCGAGGTGGCTTGCATCCCAGTTCGCCCGTCCCACACGAACTTCATCGCAGGTCACGGCAATCAGCGGCACGCGCAGGCGTTTGATGGTTGCGAGAAGTTGCAGAATCTCCTCGGTTTCGCCACTGGCGGAAAGTGCGATTACGATGTCGCCTTGAGCCAGCATCCCGAGGTCGCCGTGGAGGGCCTCCACCGGATGCATATACAGGGAAGGGGTCCCGGTGGAACTGAGGGTTGCAGCAATCTTGCGGGCAATGAGACCGCTCTTTCCCATACCCGTGACAACCACGCGCCCCGCGCAACAGTAAAGCAATTCGACGGCGCGGTTGAAGGGCTCGGCCATCGGGCCCGCGAGCCGGTCGGCGAGGTCCTCTAACGCCTGCGCCTCGATACGTACGACATTTTCGGCGATGTTGTGCATGATGCGTTGCTACGGCCAGTTTCTCAGTTCCCGAGTAGCTCGATACTAGCTGCTTGGGTCCTGCCTAAGGAAGGGGGCTACTGATCCCTTGTGTTCCCCGGACTCCGCTCCCCGATGTAGTCGGTCACGACCTTCTTCCATTTACCTTGGGCCTTGAGAATGAATTCGATGGCATCGCGAGCCGCCCCGTCCCCGCCACTGTGCTTGGTGACGAAATGTGCGTCGCGCTTTACTTCCTCGCGAGCGTTGGCGACGGCGATGGCAAGTCCGCAATTCCACATCACCGGCAGATCGATGACATCGTCGCCCACGAAACAAGCCTGGTCGGCAGTGGTGTTTGCCGACTTTAAAATCTCCTTGAATGCGCTCAGCTTGTCCTGAATTCCCTGGTACACATACTCAAGTTTCAGATCGCGCGCGCGCAAAGCTACGGTTTCTGAAATTCGCTTGGTGATTAGGCCCGTCTTTAAACCTGCGAGGCGGGCAAGTGAGATCGCTGTGCCGTCGTGGGCGTGGAATCCTTTGGCTTCAAGGGTGGTTTGACTGTAGAGTCCGAATCCACCTTCCCCACCGTGCTTCTCGGCGTGTGGGTGGGTCGTGAGTTGTGCGCCCTCGGGCTTGGGAAAAAAGAAAAGCTTTCCGTCAGTTAAGACTCCATCGACGTCGAAGAGAATCAGCTTGATTTTCTTGGCGCGGGACTTGGCGTCGGGCATGGGCGGATTGTAACAAAACCGTCGTCGGCTCTCGGTCGCTGACTCGTCCGTGCTACGCCCCCCAGGCGAGGTCCAACCTCGACCGACTACGTGTGTTTTGCCACCCAAAGCAGAATGCCGAAGATCACGATCGGGATCAGGGCCATCGCGAGGTAGAAGAGAATCTGGCGGGTACGGGGTTTTTTGCGGATCTTCCAGTTGGTCAGTTCCTCGCGGTCATCGGCCACTCCTACCTGCTCCGGATGCTGAAGATCGCGGGCGAACTCACGTGCAGATTGGTAGCGCTTGGCAGGATCGCGTTCTATGGCGCGATAGATGATCTCCTGCAACTGCGGAGAGATGGATGGATCGATTTCCCGCGGCGGCACGGGATTATTCAGCAGCCGGTCGTTCATGATGATGAAGGCATTCGCACCGCTGAAGGGTACCTTCCCGGAGAGCATTTCATAGAGCATGACGCCCAGCGCGTAGATGTCGCTGCGGCCATCGCCACGCTTGCCTTTGACCTGCTCCGGTGAAATGTAGTCCGGAGTGCCCATTGTTTGTGAAAACTTCGCGAACGTAAGCCGCTTCGAACCGACGTTCGCCGCAATCCCGAAATCAATCAACTTGATCCCGTCGATCGAGTTCACCATGATGTTTTCCGGCTTTAGATCTCGGTGGACGACGCCATGGGAGTGAATGTAGTCAAGCGCAAGAGCGATTTGCAGGGCGATGTTAACGGCGCGTTCGGGTGAAAACTTCCTTTGCTGGTTAAGGATCTGCCGCAAGAGTCGGCCATCGACCCATTCCATCGCCATGTAGAGCTGACTGTGGTCTCCGTTAGGGAATACCTTCATCACGTTCGGATGATCCAGCTTTACTCCGATCTCCTGCTCGCGAAGAAAGCGGTCATAGAAGAGCGGATCGGCTTCCATTTCAGGGTGCGGAATCTTGATGGCCACTGTGTCGCCGGTGCGGTCATCGGTGGCGCGAAATATCGAGGCCATTCCGCTGCGCGCGGCTACGTTTTGGATGGTGTAGTGGTCGAGTTTGTCGCCGATATGAAGTTCGGTCATGGATGCGAGAACATCCCCTGCATGTTCTCAAAACCTCTATTGCAATGATGCCAGAATGTGTGTAAGGAGTGCGTAAAAACTGCAGTTCACACTGAGCACTGGAGATTTGGCGAGGGCAGCCTTGGCCTGGCCAGTCGCTATCAGCCGGGTGCCAGCTGCAGAATGAGCGGATCTCTATCTTAGTTTGTACGGTCTGCCGCGATACATCCCCATGCGCTCGACGGACTTGATACGGATCAGTTGAGCGGTGGTGTTGTCGCCACCGTCCTTCTCGAGCGCGAGTGAAACAAGCCCTCGTGCAGCATCGGAAAGCCTGCCACTCTGCCCGGCGATGGCCGCAATTTCAAACGGCGCAAGCGAGCCGTGCAGGCCGTCGCTTGAAAGCAGCAGGACATCCCCCGGAAGCAGCTGGTGCTCGTTCAATTCGACATTGACAAACATGTTGGCGCCGAGCGAGCGGCTCAAAATGTTCTTGCGCTCGGAACAAGCGGCTTCCTCTTCGCTCAGGAGGCCCATTCGCACCTGTTCCCCCACCAGGCTGTGGTCCTGTGTGAGCCGCTCGGTCTGCCCCCGACGAATTAGGTAGCAGCGAGAGTCTCCGACGTGGGCCACAGCAACCCGGTCGTAGCGGACCAGGCAAGCAACGATGGTGGTACACATGTTGCTTCCCCCGAATCCGGTTGCGGCTGCGGCCTCATAGATTTTGAGGTTCGCGGCTTGAACCAGACGCTGCAAGCAAGCACTCGGGCTCTCGTTGACGCGAAACTCACCGAAGCCGGCCTGCAATGTTTGGATCGCCAGGCGAGAAGCGACCTCGCCGCGATCTTGTCCGCCCACGCCGTCAGCAACGGCAAAAAGCCACCCCTGATTGCCAGCCAAGCCATCGCTCGGTGCGGCGTGTCCTAGGAAATCTTCATTGTGCTCGCGTATCTTACCTACGTCGGTAAGCTCCGCGAACTCGAGTTCGAGCATGCCGCTCCCCAAAAAGGGTTGGCCGCCAGCGTCTCGGCGGGCGCCACTGAAATTCTTGCCTGGAAGGATCTGTGACATGGCAGCAGTTGTGGTGAGGCGAAATTCATGCCGACTGGTGTCATTCCGAACTCCCGACCCAAGGTGAGGAACCTGCTCCCCCCAGGGTTCCTGGATACTCCCGGGAAACGGCAGATTCCTCCGATCTCACTGTACTCGCCCCTCGCAATGAAAAAGTCGAGGGGCGAGTTGATCGCACTAAGCTGCTCCAGCGCGGCTGGTGACCAGTGTCGTCCGGCCCGTAGCCTTGCTGGATCGGAAGAAGTAGATGGCGCCGTAAATGCCCCACACAGCGGCGATGCCCAGGGCAAGCAACGGTTCCATCCTGGTGCCGTACCCCATGAATGGACCGATCAGATAGAACGCCATGCATGCAACGTTGGCGAGGAGTCCGAACAACGGAATTACGAGGTGTCGCAAGAACTTGAATTGTGGATGCTTGTGGAAGCACACGATGCAAGTCAGGCAACTCAACATGTAGAGCAAGAAGGTGCCGAAGTTCGAAGCCAAGGTGATCGTCAGCAGCGAGTTCGGCAAGGCGGCCATCTTGTCATGCGTGCTGTATCCAAAGCTCGACCAGAAGCCGTGCGGAAGCGAGGCAATGGTCGCGTCAGAGGGAGCACCGGCATCGCCAAATGCCATGATTACTGCGAGCGAGCCAACGATGGCGGAGATCACGGCCAGCGTCCAGATCGCGCGGTGCGGGGTCAAGTTGCTGGAGTGCAGAGCTCCCATACTGTCAGGAAGCTCTTTGTCTTTGCCCATGGCGTAAGTGACGCGCGCTCCGGTGTTCATACAGGAGAGCGTCGTGCCCACGATGGCGAGGAACACGGTGAAGGCTTCGATCAGCATGAAGGCCCGGCCGTGACCGTTGAACAGATGATTGCCGACCAAAACCATCATGTCGCCGATCGGAGCGGCAGATCCGGCGGCGTTTTGCATGGAGTAGCCGCTGTTCAGGAAGTAGTTGGCCGCGAAGTACTCGATCAGGTAGCAGAACGCGCCCTGAACCAGCAGGGAAGTAATCACCGCGATGGGCACGTCCCGCTTCGCGTTCTTTGCCTCCCCGCCCATAGCCGTGACCGATTCGAATCCGACCAGAATGAGAATCGCGACTGTCGCTTGAACGAACGCCCAACCAAAGTTGTGAACCCCGAGGACCGATTTCGCGGTCGGGTGGGTAAGGAAGTTGCCATTGGCGTCGCGCTCGGGATAGGCGACGCGGTAGGGAACCGGTTTTCCGGAAGCGTCCAGCTTAGGCTGAGGCACGCCGTTGCCATCGCGAACAATCGTATCGGTTGCTTGACCGTTGACCATTTCGGTTCTGGACAAGAACTCGTAGTTGTAAGCGTTGCCTGAAGTGGCGTCCCATTGGAAGGCTTCGGCGCCGGGCTTGTGGCTCAGACGGTAGCTGAGGGCCATCACGGAGAAGACCAGCAAGGCGCTGATCTGGATGATGTTGATGGCAATGTTTACCGCGGTCGAGCCGTTCACACCGCGATAGGCGATGTAGGCGATCAAGAAGGAGAACACGACGGCGACGGCAATCATGAACGCCGGACCCGGATTCGAAGCGCTCATAAAGTTCGGCCAGATCGTCCCCACCAGGTATCCACAAAGGATGCCCATGACGCCAACCATTACGCCGGGGTAGATCCAGTAGTAGAGGTGCGATGCCCATCCCACGATGAACTTTGAGAGGCGGGCGAAGCGCCAGGCGGCGTGGTGGTTCAAGAATGATTGTTCAGCGAAGTAGTAGGAACTTCCGGTTCCGGGGTAGAGCTTTGCCATTTCCGCATAACAGACGGCGGTTGCAAGGCAAAGCAGCAGAGCGACGACGATGCCGATCCACATTGAGGGGGCGGTCACGCCGGTTGTTGCCTGTATGAAGAAGGTGAGCCAAAGGAAGGCGCCGGGTGCGATGAGCGCCATGGCATTCATCGTCAAGCCGGTCAAGCCTAACGTCGGTTTCATTTCAACGGATGCGTCGGCCATTTTTATCTTTTTCTCCTCGGGAGTTTTGTAAGAGTCTTGCGGTCGGAATGTACTGACGACGGCATCGACGTGGATGCTCCTTTTGAATTTGCCCGCCGCAGGTGGTCAGGGGGGTGCCAATGGGTCCCACCTGCGACAGGCAAAAATCAAAAACTGGAGCGGACTGGCTTGAAAACCATCGTGGTCGTGGCAGGAGTTTGCGCGCTCCAAACCAGTCCGCATCGAACCCAGCCGCCGGACCTGGCGGCTGCACCACGAAACTTCTAGTGCGACTCAGCCGTCGTAAAGCTGAAGATCAGGCCGAGGCTAGCTGTGTCTTGTCCCTTTGAGAGTGCGCTCGCTCCCTTCGCAAAAAACGGCTGGCTGGTCTCGTCGTGACGATACTCGAGCCGGCTGATGATGTGGGAGGCGATGTCGCGCTCGAAGGTGAACGTGCCTTCTTGCCAGTGCTGACCGATACCCGCTGCCGGCCCCAGTCCCGTCATGAACCCTTGCGGATCGTTAAAGTACTCGTACCGGCCGGCCAATGTGTACTTGCTGTTGATCGCGTATTTGACGTAACCGGCGGCGCCATACCAGTTCACCGGCGAAGTCATGCCGGCAGTGACCGGACTGACATAGCGATCGCCACGACCATAGTCGCCGTTAATCATGAACGTAAGTTTGGCGGTTGGAGCGAGGGTAATGACCGTATCCCACAACTGACGGAAGCTTTTGTTGCTTCCGGCGGGATCAACGGTTGATCCAAGAGCGAGCGAAGGCGCCAGTTCTGGTCCGGCGAGGTAGGTTTGCGCGATCCCGAACTTCTTGTTGGGATTCCAGGACAGAGTAAAGCCAGCCGTCTTGCCGCTGTTGTTGTCGACGATGTTGTTCCAGCCATTGACGAGATAGCCGGTTAACGCGACCTTGTCGTTAAAGGCGTACTTGGCGCGAGCGCCGTAGTGGAAGAAGGGAATCGCATAATAGAAGAGAACGCTGCGGGAGTAGTTCCAGTTCGCGTTGCTCTCAATCACCTCAGCGCCTGCCGGAGTCACAAATTTCCCAACGTCGATTTGCAGGCCTTTGCCCACGGGAGCGAGATAGGAGAAGTAGGCTTCTTTCAGGTACTGCGCGAAGCCAAGTCCAGCGCGTGGTTCACTTGAATTCACGACATTCATCGCCTGGCCGAAACCGAGGGCGACGTCATAGCCGGTCCGGCTATCGGTGCTCGGTGCCTTGGCCATCACCAGCTCAATCATGTTTAGACCGAACTGGTTGTTAAAAGGCGTAAACGGCTGCGTACCATTGACGAGACTCGCCGGATGATTCGAGTTGTAACCGTAGTAGGCGTCGACGAAGCCGCTCAGAGTTGTCGGTCCCAGAATGCTTCCGAGGGTTGCCGTCGTTGAAGCCGGTGTAGCGGCCGGGGTCGCGACGGCAGCATTCGCCGGTGCGGGCGTCGCAGCGCCCGGTTGCATGGTAGCAAGCTTCGCTTTAACGTCAGCAAGCTGCTGTGAAAGGTCATCGATCTTCTTTTGCAGGTCGTCTGTTGAGGGGGATTGTGCCCAGCTAGATACCACCCCAGAGACCGTGAAGGCCCCGAGAGCGGCGAACACAAATAGAGCACGCCGTAGGTTCAGTGACTGCAAAGTGTTCCTCCTGTGCAGGTGAAGTTGCCCGCGAAGTGATTGCAAGTTATTGCCTGGTGGCGGGGGTGTCCAATTGATTGTTTTTTTCGCTGCGATTAGCGGAATTTTGAGAAGAGGAATTTATCAGGTAGATAAGTAATGTTTTTGGATGATGAAAACAAAAGGGAAACTTCGCTGCTCTTCGGTTCTAAGTGTGACAACCACGAATGCAAGTGATTTGGTTTATGAATAGGCGGCAGAGACTAGCAAGTGGGCCTTTTGCTCTTCTGTGACAAAACTATGACGGCGGTTTCATCAGGAGCCGGCTGCAGGAGAGCAAAAAGGAAAGGAATCAAGAAGCGTGGGCTGGAGCTGCAACGGCGGCCTGGGAGGGATGGGGAAAATTTGCTTTAGTAACCTTTGGAGATTGTTACTTCTACAACATGAAGATTTTTCGAGGCTTACCGAAATTACCATAGTGGTTCAATTCCCCTTCGGGTAATTGTGAGGACCCGGCAGCAAACCTATAATAGGCTAGCTCTGGTAGGCAAGACTCCGTCAGGTTCCGGGTAGCGCAGGGATGTGTTCGGGTAATCCCGGATAGCTCTGCTACGTTCTGACCCGGTATGCGTAAACACCTGAAAATCGCGCTGATGTCAGCAATTGCGATCGCGGCCTTCTTCTCTCAAACCCGTGTGGCAGAAGCCGGTTCGGCAGCCTCCATTACGCCGACGACCGACGAAAGTGGCCGCAGGATTTATGTCAACGATGCGGTAACACCGGCATCGCCAAGCAGCGCCGGTAAAAGCCAAGGCACCGTCCCGGGGCAGATTTTCCGTTCCCAGCAAAACCGATTGGTGTATTGGAGCAGCAAGGAACGCCGCTGGAAGTCTGTGCCACATGCCAATGTGCAGGCAGCACAATCGGCGGCGGCTGAGGTGAATACCTATTTGGGAAAATCGCCTAGCGTGCAGAACTCTTCAGCGCGCAGCGGGTTTACACAGCGGGAGATTGAGGCCGCCATCGAGAAGGCAGCTACCCGCCACAACGTGGATGCGAATCTAGTGCGCGCATTGGTAAAGGTAGAGTCGAACTTCAATCCCAACGCGGTTTCGCGGAAGGGTGCCATGGGACTCATGCAGCTTATGCCGCAAACCGCGCGCCAGCTGAATTTGCAGAATCCCTTCGACCCGCAGGAGAACGTGGATGCGGGTGTGCGTCATCTAAAGCAATTGCTTGACAACTACAACGGCGACATTCGCTTGAGTCTTGCGGCCTACAACGCCGGCAGTGGCGCGGTGGCACGGAGCCGTGGCGTTCCCAGGTACAGCGAGACGCAGAACTACGTCCGCAGAATCACCAACTTATATGGTGGGAACCTAGGGAGCAACTACTTCTTCAGCATCTCTCGTGATCCCGTTAAGGTACAAAGGGATGAGCGGGGTGTGCTTTACATCAGCAATACCGATTAAAAGCATCTCAGAGTAGTACGTAACAGAGTCTCTCAGGTGGCAAGTTGAATCGTTCTGTTTACGGCAACGGCTTGAATTCGTTGGGAGCCGCAGCGAGTGGTGTTTCCTTTCGAAAAGCTGCTACAGCACTGCTATGCGTGCTGATGTTTAGCGTGTTCGCCGAAGCCAGAGTGCATCGATCGCAAGCTTGGGCGGAGACCCAATTCGACAAGGCAGAAGCGCAACGCCAAACCCTGAGTGGGCGCGCTGAGCAGGCCCGCACCAAACGCGAATATCAGGCCGTTATTGCTTCCTATCGCCGAATCGTCCTCGAAGCCCCAACTTCTAGCAAAGCCGAGGGCAGTGCGTTCTTGGTCGCACAATTGACGGCCGAAATGGGCCGTCATTTCAACGACGACTCGGCATTGTACTCGGCGGTGCGCGGATATAAGTTTCTGCGTCGTGAATACCCCGGGAGCAAGCATCGCGTGGAGGCGCTGCTGGCGATTGGAGAGATCTACAAGAACGACCTGGGGCTCGAGTCGGACGCCAACGCCGCCTTTGAAGAGTTAATTCGACTTTATCCGCACAGCGAACTTGTGAAAGAGGCGAAGGCCGAACTCTTGGCGGATTCGCCGAAAGACGCCCAGGATTCTGAAGCCACCGATTCTGGCGACGCGCGAGACAAGCCATCCGGCCGGAGAGACAAATCAGAGCGAGCCGGTAAGCAGCCAGAAACCAAGCCCGCACCTGATGTTAGGGAATCTGAGACCGGTAGCCCTGAGAAACCGGTGGGCGTAACCGATGTGCAGTACTGGTCCACGGCGGAGTACACGCGCATTGCCGTCAAACTCGATCAGAGCGTACAGTTCGAATCGCAGCGCATCGACAATCCAGAGCGAATTTACTTTGACCTCAAAAACGCGAAGCTCGCGTCCCACCTGATGGGGCAGAGCTTCGACGTCGAAGACGGAGTGGTGAAGAAGGTTCGCGTTGCACAGTACAAGCCGGGTCGCGCGCGAGTTGTGGTTGAGACTGATGATCACGCTAGCTACAACGCATCGGTAGTGCTGAACCCTCCCCGACTCATGATCGATATTCATGGGGAAGAAAATCACCGTTCAACGGCTTCAGGCGCGATTAAAGCCGGGGCAACAAAAGCGAGTGCTGAGGAAACCTCAGGGGCGAACGATGCGGATGCCGATCAAACGGAAACTCAGGCCAGGACAGACGTCTTCGTAGCCAAAAACAAAGTTCCGGATCAACCGAACAGCTCCATGTCGGCGGCGAGCACACCGAAGTCCACTGCAAGCGTACCGAAGAAGGTAATCGTTGAGGCAGACGATGACGACGATGTAAGTGCCGACCCGTCCGATACTACTGCGAGTGCCTCGTCAGCCAAGGCTGCGAAACGCACCAGTACAGGGAGTGCGGGCAATCGGACGCGGAAGCAGCGTTCCGCCGCTTCGCGCGGCATGCGTGAGGCCCAGCCCACATCCGGCGGTGACCGGTCGTTAATCCGGACCCTGGGGTTGAAGATTGGCAAAATCGTGATCGACCCCGGGCATGGCGGACACGATACCGGAACGATAGGCCCAAACGGACTTCTTGAAAAAGATCTGGTGCTCGATGTTGGCAAGCGGCTGGGGAAACTGCTCGAATCTCGACTGGGTGCCGATGTGGTCTTCACGCGCAGCGACGATACGTTCATTCCTCTCGAATCGCGTACCTCGATCGCAAACCAGGAGCAGGCCGATTTGTTCGTTTCCGTACACGCGAATTCGAGTCGCGATCCCGATGCTCGTGGAGTGGAGACCTATTACCTGAACTTCACCTCTTCCCCCGAAGCGCTTGAGGTTGCGGCGCGCGAGAATGCGGCCTCGGACAAGTCGATCCATGAATTGCAGGACCTGGTGAAAAAGATCGCGCTGAAAGAAAAGGTTGAGGAGTCGCACGAGTTCGCATCCGACGTGCAGCAATCGTTGCATGCCGGGCTTTCCGCCAAAACTTCCGGTGTTCGCGATCGCGGTGTGAAAAAGGCGCCCTTCGTCGTGCTGATTGGGGCGAATATGCCTTCGATCCTGGCGGAGATATCTTTTCTTAGTAATCCCGGCGACGAGCGGCGCCTGAAAACTCCTGATTATCGCCAACGGATTGCGGAGTCTCTCTATCGCGGCATCTCGCGGTACGTGAATGGCCTCGGCGGGGTGAAGGTCGCAAGCAAGATCGAAAAAGCTTCAGCAAACTGACGAAGATCGTCGGCTGGTTCGGATTTGGGCAACGTTGCTTGCCACCCAAGTGCCCACTGGCCTTCGCGAAGCGCCTGCCACTTCAACTGCTATGGCCTCCTGCTGGAAACTTTCTTCTCTACCCTATAGTCTAATGAAGAGGGCTGTTGTGCCCTTTTCATGAGAATTCCGCACTTTTTCCGGCCCTCAGTACTGGCTTTCCTGGCGGCCTTCGGATTGCCTTCGTGGGCGCAGTCAACGTCCGCTGGCGGGCCTGCCGCCCCGCCGACGTCGCAGGAACACGTCACCCATCTCGCCAATCCGGGGCAGGCTCCAACCTCAGCCAAAAATAACAGCGGCAACATTCTTCCTGACAGCTTTGGCGGATGGGCCATTCAAGGCTCACCCCAGATCAGCAAAGACGCGGGAGCGGCTGATCCGACAAACGCTGGTCTACTGAAGGAATACGGATTCACCGATTTTGAGGGGGCGACCTATGCACGCGAGGATGGGCGCAAGCTGACGATCAAAGCGGCAAGGTTTGAAGATGCGACCGGAGCCTATGGATCCTTTACATACTACAAAAGCCCAGAGATGCTGAATGAAAAAGTCGGGGACCAGGGCTATTCGCTGAACAACCGCGTGCTCTTCTATCGTGGGAATATTCTGATCGATGCTGTCTTTCAACAGCTCACGGCAATGTCGGCCGCGGAGCTGCGAGAGTTGGCTGCTGACCTGGTGATTGCAAGAGGTAATGCAGCAAACTTGCCGGCTCTCCCCAAGTACCTTCCCAAAGATTATTATGTCAAGAACACCTCGAGGTATGTCGTTGGCCCGATTGCCCTCGAGAAGCTCGAGTCTCCGATCTCGGGACAGTTGGTGAATTTCGCCAAGGGCGCTGAGGTCGAACTAGCCGATTACAACATCTCGGGCACGCCGGCCACACTGACACTCATCAACTATCCCACTCCGCAGATTGCAGAGGAGCAGTTGAAGCAGATCGAGGCCGCGTCGCAAAATCAGCAGCTCGGAACTACGCCGATCAGCGCGCGACGATCTGGTCCGATCCTGGCGGTATTAAGCGGAGCAGTGTCCAACAGCGACGCGAAATCGCTGCTCGGACAAATCAACTACGATGCGGATGTCATCTGGAACCAGAATACCTACTTCACTCGCCGGGATAACGTCGCCAACTTGATCGTCGGAGTGATCATGCTGGCCGCGATCATTTGCGGAATCGCGGTGGTGGCAGGAATTGCATTCGGCGGGTTCCGCATCCTGATGAAGCGTCTGTTTCCAGACAGGGTTTTCGACCGTCCTGAGCAGATGGAGATTATCGCCCTCCACCTTTCCGACCCGGTCCGAAAGCACGGTGATTCCGCGTAAAGACCAGAAAGCAGAGACTTTCGCCCCTCTCCGGGCGATATGTGTCTCAAAATGAAGCATTTCCACTAGGCTGGCCGTTTGTGTACAAGACTCTGAAAACACTAGACTTATTTTCTAAAATGTTTCTTGACACCCCTGTTTTCGACTCATAAGATTTCGCCAGAAAGTTTTGACGGTTCTAAGCCTCCGTTGGAACTATTCTCCCTTAAAGAAGAGGCCGCCTATTGCCGGGTGGCCTTTTCGTATTTTGGAACCATTCTGTTGCCGCTAGCGTATCCTTTGTTTAGTGGCGCCGGGGAGGCCTCAATGTTTTGCGATGCGTGCGGTACTCAGCTACAGACGAACCAGCAGTATTGCAGTGGATGTGGCAAGGTAATTAGCGGAACAATTACCGGGTACCCGCGTCGAAGCCGGCTTCAGGAGCATGTCCGCCTACTAGCCATTCTTTGGTTTGCCTTTTCTGCCGTCGAGATTGTCATGGGCTTAGTCGTGATGGTGCTGGCAAACACACTCTTTGTGCACATCGCAGAACAGGCGGCAGCCAACGCCGATCCAGGCGCGTCTCCTCTTGGATTTCTCCACCCACTGATGACTGTGGTCGCCCTTTTTGTGCTAGGAAAGGGCGCCGCTGGATTCCTCGCGGGCTGGGGATTGCTCAATCGAGAAGCTTGGGGGCGAGTGCTTGCTCTAGTGCTGGGATTTGTCGCACTCATCCATGTGCCGCTCGGCACCGCGCTTGGTATCTACACGCTTTGGGTGCTGCTGCCCGCAGAATCCGAAGCAGAGTACGCAAAGTACCAAGCCGCGAACGCTGCTTGACCTGGTAAATACGCTTTTCCCCCGGGTGAGGATCGCTCACCCGTTTTCCTTTTCTGCACATCGACTATCATTTCAGACCTGATGAAACAAACCTTGCTTGCATGGAGCAGCGGCAAGGACAGCGCTTGGTCTCTTTACCGGCTGCGAAAGACAAATGAATACCAGGTGGTGGCGCTGCTGACTTCATTCAACAGTGTGGCGGATCGAGTCGCCATGCACGCTGTGAGACGATCGCTTGTTCGCCAACAAGCACAAGCTGCCGGGCTGCCGTTGTGGGAAGTGGAGCTACCGTGGCCATGCTCGAACCAGCAGTACGAATCGGCAATGGCTCGCGCCTGTGAGCGAGCCGTTCAGTCCGGAATCGAGTGCGTAGCTTTTGGAGATCTTTTCCTGAGAGATATCCGTGAGTATCGCGAGAAGCAACTTCAAGGTACCGGATTGCAGCCAATCTTTCCCTTATGGAGTCTGCCAACCGAGGCCCTCGCCAAAGAAATGATCGCGGCCGGCCTCCGGGCAAGGATCACATGTGTTGATACCAGGCAGCTCGCGCCAGAATTTGCCGGCCGGGAATTCGACGCGAGATTTCTCGAAGATTTGCCGCATCCCATAGATCGTTGCGGGGAGAACGGAGAGTTCCATTCTTTTGTGTATGCCGGTCCCATGTTTTCTCGGGGTATAGAGGTTGAAACCGGGGAGGCAATTTTGAGAGATGGTTTTATGTTTTGTGACCTCGTTGGCCAGGATGCTCTCGTTTAGAGTCCATTCGATTGCTGCGACCCTCACCTTCCCTCGTCCCTGCGGGACCATGATGTGCAACCTAAGTTGTACATTTCTACAACTAAAGTTGTAATCCGGTGCTATAATCCTCCCACTTCTTGGGCGAGTGTCTCGCACGACCACGCGCCCATCGGCCGGACGCTGGAGTGGCGGACCCACTCCGGCGCCGCGGCGGGGAGAGCTGAAACGAATGAAAGCACCGTCAGATCGCAGCTGGGGACACTATCTCCTCGACGCGCTGTGCGTCGCGATGATGGTGACTGCCGTGACGGGGATGCTCTACATCCTGTCGCACGCCTAATGAACTGGCCTACTACCGCGGTCAGCCATGAGTGCGGCGCTGAGGCTGCCTAACTCCAGTTCAACGCGTGGCCCTCAGCATTGCGCGAGCATCTCGGTTTAGTATGTCAATTTCGGCTTCCCCGAGTTAGCGTACGTTGACGATCGCCACCTTGTTGACTCCGCTACAGGCAAGGTAGAGCCGCCCATCTTTGGCAGCAGCGATGTTTCGAACCACCCCTCCCCCGGATGGGATTGGCGTGCTCGAGAATTTCTTTGTCTTTGGATCAAACCTCACCAGTGTATTGGGTTCGACTCCCGATTCGCTATACCAGACGGTTCCATCTGGCGTAATCGCAATCCCGTATGGATTGGAACCGGAACCGCCGGGTGAGAGCCGCTCTTCGAATTTCCGCGTGGAAGGATCGAAGTGCCCCAGATAGCCGCGCTCGTAGTCGGTGTAGTAGATGGTGTCATCGGGCGCGATCGCGATTCGCCGCGGGCGGGCGCCGGAATTGGGGACTCGATATTCGGTGATCGTGAGAGTCGTGGGATCGATGCTGGCCAATTTGTTTGTGCCGAATTCACAAAAAAACGGGATCCCGGAATGGGTCACGGCGATGCCATAGGGGATTGCGTGCGGCGTTGGCACTTGCTTTATTTCAATCTTTCCACTCTTCGGATCCAGCCGTCCCACAACGTTCGATTCCTCTGTTGTGAACCACAGAATGCCGTGCTGGTCGAATACCGGCGTGTGTGGGTCATCGACGCCGCTCGGCAAATGATACTCAGTGATCTCACCCGTGTTGGGGCTCAGCTTTCCTATATACCCTTTGGAGATTGCTGTGAACCAGATGTTGCCCTCGGAATCGGCAACTAGGCCGTGTGGCCCAGACCCCGGCGTCTTGAGAGGAAATTCCTTGAATTCGCCGGTCGCGGGATCAAGCCGGCCAAGTTTGTTCGCCGCTTGTCCCGTGTACCAAAGTGACCCATCCGGACCAACCGCAGGATCGTGGGGCCGTGACTTGGGGGTTGGCACATCGAATTCCTTGATCTCAATCTGGGGAGAAGCCGCAGTGAGAATTGCCACAGAAAAGCAGATTGCTGCGAAATGGGAAACCGATTTCAGAACTCGCATAGGGCCCACCTCTTATGCACGAATTGGATGTTTTCCTGTAGGCTGGGGTTCTCTCGACGCATCGGCGGCTCCTTAGTTGGCTGATGTAACGAATTCAATCTGCAGGGAATATCCCCCTTCGATAGGCGAAATCACTCCCGAAGTTTTTCGCATCCTATAACGAAACAAGGCAAGTCATATGCGAACAGAGGCAAGTTAGCCGAAGGAGGTTTCTATGAAGTACGTGCTATCTTGCGCAGTCTTGTTTCTGGCCACGATTGTTATTGCCCAGCAACAAGGCCAGCCGCCACCGACAACTCCGCCAACGTTCCCCGAAGAACGGCAAACGCCAAGGGAGCAGATGCCGCCCGATACACAAGCTCCGCCAGCCGAGACGATGTCGAGCAAACAGGTTGAGGGGCACATTCTCGACCAACTGAAAGAGGAACCATCCCTGTCCGGCAGCAACGTTGACGCAAGGGTTGATGACAACTCAGTTGAGTTGACCGGATCCGTAGATACGATGGAGCAGCACGATCTAGCGCTTCGCATCGCGCAGTCGAATGCCGGCGACCGGAAGGTCGTGGACAAAATCAAGGTGAAACAACAAACCTAAGCTTTTGGAGGAGTCGTCATGAAGATCAAGGAAATTATGAGCCCTAGCCCCGCCTGTTGCACTGCTGACGACACCGTGCAGAACGTGGCCAAAATGATGTGCGACATGAATGTGGGCTCAATCCCAGTTGTTGTCGATCACCAATCACTCTCGCTCGTGGGCATGATCACGGACCGCGATCTTTGCTGCCGTGTGCTAGCGCACGGGCTGGATGCAAAATCAACGAAGATTCAGGAGTTCGTAACCTACAATCCCGCAATCTGCCGTGATGCCGAGAACGTTGAGAACTGTGAGCGTTTGATGCAAGAACACCAGGTCCGAAGGATTCCGGTCGTGGACAAGGAAAACCACGTCATTGGAATCGTGGCGCAAGCCGATCTGGCGCTGAAAGATAAGGCGGAGCGGGTCCACAAAACAGTGGCTGAAATCTCGAAAAACACTCGTCCATCAATCATGAGCGCCTGAGAAATGCAATCTGCACGGCGTCGGCCCCCGCCGTGCAGATTGCGGACATCAAAGTACCGAAGAGTCGCAGACTACGGTTTTGCCGCCGGTTTCTCGTCAACCTTGGCAGAGGGCTTCGGGGCGTGGATTTTCCAGAACTCCGGATCCGCCGTCACCCACTCGTCTCGCGGATAGCTCATCGCCGGGCTGAACTGAAACAGGTTGGTTTGCGTAAACTCCACCGCCGCTGACTCCAACTCCACCAGCTTCTTCATGCCTTCCTCGCCCATCGCTTCCACAAACTGTTTCTCGTTCATCATGTCCTGGTCGATCTCCGCCGCAGACTTCCTCGGGATGACCACCAGGTAGGTCGCACCTTGCTGCCCAAACACCGCTTCGTACATTGCCCAATGAATGCCTGGAACCTTCTCGTAGGCGGCCTTCACCAGCTTGACCAGTTCTTCCCATTGAGCCCGATGTCCCGGATGCAGGCGGTACACGGAAATTTCAAAATATCGCATATGGGCGATATCCACCGGGGCGCGCAGACTCTGTTCTTCGTTGTAGGTCAGGATCGACGTATCGGTCTCACTCAGCAACTCGCCATCGTTCGCCGAAGCACGATCCAGCGCCGCCGACAGCGCCGCATTCTTCTGGGTCGCCAGGTTGTCCTTCTCCCAAGCCTCGAACGAATCGTAGGCAACGAAGAACAGTACGCGCGGTCTTCCGGTCACCGAAGTGGCCGCAAAGTAATGGGTCGGCCACTTGGCGCGGGCAAATGCCTGTACAAATGCGCTTTCCCCTTTCTCGTGCGCCGCGCCGGCTTTCCCAGGTTTTACAAACTCGCGGATAATCTGCATGACTTTAGGAGGAGGAGTCGTAGCGGCCCCTTCCTGCGCCGTTGCAATCCCCAACCCTCCCCATAAGAACATCGCTCCCAACACACCACCACTGAATATCTTGTTCATGGATTCGACCTCCCGGGTCATTGAAATGGTTCGGCCTTACCTGGATGGGATTGAAAGCTCGGGGAGTCCCAATCCCAGAGCAGGGCGGAGCGTACGCTTCACGGGCGGGGAAGTCAAGCTAGCGACAGCTAGCGACAGCTAGCGACATGTCAGAGACATTCTTTTGTCAGAGGCATTCTTTTCCGCGTGATCCGTCGGCCTCTTCTATCCCCAATCGTTGCCCGTTGCCGATGGTCCCAGACTCTTCGCATCTTCACCGACTAGTGGATAAGCCGGGGATTGAGGTCAATGACATCCCTCTTACTCATGTGAACCGGTATCGACCTTCGCACGAAGCATTGACAATTTTCCTCCGCCTGGTTTTTCCCACTCGCAAAGGGATCACCGGGATTTTACTAACTGTTGACATGTGCCAGACCTCCGGCAGCTGCGCTTCAGCCTTCGAACGTTCAATCCGCTCAGGGAATCCAAGTTAGGAGGCGCTGTATGTCCTCGCATGGCTCTGGGCATCGAAGCCTTTCAGCTCTCCCCGTTGTGCTTTGCGCTGTGCTCCTCGTTGCTACCTCACTAGGTGCTGGTGCGCAGAGCTCGTTCATTGGTCCGCTCGGCCTTGGACCAAGCGTTTCAACAGTTCCCAATAACGGCGATGTCAATCCCTACGGAATGGCGTTGGTCCAGGAGACCAAGGGAAGTCTGATCAAAGGAGACATCCTGATCAGCAATTTCAACAATTCTGCGAACCTGCAGGGTACCGGCACGACCATTATGGAAATTTCACCCCAAGGAGCAGTACAGACGTTTGCTCAGATCGACGCCACCAAAGTTCCGGGCGCATGCCCTGGGGGAGTTGGTTTAACGACCGCGCTGGTCGCCCTGCGCACGGGATGGGTCATCGTGGGTAGCTTGCCAACCACGGATGGAACGGCCGCCACCGCACAAGCTGGGTGCCTGCTTGTGTTGAATAGCATGGGACAGGTTGTCGAGACCTTCTCTGGTAAGCCAATCAATGGCCCATGGGATGCGACCGTGGTCGAGAGAGGAAACGTCGCTGCCCTGTTCTTCACCAGCGTGCTGAATGGAACGGTAGAGGCCAACGGCAATGTGGTTCCGAGAGCCACCGTTGTCCGAATGCTGCTCTCCGTTTCTGCCACATCCATGCCGAAGGTTCTTCAAACGACCATTGTCGGCTCGGGGTTACCTGCGCGCACCGATCCCGCAGCGCTTGTAATCGGACCAACAGGACTCGCGCTCAGTGCGGGCGGCGCTCGCTTATATGTAAACGACAGTCTAAGCAATCGTATCGCGGTCATTCACGATCCGATTACGCGATCTAACAGCGCTGGGGTGGGAATGACACTGACTGAAGGCCACCAGTTGAATGATCCACTCGGCCTGACGCGCGCGCCTGACGGTCACCTGATTGTCGCAAATGGTGGAAATGGGAATCTGGTCGAGGTTACTCGCAAAGGGCAGCAGATCGCCACCAAGGTCGTTGACATGGGAGGCGGTCCACCGCCGGGCGCGGGTGACTTGTTTGGAGTCCTGGCGGTTCCGGGCAAAATCTATTTTGTGGACGACGGAACGAACACGATGGATGCGTTAGAAAGACACTAACGATCTTCGCGACTCAAAAGACCAGTAATGAGCTTCTCGCCTGGTCCCAGTAACCAAGCTTCTTGTCCACTACCGCGATCAACGGCTCGCCGGACAAGAACCGCCGCAAATTCTCCGCGAATGCTGCATTGTGCCTGTGGCACATCTTCTCGGGTCATCCTGCAGTGTGCGGCGTGGTGAGGAGATTGCCCAGATCCCGTAGCGGAGACTCATGTGGCTCTTGGATCGACGTCGAGTGCCGCGGTGGCAGTGTCGGGACTGCAGAGCTCGGAACCTGGGAATGGAACACGGACTGCGCCCTTCCCGCGGGCGATGGTCACCTTTTGGTGTGACCTCGTCCGGCTCGAAACCCGAAAATCAACGCGATTTATGGCAATTGAGCAGGTTAGAAACTGCCACCCGCACCACCACCTCCCGAAGATCCTCCACCGAAGCGGAACTCTGCACTTCTTGTTGGCGCCAGCGATTGAGGTGCTGCAAGACCAGCTGCGACGGAGCCGACATTCATCCAATCTTTGTCTTTTCCAGATAGCCGCGCGGAGATAAAGCCGCGGCGAATTGCACCCGGGCTTCGGGCAAGCCAGGATCGGATAAGCCATGCAGTGCCAATCAATAGGATGCCGAGAAGCATCGGGTCCCACGTGTGCCGCGGCCAGCCGAGATAGGGCTTGTTGGAGACGAATGTCAGGATGGCGAGCATCGCCCCAGCCGCGATAACGAAGCGATCCTTTCGGCGAACGCCACGAGCGAGTACGACGAGCGGCAGGCACCAAATTAGCACCCATGTGCTCCAGTAAAACGACCTCGGAAATTCAGAGGCAGATCGAATACCCAGGCCCAACCACTGGGCGCGCATGCTCAAAGACGAAAGCTGGAGGTTTATGGCTAGGTATATGCCAAGCCAGAGAAGCGGTTCGACAATCGCATAATCATCTTCGTTGTGCTCCAGACCGGAGCGTGCCGCTATTACACATACGAGCCCAATTACATACAGTAAACCGACAATTACACGCTGCGCTGAGGGAGAGGAGGTCCAGCAGCCTGACAGAAACACGGCGAAGATCATCGCAGCTAGAAATGCATACCAGAGCCCAAAGCGGCGCCAAATCCAGAGCGAAAACGCGAGGCCCGCGGTGGGAACCACACACTGGATCACATCCGGCTTAGGCGAATAAGGTCTTCCGCTGAAAAGTGCCGCCTGCATTCCCCCACAAAGGAAACCAACCGAGCAAACGACGAGTGCTTCCTCGATCCCATACCGATATAGATGGGCCTGGGAAGCCGCGATTTCCGCGGCCACGTAGCAGACGACAGCGAAGATCAGGAGGAAGATGCCAGTGGTTTGGTTCGATGACTGCGAAAGAAAGACCTTGAAGAACAGGCCGGCGGTGGCGGCCACGCAGATTAAGGTGAACAGGAAGAGGATTAGCCGCAGAAAGATGTTGGTGGTGCGCAGGTCAGAGACCGTTTCCTGCGCTAGACGCTCGTACTGCGTCTTGGTAAGCACACCCTCGTCGGCCCAGTCCGCCAGGAGTTTCCTGGCGCGCAGAGTTTCTTCGCTGAATGCACTGTACAGTCTCATGCCGCCCTTCCAAACCGGCGTGCGATCAGAATCAGCGCCACCAGCATTGCAACGGCGGTGATAACGAAATAGCCAAGGACAACAGTATCGTCGTAAACTCCCCGGATTAGTATGGAGCTGACACCCACATAGCCATAAACCGCCGAGTAAGCAACGAAGACAAACTCCCGCCGCTTCAGACCCCAGGCAAGAGACCCCGCACAGGCGATTAGCAGGGCCAGAAACCATATCCCATAGCCTCGGCGATTGAACACGCCCGATAGCAACGCCCAAAACAAGACGTTGGCGACGATGTTCAGATACGTGCCGAAGAAGTGCGGTTTTAGACTGCGTTGCTTAAGAAGTACCCCGCCGATTCCAACCAACAAGCAATACAGAAGAGCAAATCGGCGATACGCCGTGTCTTGATGAAACGGCAAGTGCGAGATTGTCAATCCGAACCATCCGGCAAGTGATGATAAAGCCAGCGAAAGTACGCACCGATTGTCGAACCGATATGCGAGGAAGAAAAAGAAGGCTGCCGTCGCCAACAAATGGAAATTCCATTGTCCCGAGAGCACGTGGAATCGGTTCTCGAGGTAAGCGAGTTCTATACCCCAGACCAGGCTGCCTAGGTAAAGCACGTAGTCGAAGATTGCAGTCGGCGCGGGCGTTTCCGCGAAGGACCAAGCGGGAGCGCGGGAGAAGCAGTACCAAAAACAGGCTGCGAGTAGGGTGGAGAGAACAGCGACGACGAGAAGGTCCCCGAGTTGTTGCGACCAGGTAGAGACAGTCCACCCAAGTCCGGCAACAAACGCCAGCACGCCAGCGTAAAGAAGAATGTTCAGCTCAAGAAAAAGTGAGACCTGTTCTCGACGGCAGAGGCCCGATAGATAGCTGTGCTGCTCGGGCGATATCAACGCTTCCTGCTTCCATCGATCTAAGCGGGCGAGGATGGTCATGAAGTTTTTGCTCTACTGGGACAGCGTATCTGTGGCTGGAGCTTGAATCCTAGTACCTGGTTCGGCTCATGAGCTTAATCAACGAACACTCCGATTGGCTCGCGCTGCTGAGAAATCTGCTACTGGATCTAAAAAATCGAGGTGTCTTCTGCTGGAACCAGCGCGATAATTCTTTCCCTTTTGTAATCATTATTTGCAAAACTCTTTGCCGCTGGCTGAAGTTCTGAACTGATCGCGATTTTCATTATGTTGGCTCTAGCGGCAGTCGCACCTGAGAGTTCGGACTGGCCGACAGAAACTCTTTCGTCAAATAATCTCTTAGCGAGTATCCAAACACGATCGCATCAACTTCATGGACAACGATCGACAGGACAGCAGTGGTGTTCAGTTTCCGAGTGCAGACCACATAGCAATGCCCGCAGACTGGGACAAGGTTGGCTTGGGCGGGCAGATGAAACCCCTGACTTGCGAGATCGAGTGTTACGTCGTCTCGATCCTCCTCTACGACCTCGATGAGCTGCTTTACGACCTCCACGTCTCGGGGATACGAATAAACGCCAGGCGATTGGCGCTGCGGTACGCCGGTCGATCCGAAAACATTCAGCGTCGGCAAATCAGTACCGTTCATTGCACCCAGGAAGATTCTGAAATCGTCCGGAAATTTAGTGCCAAGGACGTCTTCATAGTCAGCGATCTGCTTGTCTGGGAGCCCTGGCATCCAGCGGGTACCGCGCTGAAATTGAAACCCGTAGATGTTTGGGTCTATGGTTAGGCTGCTCCACTTCTTCTCTGTGAAGCGTTTCAACTCCGTTAAGAATTCGCTGTCAATCACCGTGGGGCTCGTCACTTACAGTTCTTGTACTCCATTCTTTCTTGCGATGAAGCGCCACCGGCGGAGAATCATTCATTGCCTCAACCACATTTAGGGTCGGGAATCGGAGAGACGCTCCGCGCCGATCTCTTCTTGAATCGCGTTCAGGTGATGGAGTACTTGGTTATAGGCATCCGCATCATGCTGGCGGTCAAATTCAAGACCAGCATGCGTAAAGTGATAACGACCTTGTCCATCAATGAGCAGAGTCACCAATTTTTCGATCCCTGTATAGTAATCTCTGTTTAATTCTTGAACCCGCTCGTTACGGACTCTTGTACTCTCGAATCCCCGGCGGAACTCAGCCGCCGCTCTCAAGTTCACCACCGCCAATCGCTTCTCTGCGTCGTTCGCCCATGCCTCCGTTTTGGCCCACTGGTCCCGATCTGCGACGGTCGCGGCACGCGCTTGCTCCAGCAATCCAGGTAGCTCCTCGGGGTGCATTTGGTTGCCGGGAGTAAGCATTTCAAAAACCCGATCGAGATGGAAGCTCGCCATCTGTGTTTCCCACATATGCTGACGCCGCGCGTTTTCCGTCCCGATCTCACGGACCAACCTATCCTCCGCGCGGAACTGCGTCGCGACAAACGCAACCAAGCCTGTTTGAGCCAGAGCCAAACCGCAGAACAACAAAACGGTTGCGCGCCGCCTGACAAACCAGAGAAATACCCATAAGAACAGTGTTCCGACCACCATCAGCGAGCCGACAACTACACCTAGTTGAAAGAAGTAACTATTCGGCGTTAGTGATGCAGCCGTTACCAACAGAGTCAGATGGGCGATGAATAGCGGAACTCGAATCCGCCAGATGCTCAATGCTCGGGGTCTCGCTATTGAATCAGGCTGATCATTCGCTGGGGAGGATGACCATTCCATGCGATTGTCCCCTACAGATGCAAAAAATGCCGTCTTACTAGGTCCGCGCGGAAGCTTACCACGTCCGCCAAAAAGTGAGTAGTTGGCGACACATCGCTTGGCGACACATCGCCGTATCGCTCATTGGGGGATAATGGCGTGATAGCGCCTGTTTCGCAGCAGCCATCGGAGATACAATCCCTTACCGACGAGGGGGTAGGTACATGAACGCCATTTTCATGACAGGAGCACTTCTGCTTGCTGCCAGTCTGGCTCTCCCGGCTCAGAGTCAATCTGATGGCAGAAACCCAAGAGCCACGGACTACAAACTCGGGCAGGTCTGGACGATGAAACAAGGGATTACCGTAACGATACTCGCCATTGAGGATGTTCCCAAGGTTGGCAGAGTTGTTCACGTCAGAGTCGATAAGATCCCCGGGCAAAGTTGCGGGGACATTCATTTGACCACGACGATCGAGCATATCGCGGTGATGGAAAAGATGCTGGTGGCCAGCGGTCTCACTTTTTCAAAGGAAAATGTGGATTTACCGCAATCTTCAATCGATGCTTACCGGAAATGGCAAGGGCAGAAGCAGAAGAAGCGCGAAATAGCAAAGATTCCTTTGTCGGACCTAATTCGGATGGCGCCCCAAAGCTATGGCGCAATGATATGTAACGTGCTCCCGAGCCAGGCATAGAAATCGTAGGTTGACGACAAATCTCTTTAGCAACTTGTTGAGAGCGCCGGTCTCAGGGATGCAAAAGCGCACTCCCGAACGCAATTGGCATCATGAGTGATAACGCCTGAAATTTTAGCCCGGTCCTGATTTCACAATCAGGGGAATGCAAAAGTCTCACGTATCAGAGCGGCAGTTCTGGATGTTTCTGTGGTTTGTTGCAACGGCCTTTTCCTGCTGATTGCAAGGTTCGACCATGATTCCAATCACCGACACCGACGCCGAGCCTGCCTGGTGAGCTAGCCCCTACTCCACGTCCAGGCTGCGATCCGCCAATTGTTGGCGCTCTTCTGCAGCGCGATGGTGAGCGTCGCGCCCGTTTCCTTTACTGGTTTGCCGTTCTGCTGGTAGTTGTAGCTGGCGGGCAGCACGACATAGGCGCGGTCGCCGGCCACATCGAGGTGCTTCGCCGCGCCAAACCAAACCGAGGGATGGGTAACGCTGTTTTTTTGAGCATCGGCGTCGTAGTCCTTGCCCCACTGGCTGCATGCGCCTGCGCCGCTCCAAGCAAAGGGCGGAAATTCGTCAATGATTGAAACCTGATCAGCACATAGCTGTACCCAATTCGGGTTGCCGTTGTTGAAGTCGTTCTCAAACTCCTTGATCACGGCCATAACGGCTCGTTTCTCAGCCGACATCGCAGACTTGGTGGGGGTATTGGCAGCCGGGGACTTCTGCTGCGCCACGGCCATCATGACTAAGATCGCCGGTGCAACAGCGAGGGCGAATGCGACGAAGATTTTCTTCATGACGAGCCTCACGTTTAAATCGGATTTTGATTGGCATCTGAAACAGGGCCAAGCATAGCGCAATTGTAGAGCACGGGTAAATTAACGAAAAAGCGCAAAGTTGCGATAACGCCTTGATCAGTGATTCACTTCCGGTTAGCTCGTGGACGCGTTGGCAAGCCTTCAAAGTGGCTACCCAAGAACAAAACGCGAGGTAAACCGTGACGAACAATATCGAGGCCGATTGCAATTAACGTATCAAAACTCCCGCCCAGGACCAGCGCGACGCCGGCGAAGGCGCAAAGAAAAGGAATTGACGAAATGAGCGAGAATAGGCACATGCTCGTGGAACTCACAAATTGCAAGGTCTTCCAACGGTGACGATGGTGCGGAAAGAAAGGGAGGCACAACGGCCATACATGCGTACCCCGATTTCTATCGGTGCGCTAATTGGCAATGTCGGTTGCTGGGGGTTGATTCTTGATGCCCCACCCAGTACCCCCTGGCCATCGAGAGTGTTCGTTCTAGTATTTTTGGCCCTCGTAACTCTTTTCGCTTGGAGCTATCGCGAAATCTATTTTGAAGATCGAGTGGTGGCGAGATATCTTCCTTACTTCTCCAGAGAAGTCCGCTGGAAAGATGTGTACGGCTTTTCGCTGCATCCGATACTGCGACTCCGCACCCCTCAGCTAATCCTTTCACTCCCGGGCACATCACCCCTATTGCAAACCTTTATACACAATCGACTGCGTGCTATTCCAGACCGACCGGAGGGCTCCAGGCATGGTTCACTCGGTGCGTTGCAATTACGTTACGCATCTTTTTGGGGGCTGATGTTCCTCGGCTCCGTTGCTGCAACTGTACCGTTCTTATATGGATGGCCGCTGCACAAATGGTGGGATTCGATGGGAGTGGCTCTCCTTTTTTGTGATCTGCACCTCTTCACGGCTGCAGTGGAGATCTTGGGCAACACTGGGCTCTACTACTGGAACCGTGCTCCTGAACGTTAACTCGCGATACATCTCTATATCACGCATTGAGGCTTCTCTTTAGATGAAGCTGCACGTTCCTCATACGCCCTGGCTTCAGCGTGTTCACCCAACTTCCGACAGGCTGCCGCTAGCATCGAATATCGCAACCAAGCCTCCGGCCCAGATGGCCCTGACTGCAGGCAGAGAATGAATTCCCGTTTTGACCGTTGGAACTCCTTTAGCTCGTACAGCGTGTAGCCGTAGCAGTAGTGAAAGGCAGGCAGCCATTCCTCGCTCACGCCGAGCGCTTTTGCCCTCTCAAATTGTTCCTTTGCGAGAGAGTAGAGACCGAGTTCGTGATAGCAGCGACCGAGATGACAATGAACATCGCTACGAACCTCGGTATCAAGCTCGAATCCTGCTGCTTGCTCTAGAAGCGGCCTCGCTTCTAGCCCCTTTTCAGCGTGCATCGGCGAGAAAGCTCTTTGTATCTGAACGGCTTCGTACACGGATCGTCCGTCCGGGGTTTTCAGCCAATTCTCGTACTTCATCAGTATCGACTCTAGGGATCGGAGCCCTTCTTCTCGTTGCTCTCTTTCGAGCAATGCAATCGCACAAAACAAGTCAATTTCGGCTGAGGCTTGGATGTTACCCGCAGCCAGCAATCGCGCTTCGTCCACTAGGACAGCTGCGTTGGCGAACGAGCCTTGGCTGTTGTAACGTTCGGCGTTCTCCAGCAGGTCTCCAATGCGCCGTGGAAGATCATCCGTGTCGTTCTGGGTCATTCAAGGGGTCAATTATGCCATCGCGGAGATGATTGGTGATAAATCGGTGTATCGTGAAGTGGCAGCACAGGGGTGCAGGTGCTTGTGGGTTAGAAGGTTGGCCGCATAGATCGGCCGAGCACCCATCTCCGTCGTCAAATTATCACGATTCTCTCCCTGAGTTTGGTGGTTCTTGTCCTGGGGAAAGTAGGGTCAGTTACTTGCTCAAAGAGGTTACATTGCCAATTCTGGATTGAACTCTCGTCCAAACGAGGGCAAAATTAGGACCTTCGCGGCCTGGAGGTCAATGTGTACAAGAACAACCGCAGTGGCGCTCTTGCGTTCATAGTCTTACTTTCTTTCACCGCGACGGCTCCAAGTTCTAGCGCTCAGGGCTCAGACACATCTCAGCAAAAGACAGCGCCGGAGTCTTCACTGACTTTGCGCGTGTCTACGCGCATGGTCACGGTAGAAGTGGTAGCGAAGGATGATCAAGGACACCCAGCAAGAAACTTGACTGCAAGCGACTTCCAGATATTCGAGCAATCTCCTGGATGGAGAAAACAGACGCGGCAGCAGAAGATCGCCGCCTTCCGGGCGATTAGCGTCGCCGATTTCTCGAAACAACCGGAGAGCAGCGTGCATCCGGCGGCGGACGTTTATACAAACCTGGTCACGTTCGCAAAGGATCCAGTGCCGCCGACAATTTTGTTGGTTGATGCAATCAACACGGAATTGACTTCGCGAATGCAAGTCCGGCTGGAATTGGTGAAAACGTTGCACTCCCTTCCGCCAGATGTGCCCGTGGCGGTCTTCTTGCTCGGCAGGCAACTGAAAGTCCTCCAGAACTTCACGACGGACCCGTCCCTGTTGAAGTCAGCCATTGAAAAGATAACCGCTCTTCAGGCTGGTGAATTCGCGCAAGCCGAGTCTGGGAATATGGCTACTCCCGTGATTCTTGATGGTTCGGGAGTAATTTGGGAGCAGGCTCCCGAGGCGCAAGAAGCCCTTTTGCAATTTGCACGCGAAGGAATAGCTGCAGCAATGGACATCCGGGTCAGAGTCACGTTGGATGCGATGCGGTCTCTGGCTCGTCATTACGCCGGCTATCCGGGGCGCAAAAACCTGCTTTGGATAAGTTCCTCATTCCCTCTGGTTCTCGATCCTGATGTGGATGCTGCCGCCTCAGGAAATTCGAGCTTTTTTGGATGGGCCGGTATGCACAACTATCAACGCGATGTTGAGCAGGTTGCAAATCTTCTCGGTGATGCCAAAGTAGCGGTGTATCCAATCGATCCGGCCGGGCTGCAAGCTCCATCAATGCAACCGACTGGCACCATGATCCAGTCCGGTTCGGGTCTCACCTCCTTGCAACGGAGCGAGGAAGGTTCGGGGAACCCATACCGGGACCCAGTCGTGTCAAACAATAGGCAGACAATGGGCTCACCTATTCGCAGCGAACAAATCTCCCGAAATAACCGCTTGGCAACGATGGAGGCGGTGGCCGAGGCTACGGGCGGAAGAGTATGTGTGGCCAACGATGTGGGGGCTTGCGTGAAGAAAGCAATAGAGGAAAGCAGTTCTTTCTACGAAATTTCTTACTACCCCGACTCAAAGGACTGGCGAGGTGAATTCCGCAAAATTGTAATTAAGACAAAACGACCCGGAGTGCACATGGCATATAGGCAAGGGTATTATGCAATGCCGCAACCGACGTCAGAGCCGGATCCTCAGAAGCGAAACGACGACCTTCAGAAAGCCGCCTGCGGCGACCTGTTGACGTCTACCTCTATTCTGCTGGGAGCCAAGGCGCTTATTGAGGAACAGCCGGGGATACGCAAGTATTTCCTCGTCGTGGACACAAGCACAGTCGGGGTCGCGCGGTCAGCGACAGGTGCCCCGGTTCTGGCCTTGCAGTTCGCAGGCTGTTCTTTCGACAGATTCGGTAAGCCTCTCCAGTTTTGGCACGATGAGGTGAGCCAGGAACTCTCTCCGACGCAATATGCGGCAGTACTGGCTGGGCACGGCTATCCGCATGTCTTCCAAGTCACTCCAGCACCGGATGCCCACATCGTGCGTTTCGCGGTTAGAGACTTGAGCACGGGCCGACTGGGGTCTGTGAACGTGCCGTTCACTGCGACGGCAGCAGCCCTGCCCGGTGCTGGTTTGGGTGCTCCGTCCGGACAGTCGCACTGAGGAGCAGGCTGCCAGCGCCGTTTCGCGCAGACTGCCAGTGAACCTCGGCTGACGATAATCTCTGTATCAGTCATCGAGGGTCCAGTCTGGGTCCGGTCAATGCATTATGAGAGAACGGCCCATAAGTAGGGTGTCGACCGCGGGAATGAAGGAAGAGGTAGGAAAATGCGGTGAATGATGGCACTGTACTTTGAGGGAAAGGCTCCGTTTGCGCGAGTGCACTTTCCCCCAAAGGAGACAACTCAATGAGTCGTGACATTAAGTATATCGGGATGGACGTGCACAAGGAAGCCACCGTCATGGTAGTCGAGGATGGCACGGGCAAGGTAGTGATGGAGTCGGTGGTAGAAACGACAACGAGCAGTATTCTGCAGTTCATTCGCGGTCTGCGAGGCGAGCTGCATGTGACCTGGGAAGAAGGGACCTGGGCAGCTTGGCTGTACGACCTACTGAAACCACACGTGCATCAGGTGGTGGTCTGCAATCCGCGGCGCAATGC
>DATNEX010000030.1:0-6740 GCA_035606605.1 Terriglobales bacterium
GGATTTAGGCAACTATCAGAGATGTTTGACATGAGATGCCCCCTGTTTGTTCCCATCTTCAGAGCGCTAGCCGGCAGATGCTTCAAGAGCAATCGCCCGCGGGAACAGGATGTTGTTTTCGAGGTGAATGTGCTGATGCAGATCTTGTTCGAACTCTTGCAGGCCCGCATAGAAGGCGCGGAAAGTAGGGCAGGCGTCCGCAGGAGGGGTGAATTCCTGACTTAGTTGACGAATCTGCGCCAACAGATCTCCGGCATAATCGTGATCGCGGGTCATCATCGTGATCGGATGATCGAGGGTCCCGAAGCAGCTGCGCGGCTTTGCGCCATCGCCGGAGGCGTAACGCTCGAACTTGCCGATGTATGGAAAGAGCACAACTTCTTCCTTTCCCTGGTGCGCGATCATCTCTTCTCCGAGTTCAGCAAGCTTCGACTGGATTGCGGGAAGCTCTTCGCGGGTATGGCCGTGACGGCTCACGAGTTTTGCGGCGAGTTCATTCAGGCGCGGCACTTCGCGAGTTACATATGCGTGGTGAGTATCCACAATGTATGCGGCGAGGCTGGCGAGAGGTTCTTTGGCCCAGTCCTTGTCCCCTGGAGCCGAACGTGTCGTAGCGGCTTCAATGGATGCGATTACGTCGTCCACATTTAACCCCTTGTTCGCGCAGGCTTGGGCGAGAGGCACTCGGCCTCCGCAGCAATAGTCAATGCCGTACTTTTCGAATACGCGTACCACGGCGGGATTCTCGGTTGCCATGTCGCGAACTGTCTGTGTCGTTGTGGCCATAAATGACCTCCCTCGATATTCAAGGTAGACGAGGTCAGATTCGAGTCTCAGGGACTTTAGTCACAGCACGGTGCTTTTAGTGCAGCCGACTCAGGTAGGCGTCCAGCCCCGCGTAAGCAAGCGAAGGCTTTAAGTCGCCATCCCATTGTTGCGCGAACACGCCGAGAAATCCCGACTCGGAATACATTCGGCGGCGTACGTCTCCTTCGAGGACCGATCCCGCCGGTTTCCAATCCGGTCCAAGCGCCTGGTGTGCCTGGCTCAGCAGTGCGGCAGCCCGGCGATCATCATGCTGCTTCCATGCGATGTAACCTCGAAAATACAGAGCGTTCGCAGCGCGAGCATTGGCCTGGAGGACGTGTGCAAAATCTGGATCGGCGTCCGAAAGATTACCCTCTGCAAGCTGCACTTCTCCGAGGAGGACAAGAGTGCCGGTTTCTTCGGGGTTGAGCTGCAATGCGGCGTCGAGTGCTGCGCGTGCCGCAGTCAACTCTGATTTCAGGTTCGCTGATGCAGCAAGCAACTCGCCCTTTCGCTGATAGGCACGATGA
The DNA here is from genome assembly GCA_035606605.1 of Terriglobales bacterium. GTDB lineage: Bacteria > Acidobacteriota > Terriglobia > Terriglobales > Acidobacteriaceae > Gp1-AA145. The sequence goes on from DATNEX010000030.1 coordinate 1,338, forward strand.
TTTTGGGAATTGATTCGTATCAGGGCATCGAGTTCTCGAATGGCCGAAAGAACATCTCCCAATTCAACCAGGCAGTTCGCCAAGTAATAGTGAGAGTCCTCATGGTTGGGATTGATGGCGAGTGCCTCGCGAAAGAGCTGAACCGCAGAAGTAAAGTTTCGATCGCGCTTCATCGCGTCCATTGCTGAGTGTTGCTTCGCCCAAAACTGCTCTGTCGCAGCCTTGCCCAATTGGGCAGTCTGCGCCGCTGGCTGGTTCGGGGCTATGGCTAGTTTTCGAAAAGGCTTGGCCGAAGGCTCACCCTGCTTGATATCCCAGATCTGGTCGGCAACGAGGTTTGTCCAAACCTCTGGTGTACCGCGAAGCCAGCGGATTTCGAGACGATCGACCTTTGTCGCCCCGCCCAGCCCAATGTGTACGCGATGGCTGTCCTGTGACAAGTACGACGAACTGGCCATGGTCTGGCGCAAGGGCACGCCCTTAATCCAGGCAATGACGGTAGCACCGTCGCCAAATCCGAGGGGAGCATTCGTGGGCGGAACCCGATTGTGCAGACGAAACTCTACCCAGTGCCCCTGCGGAATTTCGTTCTGCAGAAGGCGAACGCCTTCACCCTGATCGACGATGGCCACGTCCATCGCGCCGTCATTATTATAGTCGGCCACTGCCAAACCGCGGCTGACGTGCGGTTGAGAAAAGCTACGATTCCACGACGCCAGGTCATGGAAGAAGTTGCCCTGGGCATTCCAAAAGAGGAAGGATGGCATGGGGCTGAGGCGCCGAGGGCTAGAGTTCTTGTCTTCAAACGTGCTGCCGTTTGCCACTAGCAGATCGAGCCAGCCATCGGAATCGATATCGACGAAGCTCGTGCCCCATCCCGCACGCTGCATCGACGGCTGACCGACACCGTTTGTTGCGGCAACGTCGGTGAAGTGCAATTCCGATCTTCCGGATTTATCGCGCTGCTCTTCGAGCAGGTTCTGATAGAGCGCAAAGCCTTGCGCGATCCAGTGAGAGATGAAGAGGTCATCGTCACCGTCGCGATCGAAATCGCCGGCCGCAAGACCCATCGAGCCGCGGTACTCTTCAACCCACGCATCTTTTCCGGCATCGACGAACTTACCGTGATGGTTGATGTAGAGCTTGTTTTCCGAGATATCGTTGGCGACGTACAAGTCGGGCCAGGAGTCGCCATTGAAGTCGTGCCATAGAGCGACCAGGCTGCGTCCATCAGGATTCGAGACGCCAAGCTCCTTTCCAACCTCCGTAAACGCGCCATGCCCGATGTTGTGAAACAGGAGATTGCGCTCCGGCTCAAAGGACGCGGGATTGAGCGAGTACGGAACATCCATGCCGAACTGTTCCGATGTGGTGCCGTTTTTCCCGGCGTCATACGTGTACTTCACATAGCCGCAGACATAAAGGTCCAGATAGCCGTCGCGATCGTAGTCCCCCCAGACTGCGCCCGCCCAAAAGCCTCGGTAGCGTTCGAGCCCGGCTCTGTGGCTCACATCGGTAAAGGTTCCATCGCTGTTGTTGTGGAAGAGATAGATGCGATCGTAACTCGTTACGACGAGATCGAGGCGTCCGTCGTTGTCGAAGTCACCCCATGCTGCCGCCATGCCGTGGATCCGCAGATCGGGAAATCCCTTCACCTTTTCAAAGCTGCCATTGCCTGAATTGCGATAGAGGACAGATGGAGCAAGTTGAGATTCCGGCGCGTTCAGCGACCCTCCGGCGCTGACGACAAACACATCTTCGAGGCCGTCATTGTCGAAATCGCCCCAGGCCACACCCGATCCCATGTCTTCGGGCAACTGCGATGTGCGTGCTCCTGCGAACTGGCGAAACCCAGCAAGGCTCGCTTCTTTCGTCACGTCAGTAAAGAACGGCGCCGGCGCTCCAGCGGGCAGCTTCTTGCCTGGATCGAGCAGGCGATCCACGGCACGCTGACTCGCGATCTTGCCTTTTGGCGGCGCAGCCATCGCAGCTTTATTAGATCCGCGATCCGCGGCCACATTAGTGATGTCGTTCGAAGCCTCGCCAGGTACATACTCGTCGGGCTGATTCTCCTTGCGAATGCGCCAGGTCACAATGGCGGAGATTGCGAGCAGCACCAGAAGGGCTGAGGCAGTCCATGCGAGACGGCGGAGCCGCTTCGATCCGCGACGAGTCCGTTCAGGCGAGGTCACTACCGGCATGACGCTGAACCTCCGCTGGATTCGACACATACCGTTGCTGTAGCCTGCGAGATATCGACCACGGGCGCGGTCAGACGCGATTTCTCCCCCATCACGTAATTCAGCAGGAACTGATCGATCTTGCGGTAATGCAGCGTGGCGTCGATTCTGAGATGGTTGCTTCCGGACGTGATCGGAACCCTGTACTCCCTGGTTGAATCCATCTTGACCGGGAACTTGACCGGACCACCGGACGGGCAAGGAATGTTGTATTCCACGGTGTCGGAGTACCCGGGAAAGAGTGAACGCCGGTACCGAACTCCCACCATTTCCCAGAGATTGTGGCGATCGATGAGATTTCCATATTGATCGACGGGTTCAGCCTTAAAGAGAAATGTTCCGGGCACGAGGAAGTTCCTCTCGTCCCGCTGCCCCGAGGTGAAGATCACGTGGCCGCCCGCATCGGTTACACGTAGCTCCACCCAACTCTGAATCATGTCGAGCGGCCCGGTTGGATAATCATGGCCAACTTTGTTCGAAGTCAGCACCACGCGAACTGGCATTGATTTCCCCGGATCAGCAGTTGGCGGCGCTTCGATTCTGATCTTGACCACGGATCCTTCAGCCCATTTATTCCGAATCTCGGGGATATCGAAATGGCCCTGAAGCCACGCATTCGTGCCGTGTACCTGTTCCTCGGCGCCGTCGAGATCGAGCAGCGCAGGCACGAAGTTGTTCGCGGCGAGAAAGCGATGGCTGCGATGCTTGCGATCATCCGGACTGCGGTTGTAATCCATTGCGTCGCCGGCTGCGGGGTCGGTAGATCGGACCAGCGGCATGTGGCACTCACGGCACTCAATCGTCGCCTTTGGATCAGCCTTGTGGTTCCAATGGCTGGCCGCCCAGTTGTCGTACTGATTCTGCAACTGCACCCACCCGACACGATTGATCTCGGCATCAATGAACTGTTTGTGGCAGGCAGCGCAGTATTCCGGCGTCTTATACATGCGCCTATTAAGCCGGTCGTGCTGCGAAGGCCATGTACGGATCAGGAAATTGCGTGCAACTGCACCCAGCGTGTCATCGGGGCTCCATTGCCATAGATATTCTTTGGGCTGCGCGATGGTGTAATTCGCATTTCCCTGAATGTCGGTCTTCTGAATCGAGTGGCATGCAAGGCAGGAGATACCGTCTTTGTAACCAAGCTGGCTGGTCAGGTTCGCAGCAAAGATGTTTTTGGTCCCTGAGAACAGCGAGATCGGATCATGGCATCCGCCGCAGTAGCGCGTTGACTCGGGTCCATTCTGTTTAGCCATGACGTTCTGGATGCCCTGAAAGATCGGATCCATCGCAGCATAGCGGTGCGCACTGGTCTTCCACTCGTTGTAGATCTCGGTGTGACATCCACTCTGGCCGCAACTCTCCGACCCCGCAAGCGAGCGTGGATCAAAGGCGCCGTTCGTCGACGTGCGCGCAAGGCTGGGCGCAAAAGGCCTGTTCGCACCATAGGCGAAGCTGTAGTCCGCCGGGAAAATATTGCGGTATTTTGTTCCCGAGTAGGAGGCAGAGCAAAAGACAACGAGAGCGGATGCAGCCAAGGTGGCGCCCGCTCCCGCCAAGCCCCATCTTATCGCTGCTTGGTACGTTTCCTGATTGCGTCTTCGCCAGAACGCCAGCGCCAGGTGCGGCGCGGTCATCGCAACACCAAGAAGAGTCGAGATCAGGTGCAGATAGCGCAGCCACGCCCAGGTCTTCACTCCGAAGAGAGCCTGTCCCGTAAGGATCAAACCGGAGAGGATGCAGATGGCGAGCAGAGCGGCGCCGGCATAGCCGAGCAGCAGGACATCGGACATGGCCTGGCTGCGATACGCTCGCCAGTGGCGCATGAAATACCAGCAGACAGGTCCGACTGCGAGGATGCCAAGAAGCGTGTGAAAGATCAGCCCCCACTCGATTACCGGGTGAAAAGGGCCGAAGGTCACGGCAAGGCCGGAAACAAGTTCAAAAAGTAGTACGGCGCCGATTCCGCGGGAAAGAAGTGAGGACCATCCCGAGTACGGATGTTCAATGGGAGCGTTATTCAATTCTGTCTTTGCCTCAAGGAAACTGAGCCAAAATAGAAGTCTCATGGAAGCCTGGGAAGCGACCAAAGTCACAGGAATTGAAGATATGCAAGTGGTCTCGACCGATCGACTGACCTGGCAATCCATCCAATGATGGAATTGGGCGATGATGAGGCTTTCCATGCGCCGTCGGAATCTCGCGAGCGACAACGCACAGTTGCAAAGCAATTGCAATTCAAACCGTCTTGGATGAACCACATCTCTTGTGGCTGGAGAGAACGTTTGTCACCGGACGCAGTACGCTTGATTCATTGTCGGTGATCTCGATGCGACCTTACTTATAAGACAGGCCGAATCGTTAAGCCAAGGCTGCTGATAGAAAGGCACAAAACAATGGAGTGGACCGCTCGCACCTGAAAAAGATGGATTCTGGTTGCCCTGATGATCTTGGGGCCCAAGCCCGTGACAAGGGATTTCGGTGCAGATTCAAGGGGCCGGAGATTTTGCTGTCAATCTCATCGGAACGCTGATGCAAAGACCAACCCATTTGCGCCAACTAAGCGACCCCATTTCTAACCAGGGAGGTGCTCCATGAACCATCATCGGCGCTTCTGGGACGAAGTTCTGGTGGCTCTTGAAGAATCGCTGGCCGCATTCAGCGGAGTAGATCCTGAACTCATCGCCGCCGCCGCAATGATTCCGAAGACTTGTCGTCGCGATGGTGGCCGACGTGGCTCTTCGGCGCAAGCATCGAGCTGCCGCACAAGACGCCGAGGTCTGGAAACTCGATTAAAAGAAACCAACAGGAGGTAAAGAAGGATGACGAAAAAGGTGCAATTGAAGCGCATCTACGATCAGGCGAACGAACAGGACGGAAGTCGTTTTTTCGTAGAACGACTATGGCCGCGCGGCGTGGCCAAATCCAAACTAGCGGGCGCCGCATGGCTGAGAGAGATCGCTCCAAGCCCGGAGTTGCGCGAGTGGTTTGATCACGACCCACAACGCTGGAATGAGTTCCGCAGGCGTTACTTCGCGGAGCTAAGACGCCATAAAGATGTCTTGTCTCCGATCCTGGAGGCGGCACACAAGGGCACGGTGACGCTGCTTTACAGTTCCCATGACATGGAGCACAACAACGCGGTGGCGCTAAGAGAGTTTCT
>DATNEX010000040.1:0-18957 GCA_035606605.1 Terriglobales bacterium
AGAACGCGACCGGACTTCCCTTCCACGCGACGAATGCGCCAGGAAGTGTTGCCTAGCAGCATGATGTCGCCGGCATTGCTCTCGACGGCAAAGTCTTCGTCTAAGGTGCCGACCACGGTTCCTTCTGGTTCTGCAACTACCGTGAACAATGCAGTTTCAGGAATCGCACCGCCACTGGTGATCGCGGCGAGGCGTGCTCCTCGACGCGGACGCAGCTTGCGGTTCACGCGATCGTGGTGCAAATACGCTCCGTAACGGCCACGCCGGGCCGCGATTCCCTCCGAGAGCATCTCGAGGATCGAGTCGAAGAGTTCACGTGAGAGACCACGGTAGGGGTAGGCACGCTTGATCAGCCCGAAGAGTTCGTCTTCGTTCCATCCAGGATCGCCTGGGTCTGGTTCGCCGGCTGCGCGAGTGCTTTCCGCCGCCTGCACGCTGCCGGATCGGAATGTCGGGCTCATGTTCTCTGGTGAGGTCGCACATGTCGCCACAATCTGCTGGGCTAACACATCAAGTGGCGAGTCGGGAATAATCAACCGATCCAGATCGCCCTGGCGAATCGCACGCACCAGTGCAGCGCATTCGAGCAGATCGTCGCGCGTTGTTACGAAGAATCTTCCTTTCGGTACAGCCCCGCGCCAGTGGCCAGAGCGCCCAACACGCTGCAAAGCAACCGCAATGGAGCGCGGAGAGCTGATTTGTACAACCAGATCAACCGTGCCGATGTCGATTCCGAGTTCCAACGATGCCGTGGCCACCAAAATCCTGATCTGTCCTTCCTTCAACTTTCGTTCTGCGGCAAGGCGCAGCTTGCGGGAAAGGCTGCCGTGGTGGGCGCCGACGTTCTCTTCCCCAATTCGCTCCGCCAGGTGATGGGCAACTCTCTCGACCAGTCGGCGGGTATTCACGAAAACCAAAGTCGAGCGATGTTGCTCCGAAAGCTGAACAATCCGGTCGTAGATCTCCTCCCACATCTCATTACTGGCGACTGGGCCGAGCAGGGTGGCTGGAATTTCGACGGCGAGATCAAGCTTGCGCGTGTGGCCCACATTCACCACTACAGGATCGGGACGGCCATTCCCGGCAAGAAAGTGTGCAACTTGTTCAATCGGCCTTTGTGTGGCAGAAAGCCCAATGCGAACCGCGGGACGGTAGGTCAAGGCCTCGAGGCGTTCGAGCGACAACGTCAGGTGTGCTCCACGCTTGTCGTCGGCTACGGCGTGGATTTCATCCACGATGACGGTTTCGACATCGCGGAGAATGGCCCGGCTCCTCTCTGCGGTGAGCAGAATGTACAGGGATTCGGGCGTCGTGACCAGAATATGAGGCGGACACTTCAGCATCGCCCGGCGCTCCTGCATCAGCGTGTCGCCGGTGCGGACAGCCGTACGAATTTGCGGCATGAGCAGACCGCGCTCTCCTGCAAGTTGGAGGATTTCGCCGAGCGGGATCTCCAGGTTTTTCTGGATGTCATTGCCGAGAGCCTTGAGCGGCGAGATGTAAAGAACTTCCGTTCGATCGAGCAGTTCGCCACTGAGGGCTTTGCGAACTAAACGATCAATACAGGCCAGAAAGGCTGCAAAAGTCTTTCCGGAGCCGGTGGGCGCCGAGATCAGCGTCGTGTGTCCTGCCAGGATATGAGGCCAGCCCTGCTCCTGCGGCTCGGTGGGCGTCCCGAACTTGGAAGTAAACCATTCCGCCACCAGCGGGTGTGCCCACGCAAGAAACTGCATTCCGTCATTGTAGGCCGCTCGTGATAGTTTCGCAAATTGTTCGCCCGGGAGAGCAAGCTCGAGCAACGAGCTCTGATCGTCATTCGGGGTCGATCGGCAGGACTGGTGGAAGCCTTTTCGAGACTGAACCAGAGCGCTGCTCGATAGAGCGGATCATCGATCAGGGATGACAAACTGCAATCGATCCGAGCCCCGCCGTTGTCGACGAATCTTCTGCGCTGGTGGGAGACTCGGAGGGCGGAAAATTTATGGCGGAACTGTGGGTCTTCCGCGTTCTTCTAGAAAGGCATTCCGCTCTAGGACCCAGAGAGTGGGGTGCCGCGTGCCAGATTCCGAGATCCGGCCCGAAGCTTCAGGGAGCCCACTAATGTTTTGCCTTCCCTGCTTCCCTTCTGCGAAACTGGCTTGACCTGCCATGGGGCGCATCCACGTACTTTCTGAGAACGTCGCCAACAAGATCGCTGCCGGAGAAGTCGTCGAGCGGCCTGCATCGGTAGTGAAGGAACTTCTTGAGAACTCCCTTGACGCCGGGGCTACGCGAATAACGATTCAAATTGAGGGTGGCGGAAAGAAACTGATTCAGGTCACCGACAATGGCTGTGGGATGGTACGGGATGACGCCTTGCTTGCGTTCGAGCGGCATGCCACTTCAAAGATCAGAAACGCCGAAGATCTGCTGAGCATTTCGACCCTGGGTTTCAGAGGCGAGGCATTACCCGCAATCGCCTCGGTCTGCCGGTTGCGCTTGGAAACCCGCGATCGCGAACAGGATTCAGGCACGGTGGTTGAGATTGCCGGAGGAAAGATCTTTCGCGTCGAAGAAGCAGGCCTGCCAGCTGGCACGTCCATCGCAATTCATGATCTTTTTTTTAATACCCCGGCGCGAAAGAAGTTTCTGAAGTCGGAGTCCACCGAGCTGTCACATATTGCGTCTCTGGTGACGCACTACGCTCTAGCGCACCCTGATAAGCACTTCGAGTTGCATTCCGCCACGAACGCGATGTTGGTGGCGCCTCCCGTAAATGGGTTCAGCGAGCGGGTATATCAGGTCTTTGGGAAGGATGTGCTGGAGCAGATGATTTCTGTGGCTGCGGAACTACCGCTCGCGCACGTTGGCTTACCGCAGCCGCCGCCTTGGAGGCGCGCAAAAGAAGAGGAAGGAGCCGCTCCGGCGGCTGACCCCGGCCACCTACGCCTGCACGGCTTGATATCGAAGCCCGAGATTCAGAAGTTGAATCGAAACTCGATCTACACGTTCGTGAACGGGCGTCTCCTTCGCGACCGCGTGATTCAACACGCGCTGACCGAGGCGTATCGGAATATACTGCCGCCGACGGTTTTTCCTGTCGTACTGCTGTTTCTTGAGATGCCGCCCGCCGAGGTGGACATCAACGTTCATCCGTCAAAAACTGAAGTGCGGTTCCGGCAGCCAGCGATCTTGCACGATTTTTTCCGTGACTCAGTCCGGGCCGTCTTGATGAAGGCGCGCCCGGTGCCGCAGTTTGTGACCGAGATTCGCTCGCGTCCTACGTCCAGCCCGTCTCTATCCGCTGGGGCCCAAGCGGTGAGCGGCTCCGCCCACGAGGCATGGAGGGCTTTTTACGGCCAAACAGCGCCCGACGCATTTGCATTGCAAGCACCGCGACAGCCTCCGATCAGCGAGCCCCTTCACTTTACCCAGGCCATTGCGGTCGAGGCGGGCGACGCTCCGGGGGTGGAGCGTTTTCCCCAGCCAAGCTTCGTAAATGAGGGCGAGGATACCTGTGCTCCTCCCCTCGCCGAGGAACCTGTTTCAGCTCAGGACGAGATGGGCAAGCTGTCATCTCTCAGACCTCTCGGGCAACTACGCGACTCATTCATTCTGGCTGTGAATCGGGAAGGCCTTTGGATCATCGATCAGCACGTCGCTCATGAACGGGTCTTATTCGAAAAGGTGTTGAAGCAACGCGCACGGCAACAAGTTGAAAGCCAGCGCTTACTGATGCCCATCGTCATCGAGCTGACTCCTGCGCAGCAGGTGGTTTTCGCGGACATCTCTGACGAACTACAGAAGAACGGCTTTGATGCCGAGCCCTTTGGCGCGCGCAGCATCGCGGTGAAGGTTGCGCCTGCAGGAGTGCAGAGCACTCAGGTCGAGCACATGCTCCATGAACTGCTGGATCACTTTTCTCACGAACAGCAGGCACTCAATCTCGACCAGATCCGAGGGCGTATTGCAGCGTCCATCGCGTGTCATGCCGCCATCAAGGTCAACATGCCGCTCGAGCAGAATAAAATGGAATGGCTTCTCGAGGAGCTGGCGAAGACCGACTGCCCGATGTCGTGCCCCCACGGAAGGCCCGTAGTTTTGCGATACTCATTGAAAGACATTCAAAGAGCCTTCAAACGAATCTAAGGAAGAGAGCTATGAACCAGAAAGAACGCGTCGAGCGCTAAAGAACGAACAACGACAAGAAAACCAGCTATGGCAGAACCAACCACCAGGTCGCAAGCTTCTCGTCGACTCACATGGGCCATTGGGCTTATGGCCCTGGTTATGTCGATTGCGAGCGTCTACCAAGTGCATCGCTACGGTCAGACCCGGCCTACGGTTGCCGACGTGAGCAGCGGCCGCACGCATGCGGTGAAGATTCACCAGAAAGTGGTTTATCTCACGGCTGGAGAGTTTGGCGCCGCGGTCACATCGCACGTAATGGCCATAGCCGCTATTGGAATTTTTCTCGGCCTGCTCCTAAGGGCTCGGGCCAGAAGGTCGGGCCAAGGCCAACCCAGCTAGTGTCCTCATGACCGATCTGGAACTCATTGAACTTCGGCGAGAAAAGTGGCACCTCCTAGGCAAGCCGGTGCGCACCCTCGATGACGCCCGCGCCTTCATCGAGACGGTGGGATTCTGCCTGATGCTGCCGCTGCCCACGCCGATTCTGGTTCCAACGTTTATCGGCGCATGGTGCGGATCAGACGAAAAGCTGCCCACACAGAAGCAAGCCTTTACTGATCCACGGGCGAAAGATGCGATCGAGCTTATGGTCCGGACTTTGCGCGATAAGTCCGCCTACGAAGCGAATCTGTTCGATGAAAACAACGCCTTCCTGCTTTCGGCTGCCGTGTTTCCCTACTTTTACGCTCTCCTCGGCGAGCGCAACCCACGGCAAGCTCCGAAATCGGGGCCACGATCGCCGTATTCTCAGCTTGCCTGTGACGCGTATCAAATCATTCACCGCAAAGGGCCGATCTCGAAGCTCAAGCTGCTCGATGATCTAGGTAAGGGAATTTCCGTCTCCGCTCTTGATCGCTCACTCGCCGAACTGTGGTCGAAGCTGCGAATTACCCGAGTTGACTATGACGAACGCGAGGGGGCATCGTGGGACGTGCTGCAGCGCTGGACTCCGGATGCAGTGTCGGAAGGCGTAAACACGTCTGTCAACTCAGCGCTCTCGGCATTGCTCTCTAAGTACCTGGATTGCGTAATAGCGGCAGACTTGCCGGAACTCGAGTCGTTTTTCGGAAGCTTCGTGCCGCGGTCGAGGGTGCGAGAGGCGGTGAATGGACTGCTGGCGGCACGGGAATTGAGTTTTGTACCCGTCGGACATCGGTCGTTGATTCAGATCAGCCAAACACCCGCAAGGCGCTCAGGGACAAGATAAATGCCTAGCCTCGAGCAACAAGGGTTCGAGGTCATTCCGGGCATTCTCGGCGGCGCCGCCGTCTCCTCCCTCCTCCGCGCCGTGTTGGGTTCAAAGATTCCGCGCTCGCGTGCGGGAATGCGTCGCGCCATGGACGTAGAGGCGGTTCGCGAGGTTGCTCTTGATCCACGGATCTTGACACTCGCACGCTCGGCTCTCGGGCGGCGAGCCTTTCCATTCAGGGCGACCCTCTTCGATAAATCTCTCGATTCGAACTGGCTGGTTACTTGGCATCAAGACACGGCATTGCCATTGCGAGAACGCCACGAAATACCAGGCTGGGGCCCATGGTCGGTGAAAGAGGGTGTGAGCTGCGCGCATGCGCCAGGTTTCGTGCTGGAAAATATTCTCGCCATCCGCATAAATTTTGACGATTCAAATGGCATCAACGGGCCGCTTCGAGTGGTGCCAGCTACGCACAGATTAGGCGTGCTTTCCGATGACTCAATTCACGAGTTGGCCAACAAGATCCATCCAGTCGAGTGTCATGTGGGAGCGGGAGGACTGGTTTTGATGAAACCTTTGCTGATCCACTCATCCTCAAAGGTCATCGACGGCAGTCGGCGCGTGTTGCACATCGAATACAGTTCTCTGCTTCATTTTCCCGGGGGACTTGAATTGTTTACCCACCACTCGGACGGCAACAAAAGCGGGCATCAGGCTGTCGTCAACTGTGACGCCCAAAGTCTCAGCCACTGAGATTTTTCGAAAGTCAAACCATGAGGCTGCGTCTCCTGCAATAGCCAGGTATCCGTTTTGTGGCATCACTGAAGTTACCTTCGGTGCAGGCTCTTTGACGGTCTTTCATTGACTCCTTTGCGGAAGGCGCTAAGAATGACAGGAACCGTGTCTCCTTCAGCCGCTATGCCCTACGTGGACAAACATTGAAAGAACCGAAACGACAATCTCAGCGCGGAACCGAGCGGCATTGTGTGACGATTCCCGTTCAAGTCACGGTTTTCGCAGGCAAACGCTATGTCGATTTCGGTGGGGAGGCCTCTGATTTCAGCGCCAGTGGCCTGTGCCTGGTCTTGACTCGCCAGCTCGAAAGGGATACGGCGTTGTCCATGAAGTTCCACCTTCCTTACAATTCCCAGGTCATGGAAATGCGCGGCATTGTGCGGCGCCGAAGCGGGTTCCATCATGGCATTGAGTTCATCAGCGTAACCGCTTATCAGCAAGAACTTCTGAAGCGCACTTCAAAGATTCTAGACTTGCTTCGCTGATCGCCGGTCGGGCTGCTCGGCTACTAAGCCACGCGCCATGCATTGAGCAATGCCTCTCGTGCCGGCCTCGGCATACCTGGTGGTATGCCCTGGTGGTATTGACGTCATCGCCTTGCACCAAGTACGCTTCCTCACTCAGGCAGGGAGACAATTTCAGTGTCCATTGCTCGCCGTGATTTCATACAGTCCGTCCTTGCGGGTGCGGTTGCTCTCTCAACACCAAACGCCATCAAGGCTGCGAATGTTGCCGATGAGAAGAATTCTGCAGGCCAGGCTAAACCTCCAGTACTCATCAGCGCCGAAAATGCCTCGAATTACTTAGACGGTGGGTACTCGTTCCTTGCCGGTGGCGGCGACACGCTCGACGCAGTTTTGAAGGTTGTTCAGGGGCCCGAGAACGATCCGAATGACGAGAGCGTGGGACTGGGCGGCCATCCGAATGAAGAGGGCGTCGTGGAACTCGACGCATGCTGCATGCACGGACCAACACGCACCGCTGGGTCGGTGGGTGGGGTTCGCAACATCAAGAACGCTTCCCTGCTGTCGAATGCGGTGCGCCTGCACACCGGGCACGTGATGCTCGTCGGAGAGGGCGCAGAGAGATTCGCCGTTGCCCAGGGCTTTCCGCGAGAGAACCTTCTGACTGACAAGTCCCGAAAGGAGTGGCTGCTCTGGAAAGAAACCCACGCGGACTGGTGGGGGGCCTCGCTCTCCAGTCCAGACTGGCGCTCTCGACTTCGAAAGCACGCTCTTTCCGAAGAATGGCACGACCATCTGGAGCGCATGAATGAAATTGCAGCGCAGATTGGCATTCCCCCAGAGTCGCGCTGGGATGCGATTCGCTACGTTGTTTTCCCTCCCACCGGGACCACTCATTGCTCCGCTCTCAATGCAAAGGGGGAAATCTCCGGCTGCACGACGACGAGCGGCCTGGCCTGGAAGATTCCCGGGCGGGTGGGAGATTCAGCGATTATTGGCGCAGGATGCTACGCGGATCAGGACGTGGGTTCGGCGGGCGCTACCGGGAGTGGCGAAGAAAATATCAAGGTAGCGGGGGCGCACACCATCATTGAAAGCATGAGACGGGGAATGTCTCCTCTAGAGGCCGGCATGGATGCGCTTCAGCGTATCGCCCGCAACTACAACGGTGACGAGGAGCGCCTGCAATACATCGATATGACGTACTACATTCTGCGAAAAGACGGGGCTTATGCCGGGGTTTCGCTGTGGGAGGGCTATAGCGATGTAGCCACGCCGCATCGGATCGCCATCCATGACGGGACAAAACGCCTGGAGAAGACCGCCAGTCTGTTCCGCGGCGTGTCGCAAATTTGGCCACCACTGATTAAGAGTTAAGCGGAGCAACAGCCAGCCTACCTATGGATGCTTGTATACCGTTCCACCTTTCATGACGAAATCGACATTTTTCAATGCGGTGATGTCGTCAATGGGGTTACCGCGCACCGCGATAACGTCGGCTAGGAAGCCAGCCTTCAACTGACCGATCTGCCCTTCCCAGTCGAGCAACTTGGCGCCGTTGATCAGATCAGCCTGCAAAGCGGCAAGCGGCGTCATCCCATACTTCACCATCAGCTCCAATTCCCGCGCTTGCGTTCCGTGCGGAAACGGCCCAACATCTGATCCCATCGCGATCGGCACGCCTGCCGCCAGCTGCTTGCGAAACTCGCGCACATGCAGCTCCAGTAAGTCTTTCTCGAGTTGTTCAGTTCCGGGGTGTAGGGGATGGACCTCAAAGTACTCAGAAATCGTGAACGTCGGTACGGCAAAAATGCCTTTTTCATGCATCAAGCGCATGGTGTCTTCACTTAGCTGATAGGCATGATCGATCGAAGCGACTCCGGCTTGGGCCGCGTACAGGACCCCAATCCCTCCCGTCGCGTGAACTGCCACCCGCTTGCCTAACCGCTTGGCCTCTTGCACGGCTGCCGAAAGCTCCCGTTCCGTGTACTGGTAGGGAGTCGAAACTTGGCCGTCCACGACCCGGTCGGGGCCCGTCTGGTAGATCTTCGTGAAATCCGCGCCCTCCTTGTATTGCTGGCGCATCACCTCCACGAGTTGTTGCGCATCGTTGGCATAGTCGGCATTGGGAAGCACATGTTGCGCAGGGTTGTAGCCGATTGCGTCCTCGTGTCCACCAAGAGTGTTAATCGCATTACCGCTCAGTCTGAGCCGGGGGCCTGGAATTTGACCGTTATCGATGGCATTGCGTACAGCGGCGTCAGCAGAGCCCGCGCCTTCGGTACCCATGTCGCGTTCGGCGGTGAACCCGGCCATCAGGTCGTCGCGCGCTGCCAGGGTTGCCATGATCGTGCGCTGCGGCACGGACTCGAGGACCGTCTGGAGATCTTCCGCACCGGGATGCAGAAACAAATGAATGTGCGCGTCGATCAAACCAGGCAACAAGGTGCGCTCGCCGAGGTCAATGACTTCAGCTCCGGGTGAGCGCGTTACGTGTTGACCCACTTCCGCGATTCGGTCGCCCCGAACTAGAACCTCGCCAGGTATCACCATGCGACCGCTCTCGATGTCGAGCAAGCGTGCGGAATGCAAGACAAAAACGCGAGGCGATGATGTTTGCGACCATGCCACGCCGATCAAAACCAGCAAGAGGGGGAGTGAGGTCGCGATGCGCTTTGAATAACAGGGACTCATAGCAGGACAAGATAGCAGCGGCGAGCCGTCGTAACAACTTTCGCGGCTCCGGAAGCACCGAAGAACAGCCAGCCATGACATTCCCGGCCGAACCGGGCACCTTAATTTCGATAGGTCTTTCGAATTGGCGCACTCCGCGGCTCCGCGCAGAGCTCCTCCAAGTCGAACTCGGAACCAGGGCTCGACAGCGCTGGAGAACGAGGTCTGAGCGCAAACGGTGGTGACCAAGAGCAACGTTGTGCAGAAACACATGGCCTCCTGGCAGAGCGCAATTTCTTGATTTCCGTATAATGGCGGCGCATCGCAGGAATGAGGAGAGAATGTATCAACCTGAGGCGTATTTCGCCGCCCTGACCTTCATGATTATCAGCATGATCTGTTGGGGATCCTGGGCGAACACAATGAAGCTCACCCCGAGCTACGCGTTTCAACTCTTCTATTGGGATTACGAGATTGGCATCATCCTCGGGAGCCTGCTTTGGGGATTGACGCTCGGCAGTCTGGGCGGCGGGCCGCTTTCCTTCTTCAGCAACATTCATCAGGCGGACTCCCGGCACATCCTCTTTGCGCTTGCTGGTGGCGCCGTATTCAATGTGGCCAACCTCCTTTTGGTGGCCGCGATCGATATCGCGGGGCTCGCAGTGGCGTTTCCTGTGGGTATTGGGCTGGCCCTTGTGGTCGGCGTACTCCTGAATTACATCGTCGCACCAAAAGGCCAGCCAGTACTCATCTTTACTGGCGTGATCCTGGTCATCATCGCCATCATTCTGGATGCCCTCGCGTATCGCAGACGCGAGAAGGAGCGGCAGGCACTCAGCGCCCGTGGGATTTGGATCAGCATCGCCTGTGGGGTCCTGATGGGGAGCTTCTATCCGTTGGTCACAACGGCGATCACGGGCGAGAATTCGCTCGGTCCTTATTCCGTGGCTTTCTTCTTTGCCCTAGGTACAGCGCTTTGTGCGATTCCCTTCAATTACGCACTCATGAGGAAGCCTCTTACCTCAACCCCTCGGGTGACGATGGGCCAATATGTGCAGGCAAAAGCTTCTTGGCATTTATGGGGAATCGTGGGTGGAATCATCTGGTGCACGGGAGCCGTTTTCAATTTTGTTGCCTCCCATGCCCAGATCGTCGGGCCTGCCATCTCGTACGCTATCGGTCAAGGCGCCACCATGGTTTCCGCCGTATGGGGTGTCTTTGTTTGGAAGGAATTCAAGGAAGCGCCCAGTTCGTCGCGAAAGTTGATTCCGGGCATGTTTTTCTTCTTTCTGCTTGGGTTGGGGCTAATCGCGATTGCGCCAATGTTCGGGAGCCGATGAAATGACAAAACCGGTCGTGGTTGTAGGCAGCATCAATCTTGATCTGGTCGCGGGAGCAGACCACATCCCGAAGCCGGGGGAGACCATCATTGGCTCCAGCTTCCAGACATTTCACGGTGGAAAAGGAGCGAATCAGGCGGTTGCCGCTGCCAAGCTCGGATATCCCACCTACATGGTCGGGAATGTAGGACACGACGCGTTTGGCCAGCAGCTACGGGAAGCGCTCACCGATGTCAAGATCAACACCAGCGCGGTCACGACGGTGAACCAATCTTCAGGCGTCGCGCTGATCACCATTGCTGCCGACGGCGAAAACAACATCGTAGTGGTGCCCGGAGCAAACGGGCTGCTCTTGCCCGAGCAGTTGGAAAGATCGGCTTCGGTTCTAAAGCAAGCCGGGTTTCTCCTGGCACAGCTGGAGATCCCACTGGAAACGGTGGAATACCTGGCTGTATTCGCTGAGCAAAACCAGATTCCGATGATGCTCGATCCCGCACCAGCGCGTGATTTGCCCCAGAGCCTGCTTCGCAGAGTGGAATGGCTTACGCCGAACGAGAGTGAAACCGAGATTCTCTTGCGGCGGGCTATTGATGGAAATAACGACTCGGTTGTCAGCGCTGCCGCCGACGAGCTGCTCGCGTTAGGCGCGCGTAACGTATTGTTAAAACTTGGGGCGCGTGGTTGTTTGGTTGCGGAACAGGGTCAAGAGAAGCAATTTATTCCGGCGTTCCTAATCAACGCGGTCGATTCAACCGCTGCCGGAGATGCCTTTAACGCCGCCTTTGCCGTGGCCCTGCTGCGCGGTCAATCTACGCTTGAGAGTGCCCGGTATGCCTGCGCGGTTGCGGGCATTTCTGTTTCGCGATACGGCGCACAACCGTCGATGCCGACTTCCATGGAAGTCGAAGAATTTATCCAAGGTAAGTAAGTGCTTAGGCCCCGCACGGCGCTAGCGTCCAAGCCAATCACCCGCGAAAGAAGCGGTTGCGGCGTCGATTGCTTCGCCGAACGCGTTCAGCACCGCCCTCGGGTGGTTGCGAGTGCGGCATGGTGGCCGCAATTTCGGGGACCAGCAGGCTCTTGACCACTCTCCTCGATTCGGAAAGTTATTCGGCTATTTCTCGTATTTTCGGGCATCGACGTGAGCCCTGCCATCAGGGAAGTTTGACGGTCTGCCCAATTCGCGCGGACTCGCGCGCCGCGGCTAAGATGCGCACTACGGTGACGTTAGCGTCGAGACCCGAAAGTCCTTCAGGCTTGATCTTTCCTGACACGACCGCAATCAAGTAAGAAATCGAATCATCATACGGACTGGGAACGGGCTGGGCCATTTCGGTGTGCTCCTCCCTGTCCGGCTGGCGGCGCACTCGAACCGCGTCGCGACCGACCGTTATGACTTGGCCGGTTTCGCCATAGACTTCCATGTCTTTTCTCGAGAACGGCCAGTTCCAGGATGCCTGAAAAATTGCCTGAGCTTTTGGATAGGTAACGATTACAGTCGCTTCATCGTCCACGCGAGAATAGATTTGCGGCTTCATCTGCTGCAGGACGGCGGTCACCGTGGTGGGAGTCTCACCGTGCATGAGCCACGTCATGAGGTCGGCGCCGTAACAGCCGAAATCGAAAAGCGAGCCCGCGCCGTTGCGGGCAGGATCGGTAAGCCAGTCCAAAAACTCGGGTTGAACTCCAATTTCTTTCGGACCATTGTGGCCATCGTGAATGACAACCTTGCGAATGTCGCCAAGAGCACCCTCCGCTAGCAGCTTAGAGACGGCAATATTGCTCGGATACCATGTGGTTTCATAGTTCACCAGGACCGTTATGTTCGCTGCATCTGCAGCTCGTTTGATGGCGAGCGCGTCATCGAGTGAAACGGCCAATGGTTTTTCCATCATTACTGGAATGTGGTGCCGAGCTGCGATCTCGACTATGCGCCGATGTTCTCTCGTGTCGGAGTATGCGAGCACCGCCTGGGGCTTGAGGATTTCAAGCATCCGGTCGAGATCGGAGTACAGTACGCTCGATTCGAGCTTGAACTGGTCCGCATAGCGCTGAGCAACCCGCTGGTCAGGCTCAGCGATGCCGACGATCTGGATGTCCGGTCGCTTTTGAGCCGCAGAGAGAAAGCCAGCGACGTGGCCGTGTACGAGCCCGGCGATGACGACGCGAAAAGGTTTAGCTTGGGGTTGAGCGCACATGTAGTTGGGAGTCGCAAATGCACTCGCGACCACCGTGAGGGCAGCGAGACGAATGAGCTTGAGCATGGTAATCGGAAAGCCGCCATCATCCTACAGCGAAGTGACGAATCATGGGAATCAGAAGCTGAGCGGCGTCGCAACCCAGCATCCATACCGCGAGAGCTTCACTACGAAGCCGACCGCCAACGACTTTGACCAACCACCTGGCGATTTCAGGCGTCCCGAGGTCTCTGAGAGATTGACTCGCCAATTTCACAGACGTAAGATTCGCCGAGTGATTGGACAAACCATCTCGCACTACCGCGTGGTTGAAGAACTGGGCGCCGGCGCGATGGGAGTAGTATTTAAAGCTGAAGATCTCAAGCTCGGTCGCTTTGTCGCGCTCAAGTTCCTACCTGACCAAGCGTCCAAAGGCCCACTCGAACTCAGTCGTTTTCAGCGCGAAGCCAAGGCTGCTTCTGCCTTGAATCATCCGGGCATCTGCACCATTTACGAAATTGATGAGGTTCAAGGGCAAACCTTCATCGCGATGGAATTGCTGGAGGGCCAGACACTCCGGCAGCAGATCCGTGGCAAACTTCTCGAAATTGAGACCGTACTGGATCTCGGCATCCAAATCGCCGATGCTCTAGACGCCTTTCACTCAAAAGGCATCGTTCACCGTGATATCAAGCCTGCCAATATTTTTGTGACTACGCGCGGTCAGGCCAAGATTTTGGATTTTGGGATCGCGAAGTTTTTTCTCAAGCCTGAACACGCCAGCACGAGCGTCGCGAACCTTGAGTGGGAAGAACATCTCACGAGTGCGGGGATCGCGATGGGAACCGCCGCTTACATGTCTCCAGAGCAGGTTCGGGCACAAGAATTAGACGGGCGCACGGATTTGTTCTCCTTCGGTGTTGTTCTGTTCCAAATGGTCACCGGGAAGTTGCCGTTTCAAGGGATCACATCCGCTCTGATTACGGATGCGATTCTCCACCATGATCCCGTAGCTCCCATTCAACTCAATCCCGATATGCCTGTTGCCCTCCAGGATGTAATCCGCCGAGCCTTGGAGAAGGACAGGAACCTGCGTTATCAGCACGCAGCGGACCTGCGGGCTGAACTCGAACGACTCAAGCGAGATCGAGATAAGGATTGGGGTCGAAGCGTTCAAGAAGGCACCGTCGGGTCAAACGCCAGCCATTCGGTGTCCAATAGCAAAAAAGCCCAAGGTTCCTCTGGACAAAACTCTGCCGTGCGTCCCCATCGAATCTCCAAGGTGATTGACTCGATTGCGGTTTTGCCCTTCAAGAACGTATGCGGTGATCCTGAACACGAATACCTGAGTGATGGTATCAGCGAGACCCTCACCAATATTTTGGCGAAGCTACCGAATCTACGCGTGATGGCGCAGAGCACAGTTTCCAGGTTCAAGGTACGGGACATTGATCCTCAAGCCGTTGGTCGCGAGCTTAACGTGCGCACCGTTCTCACCGGAAGAATCATGCAAAGCGGTGGCTCGCTGCGCATTGGGACCGAATTAGTGGATGTTCCTACCGGCTCTCAGCTTTGGGGCGCGCAATACGATCGCAAACCTGGCGACATTTTTGTTGTACAGGATGAAATTTCGAATGAGATATCGGGAAAGCTACGGTTGAAGTTGACCCGAGCAGAAAAAAAGCAACTAACAAAACGGCACACCGAGAACCCGGAAGCCTACCGCGGTTACCTCAGAGGTCGTCACCATTGGAACCAGTGGACCGAACCAAGCTTCTACAAAGCGATAGAGTACTTTCAGCGCGCAATTGAGATCGATGCCGGTTACGCGTTGGCGTATGCGGGTTTAGCGGATTGCTTTGTATTGTTGGGATGGAACAGCTATCTCCCGCCGAAAGAGGCATTCGCAAAGGGCAAGGCTGCGGCCCAGGTGGCCTTGCGACTCGACCCCAATCTTGCCGAGGCTCACACGTCGTTAGCGGCGGTCTTGTGGCTCTACGACTGGCAGTGGGACAACGCTCGGGGCGAATTCGAGCGCAGCCTCGAACTTGGTCCAGCATACCCAACCGCCAGCCATTGGTACGCGGAGTACGCGATGACGATGGGGCGACACGAAGAAGCTATGGTCAGGATGAAGAAGAGTCAGGACCTTGATCCGTTGTCGCTGATCATTAATGTCGCGGCGGGGTGGCAACTTTACTTTAGCCGGAGCTACGGCGAAGCCATCGAACAACTGCGACGAACCGTTGATTTGGACCCCAACTACCCCGTCACCTATTGGATCCTAGGCCTGTTGCTTAGGAAAACGGGTCGCTATGAAATCGCTGTTTCTGAAGGAAGAAAGGGAGTAACCCTATCAGGCGGGAGCCCCCTGATTCGCGCGGCACTCGCTCATACCCTTGCTACCGCTGCCAGGTCTGAAGAAGCACGCCAAATACTCGATGACCTTGCAGAACTAGCTGGGCAAAAATATGTCGCGCCATACTTCCTGGCAGGAATATGTGTTGGCTTGGGAGAAAACGCACGCGCGATTGAGTATCTGGAGAAATGTTACGAAGAGCGTTCCCATTGGCTCATCTACCTTCATCTGGATCCGAGCATGGAAAGTATACGTAACACTCCGGGGGTTCAAAGCATATTGCGGCGGATTGGCTTGCCTGTGATGACGAGTGGCGCCCAGGTGAAAGAAGCACCATGATCCCAGCTGGAATAGATACTGGGCATTCGCCTCTTGAATACAAGGTCGACTCTGGCCCGATGAACGCTTCACCAGCGCAACTGCACAGGTTTATTGGGTACGATCAAGAAACTCGTTGTTCCAAGCCGCCTGAATCGCCTCCAGCTTAGTCTTATCGAAAGTATTAGCATTATCCTGAAACCCTGGTAAGTTCGTCACCCGCCGATGTAACTCCGCTAAGTCGGTTGAGAGCGGATAAAGCTCAGGATGCTTTCTTGAGAGCAGCACTCCGATCTTCTCGACGTCGTCCCACGTCAGTTTATCGCCCATGACATGCTCCTTAGACTTGGGGAAATTATTCTACAGGGTTAGGGCCTCATCCAACGAAATCTCGCCTGCCATTTGAAGGTTAAGATCGACTCTGGCCCGAGGTTTTCGCCCAAGATTTTACAAAGCGCAAAAGCAACACAAAGCACTTCGGCGTATAGTGTTGAGGTTCGTTTTTGGCCTGCAACGCCCGACTGGTGCGGCAACCGCGCTCTTCGGAATAAAGACCAGCTACAGAGGCCCACTAACTCTCTAGGGCCGTATGAGGAGTAAAAGATGAGACGACTTTCCTTTCTTATTTGTGTCACCGGGCTCTTATTCATTTGCGTAGGTCTAGTGGCGCAGACTACTTCCATTAAACCTGTTTCATTCGTCGGCACTACTAAATTCAAACCGGGGAAAGCGTCGAGCGGGCCAGTGAAAGAAATCGTCGAGGGACCGGAAGTCGACGAAACCTTCGACATTCCTGGTATTTCAGGCAACAACAGTCCAGCCCGTTTGCCTTCGAATTTCGTTCCTAGACCGGCGGGCAATCCGATCGGCTCAGGGAGCTTTCGCGGGTTTAATGGTCTCGATCAGCTTTTGCAAGCGATTGCAGCGACTGGTTTCCCGAATGGAAACAACGGCCAGTTGGAGCCTCCGGATCAGGGTTTGGCGGTCGGGAACGGGTTCGTGCTTGAGACCATCAATAATGCCATTGCGATTTTCGATACCCAAGGGAAGTTGTTCGGGTTTGAATCGATGAGTGCATTCTTTGGGCTGCTCCCGACATTCATGGTGCAAAACAACCAAGCCGTGCCGCCGTTCGGTCCATTTCTCTCCGACCCACGGGCATATTACGACTCCGTGAATGGCCATTTTTTAGTAACCGAGTTGGAAATTGCCAAGGACCCGAATACCGGGGACCTTGGCAGCACATCGCAAATCCTGATTGCCGTCAGCCAAACCAATAACCCCTTAGGTGGGTGGGACGTCTTCTCGCTCGACATCAGTAAGGATGGCGATGCGCGTTTCGGCGGGTGCCCGACCGGTTGTTTCGGTGACCAACCGCTCATCGGGGCCGATGCGAACGGATTCTACATAGCGACGAATGCCTTTCTGCTACCTCCCAGTGGGTTCCGGGGTGCTCAGCTCTATGCAATATCGTTGGGGACGCTTGAAGCTGGGGGCGGCGGAACCATCAACGCCGTTCACTTTGGCAACCTCAATGCCGCACCCGGCACTCCGGCCCGATCGATTCAGCCAGCAACAGTTCCCCCGGGGGGCACGTATGAAAACGCTCAAGGTGGAACGGAGTATTTTGTCAGCGCTCTTGATCCGGCTCATACGGTCGATGATCGCGTGTCGGTCTGGGCTATAACGAATACCAGTTCGCTCAGCGGTGTTCCGAACCTTCAACTCAGAAATGTGGTCGTAAACACCGAGGCATACGGGTTCCCGCCCGCCACCGATCAGAAGAGCGGTTCGACTCCCTATGCCGACTTCCTGGCCAGCGGCGGCTTGAAGGTCCATGAGGAACTCGTGGCGGCAAATGACGACCGCATGCAGCAGGTGGTCTTCGCAGCGGGGAATCTGTGGACTGCGGTTCCCACGCGAGCGAGGCCTGGTCAGGGCCCGGTTCGCGCAGGGGCAGCATGGTTTGCACTCGCGCCATCGGTTAGCGGCGGGCTGAGCGCGTCGGTTGTCAACCAGGGTTATGTCTCCATCCAGTCACCCAAGCAAAACGCGGTGTTGTTCCCGGCGGTTGCTGTGAACGCAAGCGGCAAAGGGGCCATTGTGTTCTCGGTTGCTGGCGAAGACTATTATCCCAGTGCCGGATACGCCACCCTGGATGCCGTGAACGGCGCAGGGGCAATCGTCATTACAGATCCAGGGTTCGGCCCGGACGATGGGTTCACCGGGTATTTTCCAATCGGCCGTGTGGGGCGCTGGGGAGACTACTCCGCTGCCGTATCCGACGAGGCCGGCAGCATCTGGATGGCGACCGAAGCAATCAACCCGCCTTTGATTTCGCTGCCTCCCGGAGTATTAGCTGCGAACTGGGGAACGTTCATTGCCACAGTTACGCCGTAGCCTGTCTCAATTCGGCAGGGGCGCGGTTGCGCCTCAGCTCGCAATGCATGCGCTCCGCGGCTTCGGGACAGCCCGCTTCAAGGGGGTTTGTTGGACAGACGACAATTTTCTGACGGTTAGTTTACGGTCCGTTTAGCTTGCGCTTCGCCAAGGGTAGCGAAGAACCGGAAAAATTGCTCGATATGGGCAATTTTCAAGGCTTCATGAACTCGGTCGTTGACACCCACAAGTGACAGTCCGTTCTCGTCTCGCTGGTGCCTGACATAGGTCCCGACCAGCGCACCGATTCCCGCCGAGTCGACATAGGGCACGTCGGTTAGGTCAAGTATGAGGTTGGGGGACTGCTCGGCACGCACTCTAGATTGGAATTCAGCCAGCGTGGTGAGAACGAGCGGTCCGCTGAGACGAAGGATATGCGCTCCGCTCTGGGGATCAGATGCATCTTCGATAACCAGGGACCTGGGTTGCACGGCGGGATACTAGCACAGGTAACCTGCCCGAAGCTAGCTTCTGGAATTTGGGTATACGTCGGCCAAATCGACAAAAATGGGGAAGGGTCAGCCACCGGAGTGGTGGACAGTGCAGACCTCAAACCGGCGACCGCCTGTTTGTAAGGGGTGAAGGGACGATAGATCAACCGCTTGCAGTGATTACCAGGAATTACCGAACAGCTTGCCCAGTCATAGGTGCAGAGGGTATCCCGATTCTCCCGGAAGCTTGCCGTCGACCTTTAAGACCTTCACGCTCGCGTCTTTGGGAAATTCCCGCCAGTTTGGGCATCAAATTTCCTTCCTGTCCTGCACGGCGCTGCATAGTGTCGCCGACTACCTGTTTAACCTTTGACCACAATGAGTACTCAGAATTCAGCCTTGCAATGTCTGGGCGATCCTTTGCCAGCTCCGAGCGGATCGCATTCGCGCCTTCGCGCATGGCGTCAACCATTGATCCTTCTGCCAAGGTTTGGCCTGCATAACCGCCGGCCTTCGCAACTTTCGCATCCCACACCCTTCTCACACGGTTGAGGCTCTCGTAAGAGACATCGGGCCCCAACTGCTCTACGATTCGCTGA
>DATNEX010000074.1:0-15118 GCA_035606605.1 Terriglobales bacterium
ACCCGTCGGAGGCTCGAATAGCGGCTGTTGCGGTGTCAGGGGCTGGTGGATCGTGGGTGGAACTAGCCTTTCGTCGCCAGCATTGGCGGGCGTGGTCAACTCGGCTGGCCATTTCGCCACTTCCAGCGACGGCGAGCTCACTACCATTTACAGCAATCTTGGGAACCCTGCGGACTTCCGCGATATCGCCATTGATTACTGCGGCCCGTTGGCTGGACTTTCGGGCAGGGCCGGTTGGGATTTTTGCACGGGGGTTGGCAGCGTCCAAGGCAAGGCCGGCAAGTAACCGGTTGCGAGGCACGAAAGAAGCGCAACTCGACGAAGGTGCCCCCGAGTCGCGGGTAGACTCGGGGGCTCCTCTTTGAGTCTCCACTGAGCGATAAAAGGGACCTGTCGCCTTTCAGTCTGCCCAGCGAAATAGATACCAGCTCGGCGACAACGGCTCGAAGAAGATGTTCTACGTTGGGTCAATCTCTACGGCCACTGCATTGTTCCGTTGGTTTTTGTCGGCCTCGGAATTTACATTCTGGTGGCCAGATGAAATGGGCTTTCCAACCTTGCGCTTTGTCTTCGCTAAAGGGGTGCGCAAGGTCGGCTAGATTCATGTCGTGCTGGCTGAGGACGTGCGGCGCTTCAGCGAATAGTGGGACTTCTCGATACACCCAGACCAAAGGTCGATATCCCAAGTCTTAGCGAACTCAGCCAACGTGCAGTCGCGCCCCTTCGATTCATCCTCTTTGCCTTGTGACCACAAGGCGTGCGTGCATTCTCAAGCTACCCCAACGCGGAGATTTCTTTCTCTAGCAGCCTTCACTGCGTCTGTGGCGAGAAATTCGGCAAATTGAAACGTGTGAAACCCGTCGGGGATGTCCAATGGGAAATAGCGCTTTTGGTCAATAGCGGTAGCAACGTCCACGCCCTCGGATTTCAGCTTCTGAAGAACACTGACACGGTGCGATTCGCTAGCGAGAACGACGATTGCGCTCCCATTCCTTAGCGATGTTCCGACGAATCGGGCGAGTTCCTCAACGAAGGTTGTTTTGTCTGGGTAACAAACCGCTTCATAGCGATTCCCCACCGTCTCGCCGGTGGATTTTGCCTTTCCCTCAGGATCGGAAAAGTTGTGACCATCTACACAGGCACTGACAAACCGTCCCCCCTCGAGCACGGTCTTTATCGCTGGCAATAGCTCCCTCGGGGCGTAAGACTTGGCAACGTAGCCTGACCCCGTGTTCAAGGCTTCCCTGACGACATCCTGAGAGTGTTGTTCGCTCAGAAAAAGAATCCTCGCGTCAGGATCATGTTCGCGAATTAGTCGCGCAGCTCCAATCCCATTGAGAGTTGGAAGTCCTATATCTAACAAAATCAGGTCTGGTTGCAACTGGATGGCTTTCTGAACCGCCTCATCGCCATCGGATGCCTCACCGATGACCTGAAAGTCCCACGCGTCCTGAAGCATGGAGCGAACGAAGAAAAGCCATGGTTGATAGTCATCAACAACGAGAACTCGCACGACCATTGAGGTGCCCCCCTGAGAACATAAGACGGCGTGGATCTTCGGAAAATTGCGAAGAAAGCAACCCTTCTTACGAAGTTGTGGCGAGGTGTTTGTACCTTCTAAAACGTTTCAATAGCTTAGCACTTTGATACCAGAATTTGGCCCGGCCCCAGGAAAATAGTTTCGAAGTGCGCAAACAAAATGCCATTCTGGGGAAAGGGGAAACGCCAACATGCGCCAAGAGGATGCAGAGATTCCTTCTCCGTCCTGATGGTCACACCCCACGGTAAGTAGCTGCCGCCCAATGCTACTCGCTAGAATTTCCATTACCACTCCCCTTGATAAGGAGCGATTCCCTAATTCTGCGCATGGAACTCAACAAGCATAAGTGGAAGGACTACCTGGGTGACGCAGTCGTGCTCGCCGCACCAACGCTAGGCGTATTTTTCGTAATCTACAAATTATTTAGCAGCTCGCAGATTTGGTTCCAACCCGCGTAACCGGCACCATTGAATCGCGCACCCCAAAAATACCTCTTCAGCTTACCTGGCACCATCAGTAGGTCGATGGCCCTTTCAGCTCGGGTCGGATGCCTACCTGGGCCAGCGCGGCGAAGCTCATTTACGACCTGCAAACGAGAAAGCCCACCCTTTTAACCAGGATGGGCTTCGATCAGCTCACTGTGGGTTCGGCAACGCTCCAGTACTGCCGCATTGGCCTGAGCCAGTGCCACGAATCAAAGCGAACGGCGGCTGTTCGTCAAAGCAGAGGAATGAGTAAACCTTGGCAGGAAGGATCAATGCATTCCAGTTGCTGTTCAGAATGGCGAAACTGTCGTTGCCATTGATTGACCAGTAGGTCCAGTTCAAGGGCTGCAAAGTATAGCCAGGGTTGTTGGCGGACGTCAGGGTGTAGCTGCTATTGATGAAGTTCACGACGTCGGTGAACCACTGTCCCTGAGAGCCAGGACCACTCGAATTGATGTCACTGCTGCTGGTTCCGGTACCAAATTCGCCGATCCAAACTGGCGTGGAAGTGTAGGGTGTCGCACCGGTGTTGCTCCATGGGTAGGAACTGTGTCCCGGCCACACGGGGTTAATTTGGCCGAGATCGACGAAGGCCCAATGCGACGTCCATACGTCGGCCAAACTATGTGGTGAGCAGCCGCTGACGTAACAAGTGTTGGTGGTAAACCAGGGTTGCTTAAACAAGCTCGGGCCGTAGTCGTGCGCGGAATAAGCGATTTGGTTGCTGATCGCGGTGCCGAGAGAACTGGCATTGCCACCCGCGTTCAGAACGACTGGAGCACCGGGATTGCTCGCGTTGCCATTGATTCCCTGCAACTGGCCGCCGTCCCAGTAGAAGTCATAGGGGCCATTGGCCTGAGTTCCGGTTGCTGTGGGATATTGCGAAATCCCCTCCACGAAAATGATGGGCAGGTCCCACCCGTGAGCGTTCGCTTCGCCGAGAATGTCATCACCCGCCCGTTCGGCCGCAAGGCGCCAGTCGTGGC
Source organism: Terriglobales bacterium (assembly GCA_035606605.1). Lineage (GTDB taxonomy): Bacteria > Acidobacteriota > Terriglobia > Terriglobales > Acidobacteriaceae > Gp1-AA145. The sequence goes on from DATNEX010000074.1 coordinate 3,012, forward strand.
AAGTTGACGCTGAAATGCAGGTGAGTGAGAACGGATTGGGATTTGGGTTGACCGTTGGATCGATTCCGTCTCCGGTCCCCCATGTCGAGCCGCCTAAGTAGTTACAGCCACTGTGGCTGCACACGGTATGAGGCTCGTTGCGGAGGTCGTAACCGACGACGATCGGAAAACCGTCGGATGCCAGATAATTCACCGCGATAGTGTCGGTCGCACCCTGTATTTGCGCAATGCCATGCACCCAGTCGATTACGTGGACCCAATCGTTCGTCCAATTCGATTCCGGGTAGTTGTTGTTGCCGCTGACGAAGTACCAGAGTCCATTGGCTTCGGTCGAGTTGCCGGCCTCGGAGCGATGGTTGTCGATCACGAAATGGAGGCCGATCGAACCGCCGTAGTTCAGGATCATCGCCAGAATGTCGCGGGCATGTTTGCCTTTGCAAGTGGGGCAAAGGCCTACATAGTGATTGGAAGGGACCGGATCGGTTTCCCACATCTGGTTCGAGTACGGCAGGCGGATGGTGTTGAACCCGTTCTGCTTGATTTCGTTCAGGATGAATTGGTAGTCCTGTGCCCAGAGGCCGCTGGGAGTGAAGGCGGTGGTTTCGGCACCGTACCAGTTGACGCCGCTGAATACGAATATGCCGCCGGCAGGATTCACGATTTGCGTTGCATTCGTGTGCCATCCAGTTGCGCCGAGCGGAGTAACTACCAGCAGAAACACGAGGACTGGGAAGAGACGCAGACAGCGGGGGATCACAAGCGACGAGGTTTGCGGCATTTTCTTACTCTCCTTTTCTGATTCACATCAGCCCACGGGAGGAGATGACACCCAAAAACGCCAGCAGCATACACCAGACAAAGAAGAAGAGGCGCACGAAAGTGAAAGTAGTTCCATTTTTCGGAATTTTCTTGTTTGGTTTGGAGCGAGCACGAAGGTCAAGGTTAGTGTTCCCTCTACCAGTACCTCTCCTCTATTCCGACGGTTTCGAAAATTGTTCGCCTGTACTTTCTACCGTGCAAACCTACCCGTGGTCTCAGATTTTGGTTGAAGGTAAGTAGATGAATGTCTACTCTCACCGGCAGTCCATACAGTACTCGCTGGAGAATCTACCGAATGAAACTGTATTGCCTCGCCTTGTCTCTTTTTTCGTTCATTATGTTGTCGACCTCCTTCGCTCAAAACACCTCAAGTGCCTACTATCACAAGTTCTATGACCTCGAATCCAAGACTGCCTGGGGCCCTGGGTACGCGTTGTTGTCACCAAGCTGGGCTATTTGCAGTACCTGCTCTTCCACCGCAAGCAACGTAAATTGGTCCCGAAGTACCGGAATCGGGTCGCCGGCGCAAGATGGCAACGCTACAAAGCATCACATTGGTGGTACTCGCCCATATTCCGATATCTTGTGGAACAACCATCTGGTCGGTTCGTTTTCGACAGTCGGGCTTCCCGACTACAGCAACACCTTGACGAACGGGGCACGGAACTTCATCTACGACCTCTATTTTTATTCGAGCACAATCTCGTACTCCCAAGCACTGGAGTTTGACATCAATCAGTTCACAGGAGGCAAAGGCTATATTTGGGGGCACGAATGCCGCATTGCGGGGGGGCACGAATGGGACATCTACAGCAATGTTTATAAGAAGTGGGTGCCGACCGGGGTGCCCTGCTATCCCAAGAACAATGCGTGGAATCATCTCGTCATCCAAGTCCAGAGGACTTCTGGAGGAAACTTACTTTACAAGTCCATTACCCTCAATGGCGTGACTCACACCCTGAACATCACGAAAGCGCCAGGCACAACAAAGTGGAGTGGAATTACGGTCAATTATCAGCAGGACGGCAACAGTAAGATGTGGGACTACAATGTCTACCTCGACAAAGTAAACTTCACGATGTGGTAGAGTTCACCGCAAGAAACGCCGAAATCCGTGGCCTATCCCCACCCTATGCCGCAAACGATGCGGCTTAGGATGGGGCGGGCACCTTGGGTTTCGTTTTCATCACTACGGTGTGCCCGTCGCCGTAGATAATTCCGCGGCCGTTGGTTGCGATGTACACCCTGCCTAGGTGATTGGGGGGCGCCGGTTATCACGAAGCCTGAGTAGTACCACTGATGGTTAGCGTCATTAATCTGTTTCCAGGTGCTGCGCAAGGTTACCGACGGCTACCTGCAATGCGATTGACGGGTTCGCTCCCCATCTCGGGTCACTGATCACGGCTGGCGGCCACTTGCTACTGGCAATGCTCGAAAAGTGCATCGCCGACTTGGGTGGTACCTATCTATTTTGCGATACGGATAGTGCGGCCATCGTTTCCACAAAAAGAAAAAAGATTGTTATGCCGGATGGACCAGAGCCAATCACGGCCCTTTCCTGCGGCGAAGTGCAAGGGATCGTGGATAAATTTAGATCGCTCAATTCCTACGATCAAGTTTTAGTGCCAGGATCAATTCTCAAAGTTCACAAGCTCAATTGGGATGGAAAGAAAGGACGTCGGCAGCTGTTCGGAATCAGCATCGCCGCTAAGAGATATGCACTTTACACGAAATCTGAGGGCGATATTCAAATTGTCGAACCAAAAGCGCACGGACTCGGATACTTTTACCCGCACAAAGACCCTGCCGAGGGCTGGAATCGGGATAGTCCTCAATGGATATTCGAGGCTTGGGATTGGATCGTGAGAGGACAGGTTGGACTAAAGCGCAAGAAACCCGCGTGGTTCGATTTGCCGGTAAGATGAAGCTTACTCTCAGTACCCCACATCACGCCCTTAAGCATTTGGCAAAATCTCCTCTCACACGTCCGCATAATTTTATGATGATGCCGCAAATCTCGCGGTTCGGATGTCCTCAAGACCTCGACCCAAACAGATTCACCCTCCATTACGTCTTTCTCTTCTGAACGTGGGCAATGGATGCGGTCTAAGTGTGTGAATATCTACGATCCGCAATCCCCGATTTACGAGCTTACGGATACCTATGATGGTCGCAGGGCAGTTCCGAAGAACTTCTTCATGCTTTTGGATTCGTATCAAAACCATCCCGAGGCAAAGAGCTTGGGGCCTGACGGGGAGCCATGCGGTCCCGAGACACGCGGCTTGCTAAAGAGAGCGCACATCATTGCGAGCTGGGCGCCTGTTTACATAGGGAAGGAATCCGACAAACATTGGGAAGAAGGGGATGATTTAAGCCTGCTCGAGTTCCAGGCAGTACAGTACCGGCGGAAAGGATGGGCAATCGCGAGCGACGAACAGCTGTCTCGGATCACCAAAGTTCCAAAGCGAGAATTTATGCGCCGGGGAATCAATCAACACACGCTAGAGAAAATCTGCAAATGCGAATCGGTACGAGCAAGCAAGCTCGCGGAATGCTTGAAGGTACTGGAGGAGTATGAGGCTATCTCCCTCGGGTCCAGGCAATGAGCGGTATGTTTCAACACTTATGACCGGAGGCCCGCTTCAAGATCGGATATTTGCCTTTGGAGTGCCGCCAACTCGTCACGAATGCCCGCTACTGCATCCGCTGGTATGTGATTGGGCTCTTCGAGATGCACACGCACCCACTGGGCTGTATGCTTTGCTTTCTGAACTGCATCGAGCCCCAATTGCACTTGACCGAGCGTTGCGGCGTTTGCAGCCGTCGAACAGAAATTGGAAGCTGCTGCCAGTTGAGAACGCATCGCTCGTAGGCGCAATTGCGCCGCTCTCGACCGAACCGCATTGAACGAACGACCGTTCTTCTCGACAGTCACGGGAGGGGGCCTTTGGAGCGTCGCGACAACAAAAACATATCTAAAAACGCGGGGGGGGCAAGAAGCCAACAAACGCCAGCTTACGATCAACGTCACAAAGTTGGTATTGACCTTTGCAATGTGCCACGTTGCGACTGGATTTTGAGTCAACTGCTGAGGACAGGCGATGTCGTAAGCATGCGCTTTTCTTTCGCCTTTTTCGGTGTCAGTTTGCTGCTATCAGGATTTCTCCACAATCTGATGGTTTGGTTTCTGCTGTGTCATCGGTTCCTTGACACGCTTGGCTTCACGAAGGTCTGTTCCCAGGTCCTTGAGTGTTGATCGCTTTTTGCGAGCCGATTGACTCTTCTTAACGATTTCACGTGCATGCTCTCTGAGCTTACGGGATCTGAGCACTGGTCCTTCGGGTGGTGGAGTCGGCGGTTGCTCCACCGAACTAATTTGGAACTTTATTTCAGCGCTGCAAAATACGCATTGGTCCGTCCCCGACATTGATTCTGGCTGATTGGCGGAGAAAGACCGTAGACACTCCGGGCACGTTAGGATAACGTAGCCCATCGGCGAGCGAGGAATCCAGACTGGTGCCGTTTCAGCTCTTGGCCGTGAGCCTCTCAGCGGTGATTCGCCGATTAGCTCGCGGACTTTCTCGATCAGTTCAAATGAATTGTTGTTACCCTTGGCGATAAAGAAATCGCAAATTGCCTCATTCGGCACGGTCGCCATCGTATATTCGTCGCTCAAAGCTATCACTGCAATTTGCGGGAACCGCTTGCGAACGACAGCCAGCAACTCGAAACCTGACATGTGCGGCAGGTTCAATTCCGAGACAATCGCATCCGGCGAAGCACCACGTAAGACTTGAAGTGCTTTGAATCCATCCTCAGCTGTGATTACGTGGTAACCTTCGCCACGAATGGCAACAGAGCATGACCGAAGAAACGCCTCGTCCCTATCCACCAGAAGAACGCGCCTCCGAAATTCAGCCTTGGAACGCATAGGATAATGATAGTCTTCGACTAGCGGTAGATCATGAAGTTTGTTTTGTTTTGAAAAGTCTATGAATACAGCAGCGAGTGCACGATCCGCCGCTGACCGGCCAACCGGAAGTCAACCTATTGCTATCAGGCAATTTCACAACTTTGCGCTTTTCTTTCGCCTTTTTGGGGGATTATGAGTGCTATCGAGATATTTCGCCAACCTGAAAGTGGCCTCGGATCAGGGGGCCCATATCGCAATTCGGTTTTTCATGCCGCCACCTCCGAACAAGCATCGTTCTACGCCTTCTGGGGCTCCCAAAGCGTAAGTGCTGCAGCCAGTCAATAGCACAACATTGCACCCACTCCCCAGGCGCGCGGCGGGGCCCTGGCCAGAACCAAAATCAAAACCTTGTTCCGTGGTCCGGACGTAAGGGGTGTCGCAAAATCCCCTCCGCTCCATATACCCCGCTTCTCGTTTGACGGGGATAGCTATAGGCGAGGGAAATCCGGCCACCCCGCTTGGGGGGAGCGAGGAGATCACCATGTCTCAGGCTCAGATTCGGAGGATGAGTCGATTCTGCGGGCCTCTGCCAGATCGATCCGATACCGTCGCCCGTGCTTAATTAGCATCGCCAGCAAGTTCGGGCCTTCAACGAGAGAAATCGGTTTGTCTTTCGCGAATTCGTAAGAGTCCGGACCATAACTGCTGGTGGTCACCAAAATGCCGCGGTTTGCTCCCTCATTAACTACCGTTCCATAAAGGTCTCTAACCGCTGCAACGTCCACGGGGCGTGTATAGCGTTTTGCCTGCAGCACGTACTTGCCGCCCCGCAGAGGATCCGGGTCGAACATGATTGCATCTACTCCGCGATCTCGAGACGCCCTTGTCACTTTTACTTCAACCCCATGCGATCCAAACTCCCATTCAAAAAGTTGTCGAACGAGGTGTTCAAAATCGTCCCATGGCATTGCTGCCAAGTTCGCCTCGTCTTTCAAGGAATCAGCGACATTTCGATCCTCAATAATGCGACGATCGCTTTTATTGAGTACGAAGATCGGACGAACTGGCGCGATTGATTGTAGAGAAGGTGTAGCAATGCCTTTTAAGTGACGAAAACACGCTTTTGGGTCCACCTGTTCCAGCTTTAACTCGCAAATTGTTTTCTTGGGAGCCTGTAATAGACCCCAACAAGTTCACGCTCGTAACGTCCTTCTCGTCGCAGCGCGATGATTGGATGAACGCCAAATGCATCAATGTTCACGATCCGCTATCGCCAGAGTATGAACTCACACACGAATACGACGGGAAACGAGCACTCGTGAAAAACTTCTTTATGCTGCTGGACTCATACCAGAATCACCCGGAAGCGAAGAGCCTGGGACCAGATGGCCAGCCCTGCGGCTCTGAAACACGAGGCCTATTGCAACGCGCCCACCTAACTGCAAACTGGCCGCCGGTATACATCGGAAAAGAATCGGATAAGCACTGGGAAGAAGGCGAGGACCTGAGCCTGCTGGAATTCAACGCAATTCAGTACACACGCAAAGGGAAAGCGGCTGCGACCGAGGAGCAGCTGGCGCGGATTAAGAAAGTACCAAAACGGGAATTCATGCGCAGAGGAATCAATCAGCACACGCTAGAGAAGATTTGCAGACGTGAGCCGGTGCGGGCACGCAAGCTTGAAGAATGCTTGAAGGTACTGCAACAATATGAAAACAGTGCCGGTAGCTCAGCCCGGGACCTAGTTCTGGCGGGTCATTGAGTTCTATTAAAAAGGGATGTCAAGAAAAAAGTTCTGCCTCGACCAAATTCTCATGGAAGGCGTTAAGCACTCATGAGGTCAGACAGGCCACAAATGCCCTCCCGTTCGGAAGCGAGCGGAAGGGCATCACTCCGATGAGCAGGGGAGGCGATCCCTCTACTGCTTGTCGTACACTGTAGTGTTCTCGTATTTTTTGCCTTGTGCATCGGTTCCTTTGGTTGTGACCTTGCGGCTCTTGCCATCAGCCGAGACTACAACGTGGGCGGTAAGAACAACCTTACCGTTTTTCTTCCCCGTTACGTGAAGCGTGTGGTCGTTAATTTGTTTAACTGACCGCATGTCTTCGTTCGGGTTCCCGGTAGAGGGGTAGTCTTTACCGTCGAACTTACCGGTCCACTCACTGTGCGTGGCTGTCCCGTCCGGCGCCGTGCCATCAATAGTGACTTTTACGCCGTCACTGGCTGGTTCATAGACAACCGTGCTGTTCTTGGGCGCCCCAGCGGCGATTTTCGATTTTGCCTCGTTTAGCTTCCATGTTCCCATTTGTACGTCGCTGGCAAAGCACACTGCCCCTGCCAGAAAATACATCGCCAGAGTCAATACAACCATTCGTACTTTCATACTGCCTCCTTTGTACAGTGCATCATGCAACTCGCTTCCAGAGATTTCGCCGCTGCAACTGCGCACCCATGCCCGCGCCAGCTGGGAATCCTGGTGGAGTCCCCGAATATCTTCTTCCAATTCATTCGCAGAACCTACCGAAGACACTATTCAGCCAAACCTCATCATTCCAGATCAGCAACAGCGGCCAGGTCCCCCATTCAGAGAAGATTCGTGCTGCCCTAACCGATGCAGCTGCTTTTCAGCATAGACAAGACCGCCGCTGTGATGGCCTAATCCTGACGAGACAGGGCCCCAGTGCAGGCGGGGAGTGATTCTTCGCCACCGCGGTGCCGATTCACCGCGCTCTGATCCTCTTCGCTTGTGACCCTACCAACGGCCATTCCAGCGTTCGTTGGCCCACTCGCCGCGGCCCCAGCTGCTGAATTGTGAGCCGTCGACCGTGCTGCCTTCCCGATACTCAAACTTGCGTTGACGCCCATCGGGTCCGCGAGTATAGATGCGCAGAACCTTGATGCGTCCGTGATCCGGATCGACTCCGAAGGTACTGTTGCCCATACGGAAGATGCGGTCTCGCTGGGCAAGTTCTTTCAGACGATTGGTAACATCGACGTGATTGCGCTTGGTGCCGTACTGGGCACTCAGAATGGCGTACTGGCCCGCGTCGCGGGCATCGCCGCCGTTGTAGTTGCCGTCGTTGTAGTTGCCGCCTTCCCAACGGCCGCTCCAGCCTTCCTGTCCCCAGTCACCTCTGTCCCAGCCGCGGAACTGTGAGCCGTCGACGGTGCTACCCTCGCGATACTCGAACATGCGCTCGCGTCCATCCGCACCGCGAGCGTAGATACGCAACGCCTTGACCTCTCCGCGATCCGGATCGACTCCGAAGGTACTGTTGCCCATACGGAAGATGCGGTCTCGCTGGGCAAGTTCTTTCAGACGATTGGTAACATCGACGTGATTGCGCTCAGTGCCGTACTGGGCACTCAGAATGACATACTGGCCCGCGTCATTGGAATATTGGGCTGCTGCTAGCGTTGGCAGAAATGTAACTGTCAACAGCAAGGAAACTGCTAACCGAATACCGAACATGAGAGCCTCCTGAAAACCGAATCCTATGGCTGCTTCTACATTGCCACCCTACCGCCCCCTAAGGGCGCTTCCGTTTTAACAGTAATGCTCAGGAAGACGGAGGACCGTTCAGAATTGCTCATTCCTTCGTTCTGCAGACCCTCAGGGTTCTCCTCGCATAGCGTGCTTCCCCTCGCCTCCGTCGAATGCCCGAGTTCTTAGACGGGCGTTGCTGACCACTTAGCCGCCGTTATCCACTAGCGAGTGGACCGCGCCCAACCTCGTGGCTCACGCTAGAGAGTAACGGGCCTTTGGAAGCAATTGCCGTTAGCAGGCGTTAGTCGCCTTTTATTCGTCTTCTATGCGGATGTCTCACAAACGACCGAAACAATTCCAGTTGGCCAACCATTTCGGAAGTTATGAAGCATGGCTATTTCGGCGCTGCGGATGGCGGATCCGTGGCCCGGATATTGAGGCCAGCAAGTGTGTACTGCCCTAAGAGGCGTACCGTAGCAATAGCGTCGAAGGAAAACGGTATCCACATACCGCCCAGTTCCGCAAATTGCAGGGTGATATGAATGCCCTTGATCCAAAAGGAGGGGCTTTTGGCGGGCACTCCTTCAATTCGGCGGATACGGAAAGTGCTCGCATCCACCCAGATCTGCCCGCGTAAGAGGAATTTATCCTTCCGCTTGGGGACGATCCGCAAAACGTACTCAGGAACGACGCCAAAGTCCTCCTGCCTAAGAAAAACGAAGTCATAATTGGTCCGGCTGATCTCGCTACCGCGTCTTTTCTTCGCCGACTCCGTTTCCCGGTCGAGAAGTTCGCGAACCATTTTTTCTCCCCTTGAGTTTCCCCGCGTCTGCGTAATCATGTACGTTTTGTTGTCGGGAGGAATGAAATTGATCTGCGCCATGACCTCAGAGGTGGGTTGATTATCATTCCCGCGGAACACTTTGTATTCTCGCGTTACCTGATAAGGACGAGACTGAGCGGGATCCTGGTGCTGGACGTCCTCCAGGCGTTGCACTATCAAGTTCAGACCGGGAGATTCAATTTCAGCGGTAGACGAAGGCACTTGGGACGGTGAGGCGACCGCCGTGAGGAAAATGAGAACTGGCAACCAGAAACCAGGAGTGGCGGTCATGGGAAGATTTCCCTATCGAGATGTTAACGACCTAGGGGAATAGAGACGCTCCCCACTCAGGCGTATCCGCGCTTAATCAGCGGCTCAATTTCGTGATTAATCTCAAACTTCACTGGCGTTCCACAGGACTGGCACGTCGTTTGGTGTATTCCACCATTTAACCTCATCGCTTCCAGACGATTAGGACGCAGGCATGTGGGGCAGGTGATTATTAGATATCCTGCGCCGTCTCTGGGCACGAAGAGGGGGGCGATGTCACTTTTTTCTCTTTCCGACCTGATAGGAGAAGCAGCTAAAAGCCGAGCGACTTTTTGAAAAAGCTCCTGTATTGTGTACTGTCCTTTCTGCAGGAAAGCGTCCGCCAAAACCCCGCTTTGTTTCTCACCTGTAATGTAATCTCCACTCGTGGCGATTGTTGCGATGTGCGGAAACCGCTTCCTAACTATCGCCAGAAATTCGAACCCCGACATCCAGGGCATATTCAGATCGGAAATTATCAGATCGGGCAAGGACTGGCTGAGCGCACTTAGGCCACCCAGCCCGTTATTCGCCGTGAGGACCTCATAGCCCTCGCTTTCCAAAACCTGCCGTGCCACTTCACGCACTGAGGGTTCATCGTCCACCACTAAGATACGATGGCGGAATTGAACCGAAGTATCTGCTGCGGCTGGGGTGATTTCAGTCGAACGCCCGGCGCTTTCGACCGCGACTGTATGCTGGGGCACTTTTTGAGCGCCTAAGTCCGGAGAAAGGCCTTTATCGCAATATCCGTCTTGGCTGGTAAGCATGGGACACCTCTCCCGTTCTGACGAAAGCGAGAGTCGGAATAGTCGGAATCATACCCAGCGCGAGGCGTCGGAAGCTGTTCAATATAGACCAGCCGGTAAATTCGGTCCGCTGTACCATCTGGCTATTGCAGCTGAGGTCATCAAACCTCTTCTAAGGAAAAGCGCTCTCTTCTCCAGCAGGGCGCTGTTTTCATGTTCGAGCAGCCGACACTTTCCCCATGTCCGAGTGATAAAATGTAATTGAGGTGGTTACCACCCTTCTCCTCTTTCAGGTCTCCTGAACTAAGTCAGCCCATCTGAAGTTTTCTCTCTTAGGATTTCGGGAAAGCTGTGAATCCCATGCATCCAAACGCAATCCTGCACGAAGTTCAGCAACTCTACAACATCAGTGACCGTCTTGACTTGCTCGCGGAGAAACACGCACTCCTGTCAGAAGCGCTACTCGGCATCTCGGGAAGCCTTCGCAACACTGCCACACTGTTGGAAGTGTTGGTCGCGACGAAAATGCTTCCACTCGCCGGGCCAGATCCAGCAAGCGCCTGACTTATCTGAGGGGAAGGACTCTAGCTGTTAACGCGGGACTAGTCATGGAGAACCACGTTTAGAAGTGAACCGTGAACTTCCAGGCCGGTTTCGTCATAGTTCACAAAACCCAATTTTCTAAAACGGTTCATGAAAAAACTCACTCGCGAGCGGGTGGTGCCTATCATTTCCGCCAGCACCTCCTGACTAATTTTGGGGATCACCGTCTCGGGTTTGCTTTCCTTACCGAAATGGGCGAGCAGAAGAAGAACCCGGGCCAGTCTCTTTTCGCTGGAGTTGAAAAGCTGATCCACTAGATCTTCTTCATAACGGATATTCCGCGCCAGCAAATAAGCGACGAATAGATCAGAAAACGCGTGTTCTCGATGAAGCGCTTCCATCATGGCTTTCTTTTCGATTCGCAGAACAGCACAATCCGTCATGGCGGTGGCAGAGTCCATACGAAGCGGTTGGCCTGCAAGCGAACCTTCGCCGAAGAATTCTCCTTGGCCCAATATCCTGATGGTCGCTTCCTTGCCGGTCTTCGAGACCACGGAGAGTCTTACTTTGCCCGTCTGGACATAAAACACCGCATCGGCGGCATCACCCTGCGCAAAAACTCTTTCTTTCTTTGGGAAGAGTACAAATTTCCTACCCTCGCCAATAGTTGCGAGGAACGCTAGGGGATCAAAATCGGGCTTCTTTTCGGAATTACGTTGTGAACGGAGGGGCGGATCGAGTCGGGCTTGGCGGACGATTTTCCCGTTTCCAGGAGAACGGCTAGGTTTGTCGACCGGAGACATGGGGTGCCTTCCTCTCTCCGCCACAATCCTTACGCATCAATTTTACCTCGGGGCGGCACAAAAACCAACCACCACTAGGAGCTGCGAGGCTCACGCGACTCATTTCTCTTCAGGTGGTCATATTCGTCTCGCAGCGCTTCGCACGACTTGCAGGTCGGGTCGCAGCAATAGGGCGATCCGAGCCTCGTTTGGAAGGGTTGCTGAACTCCTTGTACATGCTGAGTTGCCATAATGGCCTCCAGGGCGAACTTTAGAGTCGAAGGGTATTCTGCATCGACCGATGGAAGCTGCTCAATATTGCACACTGGCGTAACAGATGGGATGAGAAGGCCAGTCTCCGACGGAATGCTGTACGCTCGCAAGTTATCTACGCGCCCGAAGCACAAGAGATGAGGACAAGATTTAGGCTCGTTCCGGGTAGCTTCCAAGTACTGTGTGAACATGGTTCGAAAAAATAGATGTGGCGCAACGAGTGGAAAAGCTCACTTTCCTGTATACAAATATACGGCTGCGCCACCAGAGGAACAGAACGACCTGGGTCGCATCGTTCCTTCGAATCTGCTAAGAAATTACAACATTGGCCGCTTGGCGACTGCTCACAATTGCTCAGGTCTTAGAATACAGGTGTCCACTTGTCCGTGCGATTCCGGGGTTTCGTTCC
>DATNEX010000083.1:0-5730 GCA_035606605.1 Terriglobales bacterium
ATCCCCGCTGGAGAAACTATCGAGACGTCTTCATGAAAGAGCCAATGTGCCAATGTCGAACTGTCTCACCAGCGGGGTTCATCTTACGAAAAGCTGCACGTGTGCCAATCTGATTTGTCTCACCCGAGGGGTTCACCCCACAGAGCTGTGCCGTAAATGTGCCGTACGCCTCGATCCGCTACGAGCTAAAGCGAGCCTTTTCAATACGTCGGCGAAGTGCTTCCGTGCGGGCTTGAGTTGAGGGAAGTTATTGAATTATCAGCATGAAACCCAGGATTTTCGTCAATTAATCCATTAACTCTGGATCAGCATATCGGGGTTCGAATCCCTGGGGGGCAACCAAACTTTTCAACCACTTCCTTCGGAGCGAGTCTCCCCAGTCGCGTGCGCACGACCAGAAATGTCCTTGCATAGCGCACCGATAATGGGTCATCAAATATGTAGTGTCAATTTCGGCCCGTCTCGTGCTCGTCAATGCAGATCCTCAGCTCTGTGTCTCTCATGCCCGTGCAAGTTACACTTGGCTTCCTCCGCATGTATTACGTTGAATCTCCATAGCGGTATTATGTGATCCTCTTCGCTTAGGGTGCTCGGTGACGGTTTGGGTGGATTCGATGAGAATTTGGCAGCTCTTGCTCAGGCTTGGGGTATTCGTGCCTGTATTGCTGGTCTTAGCATTCCCCGGGCGCGGGCAAACCGAAGACGGACAGTCCCATGCTGATGCTGGAATTCAGTTCGCTCGGTCTGGAGACCTGGCACGTGCTGCCGACGAACTGCGCCGGGCCGTGAGGCTCGCTCCAACGAATGCAGAATTCCTAAGCACGCTCGGCACTGTCCTTGCGATGGACAAAAAGCTAGAAGAATCCAGTGCGGCGTTTCGCAAGGCTCTCCAATTCGCACCACAAGATTCCACGGCTCGACGATATCTAGCGGCAAACCTTTGGCAATTACATCGCTACCCTGAAGCAAAGCGGGAGCTGCAAATCATTTTGCACGAGCATGCGAACGACGCACCGTCTCGCCTACTGCTCGGAATGGTGTCGGAGAACTCCGGTGATTACTCAACTGCAGCAAAAATGCTCAGCTCTGTGCCGGATGAAGTCGAAAAACGACCCGAATCAATCGCGGCTCTCGCGCATTCGTACTACCAATTGCGGGAGCAAGAAAACGCCCGCGCGACGTTGCAGGGACTGTCATCGCATGCAGGTAGCGCCAAGTCATTATTGCTCGGTGCCGAAATTGCCGATCGGGCGGGCGACTACATGGAAGCGGAGCGACTACTGGATTCAATCAGTGAACCTGGAGGTACATCAGCCGCTATTCGGTTCCGAAAGGCAACGGTCCAATATCACGCCGGCCACTTCGCCCAATGCCAAACCACATTAGAGCCGCTTCTAGCAGGACCTGGCGTTACCGCTCAGATGTACAACCTGTTGGGCTGGTGCTACCACCGGCTTAACAAACCCAAAGAAGCGACCCAGGCGTTTGAGCACGCCATCGCGCTGACCCCGGCCGACGAGTCGAATTACGTTGATCTCATCAAAGTGCTGGAGGCCCATAATTTCCTTCGAGTTGCGCTCGATGCGGCAAATCACGCAGCCGCTCTGTTCCCCAGCTCTGCCGCGGTTTTCAATCTGAAGGGCTCAATTGAAAGCCGGCTCTCTCAGTTCACGGATGCAATCACGTCCTATAAACACTCTGTCGAGGCCCAAAGGTCGAGCCGCGAGGGATGGCTCGGTCTGGGACGGGCCCAAGTTTCTGCTGGGTTGATCCCTGATGCAACTTCCACGCTCACCAGCGCGATGGAGCGCTTTCCGAATGAAGCACGACTCAAGGTTGTCTATGCGGAGATGCTGCTGAACCATGCTGACCCAACCGATCGCACTGCCGGCATTCGAGCCGAGCAGTTACTGAAACAGGCAATCGCAAACGATGCTACGAATCCAGAAGCTTTTTTTGAACTGGGGAAGATCGAGTCGCGCGACGGGAGACTGACAGATGCGTCTCAGCATCTCGAACGGGCGGCAAAACTGCTGCCCGAAAGCAGCCAGGTGCATTACGTGCTCTCGCGTGTTTACCGGCGTTTGAATCGCACCGCCGACGCGCAACGAGAATTGGGGACATACCAGCGATTAAAAAAAGGCCGAGCCCCCGAGCGTCCAGAGGATTCATTGGGTGATGAGGCGAAGCCTTGACCGGACTTTAATGCCGAGACTAGGGACAATCACACTAATAGTTTTCCTGATGTTCGTCATCGCAGTTTGGAAAACAGCATCCATACCTGCCACCGCTTCAGCTTCCAAGGAAATCTTTACGGACATCACGGAACAGGCCGGAATTACCTGGCAGCAGTTCGGTGGTGAGTCGCCCGATCGATTTCTCATCGAAACCATGGGCGGAGGTGTCGCGTTCTTCGATGCGGACAACGACGGACTGCTCGACATGTTTTTCGTAAACGGTGGAGAAACGCCTCATGGCAAGAGCCCGCTTCCACTCAGTAATGCCTTATATCGCAACCTGGGTAACGGCAGGTTTGAAAACGTCACGGCCAAGGCCGGCCTCGACAAACTGAACTTCTACGGCATGGGTGTGGCTGCGGCGGATTTCGACAACGACGGTTATCAGGACCTCTATGTCACCGGCTATCCGGCGAGCGCTCTTTATCACAATAATCACGACGGGACCTTTACAGATGTTACCGACAAGGCCGGCGTGAAGAACGCGGGGAAGTGGGCTGCTGGTGCAGCCTGGTTCGACTACGACCGCGACGGCTTCCTGGATCTGATCGTTACGAACTACGCGCAATTTTCGTTCGAAGATCCCAAGCATTGCGAACTGAATCGAGCGCGCGCGTACTGTGCGCAAACAGCTTACATAGGCTTGCCGCTTACGCTGTATCACAACAATGGCGATGGCACGTTCTCGGACGTGAGCAGGCGCTCTGGATTCGACAAACTCATCGGCCGTGGACTGGGCGTGGTTGCGATTGACGTCAATGATGACGGTTGGCCGGATCTGTTCATTGCGCGGGACGCCTCACCTAACCTTTTGCTGATCAACAAACACGACGGAACATTTGAAGACGTCGCGCTGGATGCCGACGTCGCATACGACCAGAATGGGACTGCAAAATCAGGTATGGGGGTAGATGCGGGCGATGTCAATGGCGATGGTATCCCGGACTTCGTCGTCACCAACTTCAATGACCAATATCATTCGCTCTTTGGGGGCTCGAAGTCGCTGCCATTTTCTGATCGTACCAGTGCCTCGCATTTGGCCAACTTGACTAGATCACTTGTCGGGTGGGGGGCAAAGTTTCTTGATTACGACAATGATGGCAACCTGGATTTGCTGCTGGTCAACGGCCACATCAATCCGGAGATCGAATCCACCCGCGCGGATGTCAAATACAAAGAACCTGCGCTCCTGCTGCGAAACAACGGTGATGGTGTTTTTGAAGACATGCGCGAGCTCGCAGGTACCACGTTTCAACGTTCTTACCTGGGACGTGCCCTCGCCATCGGCGACTTCGACAACGACGGCGATCCCGATGCGATCTTCACGACCCTCAATGGCCCTCCGGTGCTGTTGCGCAATAACGTTGGCCACGACAGTTCCTGGGTTGGATTCTCGCTTCAAGGCACGGTCAGTAACCGGGACGCGATCGGTGCCAAGATCACTGTCAATTCGTCTGGCCGGTCGCTGACGCGTTGGATCGCGGGCGGCGGCAGCTATCTGGCGGCACACGACAAACGTGTGCTCGTCGGGTTGGGGCCGACCGCGAAGCCGGTCAATGCGGACATCCGCTGGCCCAGCGGAATCGTCCAGCACCTCTCGGATTTAAACCCGCGTCAATACCACCATCTGGTGGAACCCGCTTCTCCGGTCTCTTCGAACAAACCCTAAAACTGAACGGTTAATGCGTTTTTGTTCCCGCCAGGTTGTGTCAATGATTGAACTACCCTGCAAGCTTTTCTGGGCGTGGTCCGCCTATAACCATGATTCCAGCAGATTTGTCTTGACAACCGTTCTCAAGACAGTTAATAAACCCAAGGCAGTGAAACGTTTTAATGAGGGGAATAGGACGCATCTTGTGTCCCCCCTATCGCCGGCTCGAAACCTGCCGAACTCGGAGTGTCGTATGAAAATGAATTTCATCGCACCGTATGGCCTGCAATCGATTTCCAAAATGGCCCAGCGCCTGCTCGGAGCGGCTCTAGCACTTTGCGCTCTGCTGTGCCTCCCCGCAGCTCATGCCCAGCTCTATACCGGCTCGCTTGCTGGTACCGTGAAAGATCCCTCTGGCGCCTTCCTTGCCAATGCACAGGTCAAGGCTACGGACTCTGGGAAAGGTTTTGAATTTTCAGCAACCAGTGATTCGGCGGGGCGATATGTCATTCGAGAGCTCCCTCCCTCGAATTACACGGTGACGGCAAGCGCAACTGGATTCAAGACTCAGCGCAAAGACGGCGTCCGAATCGACGTTAATCAGAACGCCTCGGTAGACTTTTCGATGACGGTTGGTACGGTTGCCGAAGTCGTAGATGTACGTGCCGGTGCTGTCGAGTTACAAACCGAGGATGCGGAAACCGGGCAAGTGGTGAACCGCAGGTTCATTAACGATCTGCCTTTGATCGATCGCAATATCGAGACCCTCACCAGTTTGGCGCCGGGCGTTACCGAGATGAACGATTCATGCCCTGAACCTTGTATTGGTACGAACTTTGTTTCCAACGGCAGCCGCGGGGCTTCTGCCGACTTTCTCTTGGATGGTGCTTCCGCCACCAATTCCGAGCCCAACGGGGGAATCACATCGGTGACCTATCTGCCCTCACCGGAGGCAGTGGAAGAATTCAAAGTTCAGCAGACCAACTTCAGCGCGGAATATGGATTTTCCGGTGGCTCAGTGGTCAATGTGGTGTCGCGTTCCGGTACGAACCAGTTTCACGGTAGCGTTTACGAGTTCTTCCGCGACGATAGCCTCGATGCAAACGATTGGTTCGCCAACCGCAATGGAGATCCCATTCCTCCGCTGCGCCGCCACAATTATGGTGGCACCATTGGCGGCCCTATCTTCAAGAAGAAGACTTTCTTCTTCTTCGATTACGACGGCTTAACTCGAACGGGATTGAGCACGGCTACTGGAGCTGTTCCCAGCGACGCGATGCGGACCGGTGATTTTGGCGAACTTTGCGCCGCACAGGGAGGAACGTTCGATGCCGCCGGACGATGCGGTGCGGACGCGGGTCAGATTTGGGACCCTTACTCCGGAACGTTCAATGGCACTATAACGCGCAGCACGTTCATTCCCTTCAATAACATCGCCACCTATGCGACCCCGGGCGGTCCCAACCCCAATGTCGCCGGCAATCTGATTGACCCTGTGGCGCAAAAGATGATGACCTACTTTCCAGAGCCCAACGTCAACGGAAGCATTTACCAGAACTGGTTCGGGTCTGGTTCGAGCCACAGCTCCAATAAGCAGTTTGACATTAAGATCGACCATCGCTTTACACAAAACAATCTGATGAGCGGGAAGTTTGCTTATCAATACAGTCCCTCAGGCACGGGCCTCGATTGTTTCAAGAACTTTACCGATCCATGCCAGGGCGGTCCGGGTTGGACTAATGCTCACGCGTTCGCGATCAATGACACGCATACTTTCAGCCCGACTTTATTGCTGACTACGACATTGGGGTTCACTCGTGGAGTCTGGCACATTGATGCATA
>DATNEX010000149.1:0-44312 GCA_035606605.1 Terriglobales bacterium
CTACTCGCACTGGCAGCGGCGTTCAGAAGTCTGGCGCTGCCCCACAGCTCGTCTTTGCTCTTTATTGGCAACGTCGGCGAAGAGGGCGAAGGCGACCTCCGTGGGATGCGGCATATATTTGCCGAATCTGTATGGAAGAACTCAATCGCTTCCAGCGTGGTCCTTGACGGCGCCGGTTGCGACACCATCATCGCGGAGGCGCTCGGCAGTCGCCGTTTCGAAATTACCGTGCGCGGGCCGGGCGGACATTCGTGGAGCGATTTCGGTACTCCAAATCCGATCATGGCACTGGGGCAGGCCCTCTATATTTTTTCTCAAACGCGAATTTCATCGTCCCCGAAAACAACCTTCAACGTGGGCGTGATCACCGGCGGAACGTCGGTGAACTCGATTCCAGAATCGGCCAGCATGCGCGTGGACATCCGTTCGACCTCGCCATTTGAAATCGAGAGGCTTGAGTTGGAATTGCGGCGGGCGGTCGAGCAGGCGATTGCCGAGCAGAGCCGAACCGCAGCCGGCCGGCTCCTCGGCCGGCGATCGCCGGAGCTGACAGCGCAGGTGCGGGTCATCGGCAGTCGACCGGCTGGTGAACTTCGGTCTGATGCGAAAATTCTGCGCATAGCACGAGCCGTCGATGCCCATATCGGCAACACCGCGCAAATCCAGCGCGCTTCAACCGATGCAAATATTCCGCTTTCCCTTGGCCGGGAAGCGATTGCCCTTGGCGCGGGCGGAAGGGGGGGCGGCGCGCATACGCTGCAGGAATGGTTCGATACTTCCGGACGAGAACTTGGGTTGCAACGGCTATTGCTCGTCATTCTAGCTCTCGCAGGAGCCCTGCGCGAGGCAGCGGAATGAAACACGCCGCTGCAAAGCTGCTGTTTGCAGCGATACTCTCAACCGGCGCACTATCCCAGGTGGAAGCACCTTTGCCCAACGCCGACTCCATCTTCCTTCATGGCAACATCTACACGGGCGTCACCGGCGCCTCATCCTTTCACGAGGTTGAGCGGGCCGAGGCAATGGCCATCAAGGGCGATCGCATTCTCGCCATCGGGAAAGATGAGGACATTCTGAAGTACAAGGGTCCTCGGACGACGGTTGTCGATCTGAAAGGCCATTTCGTCGTTCCGGGCTTTAATGACGCGCACATGCACCTGACCGATGCCGGGTTTAAGCGTCTGACTGTGGATTTGACGGGCGCAAAAAGCGCCGAAGAGTTTCGCGACCGACTACGAGAACGCGTGGCCGCGGCCGAACCGGGAGAATGGATCACAGGCTCGGGTTGGGATGAGACACTCTGGCGCGCGAAAGAACTCCCGACGCGCTGGGATCTTGACGAAGTCACCGCCGACCACCCCGTTTATCTCGAGCGTATCGATGGCCATGTCGGGGTTGCGAACACCCGGGCGTTGAAGATGGCGCACATAACTCTCGCCAGCAAGGATCCGGAGGGCGGCGAAATCGGGCGGGACGCGAGCGCCGAACCGAATGGGGTGCTCCGGGAAACAGCCCGCGATCTGGTCACCTCCATCATTCCTCAGCCGACACCCGAGAAACGGCGCCACGCGGTTGAAGCCGCGTTGCAGGATATCGCTCGCTCCGGAATCACCTCCGTGCAGGACTACTCTGATTCGCGCGATGCCGACGCGAATTGGGAAGACTTCAAGCTGTTTGAGCAGCTGGAAAAGGAAGGCAAACTGACGGCTCGGATTTCCGAGTGGCTGCCGTTCGATTTGCCGGTTCAAGTCTTGATTGAACGCCGGGAGTCGCATGACCAAGCTGATCCGATCCTGCACACCGGCATGCTGAAAGCTTTCATGGATGGCTCGCTCGGATCGCACACGGCTGCGATGCTTCAACCTTTTGCCGACGATCCCAAGAACTCGGGCTTGCCCAGATATGAGCAGAGAAGGCTGAACGAAATGGCGGTGGAGCGGGTGAATGCCGGTTTTCAGCTTGGATTTCACGCCATCGGCGATAAGGGTGTTCAGATGGCTCTCGACGCATTCCAAGCGGCGGAGGCGGCGGCACACGCAAAGCAGGTGAAGGCCGTCGATCGGACGGCGAACTATCGGCTGCGCATCGAGCACGCGCAGGTGACAAACTCGATCGAAGTTGCGCAATTTAAAACCCTGAACATCATCGCCTCCATGCAGCCGAATCATTTGCTGACCGATATGCGCTGGGCAGAGGCAAGGCTCGGGCCATCACGAGCTGCACATTCCTATGCCTGGGCGGAGTTCGCCAGCCAGGCAGTGCCGCTTGCGTTTGGGACGGATTATCCCGTCGAGCCGGTCACACCATTTCGTGGAATTTACGCAGCTGTAACCCGCAAGAGCGAGGACGGCAGACAGGAGTACTATCCGCAACAGAAGGTCACCATCGAACAGGCGATCGCGGCTTACACCGTGGGCTCTGCATATGCCGAGTTCGCTGAAAAAGATAAGGGCAAGCTCGCTCCCAGCATGCTGGCTGACTTTACTGTTCTCGATCGCGACCTTACCGCGATTGCGCCGGAGAAGATCCTAGGGACTCAGGTGCTAGAAACCGTGGTGGGTGGGAAGACCGTGTATCAGGCGAAGTAACTATCCACTGACGGTAATACCCGAGTCCTTTGATAGATATCCTTTCCTCTTGAACCAATCCTCCATGGCTGCTTTTAGTTCCGGCAGCGGTACGCGTTCTCCGATTTCCATTTGTCCGTCTGCAGTGGGCAAGGTGTCGTCGAAGATGCTGGCGTTGGTGAAGTTGCGCATGGAGAAGCTGTCTAGCCACTTCAGAGGACAGGCCTGGAGCGCGCCGTCCTGCTCGTACTCCACGCGAATCTTACGGGAAAACATGGGTTGGCTCTCGGAAAGGCACGAGCTTTAACGCACGGACAACACGCAAAGATTTTCACAGACCCGAAAAACGTAGGGCCCAAGCTCGGAAGAGCTCCGGTATTCAAGCCCGGTCGGTCTCCTGCGAGGATTTCCGCAAAATTCTCGGTTAATGTCTGTTTAAGACATCATTGCGCAGCTGGCGGTGTCACGGGTGCAGCGGGAATGCCCGACGCTGCCGCCTCCCCATTCACCAGGTCCTTCAACTCCTTGCTGGGCTTGAAGAAAGGGATCTTCTTGGCCGGTACCTCGACGCGGTCGCCGGTCTTAGGGTTGCGTCCGATGCGGGGCTTGCGCTGGCGCGTGCGGAAGCTACCGAAGCCGCGGATCTCGATCTTATCGCCGGCACGCAACGAACGGACGATGCTGTCGAAGATGGTTTCGACAATCACTTCGCTGTCTTTGCGGGTCACTTCCGCCAGCCGCGAGATTTCATCAATCAAGTCCGCTTTTGTCATAGGCTCTTTCGCTCCCTGAGTCTTATCTTGTCTTGTCTGGAAGCCGTGTGCCGGCCTGCCGCCTGTGTATGCTTAACCTTCTCAAATATCAGGAGTTATTGCAAGGGCCCGGTCTGAAACAGTTTCCTGCTACTTCCAAAGATAGTAAAAGCCGATCTGCTCATCGAGAAGCTTTTCTTTGCTAGGTAGCCAGGGGGTAACGTCGCCGAACAGGAGATCGAGCAGTGATTTTCGCGGCCTCTCGGCGCGCACCAGGCTCGGCTCACCGCGGATGTTCACGGCTTTGGCGGTTTCCATCACGGCAGTGCGGAAATCGCCGATGCCATCGATCAGTTGCATGCCGAGTGCCTGCTGGCCGGTCCAGACGCGGCCATCTGCAATGGGCTTGATATCTTCGACCTTTGTATGTCGCCCTTCGGCCACGGCTTGCACGAACTGACCATACATGTTGTCGATAAGTCCTTGCATATACGCGCGCTCGTCAGGTGTGAGCTCGCGTGTGGGGTCGCCCGTGTCCTTGAACTTGCCAACCTTGAGGAGTTCCGGCTTAAGCTTAGCCCAGCGCATGAGATCGCCGTAGTTGACCCATTCAGCAATCACTCCGATCGAACCGACCACGCTACCGTTGTTGGCATAGATCTTGTTGGTTGCCGAAGAAATATAATACGCACCGCTTGCGCCAACCGTCTGAATCGACGAGGCAATATACTTTTTCTTTTGATCGCGGATGCGCTTGACCTCGCGATAGATTTCCTCGGAAGCGGCGACCCCTCCCCCCGGCGAATTCACGTGGATGATGATCGCCTTGACGGAATCGTCGTCAGCTAACTTGCGCAGCTGCTCCACCGTTTCGGTGGGGCTCAGGATGACTCCGTCAAGATCGACCACACCGATCTTGTCGCCGAACAGCCCGGCCTGCTCTCCCCCTGCAGCGCGGAAGACGAGAAACACCAGCGTAAAGACGGCCAAAACGAAGAGGAAGAATGCTCCTCCTCCAATTAACACCCAGAGCCATACGCGCGAACGTCCGTTGTCGCTCATAAATTTTTCAGTAGTTTAGCACCGCCACGCCCGTAAGGGTTGGAACCCGAACAAACTTCCGCCCCCAGAGCGCAGCGGCGATCGAGACTTTGACCGGCGGCCCAGCCACAAAGACGCCGGGTTTCAGAGAGGAATGGCAAGAGAGTTGCCAGGAATGGTCGAAGACCTTACCCAGGGTCTGGAAGGCCATCGCGCGGGGGGGACAAGGAGAATTACAACCGTGGCGCAGAGGTTAGTACTTTAAGAACCTTGTGAGAAATTCCGATACTTACCGGCGTCTGCGAAATGTATTCACCATCGGCCCATACATCGATTGGGTACTCGGCTTCAATTCTTACGTGAGGGGTCTGAGCGTACTCGACTTCCTGGAATCCGAGGTGTCTTCCCAAATAGACGGTTGGAAAAAGGCAGAACAATTTGAGCACACTCATCGCGTTGACGATACAAAGATCCAGCTTGCCATCATCCAGGTTCGCATGGGGAGCGATCTGCATTCCTCCGCCAAACATAGGGGTGTTCGCCACCGCCGCAAGAATGGTTGGTTTGCTC
Source organism: Terriglobales bacterium (assembly GCA_035606605.1). Classification (GTDB taxonomy): domain Bacteria; phylum Acidobacteriota; class Terriglobia; order Terriglobales; family Acidobacteriaceae; genus Gp1-AA145. Next base: position 4,931 of record DATNEX010000149.1, read on the forward strand.
GTTCCAGAATTCCCGTTGACCGACACCTTCATCCGGGGGAATGGTTTGAAGCGAATAAACTCCCGAGGGGCAGAGATTGCGTAGCCGCCCCGCCCTCGCAACCAACGGGGAAGTCGATTCGCCCGCCGGGCGATGTTGCCATCGATTCCTACTCCGGCAACACAGCAGAAGTAGTGCCCGCGACCGGGTCCGGTTGCACTCTCGGTACAAATCACGCCCAGGTCGATGCTGCGCAGCGTGCTGCCATCATTTTCAAATCGGCGGAATGCCTCAGCGGAATCGCGCATACTCCTGATCCCCAGTGACCGCGCAAAATCATTGCCGCTGCCGCATGGAATCACAAGCAGCGGAACGCCAAGGTCTACCAATTCGGCCAGATGCCAATGGATAGTACCATCCCCACCAAAGAGGACCGCGACGTCAGGCTTCTCGAGCAGAGAGATCCATTCGACGCCTGTGAGGCGCTGGAAGTGGACGATAGCACGGGACACACTTCCAGGCCGCAGGATGGCAGCGGCGCGCATGCGCAGGCATTAGAACACACCTCGAAAACCAGCGCAGGAGAATGTTTTGCCGCTTAGATCTAACGTTCTTTCGACCGGTATCCTAGACGCCTCCCGACCGGCCGCCTGAAACCCTCTTGATCTTGCGGCCAACCTGGAGGATGAGGTGACGCGACAGGTCCACAACCTTGGTGGGATCATTCAGCGCCGCTCCATCCAGTTTCACGGCACCCTGCTTTAGCTTACGAACAGCGTCGCTCACTGAGTCCGCCAGGCCCACGCGTGCCAATAGCTTATCGATACGCATGGAGATTTCCTCGACTTCAATCTGCTCGACCTCTTCCGGTACGCCACCTTTCTGAAACTGCTTCGCCCAGTCCTCGCCGGCTTTGATGGCAGCCTCGCCGGAATGAAAGTCCTTCACCACGCCTGCGGCTAAGTCCTTCTTGGCCTGCATGGGATGCGCTTCGCGTTTCATGCGCTCGATTTCGGAGATCTGAACGTCGGTCAGCAGCTCGTAGTAGCGCCACATCATCTCGTCGGAGATCGACATCAGCTTACCGTACATCTCGAGCGGCGCCTCTTTGATGCCGATCGCATTCCCGTATGACTTCGACATCTTCTGCACGCCATCAAGGCCTTCGAGAATCGGGGTTGTAAGAACTACCTGCGACTCCTGGCCGTATCCTCGCTGCAGTTCGCGTCCCATGAGCAAGTTGAATTTCTGATCAGTTCCTCCGAGTTCGACGTCGGCTTTCAACATGACCGAGTCGTATCCCTGCGCCAGCGGATAGAGAAGCTCATGCAGTCCGATCGGCTTTTCCTCCTGAAAGCGCGTGTGGAACTCCTCGCGTTCGAGCATCTGCGAAACGGTTGTTTTCGCAGCCAGTCGAATCCAATCAGCAGCTCCCATTTTGCCGAACCACTCATTGTTAAAGCGCAGTTCGGTCGCCTGGCGCGAAAGGATTTTGTACACCTGCTCCATGTAAGTCTCTGCATTGCGTTTCAACTCTTCCGGAGTCAACGGCGGACGAGTAACCGAGCGACCCGTAGGATCGCCAATCATGCCGGTGAAGTCCCCGATCAGGAAGATGACGGTGTGCCCGAGGTCCTGAAAGTGCTTCAGCTTGCGCAAAAGCACGGTGTGCCCGAGGTGAAGGTCGGGAGCCGTAGGATCAAAGCCAGCCTTTACGCGCAGAGGCATGCCCGACTTGCGCGATTTTTCCAACCTTTCGCGCAGCTCGGACTCTTTCACAATTTCCGAAGAGCCCTTCTTGATGTAGGTTAATTGTTCTTCAACCGGAGCAAATGTCAGCATTGCTTTGGATTATATGAAATCAGCTTCGATAGGGTAGTTGTTCAGGATCCCCTCGCCCAGCAGACTGGTGTTCTCCAGCCCCTTTGTCTTAGGCTATCAGATCCGACTATGCGTGCCGTCATTCAACGGGTAGGCCGTGCTCAAGTGAGCGTTCGCGAAGAGATGGTAGGAAGGATCGGCCGCGGCATTCTTGTGCTTCTCGGCGTGAGCAAGACCGATACTCAGGCGGATGCCGATTACCTAGCGGCAAAAGTCATCGGATTGCGCATTTTCGACGATGAGAACGGCAAGATGAACGTATCGCTTTTGGATCAAGGAGGCGAGGTGCTTGTGGTTTCCCAGTTCACACTTCATGGCGACGCACGCAAAGGCAAGCGGCCGTCCTTCGACGAGGCAGCACCGCCGCAAGTCGCGAATGAGCTTTATCAGCACTTTGTGAGCAGAATTCGCGAAGCCGGAATTCACTGCGAAACCGGGCGCTTCCAGGCGATGATGCAAGTCGAACTTGTCAACGATGGCCCGGTGACGATCTTGCTCGATTCAAAGCGGGTCTTCTAGTGGCGGAGAACTGCCATGGTCGACTCCCAATCTGTGGGTGTCGGGGAAATACACCAGAGGTTTCCCGGCGAGTCGAGTCCCAGTCCGACCAGCCAGTACTTGCTCTGCTCGGAGATGCGCACGTTGCTGGCGACCGTTGCAATGGCCGATGCCCCGCTGGGAAGTTCTTCCATTCGTATCCGCATCCCCGGTTTCAGGCATCGGGGGAACCTTATTCCGCACCCATAAGGATTCACTAGCATGGTGTGGCAGCGCTCTGAAAACCGGGTACCAGGATCGAGGCTAGTAACGCGCAAAGGTATTTGGGCTCGCAGCCGGGTACCGTGTCGCCTCTGAATGAGCTCGGACATAAGCATCAGGGCTCCATTCTATGGAAGGACTTGCCGGATGGTCGGCTCTATCCTCGCCCCGCGCAAACCAAAGTAACGAATAGTGTTAATAGAATGACAACGTTCCAAACCGACGGGCGCGACGAAGCGTCCAGGAAAAGAAGGCGATGCTGGTCGGCAGCAGGACCAGGACAAAAGCCAAGAGGATCACAACCTCATGGGACAGGCTCGCGTCAGAACCTCCGAATAGGGCCAGCCTCAAACCGGTTAGCGAGTGGGTTAAAGGCAGCCATTGTGCCAGAAGTCGAATCGGCTGCGGAAGCGATCCGATCGGGAATAACGTACCCGTAAGCACCCATGCAGTGGTACCGAAAAGCCATAAAAGGACCGAGCCTCTTTGAATCGAAAGCTGGAGGCCGGCGGCAACAATGCCGAAGGCGATGGCAATAAGGACGGACAGAGATAGCGTCGCCGCAACCCCCGGAGCGTTGACGCCGATTCCAGTGGGAAATAGGCAGAGTCCAACCGCGAGATAGAGAACGAATTGCAGGAGAGCGGCCGTGATCGCTGATAACGCCGCCAGACACAACAGGGTGACAGGCGGGGTTGATGTCGAGAGTACCACCTCGAGCGTTCCAGCCCGTTGCGATTCCTGAATGACGTTAAGAAAGCCGTGCATGCAGGCAAGCAGACACGCGAAAAAGCCTGTTCCGACGAGCAGGAAGCTGAAATAAGGAATCCCCTCGGGCCGGAATTGAGGTCCGACTGCGTGCGCGAGATAAAACGAGAGCACTAGTTGCGCCGCTGGGCCAAAGGCTCCCAGAAACAATCCGTTCCGATAACGGATCGCGGTGAGGAGGTCTTTGTGGAGAATGGCAGCGGCTTTCGCGAGCATTAAGCAGGAACTCCTTCTCGCCAGGAGTGAAGATTGCGGGGTTCTGTCAGATCACGGTAGTGGTGCTCGAGCATCTCCACCGTCAGATTCCGACCCCCAAACGTTCCCTGCACTTCGCCATTTTGCAGGACTACGATTCGATCGGACACAGCAACCGCCTCGGCGAAATTGTGGGTCACGAGGACAATCGTGATTCCTCGCCCTCGAAGATTTCGCAGGAGGTCCGAAAGCTGGTGCGCTGCCACCGGATCGAGGCTACGAGATGGCTCATCCAGCAGGAGAACGCGCGGGTTCTTGATCAGAGCGCGAGCGATGCCGAGCCGCTGGTGCATTCCCGAAGAGAGTTTCATCACATGCTTGCCGGAATGCTCTTCCAGGCGAACTTGCGCGAGAACCTCGTCTGCCCGTATTCCGCGATCGCGCCAAGGAACGTCTTCCAGGGTCGCAAAGAACATGAGGTTTTCGCGGACCGTCAGTCGAGGGAAGAAGGACCGTTCCGAAGCCAAGGCAAACCCGACCTGCCTGCGGACAGCTTGCCCGTCGAACTGAGTAGTCACCCCGTTCACACTCACTGCACCTCGATCGGGGAGGAGGACGGTAGAAATCAGACGCAGGGTTGTGCTCTTGCCGCTGCCGTTCGGGCCGAGGAGCGATACGACCTCGCCGGCTAGAACGCTGAGGGAAAAATCGCGCAGAGCGTAAGTTTCCACGCCTCCCGTTCCGAAGAAGCCGGAACGAAATGTCTTATGAACGGAATCGAGAACAATGCTGTACATCGGTCGCCTGTGGTTCACGATCAGATACTTCTGTCGCGAGCTCTGCCGTAAGAAGATTCTATGAACAGGTTTCGGTTTTGCCGACAGAGAATTCAATCGCGGACATACTTAGTTCACAGCGCAAGAGCCCTCCGCCTTCGATATCCCAGATCGTTTCCGCCCATGCCGGCAGTCAGCTTCCGGAATTCGAGTTGCTGCGCTCTTGCTGCAGGGGCGAGCAGAATGTCTTGCGAGCATTCAGCCGAAACCTCGGATGGGATCAGGTGTTCGAGCAGGCGTCTTACCACCGGGTGCTGCCGGCGCTCTATCGCGCGCTGCAAGGTAGGCCAGAGGTACCGGCGAGCATTCAGTCTGCGCTGCGCGCCAGATACCTACGCCATTGCCAACGCGTGATGCGATTCTCCGCGGAACTGGCTGCGATACTCGAACATTTCAAGGGAGAGCGCATTCCCGTGATCGCGCAGAAGGGTCCAGCACTGGCGCACTTACTCTATGGCGACTCGACGATGCGGGAGTTTGGGGATCTTGATTTGCTCGTCTCGGCGCCCGATGTACCAAGGGCAGTTCTTGCCCTGAATCAGCTTGGCTACGTGAAATACCTGCAACTCTCGCCCCGGCAGGAAGAGGCGTACCTGCGGTCCGGGTACGAATACGTGTTTGGCCGCGGCACCGAAAGAAATCTCGTCGAGCTTCAGTGGAACCTACTGCCTAAGTTCTACGCAATTGACATAAACATCGAGGAATTATTCGCCCGATCACGAGAGCAGGAATTCGACGGCTGTCGGGCGCGGGTGCTCGGTCCGGAAGACCAGCTGATTTTCCTATGCATTCATGCGGCGAAACATCAGTGGACACGACTCGGAATGGTTCAAGATATCGCAGCACTGGCCGGATTCGATCTGGATTGGGATTGGGTGATCGGGAACGCGCGGCGATCAGGGACTTTGCGCATTGTGCTTATTTCTCTGCAATGTGCCCAAGAAGTTCTAGGCTGTGGTCTTCCCCGCGCGATCACCACCGCGCCTGAGATGTCGGCTGCGCAAAGGTTCGTCTCCAGAATTAACGAGAATATCGAGACCATGCATGAAACGTCGCCGGAATCGATCGCGTACTTCCGCTTCATGATCGAAGTTCGAGAACGAAGGATAGACCAGGCGAGATTTGTTTGGCGGTTGGCCATGACGCCGAGCGTGCACGAGTGGAGGGCGATCGGAATCCCTGACCCGCTCTTCCCGCTGTATTCCCTGGTCAGAGCTCGTCGACTAGCTCGCCGCCTGTTCTCGTTCAGGGTCTCATTGCCATCCTGATCACCTCGGCCAAGTGCATGGTTTTGCGCCCCGTGCATTGCTCGATCTGTTCCCGGCAACTGAAGCCGTCGGCGATCAGAAGCGTTTGGGGTGAGGCACTGCGCACTGCGGGAAGCAGCTCGAGTTCACCGATTGCGATTGACGTCTCGTACTTCTCCTTCTCAAATCCGAAGGCGCCGGCCATTCCGCAGCAGCCTTGTGCGGGCGAGCTGAAATTCACCCCCAAACGCTCGAGGATGGCATGCTCGCTGGTCATTTTTTGTATCGACTTTTGGTGACAATGGCCATGGAGCAGGGCTTCGCCCTTCAAGGGCGGAATATCCACGGGCTGGTTTTGAAGGAACTCACCAAACAAGAGCACATGTTGAGACAGTTTCTTCGCTTGCGGATCCTCGGGAAAGAAATTCAGAAGCTCGTCTTTGAAGACCGAGGCACAACTCGGCTCGAGAACGATGATGGGAATACCGGCATCAATCTCGGCTCGCAATAGAGTCAAGGTTCTTACCAGCTGTTGCTTTGCACGATCGAGCATGCCGAAGTCGTACAGGGGGCGCCCGCAGCAGACGTGGCGACGCGGCAAACGCACATCGAAACCCATGGACTCGAGCACCTGAGCTGCCGCGATCGCACTCTCAGGCCGGAAGTAGTTATTAAAGGTGTCGGGCCAGAGCAAGACGGATTTTTCAGACAACGGGAGTTCGGATTTTGAGCGACGTTTCTTGAACCATCGTTCGAAGCTGTGGCTCGCAAAAGCAGGCAGATGGCGGTGCGGGGCGACGCCGAGCACAGTTTTTCCGATCTCACGAAATCCGGTGGTCTGAGCCAAGAAGTTTGCCAGCCATGGCGTACGGCTTGCAATCGGCGCCCAAAATCCTATTTGAGCGAAAGCCAGCTGACCAAGCGACCTAGACTCGTAGTGGTGATAATGCGAAAGGAACTCGGCCTTGTAGCTCGCTACGTCGACACCCACCGGGCAATCGCTCTTGCATCCCTTGCAGGAGAGGCACAGATCCAGGGAGGACTTCACGTCCTCATCGCGCCACTGGCCGTTGATCGTACCCCCGAGAGTCATCTCCCAAAGCAAATGGGCTCGACCGCGGGTGGAGTGTTTCTCTTCCCGAGTGACTCGGAAGCTCGGGCACATCACGCCGCCCTCGTATTGCCGGCACTTACCAACGCCGACACAGCGCAAGGTGGCTTCGGCAAGGCTGCCGTGGTCTTGAGCAAAGCTGAAATTCATCTTCGGCTGCCACGGTCTGTAATCAGCTCCCAAGCGAAGGTCTTCGTCCAGTTTGTTGGGTAAGACCACTTTGCCGGGATTCATTTTCCAGTCCGGATCCCATAGCCGCTTGAACTCTTCGAAAGCCTTCACCAGCTCCGGCCCAAACATCTTGGGATAAAGTTCCGCGCGGGCCTGCCCGTCGCCGTGCTCGCCGGAGATGGAGCCACCGTAGGAGACAACGAGTTCGGCGGCCTCTTCCATGTAGCGGCGGAAATGGGCGATACCCTGAGCAGACTCGAGGTCGAAGCTGATACGGTTGTGAACGCATCCGTCGCCGAAGTGCCCGTAGAGAACCGAGCGATAACCGAACCCATCGGTCATCTTCTTCATGTCGCGAAGATAGGCGCCAAGCTTCTCCGGGGCGACGGCAGCATCTTCCCACCCTTCCCACAGAGCGGGTTCCCCGGGAACCCGGGAGACCGCGCCTAAGGACGCTTCGCGCACCTCCCAGACCTTTCGCGCCTCGACCTTATCGGGAAAAAGGCGAAAGTTTCGCGGCGACGCGCTCTTCGCGAGCGCCTGCATGAGGGTTTCGGCCTTGGCTCTCGCTTCTTCGGCCGTCCAGCCCCCGAATTCTGCAAGCAGCCATCCCCCACCTGCGGGAAGCATCGCGACGCCTTCCGGATTGATTCCCTTGCGACGCGTGTGGTTCACGAGCACATCGTCCATGCCCTCGAGGCCGATAGGCTGATGCCGCAGGACCTCAGGTACGAGATCGGCGCATTCGAATACATCGCGACAGCCAATCACAACCAGCAGGCGCTCGGGGGGACTGGTTACAAGCCTGCAAGTGACCTCGAGAGTGGTCACACAGGTTCCCTCGGAACCAACCAGTGCCCGAGCAACATGGAAGCCATTCTCCGGAAGCAAGTAGTTCAGGTTATAGCCGGAAACGCGGCGCGGGATGTTCGGATATTTCTGACGCACGAGCTCGCCGTACTGATCGCGAATGCGACGCAGCCCAGCGTAGATCTCTGCCTGCCGCCCCCCCGCGACGATGATGCGGTCGAGTTCAGCCTGGCTGGTCTGGCCGACCTTGAGCCGAACTCCATCGTAGGTAAAGACTTCGAGTTCCTCGATGTTCTGGTCCGTCTTCCCCGCCATGACCGAATGCACACCGCAGGAGTTGTTGCCGACCATCCCTCCCAGGGTGCAACGGCTGTGGCTCGCGGGATCGGGGCCGAAAGTCAGGTTGTGCTTTTCGGCAGCCGCCCGCAGATGGTCGAGAACGACCCCGGGCTGGACTCGGGCAATCCTCCGCTCGGGATCGAGCTCGAGAATACTTGCCATGTACTTGGAAAAATCAAGCACGACCGCGACGTTGCAGCACTGACCTGCCAGGGATGTTCCGCCGCCGCGGCAGAGTAGCGGAGCGCCATGCTCGCGGCAGGTGGCGATGGTTGCAATCACGTCAGCATTGTCGCGAGGAATCACAACGCCGAGCGGGACCTGCCGATAGTTGGACCCGTCGGTGGAGTAAAGCGCCCGACTGCCGTTGTCGAAGCGAACTTCGCCCTGGATATACCGGCGCAGTTCTGCTTCGAGGGCTCCTGCTTCCGGGTAGAGGGTGGGGTCCTTGCTCATTTCTCGACTGAGTGCAAGATAAAGATAGCACTCAGCAGTTAGCACTCCAGCACCCCGCCTCAAGAACCAGCAAAGGCGAGTTTATTGAAGAACCGAGGGATTCTCCCGGCTGAGGTTGCTTAACGCTGAATTGCGGGACTCTTTCCTATCCTGCCATCCGGGTCGAGTAGTCCGACATGCTCAGCACAAGCAGGAGCAACAGCCAGAAAATGGCTGAAAGCAGAATCGCCTTTGTCATCCTCTCGCTCGTGTATTTCACGTGCATGAAGATGAGGACGACGATCGATGCCTTGCAGGTCGCAATCAGAAGCGCAACGATCGTGTTGAAGTCGATTCCGTGATAAGTCCCGAGATCGACCGTAGCAACCAGCGCAGTAACGACCGTCCCGACAATCAGGAGGAACCAGATGAGCCAGTACAGCCCGGCCGAAACAATATGCTCTGAGTGCTCTTTATGGTCTGCCATGACTCGTCCTAAGAGATCGGTTTCCGGTCAATGAGGTACAACAAAGGAAACAGATAAATCCAGACTATATCCACAAAGTGCCAGTACAGGCCCGCGATCTCGAGCGGGGTGTGGTATTCCGGCGTAAACCGGCCCTTGTGCGCCATCCAGGTGATCACGATGAATATCCCGACGCCAATGATCATGTGGATCGCGTGCATGCCGGTGAGAGCAAAGTAAAGGGAGTAGAAAATCTGGGTGTTCCGCTGAATTTCGGCCTTGCGCTGCTCGAGTTTTGCGGGATCGTTCTTGAGTTTCTCGAGGCCCAGAAATTTCGCGTTTTTTTCAACCAGGTCACCCTTGCCGCCGACCACGTTGTAGTGGAACGTGGGAATGTGATGCTCCTCGTACTTCTCCCTCCACTCAATTCCTTTAATTCCAATGAACGCCAAGCCAAAGACCAGGGTGAGCAGCAACATTCTCACCTGAAGTTTTCGATTTCCAAGCTGCGCCGCACGAACCGACATCGCGACCGTCAAGCTGCTGCAAATCAGTACGGTCGTATTAAAGGTTCCGATGGGCAAGCTAAGGCTACGGCTGGCGACCGCGAATTCTGGGAAGTACCAGTGCCGATAGACCAAGTACGCGCAGAACATGCCCCCGAAGAACATGATTTCGGTTCCGAGGAACCACCACATGCCCAGGGACGCGGCGTTACGCTGCTGCTGTTCGTCGGCGAAGTGGTGTCGCAGTTCCGGACGACCTTCGTGTTCGACCGCCAATGGTGTCTCCACGGCGTGACTATCGCTCAAGTGTCACCTCTTGCGGCAACGGCATTTTCTCGTACTCGTAGGCTTCCCAAGTTACGATCGGCGTCTCATCAAAATTGAATGTGGTGGGCGGGGATTGCGTTGTCCATTCTAGGCCGGTGGCTTGCCACGGATTGTCGTCCGCTACCTTGCCATAGCGCAGTGACCACAGCATGTAAACCATCGGCAGCAGGTAGCCAACCGCGAGAATCGTCGCGCCAGCCGTCGAGAGGACATTGAGACCCTGCCACTCCGGCATGTGGGAGTAGTCCCAATAGCGTCGCGGCATCCCCAAATAACCCAGGACGAACTGGGGGAAGAAAGTCAGGTTAAATCCGATAAATACGATGATCGCCGCCACCCGTCCCCAGGCTTCCGGGTACATACGGCCGGTAATCTTCGGCCACCAAAAGTGCATTCCACCGAGGAAGCCAAGCACTGCGCCTCCAACCATCACATAGTGGAAGTGCGCGATCACGAAATAGGTGTCGTGAACGTGAACATCAAGCCCCAGGGTGGCCAGGAACACCCCCGTCAAGCCGCCGATCGTGAACAGGCCAATGAAGCCGAGGGCGTAGAGCATCGGCGTCGAGAACGATATCGACCCCTTGTACATGGTCGCCGTCCAATTGAAGACCTTAATCGCCGACGGTACCGCGACCAGGAAGGTCAGGAACGAGAACACCAACGCCGAGTAGAGCGAAATGCCGGCCACGAACATGTGGTGCGCCCAGACCAGGAACCCAATCACCGCGATGGCGATACTCGACATCGCCACGAAGTTGTAGCCGAAGACTCTCTTGCGCGAGAAACACGGGATGATTTCGCTAACCACCGCCATCGAGGGCAAAATCATGATGTAAACCGCAGGGTGCGAATAGAACCAGAACAGGTGTTGGAAGAGCACCGGATCGCCGCCGCGGGTGGGATCAAAGATGCCCAGATTGAGCGTACGCTCCAGCACGACCAAGACCAGGGTGATGGCGATGACGGGCGTTCCTAGCAGCATGATGATGCTGGTGGCGTAGTGGGACCACACAAATAGCGGCAACCGGGACCAGGTCATCCCCGGGGCTCGCATGCGGTGTACGGTCACGACGAAATTCAATCCCGTCAAAATTGACGAGAACCCAGCGATGAAGATCGCTAGCCCAGCTTCAATCACGTGCGAGTTACTGAACAAGCTGGAATAGGGGGTATAGAACGTCCAGCCGGTATCCACGCCGCCAGTGGCGATGCACCAAAGATAAAGCCCCGCACCGACGATGTAGATATACCAGCTCAGCAAGTTGATGCGTGGGAAGGCCAGGTCCTTGGCCCCGACCATCATCGGGATGAGAAAGTTTCCGAGCACGGCGGGAATCGATGGAATCAAGAAAAAGAACACCATCACCTGGCCATGCATGGAGAACATCTTGTTGTAGGTGTCCGCCAGCAACAGGTCACCCGCCGGCGTGAGTAGCTCCAGGCGAATCAACAAGGCAAAGAACCCACCGACAAAGAACATCGCGGTGATCGAAACCAGGTAGAGCATTGCGATGCGCTTATGATCGGTGGTAAACAGCCACGAGCGAATGCCGTACTCGGCGTTCAGGTAATTCTTCCGTTCTGGCGGAATTTCTTGGGTTGCCATTCCTAATCCCTATGGTTTTTCTGCTGCCGGTCCCGGATTGTTGGTCGGAGTTGCGGCAACGCCCGCGGGCGCCTGGCTCAGCGACTTCACATACGCAACCAGCGCGTTCAATTGTTCCTCACTCACCTGGCCCTGAAACGAAGGCATGATCGGCTGGAAGCCGGACACAATCTTCGCCGTTGGGTTCAGAACCGACTCGCGAACATAGTTATCATCAGCCAGAACTGTTCGCCCATCCTGCAGCTGTACCGGCTTACCGAACACTCCCTTCAAGTTCGGTCCGCGACCCTGAACGTCGAGCCTGTGACAGGTAGAGCATCCGAGTTGTTCAAACAATGTCTCACCATTCTGCGCCAGGGAACCGGACACTGTTCCTCCTGACATCCAAGTCTGGTAGTCAGCAGGATTCATCACCACCACCTGGCCAATCATTCCCGAATGGTCGGTGCCGCAGAATTGAGAACAGAACAGATGATATGTGCCCGGCGTAGTGGCGCGAAACCACAGAGTCGTGTAGCGACCTGGAATTACGTCCTGCTTGATGCGAAAGGCAGGGATGAAGAAGCTGTGGATCACGTCCTGGGACGTCATGATCAGCTTGATATCCCGATCGACGGGCACGTGCAGTTCGTTGATCTCGCGCTGCCCTTCCTGGTGCTGAATCTTCCACATCCACTGCTTGCCGACGACGTAGATGTCGGTAGCGCCGCGGGGTGGAGTGCGCTCATGGAAGTAGATCACCGCTCCCCAACCGAACACCACCATGAAAATGCCGAGTGGAATCACCGACCAGGCGATTTCCAGGATCATCGATCCTTCAATCTGGTGGGCCTCACGGCCGTGATGCCGGCGGTACTTGACCCCGAATATCACGATCGCGCCGAAAATCGCCAGCGTCATCACCGTCGACAGAACTACGAGGAAAACGTAGATCAGATCAACGGGAAGCGCGTGATTCGAAGCGCCAGCCGGCCATAGTGGGAAATTATCGAACATATGCCTGAGAGTTGCCCTGCCCCCTCTGCTCGGAATCGGACCCGCGGCGAAACAGCACCAATAGCACCGCTCCTAACGACAGAATCGTTACTCCGCCACCCAACTGAATCATGTGACTGACAATGGCGCCCCATTTCCCTGACTGAGGATCGTAGTGATAGCAGTAGAGGAGCACCTGATCCGCCAGGCTGCCAATCTTGTTTTGCGATGCCTGAACCAGCCCGAGCCGCAAATCGCGGGGTGGGAAGTCCACGCCGTAGTAGTACTGCGCGATCTTGCCTTGGGGTGTGATCACCATGATCGCGGTGCTGTGGGCGAACTGATCCGTCTTCTCATCGTAGTCGTAACCAAACCCGGCCGCATTAGTTAGCACAGTGATCGACTCTTGCGAGCCCGTCAGGAAGTGCCAGCCACCCGCCGCCCCAGTGCGCTGGTAATGCTTCAACACGCTGGCCTTTTTTTCCGTGGCGTTCTCCGGAGTGTCTTTGGGATCGAAGCTGACCGTAAGTACGTCGAAGTCTTCCCCAACATTGAAACTCAAGGCCTTCAAAGAGCCTTCCAGTCCGGATAGCACCTCGCTACAAAGCATTGGACAGCGGAAATAAACAAAACTCAGAATTACCGGCCGTTTGCCGAAGTAATCGCCCAGCTGAACCGGCTTGCCGGTTTCGTCGCGAAAGGCCAGGTTTAGTGGAAGCTGCTGGTCGAGCTTCTGCTCGATCCCTGCATGCTTCAGCCCTGGCGGCTTCACGTTGGCAGAAGGCGCCATGATTCCACCCGCGCCCGAGTACATTCCCTGAGCCCAACCTCCGACGGCGAGAAGAACTAGTGCCGCCGCGGTCGACAACGATTTTTGAACTCTACTGCTCACTGCTTTTTCCTTTTTCCTGTCGGCTTGCCGGACGTTTTCTCGGGTGCGTTAGCGGTATCAGCAGCTCGAGCTGCCGCTCTGGCAAGATTCACGGGCGACAGGGGCACCGTGCCGACTGCCGGCCTGGTTGGAAGCCCGCGCTGAGCAACCAGTTTCATAGCTTCTGCAATCGGAATGTGAACGACCCCGGCATTCTGATCCACCCAGCCGTAGCTGTTCAGGGTTTGTTCTTCCCCCAAGCGGAAATCGTTGATCTCGGTGCGCTCATCGGTTTCCAGTCGTGGTTCAGGAAAGATCTGCTGAACGCGCTCCGGGTCGGCGTTCCGAGTAGGTACACTCGTGTCTTGCTGCACCAACGGACTGGTCGGAGCTTGGTGCTCATTGAAGTATCTGTCGAGCACCTTGAAAATCCCCCAAACCGTAACGTAAACCAGCACGCCGATGACTGCTAGAGAAACGAGGAAGCCGTAAACCGGTTTCGCAGTCCAGTCTTGTCGCTCGAAACCCAGGCCACCGTTCTGCTCATTGTGCTGGTGTTCAGTCATGAGCAACCCCCGCATAGTCGAGGAACTCCCGCGCATGCATGTCATACGCAGGCAAGAGCGGTCGCTGGCGGAGATGGTGGAAGAAGTACGCCAGCCACAACCCACCGATGGCAACCGGGACAATGATGTCAACTAAGTATCCCCAGCCCCAGGTAAAGCTTTCCTGCCAGGTAGGCTGGATATACCAGAACAGGTCCACGAAGCGCGCAAACAACAGCCAACCGGCGAGCTTTACCAGACGGTACGGGTTGCGCTTGAGCGGCCGTGACAACAACAGAGCAAACGGCACTGAAAAGTGGAATAGAACCAAGAACAGCCCAACGTAGCCCCAGCCATGCTCCAGGCGCCGAAGGTAGAACCGAATCTCCATGGGCAGGTTGCCGGCCCAAATGATCAGCAGTTGCGAGAAGCTGAAGTATGCATGCAGCATGATGAAGGTCAACATCAGCTTGCCGTGGTCGTGAACTTCTTTCGGCTTAAGCCATAACGAAAGAGGTTCCTCTCGGGAAAGAATGGTCTCGAGGATCACCATCAGGCACATCGCTGAAAGGCATTCCCCTACGATGATAATGAACCCGAAGATGGTCGAGAACCAGCGGGGGTCAAGCGACATCACCCAATCGATCGCGGCGAAGCTAATGGTGAAAGCATAGAGGATCAGTCCGGGCGCAGCCATTCGGCGGAAACGCGGGCTGAGGTTTTGGACCGGCGGAGCGTCCTGCTCATTGGACCAGCGAATTAGCGTCCACGCCATCCATAGCCAGATTGCGAAATAGACTACCCCACGACCGATAAAGCCGTTCAGGAACAGGAACTGCACGGTTCCCCCGCGCCTCAGGTACGCCTGACTCAACTCCCAAAGATGCCCGTCGCTCTGGATTGCGTTGAACCAACCGTGGCTATGTGAATCGCCACTATAGAGATGCGGAATTCCCACCACCACCGGGGCGAACAAGATGAGCATGAGTGGCAGAACTTTGATGGCGGCCTCGAGTGGCCGACGGATCACCATGCCCCACATTCCGCCAGTAAGGTGTTGGATCATCAGAAAGGCCATGCTGCCCAGCGTGATGCCCAACCAGAACATGAACCCCAGGAGATAGGAGCGGAAGAACTGGGCGCGGGTGGCAGGAAATAGCGCCAGCCCCAATGACACTGCGCCGAAAAGAATGCCGACTGCGAGCGCACGCTGGTACATGACGTGCGCGATCTCCGGCGCCATCCATTTTGAACTATTGGTGCGCGCCGCTGACATTCTCTTATTCTCCTGTCTCATTCGTCTGAGGCAACGGTACGGGCAAGGTAGCACCCGAACCAGGTTCTTCAAATCTTGGCGGGCTGGTTGGAATCTTTTGCCCTCCCGCGTCGGCCGCAGTCGCGTTCTGGCTTAACTGCAGCGCTCGTATGTAGGCGACGATCTTCCAGCGGTCCTCCGGTGTGACCTGCATCGCGTAGTCGGGCATGGCTCCAAAACCGTTTGTGATCACGTCGAAGAAATAACCAAGCGGGGCCTTTCGCAGGCGATCCTGGTGAAAGGTCGGGGGATGGCGATAACCGCGTTGCGGAACCATTCCATTGCCGTCCCCCATGCGCGCATGACAGGGCGCGCAATAGATGTCGTAACGCTCACGACCGCGCTCAAGCGTCGCTTGGTTGACTGGGACTTCCGCCGGCATGTAATCGCCTGGATTCGACCCAATCTTCCCAGTGTAGAAATATGTATCTTCGTTCAACTGTCCTCGAGCCACGGTATTCTCAACCGGCGCACGGGAGGCCCTCATGTCGGCAAAAAAGTCGTTCTTGGCCAGAGGCTTAAAGCGCGGCTGGTCGTGCATATCGTTGCGACAGCCGACCAGAATCAGCAGCGTGAGAAGACCTAGAACGATGCGGAGTTTCACCATTAGCTGGGGACCTCCGCGACCGATGTTGGATTCAGGCTCTCGAGGAACTGCCGCGTAGCGATTGGATCGTACTTCTTGTCGGATGCAAAGATCGCAATGAAGAACTTATCCCTCGATGCCGCATCGAACTGAGGTACGTTGAAAACCGGATGGTAGGGTTGCGGCAACCCGTTCAGCGCAAGCATGCCAAACACGGCCGACAATCCAGAGAACAAGATGGTCATTTCAAAGGTAACGATGATGAACGCGGGCCATGAGTGCAGCGGTCGCCCGCCGATATTAATTGGGTAGCCCACGGTATTAATCCACCACTGCAGAACGTATGCTGCCGTGCCGCCAAGCAGGCCGCCGACTAGGCATACCAGCGCAACGCCATTGTGATGAAATCCAATCGCCTCGGAGAGTTCTTCGACCGGGAACGGGGAATAGGCGTCGATCTTGCGATAGCCGGCGCCATAGACCTTGTGAGCGGCAGCGATCGCCTCGTTCACCGTGTCAAACTCCGCTATCAAACCGTATGTGCGGGGATCCTTCATCAGTGATGAACCTCCGCCTCGTGTTGTACCGTGACTTCGGCCTGGGGCAGCAAAGTCTTCAACTCGGAAATTGAGACCGCCGGCAAAAGGCGCAGGAACAGGAACATGCAGGCCGAGAAGAACCCCAACGTACCGATGAACACTGCCCAATCGTATTGTGTGGGATAGTATTGGCCGAAAGCCGAAGGCATAAAGTCCCGACTCAGGCTGACCACAACAATCACGAAGCGTTCCAGCCACATACCCACGAGCACATCGAGGGAGATCAGGAAAAGCACGAAGTCGTTATTGCGCACCTTCTTGAACCACAGAATCTGTGGGACGACCAGATTGAAGAACAGGAGCGAGTAGTAAGAGACCGCGTACGGTCCATGCAACCGGTTCCAGCGCAGGAAAGACTCGTAGGGATCTCCCCCGTACCAGTTGACGAAAGCCTCAATCGCGTAGCCGTAAGCCACGATCCAGCCGGTGGCGAGCATTACCATCGCCGAGTTCTCGATGTGGCGAGCCGTGATCAGGTCTTCGATGTCGTAGAACTTGCGAATCGGAATCGCCAACACCAACACCATGGCAAATCCGGAATAAATCGCGCCGGCGACGAAGTAGGGCGGGAAGATGGTCGTGTGCCATCCGGGAACGATGCCGATCGCGAAGTCGAAGCTCACAACCGTGTGCACCGAGAGCACAAGGGGCGTTGCCAAGCCCGCCAGCAACAAGTACGCGGTCTCATAACGATTCCAGTGGCGCACGGAATTGCGCCAGCCCATTGCCAAGCCCCCAAAGATGAACTTGAGAGCCTTGTTCTGCGTCGTGTCTCGCAAACTGGCCAGATCGGGAATCAGCCCGACAAACCAGAAAACGAGTGAAATCGTGCCGTAAGTCGAGACCGCGAAGACGTCCCACACGAGCGGGCTGCGGAAGTTCGGCCAATACGACATCGTGTTCGGGTAGGGGAACAGCCAATAAAAGAGCCATGGACGGCCAAGGTGGAAGATTGGAAACATTCCCGCGCAGGCCACAGCGAAAAGCGTCATGGCTTCGGCAAAGCGATTGATCGAGTTTCGCCACTGCTGACGCAGGAGAAGCAGAATGGCGGAGATCAGCGTTCCGGCGTGACCGATACCGATCCACCAGACGAAGTTGACGATGGCAAATCCCCACCCGACGGGTATATTGACGCCCCAAACCCCGACACCCTTGTAGAACAGCCAGCAAACTGCAAACAGAAACCATTGCAGGATCAGGAAGCAGATCACCACGCCTAGCAGCCAGCCGTTCGTAACCGGGCGACGCAAGACAATCGAGGCAACCTTGTCGGTGATGGAGGCAAAGGTATGCCCCGGCTGAATGACAGGTGCTTTCTGCTCGCCGATTTCGACTTCTGTTGGTCTCGCCATGAATAGCTTCTAGTTACTAGCCTTCCAGTTTCGGGTTCGGGTTGCGAATCGCGGCCAAATAGGTCGTCCTTGGGCGCGTGTTCAGATCATCCAGCACCGCGTAGTTGCGCGATTTCGCTTTCAACTTCGAAACCGCACTGTTCGGATCGTTAATGTTGCCGAAAGTGATGGCGTTCGCCGGACACGACTGTTGGCATGCGGTCTGGAGATTCGCAATCGGTTCGATCTTCGCTTGCTCGGTGGTGGCTTCCTCGGCGGAAATGCGCGCGTGCGTTATGCGCTGCACACAATAGGTACATTTCTCCATCACGCCGCGGCTGCGCACCGTGACGTCGGGATTGCGCAACATCTTCAGCTGCGGAGTATCCCAATCCTGAAAGAGGAAGAAGTTGAAGCGCCGCACCTTGTAGGGACAGTTGTTCGAGCAATAGCGGGTCCCTACGCAGCGGTTGTAGATCATGTCGTTCAGGCCTTCGCTCGAGTGCGTGGTCGCGCCTACCGGACAAACGACTTCACACGGTGCGTTTTCGCACTGCATGCAGGGCACGGGCTGAAAGTACGCTTTCGGGTTATCCCGATCGCCCTGAAAGTACACGTCCACACGCAGCCAGTGCATGTGCCGACCCTTGGTCACCTGCTCCTTGCCAACCACGGGGATATTGTTTTCCGACTGGCAGGCGACGATGCAGTTATTACAACCGACGCAGCGGTTGTGGTCGATCGTCATGCCCCACGCGTAGGGCTCCGCCGCGTAGTTATAGGGCACCTTCTTGTACATCGTCTCGTCTGGCTTCGGAGCTTCCTCAGAGAAATTTTCGTTTTTGAAGTCTTCGAGAGTTGACGTGCGCACGATGGGGCGGTGCTGATCGCCCACATCCATGGTCTGGTAGCCCTGCGTGCTCGCCAGTTGATAGAAGCCGCTGGCCTTTGAAACATTGCCCATCGCAAAGTCCGCCGTGGCACCGTAACGCAGCGGATAAACATCGAAACCTGAGCCATTCGCCGCCCGCCCCGACCGGCGGCGGCCGTAGCCAAAGTAGAGGGTGACAGAGTTGTCTGGATGTCCGGCCTGAATCCAGACGGGAAGTTCGAGCGACTTTCCATTCAGCTCGACCTTCACCATATCCATATTCTTGACTCCAAGGCGGTCAGCCATCTTGGGACTAAGAAGCACTGGGTTGTCCCAGGTCATCTTCGTCATCGGCTTGGGCAGTTCCTGCAGCCAGGCATTGTTGGCGAAGCGGCCGTCATAAATCGAGGGATCGGGACGGAAGTTGATTTCGACCGGCCCGCCCTGAGCAGAGGCGCTCGAAACCTGAGTGCTGCCAGCCTTGAGCGAAACCTGTTTGGGCTGATAGGTCGTGCCAGCGACAAATCCGTCGTGCACTGACTTGCGCCAGAAGGCATCAAAGTCGGCGCCAGAATGCTTCGACTTCCAGTAGTTCTGGACGATTTCGTAGCCCGGGGTATCCGCCTGCCCATTCAGGAGCGATACGAATTCGCATGCGCTGTGGCTGTTGTAAAGCGGTGCGATAAGAGGCTGAACGATGCTAACCGTGCCGTCGTAGGCGCGCGTATCGCCCCACTGCTCGAGGTAGTGGGTCTCGCTGATGTGCCAGTGGCAGAGTTCGCCAGTCTCGTTATTGCGCGAACCAAGATGCACTCGCAGGGGAATCTTGCTGTTCTTAAGTGCGTCGGCGAAACCGAGATTTGCGGGTGCATCAAAAACCGGATTTCCGCCAAGAATAACCAGCAGGTCGACACCACCCCCGCGCATGTCGGCAACGAGATCCTTGATCGAGTCGTTCTGACTTGACGTCGTAGCCAGAACAGGATCGGTATAGAAAACCGTCTTGCCGACGTTGCCGAGTTGTTGGTTCAAGGCGTGGGCCAGGGCATGGACGACCGGCGGCTGATGCTCGCCGGGGATGACAACACTGGAACCGCGTGCGGCCCCAAGGTCGCTGATGACCGCCTCAACAAACGTCGCCGCCTCGCCGCTCAGGCTGCCGCCGCCTGCGAGCGCTCGTGCGATGCTTTCGATCTCACTCGCCTT
This sequence comes from Terriglobales bacterium, assembly GCA_035606605.1. Classification (GTDB taxonomy): domain Bacteria; phylum Acidobacteriota; class Terriglobia; order Terriglobales; family Acidobacteriaceae; genus Gp1-AA145. The sequence continues at coordinate 24,672 of DATNEX010000149.1, forward strand.
TACCGCCAGCCGGTGATCGGCCTTCGCGCCGGTCGGGGTTGGCGTGCTCTCAATGGCGTAGAAGCGGTTCATCCTGTCGGACTCAGGGTCGCGGCGCCCGGCAAAATCGCGCGCATAACGAGTCGTTCCAGGGAAGCCACCGTAGAGGAAATCGGCGTCGAGAGAGACCACCACATCGGCTGCGTCGAGCTTGTAAATCGTCTCTACCGGCTGCCCGAAGGCCATCTCCGCGCCGGCGTAGACGTTATCTCGATTTACCGGTTCATACACATGCCACTTAGCCAGCGGAAAATTCTTCAGGAATTGCTGCATCTGATCGAGCAGCGTCGGAGAGGAAAAGGCCCGCGAGAGAATACGGACACCGGCACCCTGCAAACTCTTCTGGGAATTTAAGGGACCGCGAATCTGACCGGCAAATGTGCTCCAGGTACTAATCTCGCCCAGGTATAAGACATTCTGCGAGCGGTCCGGGTCGTACAGATCGAGAATCGAAGCTTGTGCGAAAAGGTCGGTACCGCCCAGGCTCGCCTGGTGATCAGGATTGCCCTCAACCTTGATCGGGCGGAACTCACGGCTTGTAACCAAAAGCGGCGCGGCGTACCCACTGAGCGTAAAGGCAGTGGCGTACGACATCGGCTTACCGGGAACCAATCCTTCCGGCTGGCGAACATAGGGAACAATCGGCTCGAGCGGCTGCCGGGTACAGGCGGTCATGCCCGCAAGCGCGAGCGACGATCCCATCAGCTTCAGAAAGCCGCGGCGCGAAACCGCGTCAATCCATTCCGAAGCGCCCTTGGGGAACTCACGGTGCATCATCTCGCGGACTTCAGGCTTGCCGGCGAGTTCTTCCAGACTGCGCCACATTTCGGGTGAATTCTTCTTCTCTAGTTCGGCCTGCAGCTGACGGGGATCAAGTTGGTCCTTCTTCCCCGGGCAGACCTCTTCCCGATGCGTCCTGCCGTTTTGTTCGTGGATATTCATCAGCGATGCAGTTTCTATCTATGGCACGTGTTGCAGCTTGTAATGTCTAGCACAGAGCGCAGGTGGTAAGCGCTGACCAGATACTCACCCAGGCTTATCTGGTCGGTGAATTTCTTTCCGTCGATAACCACCGGGATCTCCTCGCTCGGCTTCTGGTATCGCATGTTGAACACCTGGTCGCGAGGCCGCAGTTCCTTTGCTGGATTGCGGTGGCAATTGATGCACCACTCCATCTGCAGCGACGCATAGTTGTACATCAAAGGCATGCGGTCCACCGGACCGTGGCAGGTGTTGCAACCCACTCCTTTATTAATATGAATGCTGTGATCGAAGTAAACAAAGTCGGGGAGGTCATTGACGCGGTTCCAAACCAGGGATTTGCCGCTTCGGAAGCTCTCGCGAACTGGCTCCAGGATCGCTGCATTCGTCCAGATCTGCGAATGGCAGTTCATGCAGGTCTTGGTGGGCGGGATACCCGCGAACCCTGACGTCTCCACCGAGGTGTGGCAGTAGCGGCAGTCAATGCCGATCGCAGCCACGTGATGCTGATGACTGAAAGGTACCGGCTGCGGGCGGACCACCCCGGCGTACGTGACGTAGGGTGAACGCTGTAACTGGATGCACGCCCAAAGCACGAACGCGGCCGTGAAGATCCCCGCATAAATCGAGGCCCGCGAAATTACATTTGCGCTACGATGGAAAATCTGCATCGATCAGAGTTTTTGTTGTTTAACTGCGGGAAAACAGTGTTCAACCGCGACGAACATCCACGAAAGATCTGCAGCTGTTTATGAAACTCGAAATTATAGCAGGTCAAGCGAATTTGAAAATGTCTTTGACAGAAAAATTTAGGCAATGCACCAGAGAAGTTGCATCCAGCGCAGGTGGAGCGAAACCGCTCCAGGACGGAACAAAGCATCGATGAGACTTCGAACCATTGCCGAAGCGTCCGCGCTAGTCCGCACCGAGCAGGTTTCTCCTGTCGAACTCCTTCGCGAATGCCTGGAGAGAATTGATGCCTTGAACCCAGAGTTGAATGCTTTCGTCACGATAACTGCCGATTCAGCTTTGCGGGATGCGAAAGACGCGGAATCAGAGATCCGTGAGGGAAAGTGGCGTGGACCGCTGCATGGGATTCCGATCGGGCTGAAAGATCTGATTGACGCGGCCGGTGTGCGCACGAGCGCGGCTTCCCGGGTCTTAAAGAACAAAGTTCCGTTGAGTGATGCCCCGCTAGTAGCCAAATTAAAGCAAGCCGGCGCCGTCCTGGTTGGCAAGCAGAACTTGCACGAGTTCGCTTACGGCGGGAGTTCGGTCATCAGTTGCTTTGGCCCTGTCCACAACCCAGCAATTCCAGAGTACATTGCCGGCGGATCCTCGGGAGGTTCAGCGGCAGCAGTTCCGAGCGGGATGTGTTTTGCCTCGATTGGAACGGATACGGCAGGTTCGGTTCGCGAGCCCGCCGCCCTCTGCGGAATCGTAGGGCTGAAACCTTCTTTCGGGCTGGTTAGCACAGAAGGAATCATTCCCCTCTCGCCTTCTCTGGACCACGCGGGGCCGATCACGCGCTCCGTCCAGGATGCCGCGATCCTGCTGGATGCTCTGACTGGATCTCCCGGACGGTACTCGGGAACTCTCGATCGCCGCCCGGCATGTCGCGTGGGGGTTCCGCGTCCATTCTTTTTTGAGGACCTTGACCGAGAAGTGGCTGCTTCTGTCGAAGAGGCAATCAGCCAGCTGGAAGCCCTGGGTTGCGTGATTGCTGACGTAACGATCCGAGTCGATACCGACCGAACGCTTCAGGCCGCTGAGGCCTACGCGATTCATCAAGCCTGGATTGCGAACTGTGCTGAAGATTATGATCCGGAGACGCTGCGACGCATACGCAGCGGAGAGAACATATCAAACGACCAGTACCAGGCGGCGGTCCGAGAACTGGTTCGCATCCGGGAAGAGATGGCCACTGTGTTTCGGAGCGTCGACGTGCTTGTCACCCCGACAACGGCGATTCCCGCGCCGCGCCTTTCCGATCTGACCAATGACATCAACCAATTGCGCCCCCAAGAACTGTTGCTGCTGCGAAATACACGGCCGGCGAATGTCTGGGGAACACCGGCCATCTCGGTTCCGTGCGGGCTCACCTCCGGAGGGCTTCCGATCGGATTGCAGATCATCGGCCCTGGCGGGCATGACGAGCGCGTGCTGCAAATGGCTTTCGCCTTCGAGCAGTCGCGGAAGAACGCTTATCTTCCGGACTAGTCCACGGAGTGAACGTCCTCCGGCAGCATCATCACGAAATCACACTGACCCGTTTCCTTTGAGCAGGAGAGCGTGCCCCGGCGAAGAATCTTTGCTGGCACATCGTCCGGAAAAGTAAAGTCCACCTTAGCGCTGCGAATATTGTCGGTGAGCGGCTTCAGCTTCTCTTCCCCGGTGACAAACTTGGCGGCATCGATCTTTGCCCCGCCAGGTGCCGACGTGATCAGCACGAAGAAATCTGCCACCCCGGTTACAGGCGCAATCTTACCGAGTTTGAGAGTCCGCAGCTGTTGAAGCTCGACCCGGTGCTGGTCGATCACCGGCTGGACTCTTCCCTCCCCTCCGACCAGTGCCGCAAGACGGGTGCGAGTCTCGTTTGTAGGTCGCAACCCAGACAAGGACTGTGCATAAACACGCACGGCATCTTCCTTTCGACCCTGTTTCTGATAGACCTGCGCAAGATGATCGCCCACCTCGCCGTGTTGGCCGAGTACCCAGGCGGATCGGATGTATTTTTGCGCTTTGTCCATGTTGCCGCGCGCGAAATAAACCCAGCCGAGCGTGTCCCAGTTGGCATCGAGGGCGGACGGGATCAGGAGATCGCGATCGGAGAGCTGATCAAGGGAAAGATTGCGCGATGAGGTAGAGATCGCGGTTACGGCCGACTCAGCATATCGCTGGGCGATATCCAGGTGCGCATTTTTCAGAGACAACTGGTAGGCAATGTTGTTCCAAACATCCGGGGTAGCGGAAATCTGAACGGCCCTGTCGAAGGCACTGAGGGCTTTGTCGTCCTCGCCGAGATTTAAGTAAGCATCGCCAAGGTTGATTTCAAGCGAAGCATCGTCGGACTTCAGCGAAACCGCCTTCTCAAGTTCCGGTACTGCTTTGTCGTACTGATGCGATTCCTGGTACATGCTGCCTAGGGCTGCATGGGCGTAGAGGCTTAGCGGATTGATTTCAATGGCTTTATTGAAGGCCTCAGCTGCCTGCTCATATTTCCGGTCCGTGGTGTAGGCCCAACCGATAGAACTGAAAGCGTATTCATCGTAGGGGTTCAGTTCAGCTTGCTTCTTAAAAGCCTCGACCGCTTTGTCGGTCTGGCGTTGCACCATATAGGCGCGGCCGAGGTCCATCCAGGCAGTTTTGTGCTTGGGATCATCGGCAAGGACCTTCTGCAGAAGCTCGACGGCAGTATTGAAGTTTCCACGCTGAAAGGCCGCTTTCGCGGCGTCATAAAGCTCATCACCCTTCAGATCTTTTGCCAGAGTCGGCGTACCCGCGGCCGAACTGTCGATCTGCATTTTTTGTTCGGCGTCTGCCAATACCGCACGGCGAAATGCGATGTAGTCGCTGGCCCGAGACGAGGGCAACTCATTTATGGTCGTGACCAGAATGCGCTCCGCCGTGAAGACATTGCCATTCACCTTGTAGGTCGCTTCGTAGTGGCCATAGTCGCGCTTCATTGCGAAGGGCAGAGGGGCCCTCTCGCTATACTTGGCCGGGAATTCTATGCGCAGCTTGTAGGTAAATTCGACCGGTGAACCCACCTTGACCGGATCAGGGTCGTCATCATCCGCGTCAGCCATTGTGATCTGCGCGAATGGCAAGGTTGTCTCGGTTTTCTTCTTCGACCAGTCAAGATAGGTGGCAGCAGAAATCCGGTAGTCGAGTTGGAAAGATTCGTGGGTCTCTGCAGGATCGCTCGCCTTGACGTCTGACACATCGCCTGAGATCCCGCCATACAGGCTCATCTGTTTGATGAAGTCGTTCCACTTGTTGCGGGGAATACGGCGAAAGAGTGAACGCAGGTAGAGCTCGGTGTCTCCCCGGAATTCATAATGCACCTGGGCCTCGAGCTTCCCCAGCTCGCTCACCTTGCCCTGAATGTCAGTGTATTGGCGGTTCATCATGGGGGGATCGGCGGGAGTCTCCTCGAGGTGCGCCGTCCCGTTCTGGGGAACCACGAGCGCTTGCTTTTTCCGCAGTACGGAGGCGAGCAAGCGAAACGGCGCAACCTCGGTGGTCGTGTCCATCCAAATTTCCTCTTTCCCGAGCGGGAGCACCGTGAAGACATGGTCGAACTGCGAGGGCGAGGGGACATCCGGGTCAAGCTTTCGTCCGGAATTGATCAACACCGACGAAGCGTTGTAACCCGAAGCCGCGAGCAGCGACGCGAGCAGCGTGTGCTTGTCTTTGCAGTCACCGTACTCGTTGTGCAGCACCTCGCCAGCTGCGTGGGGTTGGAACCGACCCACGCCGAACGACAGGCTGATGTATCGGAAGTTGGTGGCGACATAGTCATAGAGCGCCTGAATTTTGTCGAGGTCCGTCGTCTTGCCGCGGGTCAGGGCAGCGGCCTGAGCGCGGATTTCGCTGCTCGGTTGCCGGCGGTCCTTCTCTAGTCCCGCATACCAGCGCCCTAATTGATCCCAGCTTTCGAAGGTCGTCATCTGGATGGCTGGGTACTCGGGGTCTTTTGGTTTCTTCTTCTTGTCCTTGGCTTCCTTCTTCAGTTCGTCATCAGTTTTGTCGACGTGCGAGCCTGTCCAGGTGTAAACCCGACGCCCGTTTGCGTCGGAAATCTTCGGATCATTCCCGGGCTTCGTTTTCAGCGTGACCTTTCGTTCTTTCGGGATATCGACGATGAGTTCCTCACCGAGGACTGTACCGCTTTGTGAGAAGTCGTACTGCATCCAGAACTGTCCGGGTGCAAGCGCGGTGTGGGTGACGGTAACAAAGTCGTACTCCAGAACTACTCCCGGTCGGATCCCGGGTACGGTCACATGCTTCTGTCGATAGTCGGTGTAAACCGGGGCTTCTTTTTCGAGAGGGATACTCAGGTCCTGTACCGCATCCCCGGTCGCGGTCACCGTCGACCCATCGGGGTTCAGAACGCGAACGAAAGGAATTTCGACTCGCTCATTGGCCGAGTTATATCCAACGACGAGTTGTCCCCACTGCTGGACACCCGCGTCGCTCTGGACCTTGATCTTCGCGTAAAACTCTCTCTTGCTGGTACCGTCGTTTTCAAAGCGATACGAGGTCCGGAATTTTTCGACCACATAGGACTCTTGCGAATGATCAACAGCAGTAGAAGAGGGGATGGGTGGAGCAGGCGGCGCGGGCACCTGCGCAAACACATACCGGCCCGCAGTGAGGATCGCGAGGAGAAAAAAACGGCGCAACATAGGCTTTGCGCCGTTTGTATCGCATTGGAGGCCCGGTATGCAAGTAACCAGCGTGGCGGGCCGGCTGACCTCGCTATGGCGTTGCGAGCGCACCTTCCACAAACTTGGATTCGTCGCTCTTCATCTTTTTCAACTGGTCGATCGGTAAATACACCATGTGCCCCGCGTCATAGGTCGCATAGGAAACTTGTGACCGGAACTTTTCAGGAAGATCAAGGTGCTGCATGGTGAAGTTCGCCCCATAATAAGGAGTCGCCAGGTCGTAGTAACCCTCCATAACCAATATCTTTAGAAATGGATTGCGAACGATAGCATGGCGGAGATCGGTCGCCGTGCTGGGGAAGCCGTCGACCGATTGCCCCCATTCCCACTTAAACCCAGAACCGTCTCGTGGGAAAACGTAGTACGGCATGTCCACTTTGTATCCGAGTTCATTGCGCACGTAGTTGTTAAACACAGCCGTGTAGGGAGGAACCACTTCTGCTTCGGTCGGATCGTAGAACGGGGTATCCATCAATCCATCGGGATCAGGCCCGGTGAAACGCCCATCCAGGCGGCCGACGCGTACTTTCTGGTCGATGAGAAGGTAGTGGGTAAACTTGGGAACGTCGATACGCAAGTTGGCCTGGTCTAACACCTCCTTGCTCAAGCCCGTGTATCGGGCCATATGCTCGATGACCAACTGACGCTCTTGCGGAGTCAGTGCATCTCCCTTGGCCAATGCCTGAACATATTCACCGCTAGCCCACTGCTCGGACTCCTGCCGAGCTTTTGCCATGTCCTGTTGAAGATCGGTAGGGAGTTTGTGGTGATATCCTGCGATCATTGTGAACGACGGAATCAACAAGATGTAAGGCTCGTCGTTTGCCTTTGTGTCCACCAACGTCTGAAAATCCAGAGCCATAGAAAGCAGAGTGATGCCGTTGAACGAGGTTCCTTCCTCCGCCAGCTCGCCCGCGATCCCCGCGGACCGAGTCGTCCCATAACTCTCGCCGAAAAGGAACAGCGGCGAGTTCCAGCGCTCGTAGCGGCTGATGTACATGCGAATGAACTCGCTGAACGCCTTTATGTCCCCCTTCACGCTCCAGAACTTTTTCGAGAGGTCTGCGCTTTCTGCGCGGCTGTAGCCCGTGCCAATGGCGTCAATGAAAACCAGGTCGCTTTTGTCGAGGAGTGAGTGTGCATTGTCTTCGATGCGATACGGCGCCGGCGGCAACGTGCCGTCCGCACGCAGGGCAACCCGGCGAGGACCAAGGGCGCCCATGTGCAGCCAGATGGTCGCTGAACCGGGTCCCCCGTTGAAGGCGAAAGTAAGTGGACGCTTCGATGAATCGGCCCCGTCCAGCGTATAGGCAACAAAGAACACCTCCGCTTCAATTTTGCCGTCGGCGCGCTTGATCGGAAGCCGTCCGGCTGTGGCCGTGTACTTCAATACATTTCCGTTAAGGGTGACCTGATGGTGCGTCACGACCGGAGCAATCTCTGTCATGTCGAAGCGTTCTTCCTTCTTGTCGTCGCCGGGCTTCGGCTCCTGTGCTGCCGCGGGTTCGGCTTTCTTCGCAGTCGCTTCTTCGGGCTTTTTGGGCTCGTTCTTTTGAGAGGAAGGTTCTTTCTTGGCCTTCTTTTCAGCCTGCTCCGGCTGAGGCTTCTCTTCGCTGCTGCTTTGTTGGGCAGCGACAGGCGCAACGAATAACGAAAGCAAGAGAACAAGAACAGTCAAGAGACGCATGGTTTCTCCGAAAATGAGAATGGCACAAAGGGGCGATTATACGACCTGGCCCAAACGAAGTTGCTAAGATAGTCAGGTGCCCGCCTCTAGTAAGACGAAAACTCAGCCCAAGATCCTGGTTCTTGAAGCTCCCTCCCTGGGACGAATTCCGTGGCTGACCCACGGGTTTAGCACTCGGCAGGGCGGCCATTCGCTCGCTTACGGCCGGAATTCGCTCAACCTGGGCTTCACTTCTCACGATACAAAAGCTGCGGTGATACGCAATCGGCAGGGACTGGCTGCTTCACTCAGCAAGCGCGCCAAGTCAACCTGGGAGTTGGTCACGGCACGGCAGATACACTCGGACTTGATTCGTCTCATCGATGGCGTTCCTCGATACCCTCTCGCTGGAGATGGGCTGATCACGGCTACACCGGGCCTCCTACTCGCAGTGCTCACCGCGGATTGCTTCCCAGTTATCCTGGTTGATCCGAAACATCGGGCGATCGGCGTATTTCACGCCGGGTGGCGAGGAACGGTGAAGCGCATCGTCGAAAAAGGGGTGGGGGAAATGCGTAAGCACTTTGACAGCAATCCCGCCCAGCTGCGCGCCGCAATCGGTCCGGGGATTCGTAACTGTTGTTATCAGGTCGGCCCGGAGCTTGGCGCTAACTTTGAGGCTCAATTTGCCTACGGCTCCGAGTTGTTCCGCGAGACCAAAGAACGAAATGAAATCCACGAGAGATATCCGCTGCTTTTCTTGACCGCCCGTGCTCCCGGGCATAGCGAACTGCCGACCAAGACCTTTCTCGATCTGGCCGAGGCGAATCGCCGGCAGTTGTTGGACGCAGGTCTTGCGGCACGAAACATTTCCGACTTGGGGACTTGTACCTCCTGCCATCCTGAACTGTTCTTCTCGCACCGCGCAGAAAAGGGTAAAACCGGCCGCATGATGGGCGTAGTAGGAATCCGCAAGTAATCAGTTCCTGATGTAGCCCCTTCCAATCTTTGCGATACTGAAAGGATGAGATCCGCGGATCCCAAGTCGGTGAAGGTGCACCTCACGGAGGGCACCGGGGTTCAAATCGAGTGGAAGGACGGACACCTTTCGAACTACTCTTTTCCTTTCCTCCGCGATGCCTGCCCGTGCGCTTTGTGCGATGAAGAGCGGAGCAAGTCGGGCCGCGAGCCCGGACAACAACCGATCCCGAAGCCGGGGGAATTGCCCATGTACAAACCTGCGGTGAAGGCGCTTTCAGCCGAACCGGTTGGCAAATACGCAATCAAATTCCACTGGAACGACGGGCACGAACTCGGAATCTATTCGTGGCAGTGGCTCCGCGACATATGCGGTTGCGAAGAATGCCGCGAAAGGAAAGTTCAGACGAAGGCAGGTTGATCGAAGGCCTTACGCCCTGGCTATCATTGGAACCGCCGCCAGTGCCGCCAACATTCCTACCGTTTTTGAGCGGGTGAACTTCTCATGCAGGAAAAGACGCGCCAGTAGCACAGTAATCGCGGGATACAACGAACTCAGCACGACCGCCGTGTCCAGACGCCCCATTTGGCTGGCGCGGACAAAGAAGGCCGTTCCGGAAACGTCAATGCATCCGGCGAGCAAGCCCAGCCAAACACCTCCGCGATAAAACGGGGTGAACCGCCAACCCACGAGCGTAATCGTGCCAGTCACGGCAAACGATGCGGCACGCGCGACGCCTGCGATCCAGAAGGCATCCCCACCACCAGTCTTCTTGATGAAAATGAAGAACAGGGCGAAGCCGATGCCCGCAGCGATCGCGAGACCCAATCCTTTCGGACGAACGGTTTCTTCCGGACGCGAGACTAACCAGATTCCGGCGAGGGCGAGCGCAAATCCAAGGCAACGCACATATCCGGGGAATCCCTCGCGCACGATTCCAAAGATGGTTGGAATGCCCGCACTCAGCACCGCCGTCACAGGGGCCGAAACCCCCATGTTGCCCTGCGACAAGGCGCGATAGAAAAGAGCCAGCGATACCCCTCCTGCGACTCCGGCGCCCGCGGCCCAGACAAGGTGCGACTGGGACGGAAATGGTTCGTGAGCTACGACGGCAATCGTGAGCATCAGCAACGTACCGCTCATGTGGCCCAGGGCCGCCAAGAAAAAAGCGTGAAATCGACGTGCTGTGTAGCCACCGAGAAAGTCGCTGACCCCCCAGGTACAAACGGCTCCCATGGCGTACAGCCAAGAAGTGAATTGCCAATTGACCGCCATAGAATAAGGAGCCCAATCGAGAGTAGCAGATCGGAGGAGGCTTCCTTCCCCACAACCGTCGCGGGAGTACGCCGACCTCGGTAACGTTGGTTATGCCTTCCGCGCGTCCGAGAATGTTCGTGATGAGCCTGCGCAATATTCTTATCGCGACAACGTTGGCTACCTTCTTCAGCAATCAAGGGCTTGCCCAATCCACGCCTTGCCGCGATGCGGCCGAAGAATCGCATCATCACGTGCTTCTCGAGTCTTCTGGCATGCGAGTACTGCTACTGGAACTACCGCGCATCGCGAGCACGGATTCCTTCTGCTACGCAAGCTCCTATGTGTACGTCGTCCTGAGCGAGGGAAGCAGTTCCCTAACTGCTGAAGGCAAGGGAACTTTCAGCCGCGACTGGAGTGGATCAGAAACCCAACTGATCTATGAGCCACAGAGACAGGTAATTCGCAACGAATCCGGCCGCACTTTCCGTGAGGTGATCGTCGAGCTGCCCCGCGTTGAACCATACGATCCCCTCAGGGACAGCCTCACGAGCGACATGTTTCCCTCCGACCTCGGCACGGTGAAGCCAACCTGGACGGTTTCTTTCACGCGGGGCGGCGTCAAGTTTTCGAAGGTGCAACTCGGCGCGGGCGACACTTTTCCGGTCGGTGGGGGACGCAGTCTTCTGATCGCACTGACCAATGTCAGACTGCGGAACACGCAGGATGGCGTTTCGGAGTCTCTCGATGTGCAAGCTCAAGATGTGAGCATTCTAGGCTCCAGCACCGTATCTCGGCTCACCAATGAAAGCCGCGCACCGGCAAGATTCATTCTGATCGAGTATTAAGGAACCACTTCAAGGAAAGTCCCACTACACCGAAATCTCTGGTGTCGCACCCAGGAGTGTCTTCGTGTAGTCATGCTGCGCCATGCTGGTGATCTGCTCGGTCGATCCGACCTCAAGAATTTTCCCGCGGTACATTACGGCAATTCGCGTCGAAAGATAGCGGACAATGGGCATCGAGTGCGAAATGAATAAGTAGGTGAGTCCAAACTCCCGCTGCAGTTGACCCAAGAGGTTCACGATCTGAGCTCCAACACTGACATCGAGAGCAGAAACCGGCTCGTCACAGACGATAAACTTCGGTCGAAGCGCTAGCGCTCGAGCGATCACGATGCGTTGGCGTTGGCCTCCACTGAACTCGTGCGGGTAGCGGCCGGAGGCTGAAGCATCGAGTCCCACGATTCGGAGCAGCTCCGCGACTCGATTGTTCGTTTCATCAGGGCTCCTGCGCTGGCGGTGAATGACCAACGGCTCCGCGATCAGGTCGGCGACTCTCATCCTCGGGTCAAGCGACCCGAAGGGATCCTGGAAGATGATCTGCAAATCGCGACGCAGGATTCTCATCTCAGGCCGTGAAATCGCGAGCACATCGCGTCCGTCAAACCTGACCTTCCCGGATGTGGGCTCAATCAGCCGCAGAATAAGTCGACCAAGTGTGCTTTTGCCGGAACCAGACTCGCCCACAAGGCCGAGCGTTTCCCCGGCATGGATGTCAAGCGAGACATCCTCGACGGCCCGAACCTCAGACCTTCGTCTGGAGAATGCCGTCTCGCCGGAGACAAAGACCTTGGTGAGATTTCGAACTTCAACCAGGGGCACGACAGGATGGTAGCACCGGCCGCGTAAACCAACTGCGTGCTCCTGGCGGGACGTGCTTTCGCATAAGTGCCGGGCAAGAACCTTACGATGGGGTGAGGATCAGAGGTTTTCCGTGCGAGTCTGGATCTGACCGGGCTAAACCGCTCTTTGAGCAATGATCATGGCTTCTTGCTGCACGAGTGGGTCATTCCCGAAGCCAGAAATCCAATGCACATCGGGCTCATTCCGAAACCAGGTCATCTGGCGCTTGGCGTAGTTGCGATGGGCCTGCTGCACGGAGGCAAATGCCGCTTCCCGAGTCAGCTCGCCTTTCGCCACTTGCCTAGCTTCCCTGTACCCCATCGCCAGAAAAGGACGGGCTGAGTCGCCATATTTCTCTAAGAGATGTTTGGTTTCCTCGACTAATCCCCTCTCGAACATCGCAGCAACTCGCCGGTTGATGCGAGCGTACAGTTCTGCACGAGGAGGATCCAGTCCGATACGCAGAATTCGAAATCCTTGCAACGGATCGCGGCTCTGCTGCCATTGCTCACTCATTGGCCGTCGCCCAGACAAACAGACCTCAATCGCTCGCACTAGCTTCGGCACATCATTGGCATGAATTTTCTCGGCGGCGGCTGAGTCGAGCCGACGCAAAATTCGACGGAGGTAAGGTGAACCCTTCCGCTCGACGCGCTGCCGAAGTCGTTGGCGAAGGTCCTCTGACCGCTCTGGGCCGGGAAAGAATCCGTCCAGCAAGGCTCTCAAATAGAGACCGGTCCCACCAACGACAATCGGCAGAGCACCTCGCTGAGCAATTTCGTTCACGACATCTCGAGCTTGTCTCCCATACTCGCCCGCTGTGGTGTAGGAATTCGGATTGATAACATCGAATAAGTGATGCGGTGCTTGCCCCCGTTCCTCTGGCGTCGGTTTGGCCGTACCAATCTCGAAATCCCGGTACATGGCCACAGAGTCACAATTCACGATTTCCCCGTTGAACTGCTGCGCCAGTCGGATCGAGAGCGCAGTTTTACCACTACCGGTAGGGCCCACAATGGCGACCAGAAGTGAATCGTGGCCCAATCAGCGTACGCCCCAAGGGACGGCGCACCACGGGCAAGTGCTGGTAGCCGCGGGACTCTTTCTCTTCAGCATTCTGTGGGCAAAGCATTGCCGCAGAGCCAGTCGTTTGTTGTGTGCGCGAAGCTGGTCCATCCTGCGCATGCCTAAATTCTATGCCATCGAACGGATAACCTTCGCACTTCCTCGCTCGTGAGTTCCCGCGTCCCTCCTTTGGGAAGATCGCCGAGCTGCAGTTCTCCAATTGAAACCCTTACCAGCCTCAGCACTTCGATCCCGCAGGCATCCAGCATTCGGCGGATTTGACGGTTTTTCCCCTCGTCCAGCACAATCTCCAGCCAGGAATTCTTTTGGCCTTCCCGCAGTTTCCGGACGCGCTTCGCCTTGAGCACCTCGCCCCCCGCTCGCACACCCGCAAGCAACTGTTCGAGCAAAGCCGCATCGGCTGTCAAATCGATCTGAACGTGGTAGGTCTTATCAATATGCGTTTGAGGTGAGGTGATACGCGCTGCCCACTGCGAATCGTTCGTAAAAAGAAGGAGGCCCTCAGTTGCCATGTCCAGCCTGCCCACCGCCGCGAGGCTGGGTCGACCAGCCGGCAGCAAGGAAATCACCGATTTCCGGCCCTTCTCGTCGTTCGCGCTGGTCACGACGCCCCTGGGCTTATTCATCATTAGGTACACAGGATCAGCCTTCTTGATTACGTTCCCGTTAATGGCGATCCGGTCCCGTCCGATACTCACGCGTGTAGTTGGGTCGCGAGCGACCTTACCATTGACCGTAACGTCTCCTTGCTCAACCAAACTCCGGGCAGTCGACCGCGAACAGTGCCCTAGCTTGGAGAGAGCGCGGGCCAGACCAGCTGAAAAGACTTGCGAACTTCGCGGCATTGGCTGCACCGAATTCTAGCGGATTGGGCAATCACGGCTCGCATGCGCCTCCGACCTTAAAGAAAAACAGAAAAAAAAGCAGAAATCTGCTTCCCAATGTCGTAGCCGCGATGCAATAATGCGTGGTCCTCTAGTTGCTCCAGATTGTTTGGGGAATCTCCAACCCGTGGAACCAGGTGATGTGGACTGAAAAACTCCTCTCGGGCGTGCTGCGAGTCTTAACTCCGCTAGGGCCTAGATATTTGAAACCTTCTATTTGGCAGCGTTTGTACCTATTATGGGTTTTCCGCAATTTTCAGACTTTGCCCTTCAAGGTACTGACTGCGCGTCAGCAGAGATTAATCGAAGGCATGTGCGATGAGAACCGCTTCGTCGCTTGGGGTGTCGGCTTTGATGATGCGCCGCTGCTAGGCACTCTGGAGCAGCGACCTCCGGCGTCGGCGCACACGGTGCAGCCGAGACGTCCAAGTACTTCGGTGGGCGAGTCAGTGGCTCCGTTCGCGGCCGAAGGTCGTCGCAGGTAAAAGACCGACAACAAAGTCCCTTGTCTGAGCAGTTGACCTTCTCGCACTTCTGCACATGACAACGGCCGCAAGCGGAACGCGCTTCGTGGCAACGGCGCTGTTATACTAAACACTGTTCGGGCCTACACTGCAGGGTTCGCCTGAGGCATGAAGCAGCACTTTCGCACATCAGCGGCTAACGGCTGCGCCTCAAACTCCGACCAAAGTTCAGCGGGCGCGTAGCTCAACTGGCAGAGCAACTGACTCTTAATCTGTTCACGGTGTTCTGCACCGTCTCGCACTATGTCGCACGAAATCGCAGAACGTCAGGAGTGGCGCGGTATACAGCTGATGTTCTCCTGCACGACCCTGCACAAGGTCGCACGTAATCCCCAATCCAACTAGCACCATAACTGACACCAGAATCCCTCGTGCAGGCATGGTAGGGTGCGGTCCGACTTGGTCAGACTGCGTTGGTGGTCTTAACATTTTCTGTCACGTTGAAACCTTGTTCACAGATTTTCGGGATTATCGACTGATTGCTTTCAGATCAAGCTATACCCGCACAAATGGCTGGGAGCACACAGAAAGTCATGAAAATAGGCTAACGAAAATTCTCGGCCAGCATGAGAACGCTGTCAGATCCGTCAGACTGCGGATAAAGAAGCGTGCGGCCATTCGGCGAAACCACGATATGGTTGCCCACTTGGCGCTGGACTGTAAGAAGTTTCCCGATTCGACCAGTCGCGAATTCGTAAAAGTAGACATCGCTAAACCCTAATTTATCGGGAGTTCTAAAGAAGTAGATGCCGTTCTTTGCTAAATCCCATTTGCCTTCGGTATGGATAGAATCGAGGACTTTCGTCTCCTCACTTCCATCCACGGCAGCTCTCCAGACACTCACGGCGTCGGGCCACCCCTTCATGTAATAGAGAAATTTGCCCTCAGCTGATTCTTGTGGCGCGTCCCCGGAATTGCGCGTAATCTGAACGGCCTCCCCGCCGTGGGATGGCATCTTCCAGATCTCCCCTCGACCAGTGCGAGTCGAGCTAAAGTAAATCCACTTTCCATCATGCGACCAATAAGGCCATTTGTCCTCTGCTGGGTTGGCCGTTAAGCGTCGGGGAACTCCGCCATTAGAGTTAATCGAATAAATGTCATCTTTGACTCCTGTCTGCACTCCCGTAAAAGCTATGTTCTGGCCGTCTGGAGACCAGTTCGGGCTATACACCACCCACGATCTACCCAACGAAGTTAATTGTGTGGCTTTGGTTCCATCACTGTCGCAGACCCAGATTTCATCGGCTCCCGATCGCCACGACACAAACGCAATCCTCTGGCCATCGGGCGAATAGGCGGGAAGTCCATCAAACTCGGTAGAAGCAATAAATTGGAACGGCTCGTTTAGCTTTTCGCTTGTGCCCTTCAGATCAACACGCCAAATGTTCAAGTCGAACTTTGAGGTCACGAAAGCCAGACGATGACCCAGCCTCGAAACCGCGGGCGCGAAGCCATTATTGGCGTCAAGGTTGATTCTTTGCGGAATCGCACCCTTCGACATCCTAAGTCGCCACATCCCAAGATTACCTGATGATCCGGCTGTAAGTACTAATTCCCTGCCATCTGGCAACCACGCCGCTCCCATATTCATCATGTGGCCGGTTTCGATTTTTTGCTCTGCGCCAATTGGCTTGTAGTCTTGTCCTAGGTGTAGGGACCAGAGTGTCACGTTATAGCCATCAGGAAAAACTCTTGAGAAAACGAGAGTCCGGCCATCTGGTGATACCGCCGGAGCTATGTCTCCGAGTTCGTCAGACGGAGGCTCGGTCAAAGGTCTCTGCTCTCCTGTTTCAGCCGAATACAGGTGCAAGCCGCCGAAGCGTTGCCCCGCTGAAGTAGGCCCGACGATCCACTTTGAGTCCGGAGTCCAAGATAGTAAGGAGCCGTAGGGCAGCCCGTCGGGGTCGGAAAGGCTTATATTGTATCCCCCTGGAAGCTGGGCAAGAATTCGTTCCGATCCGCCGCGCTGCGGGATAAGCATGATCGCAGTCTTGTCCGGCGATATATCTCGCAAGAACGCGATCATGCTCCCATCGGGTGACCATGCGGGGCTGTAGTCCGCAGTCGAAGCACTGGTCAAACGATAAGGGGGTTCCACACCGATTTGTTTGACGTAAATATTCCAGTTGTCCTGTTTTTCTCCATTCCAAGCGAATGTCACTTGTGTTCCGTCCGGGGAAAAAGAAGGCCATGATTCGTTGCCGGGATAGCTGGTCAGCGGAACTGCGGATAACGTCACCTGTGGCGCTTCAGTCTTCGATCGAACCAGCCACACTGCAATGGTTGCGATCACTAGTGCTGTAGCTGCACTCAGGGCCCACCTGAGGCGATGACGAGGCTTGAGCGTAGACGCAACAGCGACTTCGAGCACTCCGGAGTCAGAATCCTCTTTTAGTTCCTGCAGCACAATCTTGACATCAACCATGTGCTGCCAGCGGCGATTAACATCCTTCTGCAGACAGCGCGAAATGAGTCGGTCCACCTCTCTAGGAATCCTTGCCACGGATTGGCTGATTGGCCGTGGGTTGTCCTTCAGAATGGCCGCGAGAGTTGAGCCTTTTGTGTCGCCGCGGAACGCATGTTCCCCCGTGATCATCTCGTATAACAACGACCCGAAACTGAAAACGTCAGAGCGTGCATCTACTTTCTTGCCCTCCGCCTGCTCGGGAGACATATATACAATGGTGCCAACGATCTGGCCCTCTTCCGTCGTGGGGCGAATAGTACGCGTAGAGTCGTCTTGGCCAATCGGAGTGGATTCGGTCAACTTCGCAAGACCGAAGTCTAGAACCTTTACGAGACCATGCTCATCGACCATGACGTTTCTTGGCTTGAGGTCCCGATGGACAATGCCTGCGGAATGCGCCCGAGCGAGTGCATCGGCAATCTGGACGGCGTACTTAAGGGCGTCGTTCAGCCGCATTCCGTGTCGCGGAATTAGCTGATCCAGCGTTTTGCCGCTGACGTACTCCATAGAAATAAAATCAACGCCTGCATTTTGGTCAATCCCGTAAATCGTGATGATGTTGGGGTGGTTCAATGACGAAGCTGCTTTCGCTTCTTGGACAAAACGCTGCTTCCGTTCCGCGTCGGTGACCTTTTCTGGAGACAGGAGCTTTATCGCCACAAAACGACCAAGGCGAGTGTCGCGGGCCTTGTAGACGACACCCATTCCACCCTCACCAATCTTTTCTAGGATGTGGTAATGCGAGATTGTTTTTCCGGTCAGCTGTGAAGGAGGTGCCACTGGCGAGAATAGTATGGGGTGAATGGGCCCGAGTCAACGAGCACGGCATCCATGCGGTTTGACGGTAGGTCGCGGTCCATTTTCGCGATTATTGGTCTACGTTGTCCAAGACCCAGATACTCCCCGAGACTTCTTCCATCGTCAGTACAATCTTGTCCTCATTGATCGAAAACGCGACTAACGCTATGGTCTCTGGAACCTTAAGACTCGGTTTCTCGAATTCCGTGACGCGGAACGGTTCCCCGATCGCCCTTCCCTTAGCCGGATCGAACTGAATTCCCCAAACATTGAAGAAGCCACCTCTGCGTCACACGTATTTGACTCGCCTCGGTCGAAAGGCCCGCTCATTGAATGCGTCGGTGGGTACATGGTCGGAAGTCTGTCGGGCAGAAGTAGCAAGCCAGTCGAGCGCTAGTTTGCGAGCCCGAATCGCGTATTCATCCAACCGGCCTTCGTAATACCAGCCGAAAGGCTGGCCCGGATACTTCTCCAGTTCCTCAGAGACTTCCAAGCTCATCGAGCATCGACTCCCGCCCTGGTCAAATGAGTGTACCGGCGATTTATCGCTGACAAAGCTCGTTGCGGCTGGGCGATGGCTAGCATATAAAAGAAGCGCATGAGCCGGAATACACGTTTGGCGCTGGCTTCGTTATTACTGACGTCTAGCTTCTTCGTACGTGCGCAGATCCTCGGTTGTATGCCGGTTTCCCACGCGTTGATTTCGAGCACGTCATGTCCGTAGTTGCCGAGAGCTGGAATCGAAATGACGCTCGTTCGGCGAGCCAGTGTTTTACCGATGATGCCTTATACAGTTCTCCTCCATCGCCGCGAATGCGGCAAGGGCGCACGTCACTATTTGAGTTCTTTGGCGGAGTTCGTGGTCGTCCGCGAATAATGCATATGGAATGGCATCACTTGATCTTCGACCAGACCCAGCAGATTGGGACAGGTGAATACACTTTTACTTACAATGCCACCACGCATGGAATCGTGATCGTCAAGCTTCGGGACGGATTGATTTCTAATTGGCGTGAATATGAGATTGAGAGCCCGCTGCCTTGGAAGCAACTTGTGGGGAAGAATAAGTTCTGAATTCTTCAGTAGGACTGACGCGAACGCAGATGCGAGGTTTTACTGAGCAACAATCTGGGTGCAATGCTCTGACAGCACAAACCATCCCTGCGCAAGCTAGACTAGACGGACAATGCTCGGACTGATCGCAGATATTCACGGAAATGCGTGGGCTCTGGAAGCGGTGCTTGCAGATGCACACCGCAGGGGAATATCTGAGTTCGTGAACCTCGGGGATGTGCTGTACGGTCCGCTCGCCCCGCGAAAAACAGTCGAGCTGTTGATGCAAATCAAGCTGGTAGCGCAAGTTCGTGGCAATCAAGACCGACTCATTCTCGAAGGCCCAAGAAACCCAACCCTAGATTGGGTGCGCGCTGATCTTGGCGACGAACCACTTAGCTGGTTGGCAGCCTTGCCGCCACTCGCAACATACCAAGACTGGCTGTTATTCCACGGTTCTCCCTCGTCTGACACGATTTATCTACTTGAGGATGTGAGCGCAGGATTTGCGCGCGTTCGGAGCGAGCGCGAAATTCAGAATTTGTTGGGAGGCGCTCAGGCCCCGTGGATTTGTTGTGGCCATACGCACCTCCAGCGCATGGTCAAGTTGACCTCCGGCCAGACCATCGTCAATCCCGGCAGCGTTGGGCTGCCCGCCTATGACGACGATACGCCGGTACGACACGTCATGGAATCGTTTTCGCCTCATGCCCGGTATGCGACCATAGAGGGCTCCGCAGTTTCCTTCCACCATGTCGAGTATGACTGGAAC
>DATNEX010000171.1:0-11138 GCA_035606605.1 Terriglobales bacterium
AGATGTCACCCGCTCGTAAGGCCAGAAAGGTGTCTGCACCTTAAGCTATGCAGTGCACGCAGCGCATGTTGAAAACGCCCGTCCGCCATGCGAATCTTTTCAGCCAAAGCCAGGTATTCAGTCCTTAACCTTGCGAGTTCAGTTTGCGATATTGAAAGCTCTTCGCTTGCACGTTCGTAGCTTTGGTCCTCCAGACTCGTCGTTTCTTCGATTGCTGCATTCCCATCCGACGCAAGTGTACCTGGAGGGCTTGACTGGCCCTCCCTTCCATTGAATAGCTGCAATACGTGTTTCAGATTCATATCGCCGCCATCGCGTCTGCTGCTTTCCTGAGAAGATTGATCATCGAGGACCGCATTTGGCGTGTAGTCATTGCAGGAACTTTTTGCTTTTCGGTTTTGACGAATTCTCGTAAATCGCTTACCGCACTGGGCTCGTGATCTGAACCGGCCAATAGCTTGTCGAGATCGCCAGTACGGCAATCTAACGATTTCTGAATCTCCAGTTTCTCGAAGAACTCATCGATAGCATCGGTGCTATTCTGAAGCGATTGGGCACGCGATCTATCGGAGCCATCTGTAAAGCCGAACATTTCGTTCATTTGAAACTCAATTTCTAATTCGTTTTTCATGTGCTCTCCTTGTATTCGGGGCGCTTTCGAAGGACGTGGCGCGCCCCGCAACCACGTGCGAGACTCTGAACGGGTGGTAGAGCATATTGGCCGGCAACCACCCGTTCACTGGCTCGCAGCCAGTTGTCCGAACGCGCCGGGAAAGCCGTTAAGAACTTTCCGGAAAATGTCCGGACGTTCCATCCACCTCTATACGGAACTGTCCAAGATCCACATCTCGGTGTTGCCATTGTTGTTGGGCTTTAGGAAGACAGAACAAGCTGAAGCCTGTGCTTGGGGTAAACTCTTGTTTTGAGCACAGGCATTCACACTCAGGACCTCTGCCGCCATTACCAAATGGGCGGCACTCTCATTCGCGCTGTCGATAACGTGACCCTCACGATTGTCGAGGGAGAGTTCGTTGCGCTGCTTGGCGCCTCCGGTTCGGGGAAATCTTCCCTGTTGAACCTGATCGCTGGACTGGACTCGCCAACCTCCGGGACAGTGTTGAGTTGCGACAAAGATCTGTCCCGCCTTTCGCGCAGGGAACTCGCCGCCTATCGCCGCAGCACCGTCGGTATGGTCTTCCAGTCCTTCAACTTGATCCCGCGCATGACGGTTCTGGAGAACGTTGAGCTGCCATTGCGTTTTGCCGAAGTCGATCGCCGCAAGCGCCTCGATCTCGCCACTAGCGCGCTTACCCGAGTTGGATTGATGGGCCGCCTCGGTCATCGCCCGGTCGAACTCTCCGGAGGCGAGCAGCAGCGCGTTGCCATCGCTCGAGCGTTGGTAGGTGAACCCAAGATTCTGCTGGCCGACGAGCCTACCGGCAACCTCGACAGCCGCACTGGGAAAGAAGTCATGGACCTCATCCGCGACCTGAATCGCTCTGCTCAAATGACCGTGGTATTGGTAACCCATGAGCAGCAGATCGCCGAAAGCTATGCTGCAAGAATGATCTCTCTGGCCGATGGCAAAGTTGTCTCAGACCTAACCAACGCAAAGGCTGCAACCTTCGGAGGCGACGCGTGAAGCTCTTTGATTCCGTCGAACTCGCCGGGCGCAACCTGCGGGAGGCAGCGTTGCGAAATTCGCTCACTACGCTGGGCATTGCCGTCGGCGTGGCATCCCTGGTCGCAATGCTATCGCTCGGCGTCGGCCTGCAGCGCATGGCAACGCGCCACCTGAAGTCTTCCGGACTTTTCGACACTGTAGTCGTCACCTCCCGCCGCGACCTTCGCGCCTTCAATCGCGAACAAGAGATCAACGGCCCGTCCGCGGTGGAAAGCCCCGATCTCGACGAAGCAGCACGACATAAAATCGCAAGCATCGCTGGCGTGGTCGAGGCCTATCCCGAACTCCGCTTTGTCACCGAACTGCGTTTCGGCGACAAGGCCCATCTCACCATGGTTTCCGGGATGGCGTTCTCGTCAAAGGACAGCGACAGCTTCGAAGGCATGCAAGGCCGCTTCTTCTCATCTGAGGAGGCGCACGAAGTGGTGATTCAGAAAACCTTTGCCGCCGAATTGCTCGGGCGGTCTCTGCCTCGCGCTCCAGAAGAGCTGAATGTCTCGGACGTGGCTGGCCCATTGCTTGGCAAGGAATTGGTCATACGCTATGCCGAAAGAACTGCATCCAGTAACGCCGCCGACTCCGCTTCGTACTCAGTGACCCAGCGTGAACTCCCGCTCACCATCGTCGGCGTGATCGATCTTGATCCGGATAGCATGCGCGGATCGATGCGGGCACGCGTCTTTCTAGCTCAGAAGTTACTTGAATCGCTCCGTCCCATGCAGGCGTTCGACACGCGTGACGCCACTCGAGCCACCTCCGCCGATCCGACCTATAGTTCCTTGATTGCTCGTGTGGCGGGCGCGAGCAAAGTAGCGCCCGTTGAAGCAGCAATCAAGAAGCTTGGCTTTAATACATTCTCCATCCTCGATGCCAGTAAGAGCATGCAGCGCTTCTTCAAGATTCTCGACATGTTCCTGTTCATCTTTGGCAGCCTCGCGCTTACTGTGGCGTCGATTGGGATCGTAAATACGCTTGTCATGGCTGTACTTGAACGCCGACGCGAGATTGGAATCATGAAAGCCATCGGCGCGAGCGATGAGGATGTGCGTGGCTTGTTCTTTGCCGAAGCCGGAGCCATGGGCCTGCTCGGCGGCAGTCTGGGTGTAGCCTTCGGATGGGCTATAGGAAAGATCATCGGTATCGGCACGAATATCTATCTCCGAAACCAGGGATTTCCTCCCGAAGACTTCTGGGCCGTGACCTGGTGGCTGGTGCTCTTCGCCCTCGGAATCGCATTCCTCATCAGCCTGCTCTCCGGCCTATATCCGGCTTCGCGCGCTGCGAAACTCGATCCAGTTCAGGCCCTTCGATACGAATGAGAATGTCCGCGTCAGAATTCGCGTGCAAGGCTTCGCTGTCGGTGTTCGCGGCCCTGCTGTTCAGTTGCAATGCCACTGCCCAGGGACGTATCGATTGCGGCAGCGTGCGTAGCAAGATCCTAGAACGCCCCGTCCGCTTTTGCGCGATGCTGCCTGCCAATTACGATAGCGATCAACCAAAGAAGTATCCCATTCTCTATTTCCTCCACGGTCTTGGGCAAAACGAACAGGCGCTGATGCTCGGGGGAGGATGGGGCTTGATCGAAGACCTGCGCCAGCACCGTACGATTAGCGAGTTTCTGATCGTGGCCGTAGAGGGCCGCGGGTCGTTCTTCATCAACTCAGCAGATGGCCGGCAGCGATTCAGCGACTTCTTTCTCACCGAGTTTCTCCCCCATATTGAAACCGAATTTCGTGTCCTGCGCACGCGTAAAACCCGCGGCGTCACAGGACTGTCAATGGGGGGATACGGCGCGCTCAGATTTGCGTTCTCTCATCCGGAACTCTTCGGATCGGTCAGCGTGCAGAGCGCTGCCCTAATCACGCAATCTCCAAAACAGATAGGCGCAGACCTCGAGGAGCACGCCGGCCCGCTATCCAATCTGCTGGCTGGTGTCTTCGGAAACCCGATTAACGTCACGCACTGGAATCAAAACAATCCGTTCGTGCTCGCGCAAAAGAATCGCGCTCAGCTCAAGACGTTGTCGATCTACATCAACTGCGGCCAGCAGGACGACTTTGGCTTTGAAGAAGGCGCGAGCAAGCTGCATCAGCAGCTTTTGGCTGAAGGGGTGCCACACGAATTTCATCTCTATCCGGGCGCACACACACCCGACTACTTCCTCTCCCACCTCGCCGAGACGTTGCAATTTCATTCCCAACGATTCGGCGACCCCGCGGAAAACAAACCACACAGACCCTAAAATCGTGCCGAGTCACTGGGCGACACTCCCTGCTAAGATTTGAAACGGGATAGGGTATGTCTTCAATCGTGCCGACGACAAGAACTTGGTTTTGGACTTTTAGCCGACGAGGGGGCCGCCGGACCTCGTTCGCAGCACCTTAACCGATGGATTACGGGATAATAAAACGCGCCCTTTCCGTTAGAGGCCTTCCAGAAGGCCAGCGCGGGAACAAATCCGTGAGTGCAACCGTATGCGCAAAGCACTGACCCACCTCAAGAAATCTGATCCTGTGATGCGCGGCCTGATTGAGCACATCGGGCCGTATCGCATGACCTACCGCGAACCCACGTTTCACAGTCTCGCACGCGCAATTGCCTACCAACAGCTGAATGGCAAAGCTGCACAGACTATCTTCGGTCGTTTTAGCGCACTGGCCGGTGATCCACTCACGCCCGAAGGTGTCCTGAAGCTGACACCTGAGCAGATGCGCGCGGTCGGTCTATCGAAACAGAAGTCCTCCTACCTGGTGGACATGGCGGAGCGCGCCAGCCGCGGTGAACTCGACTTCCTCCGTGTTCCCAACATGTCCGACGACGAAGTGATCGAGCACCTGAGCCAGGTCAAGGGTGTTGGTGTTTGGACCGCGCATATGTTCTTAATGTTCACCCTGCGCCGACCAAACGTCCTTCCCACTGGCGACTTTGGTATCCGAATGGCGATGTTCAGGCACTACCTCGATCGGGCCAAGTCGTCTAATTCAAAAAAGAGGAATCGGAACATCAAGCTCCCCACACCCCTGCAGATGGAAAAGATCGCCAAGTGTTGGGAGCCTTACCGCAGTGTGGCCTGCTGGTATCTGTGGCGAAGCCTCGACGTAACTACGCCCTAGTTCGTCTCGTTCTCTTTCTCTTTCTCTTTTCTCCTCTGTAACGAAACCCAAAGAAAACTCACAATGCACTCGCGGATGACCGTCAAGGAACTCACTCGACCCCCCGTCCGCCATACGTCTTTGAGGAGAATCAAAATGAATCGAGCGCTACTGGTAGGAATCAACGCATATCCGGGCAACGAACTCAACGGCTGCGTCAACGACGTAAGCGACGTGGCGAACTTCCTCGTTAGCCATTGCGACTTTCAGGAAGACGACATTCGCCTGCTCACGGACAAGCGTGCAACCACCAACGCCATCGAGGCACATCTCAACTGGCTGTTGACCGGCGTCAACGAGGGAGATCGTGTCGTGTTCCATTACAGCGGACACGGCGCACGGTTCCCTGTTCGCAACGAGGCTGGCAAGGTGACCCGAGTTGATGAATGCATATGCCCCGTCGATTTTGACTGGTCGGAGCAACACGCCATTCGCGACAAACAGTTCCAAGAGCTTTTTTCCAAAGTCCCGAAAGGAGTGGAGTTCAGCTGGATCTCGGACTCCTGTTTTTCCGGTGACCTTGCGAAAGATATGCTGCCGCCCGGGCGTAAAATCAAATCTTTTCCGATGCCAGCAGACATCGCATGGCGCATGCGGACGGCAGAAACCAGGCCGGGAGCAAAGCTTCACTCGTTTGAACACGTAATTGCCAGCTACAATGCGGTTCTGGTTTCCGGCTCCAGTAAGTCCGAGACCTCGGCCGACGCCAACATCGATGGCCGCTACAACGGTGCTCTCACCTACTACCTGCTGCAAACGCTTTCAGCGCCGAACGGGCTGACGCAAACCCTGGAACAGGCCGTTGCCCGAACCCGCTCTGCCTTGCGTCGGAACGGCTACTCCCAGCACCCGCAGCTCGAAGGCTCTCAGGATTTGATGCAACGACCTTTCCTCGTAAGTCTGCAGAAGAAGGCTGCTTCATCCAGCAAAGCTGCATAGCTCTGACCTGCTTTCTTGCAGAGGCCCGACGATTGCTCGGGCCTTTTCTCTTGCTGGACAGGTGTTCACTAAACTTCCAAGTGTGTTCTAATACCGGCGATGGCAGAGGCAAAAGTTCGCGTTCTCGTCGCTAAGCCCGGGCTCGACGGACATGATCGCGGAGCCAAGGTAATCGCTCGTGCCTTGCGCGATGCTGGCATGGAAGTGATTTACACCGGCCTGCGACAGACCCCCGAGATGATCGTTAGCGCCGCATTGCAGGAAGACGTGCAGGTAATCGGTCTTTCCATTCTCTCTGGCGCGCATAACGCCATTGTGCCCCGTGTAATGGAGCTCTTAAGAAAAAACAAGATGGATGATGTTCTGGTTGTCGTCGGCGGGATCATTCCCGACCAAGACATTCCTAACCTCAAGCAGGCCGGCGTTGCCGCAATCTTCCAGCCTGGAACCTCCATGGATGACATTGTTCGCTTCATTCGCGAGCATGTTCCTACGCCCGGCGTAACCAGTTGATGAACGGGATTGACACGTCCGCTTTGCGGGATCAGCTTGCGCGCACCATTGGCCCCGCTCCCTGGTACTGGAACACATTCCCAGTTCTCACTACCGCTTCTGGCCAACGCTTGGAGTGGAAACACCACGGCAAGCAAGGCGCACTGAGTTACGTGGTCTCACTTGCGTCCCAGGGCGCAGCCGACAAGGCGCAACTCGCCCTTAACACCTATTGCAGGCCATTTCTCGCAGGTTCGGGAAAGCTGGGGATCTGGTGCCCCGAAGGCCGCAATCTACGATTCACCTGCTTCCACCCCGAGCATCTCCAGAGCTTCGACCTGGCGGAAATCGCCGGCTGGTTCAAGCAGTCTGCAGACCGAATTTACGCTCTCACCGAGCCCATTGCGGATTTCGAAGTTCCTCTTCAACTCGCCCCGGGAACCCACGGCATCGATGTGCCTCCAGAACTGAGAAACGTGGAAGAACTGATCGTACCGACAACCTATGGCGCAAAGGATATCGATGATCCGGCCATGGCGCTCTTCGTCTTCTACTTCCATGCCGGGCTGGTCGAGGTCCTGCCTCAGCGCTGGTTCACTGCCGCCCAGTACAAGGTTGGCCCGCAGTGGATTACCCGAGCTGCCCGCGATACCGGATCCCACCGTATTTTTGGCGAATGCTTTGGTGCGGGGAGTTTCTTGCTCCAGGAAGATGGAGTACGTTTGGAAAGCTGGTTCGAAAAAGCGCTGTGATATTCTGCCCCGCCTCAGCTTCAAAGTGGCCGCTATCGCCTTTGCCGATCGTTAGTCCCCGTTCACCCCCTGGTTTTCCCTTCCCGCTGCTAATCCCTGACGGTACTTGAGGTTACATTGACCTGGGCCTCCGTTTTCGATACGCTTTTAGCAACCCTAAGGTGGAAAAGTGTATCTTTCAAATATCCGGAGAACATGTGTCTGAAAGCCAGAAAAGTCTCCTATTGCTCAAGCCCCGCGGCTTTTGTGCCGGCGTGGTGCGAGCCATTGACATCGTCCGCATTGCTCTCGAGGCCTTCGGCCCGCCTATCTACGTTCGTAAGGAGATCGTTCATAACCGCTTTGTGGTCGAAGAACTCCAGGGTAAGGGCGCCATTTTTGTGGACTCCGTCGACGAGGTCCCCGAGGGCGAGCGCGTCATTTATAGCGCGCACGGTGTTTCTCCCGAAGTGCGCAAAGCCAGCAAGGACCGCAGTCTACGCGTAATCGACGCTACCTGTCCGTTGGTCACAAAAGTCCACGTTGAGGCGGTGAAATTTGCGAGAGAGGGTTACTCGCTCATCCTCATTGGCCACCGCGACCACGACGAAATCATCGGTACGCTCGGCGAGGCCCCCGGGGTCACTCAGGTTGTAGGCTCGCCGGCACAGGTTGAATTGCTTTCTGTCCCCGACCCCAACCGCGTCGCATATCTCACGCAAACTACGTTGAGCCTGGACGAGGCGAAGGATATCATCGAAGCCCTGCGTCGCAAGTTCCCCAACATCAAGGGACCTCATGCACAGGACATCTGCTATGCCACTGAGAATCGCCAGGTTGCAGTGAAGCACGTTGCTTCCGATGCTGACCTGCTTCTCGTGGTCGGGTCAGAAAACAGCTCCAACTCAAACCGCCTGGTCGAGGTTGCGCGCAACCTGGGTCGTTCCGCACATCTGATTGACAGCTGCAAGGACATTGAGCCAGAGTGGCTCGAGGGTGTAAACACTATCGCTCTCACCGCCGGCGCCTCCGCTCCTGAATGCCTGGTGGAAGAGGTGGTCGGGTTCCTTCGCGAGAAGGGTTACAACGATTTGCGTGAAGTTGAGGTGATGCCGGAGAACGTGCGCTTCGGTTTACCTCCGGAGATTGTGGAAGCTATTTCCGCCGCACCGGCTCCAGCAGGAGCCTCGGCGGACTGATTCCTGCAGGGAGGCCCCGCCAGTTGTCCGAGCTACTGGGGAACGTTGCCAGGCTTATACCGTGCGACGGTCTAAGGAATTGGGTTTCTAGTCGCGGAGGATCAAAGACGAAGTAAGTATGTAAGTATGGACGATTCTTCAATAGCGTCTCGCATCTCCAGCACACCCGAACTCCGTTTCGGCAAGATTGATGATCTCTCCAGCCGCGCAGCAGCCGCCATCGATGCGGCCCGCAGGTGGCTCTTTTCGCAGCAGCATCAAGACGGATATTGGTGTGGCGAACTCGAAGCCGACACCACGCTCGAATCCGATTACATCCTGATGCACACCGTCCTCGGTACGGGCAATCAGGATCGCTTCCAAAAGGCTGCCAATTACATTCTTCGCCATCAAAATGAAGACGGCGGCTGGCCGATTTATGGCGGCGGTCCTTCGAACATCAGCGCCTCGGTGAAGGCCTATTTCAGCCTCAAGCTCGCCGGCTACAAAGCGAACCACCAGGCCCTTGAACGCGCGCGGAAAAAGATCCTCGAAATGGGCGGCGTCACCAAAGTCAACACTTTCACCAAGATCTATCTTTGTTTCCTCGGGCAATATGATTACGACGCTGTTCCGGCAATCCCGCCCGAGATCGTTCTTTTTCCCAACTGGTTCTGGTTCAACATTTACGAGATTTCGTCGTGGTCGCGGGCCATCCTGGTTCCGCTCTCGATCCTTTACGCGCGCAAGCCGTTCAAGAAGATTCCCGAAGAGATGCACATCGACGAACTGTTCGTCGACGGTCGCGACAGCTCACGCATGCACCTTGAGTGGAGCAAAAAACTGATCTCTTGGCGGAACTTCTTCCTGGTAATCGATCGCATGGTGCACTGGTTCGAGGCGGTCCACATTCGGCCTCTGCGCTCGATCGCGCTCAAGAAAGCGGAAAAGTGGATCCTGGAACGCTTCGAGATGTCCGACGGACTCGGAGCCATCTATCCGTCCATCGTGAACTCGATCCTCGCCGTGCGCTGCCTGGGCTACTCGCTGGACGACCCGCAGGTGATTCGCGCGCTCGATGAATTCGAAAAGCTCGGCATCGAAGAAGGGGATGCCTTCCGCATGCAACCCTGCGTTTCCCCGGTTTGGGATACCGCTTATGCGGTATTTGCTCTCGGCGAAGCAGGCGTTCCGCCCACCGATCCGCGCATGGTGAAAGCCGCCGATTGGACTCTCCAGAAGCAGGTGCGCAACTATGGGGACTGGGCGGTTAAGAACAAGAAAGGCAAACCTGGCGGCTGGTACTTCGAGTTCAACAACGAGTTTTATCCCGATGTGGACGACTCGGCCATGGTCGCACTCGGCCTTTCTAAAGTCGAGCATCCCAACGGACGTTATCAACGCGAGTCGGTGCAGCGGGCGATTGATTGGATCTTCACCATGCAGTGCAAGAACGGCGGTTGGGCCTCCTTCGACAAAGACAATGACCGCATGGTGTTCCAGCACATCCCCTTCGCCGACCACAACGCCATGCTCGACCCGGCAACGGTCGACATTACAGGCCGCATCCTCGAAATGCTCGCCACCTATGGATACGACAAGTCCCATCCCGCGGTGAAGAAAGCGATCAAGTTCATTCGCCGTGAGCAGGAACCTGACGGCGCATGGTTTGGACGTTGGGGTGTGAACTATATCTACGGAACGATGCTCGTGCTTCGCGGCCTTGAAGCCATCGGCGTAGACCATCACGAGCCTTACGTACAGCAGGCTGCCGAGTGGCTGCGCATGATTCAGAATCCCGATGGCGGATGGGGTGAAAGCTGCGCCTCTTACGACGATCCCAATGTTAAGGGCGTCGGCCCGAGTACGCCGTCACAGACGGCATGGGCCGTGATGGGCCTGCTCGCCGCCAATGACACTCGAAGCGAGTCCGTTGCCAAAGGAATTGCTTATCTGCTGAAGACTCAGCGCACTGATGGCGCTTGGGACGAACCTTACTTTACCGGCACAGGCTTCCCCTGTGTCTTCTATCTGAGATACCACCTCTACCGCGACTACTTCCCGCTGATCGCACTGAACGCTTACAAGCAGGTGGTCGGCGAAGCTCCCTGAGCGTTCCCCCCTTCGCTTGCGGCGTGGGTCCTCTGGTCATGGAACCCCGTCGTACACCTTACATATTGCTAATTTACGATTTCTTGACTTTGTAGAGATATTCAATCTTCATTTCATCGATACCATCGACGTCATGAGAGCAACGCCCGCGGTCTGGAACAGCCCGGCATGGTGACCGCGCCCAGCTCTCCAATCGTTGCCTCTGCCGTCAAAAGTCCTTCCCTCGCTTCCGGGCAGGCTCCTCGCCTGGTTTCTGTGGACGTTCTGCGCGGGATCGTCATGGTCATCATGGCTTTGGACCACACCCGGGACTTCCTGACATCCTTGCGCTTTGCCCCTGAGGATCTGGGGCATACCTACGGGTGGCTTTTCTTTACACGGTTCATCACGCATTACTGCGCGCCGGTTTTTTCTTTCCTTGCTGGGACCGGCGCATTCCTCTCCACTCGACGGGGAAAGTCAATCGGGCAAGTCTCACGCTTCTTCCTGAGTCGCGGTTTGTGGCTCGTGCTTCTCGAACTGACGGTCGTCGATTTCGCCTGGGGATTCACGCCTTGGGCGCATGGCGGAGTGATCTGGATCTTGGGTTGGAGCATGGTAGCCATGGCATTAATCGTGCGCCTTCCAGTGCGCTGGATTGCCGTGCTCGGATTGGGCATGATCGCCACCCATAATTTGCTTGATCGCATTGACCCTGCTTCGTTTGGAACCTTCAATTGGCTATGGATGCTGCTACATACACCCGGGCGGATTGCCGTCACCAACCATTTTGCCTTCTCGGCCTTGTATGTTCTTATTCCTTGGGTAGGCGTCATGGCTGCGGGTTATGCTTTCGGAACCCTCCTGCTGC
>DATNEX010000024.1:0-2415 GCA_035606605.1 Terriglobales bacterium
TTGAAAAACTCTTTCGCGTGAAAATCGCCAAAACTAAATTGCGTCAGGATGCGTTATAAGCGATCCTCTCGAATTTCAAGGCATTTTGTATCCCTCAAATTTCGAGTGTTTTCGACGAAAACGGACTTTTTCAACACCCACTCTCTATTTCACTCATCGAACCAGGAAGAGCTTCTTCGTGTTGAATCACGTCGATCGCAGAATTGCCCGATTTGAATTCAAAAGCCCGTCTTGCCCTTGGGTGCGCCTAATCCGCTGGGGCCGTCGTAGCCGGTCTTCGCGGTACAAAGATACGAACCACCGCAGGTTCCGTTACTGCCCGAGGTCACGTCGAACAGGCCGCTTCTATGCGAGTACGGATAAGAACCATCGATCGTGCTGCCGCCATTTCCGGCAAGCGCGTAAATCGCCGCAATAATCGGCGAGGACAAACTCGTGCCGCCCATCTTGAACCATCCGGAATGTCCCTGATAACTGACAGAGTCGTAGACCGCAGCGCCAGTAATGGGATTTGCGTCAGCCGAGACATCCGCGACCGTTCGTCGAATGCAGCCCGAGTCTTTCTGCCACGTGGGCTTCGCCTCGTAAGCGCTACAGCCACTTCCCGCGCCCGACCAGACCGTCTCCCTACTCCGAGTATTATTCGAATTGAGTGTCAACGTGGTACCGCCGACTGCCGTCACATATTGCGAAGCTGCGGGAAATTGAACACCATATCCGCTGTCACCAGAAGAAAAGGTAATCGGAATTCCCGGATGATTGAAATGCCCGTTGTAGGTTGAGGTGGTCTCGCTGGAGAATTCGTTGCCGCCCCACGAGTTCGAAACGATGTTGGCGTGCTTTGCTGCGTAATCTTCCGCCGCAAGCAGATTCGCCAAGGAGGTCGACGTGGCTTCAACCAGCAGGATCTTGCAGTTGGGGCAGATTGCGTGTGCAATCTCCACGTCAAGTGAAATTTCCAGCGCCCAGCTGGAGTTGGTTTTCGGATAGCTGGTTCCCCCGGTCTGGTTTACTTTTTTGAAACAGCCGTTTGCCTTCGTGCAAGGCGGTAACCCGTAGTGCTTGCTATAAACGCCGAGATCGCCCTCGATATTGGGATCGTTGTAGGCATCGACGATCGCGATCGTCTGGACTTTGCTGGCGGATGACGGCAGGCCATAAGCGGTCCGTAACTGCACAGGGCCGAATCCAACGGGCCCCGCGGCGGTGAGCGGCTTGCCGTGGTCGTCAGTAACCACGCGAGCGTGACAACGCCCAGTTCCGGGCGCTGCAGGTCCTGGACAAACAGGTTTATGGCTGGCAGCAAATGCGGGGGCGAAAAAAAGAAACGCGGCGAGAACAGATCGTAACCACATTGGGCCTCCTAGGGGACGAAGGGGTTCTGCAAGATTCTGGGTTTCCCGGCTGTGCTCGGTCAGTCTGTCACTCTTGCCAGTTTCGTGTGTGCCTAGAAGACTGAGGATCGAACATCAACAGTCCAGGGAACAATCACGGCTGAAAACAAATCCCCAAATCACTCATCGACGGGCTGAGGTTTCTTGTCGCCATCGAGATGCGCGGATTTCGGGTGCACGTTGCACTGACGCTGCAATATGTCCGTAAATTCGTCATGTGGGTCGCCTGCTACTTGGTGGCCGCTGGGGGTGCCGCTAATGTCATGCCATGTCGCCGAAATACATCTATCATCTTCTCGCGGTCAGGAGAACCGCCACCGGCGGCGCGGATTACTTGGGCGGCTTCGCGGAAATAGGCGGGGCCCATGATCGCCGGTGATATTACAGCTAGTTGTTTCACATCCTTGCTGCCGAGATTATCGAAGCGGTGTACCGCGCCACGAGGGATACAAAGCGCTTGCCCTGGACCAACCTCGATGGGTTGTCCCTCAACCGTCCATGTAAGGATCCCCTCGATACCATAGACAATCTCCTCGTAAGCGTCGTTCTTGTGCGCTGGGGCGGCCAACTTTTGCCCGACTGGGACGCAAAACTCGAACACGGATACGCTGCCCTGCGAATCTTCGCCTGTAACCAGGAACCGGATGCTTAGGGGACCTATTTCAATGGTTTCTTCTGAAGGATTGATTTTCGTTGTGCACTTCTGCTCCATTATCCACTCCCCCTCACACCGCGTATTGCTTGGTGCTCATCGGAATCCCGCGACAGCTTACCATGTCCCCAAGCTGGTGTATAAATCGCCATCTCTGACAATGTCGGCGGTGTCAAGTTCTTTTTGAGCGTACTACTCCATGCACTCCGGAGAGCGCGCCATTTCGCTCTAGTTGAAGAAGCGCCGTATCCAACCAAGGCTCGCTCGCAATCAGTTTCAAGTCGGAACTCGGTCCGACCTATCCATCTCTTCGGTCGCACCTTGCGATCATGATTACTACTTCAGACTCCTCCGTGAAGAGGAGCGGGA
>DATNEX010000178.1:0-6593 GCA_035606605.1 Terriglobales bacterium
TGAAATCAGTCCCGGCGTAAGCTGGTAGTTTGCCGGGAGTGCCAGATACCCATGGAACCCGTCCCGCATCACCTAATTCCTCGGGAGGGGAGAGGGGTTGATATTTGAAATCTGGATGTGTCGCTTTTATCACGCCAGCAATACGATCAATCTCGTCACGGCCTCGGTAGGCGCCTCCGTTGGGATCGTAGAACACACCATCTTCATGCCAGATCTCATCGATGGCCGCGCGTCGACGCACGGGATCATTTTCGCCAAATACGTCGCTCAGATTACGAAGCAGAAGGGTCGATATGCTGTAGGACATGGTTGTTTCCTCTCTCGTCATCAGATCCCGAGAAGGGGACCCTGCGCTAGCTGGTGCTTCGTCCTATTGTCGTAAATCCTTCGCTCCATACGAATCTTCAAAACCTCGCCTCGGGCCAGACCTCAACTCAGCGTCAGCCGTAACTTGGTTGCGTGAAGGACAGTGCGCTCTCGGCGCGATGAAGAATACGAGCGAGAACTCCATCTGGCTCATCTGGCTCATCTGGCTAGCTTCAACTTAAAGCACTCATCAATCCGACCACGGAGCCGGCTTGCGGTCCCATCGATGCCGCTTCAACTCCCGCAGCAGCTCAACGGGGAGCGCGCCTTTGTCACTCAGCGCAGTGTTGTCGCGGACATGTTCGAACTTCCTCATTCCCACAATCGTGGTGCTGACAGCGGGATGAGATAAAACGAAGCGCAGCGCCATCTCTGGCAGAGACATCCCCGACGGCAGAAGTTGTTTGAGCCTGCCCACGCGCTCCAGAGTGTTGGCAAGATTCTCAGGATTGAAATAGCGCGACCTCCAGTCGGTGTGGGGGAACTTTGTGTCCTTTGTCATCTTTCCCCCTAGACTCCCCTCGTCGAGTGCAACCCGGACAATAACCCCGATGTTAAGCTCCTGGCAGACGGGGAACAGTTCCTCTTCTGGTGACTGATCGAAAATGCTGTAAATCACCTGTACCGCGTCTACCAACCCGGTGCGAACAGCCTTGATTCCGTTCTCCGGCTCCCACCGGTTCAAGCTTAGACCGAAGTGGTGGATGATGCCGTCTTTTTTAAGTCTCTCCACCGTCTTGCGGAAGTCAGGTTCTTCGGTCCACTCGTCCGTCCAGACGTGGAATTGAAGAAGATCGATTGAATCGGTTCCGAGCTGCTTGCGGATTAGATCGGCGTATTTGAAAACGTGGTCAGGCGGAAACACATCGTGGTATTTGTAGCTCGGGTGCGCTGGCCAGCGCTCATTCTTGGGAGGGATCTTCGATGCCGCATAAAGTCGCTTCCCCTTGTACTTAGCAATCGTCTGCCCGAGGAGACCGTCGCTCTTGCCTTCGCCGTAGCCCCACGCTGTATCGAAAAAATTGCAGCCGAGATTCACCGAAAGTTGCAGTGCTTCGAGCGACTGCTTGTCGTCCGAGCCACTCCATCCCCCCATGCCCCAAAGTCCGGGCGCGATGTCACTAATTTCAATCCCCGTACGGCCAAACTTGCGATATTTCATTTCTCATCCCCCAAGAATGTTGGTCATTAATTGCTTCGAGAAGCTGCATTAGCTGATTCCGACTCCGGGCATAATAGCGTAGCAGTTTCGGATATTGCTGGACTCGCGCGTTTGCGACCAACCGTTTTACTTCGCAATGACAAAATCCGGGCACTTGCCCTCGGCAGAGCTGGGACCAACCCACACGGTGGCGTTTGCTGGCTCAACCCGGTGCTGCATATCGATGTTCGAGAAGGCGAGTTGCTGAAGTTCCAAGCGCGGCGAGGGCGAGGTCAACCCAAGAAAGCTTGTGACAGGGTACTAGCGTTTCTGAAGAAGACCTGTCAAAGTGCCTCACTTTGTTTCAGCTAAACGAAGATCTCGCCGGGCAGAGCAGTCAGTGTGCGGCTGGCAAGCGTGTTCTGAATCGTCCGCCTCGGCAGCTCAGACGATGTAGGATCAAACTGTTTGCGTTCTATTCGAAGCTGAAGAGTACGCTCGATAGCTCTTAGGTCCATCATCTCGACTGGAGTGAAAATGGTTGAAGCGCAGCCCTGTGATCCCGCGCGGCCAGTACGTCCGACCCGGTGGATAAAATCTTCGGCCAAGGTTGGTATGTCGTAGTTGATGACATGTGCGACGTCGTCAACATGCAAACCGCGTGCTGCGATATCGGTCGCCACCAAGACTTGGTATCGCCCTTCCTGAAATCCATTGAGTGCGTGGTTGCGCTGGGACTGGGAGCGATCTCCATGGATCATTGCTGCGCTGAAGCCTTCACGAATGAGCTCCCGAGCGACGCGTTCAGCGCCACGTTTCGTGCGAGTGAAGATCAGCGTCTGTCCAACTTCCGTGCTCAGTAGTTCGCGAAGTAGTTGCATCTTCTGGTTGGGACGGGCCTCGTAGGCTCTCAATTTGACCGTCGTCGCCGGCTTTAGAACTGAGCCCAGCGCGATGCGAATTGGCTCGCGAGTGTACTCATTCACCAGCCGCGCAACCGACTGCTCCATCGTCGCCGAGAAACACAGTGTCTGCCGATTGACGGGAAGTACCGCCACAATGCGCCGGATTGCCGGAAGGAACCCCATGTCCAGCATGCGGTCCGCTTCGTCGAGCACAAGGACTTTTGTTCCGCGCAGATTGATTAACTTGCGGTCAATGAAGTCCTGCAGCCGGCCTGGCGTCGCGATAATCAGGCTCGAGCCGTTGCGGAGAGCCTGAATCTGCGTCTTCTCGGAAAGCCCGCCAACGATCAGCGCTGCTTTCTTGAGCCGCTTGCCGCGCAGCTGCTCGTATTGCTCCTCCACTTGGATTGCGAGTTCGCGTGTAGGCAGTAGCACGAGCGCATTCGGTTGTGGTAAAGCGTCACGGTTCAGCATTTCGATCACAGGGATCAAAAATGCCAGTGTTTTGCCGGTGCCGGTTTGGGCGGTCCCGATGATGTCTCTGCCTTGGAGGGCAGGAGATATTGCCTGTGCCTGGATGGGCGTTAAGGTTGTGAATTGGGATGCCTCGAGCTTCTGCTGCAACGCAGCAGAAAGCGGGAGTTCTGTAAAAGTGGTCATTCGAAATTTGTGTCTTTCTTGAGGGGCCTGTTATCACGCACTCGCGCAGGAGCACCCAAGCCGCTCACGTTCCATTTAGATTTCGCTCTGAATTAATCGGAAGGCAGGAAAAGCGGAGGTGAGGCTGATCCGAAAGAAGGGATCCCGCGTGAACAAGCAAACCGTACAAAGCTTCCATAATAGTATACCAGACCAGGTTTCACCTCTGCCCGGGCTTGAAGTCCCCGACGGCCCGCTGCTAAAAAAATGGTTTCCCGGTATCGAGATAAGATAAGGTTAGGTATTCAATGTTGTATGGAGGTGATCCGTTGGCAGAAGTTCGACTGCAAGAAGGTGAGTCCATTG
Organism: Terriglobales bacterium; assembly: GCA_035606605.1. Lineage (GTDB taxonomy): Bacteria > Acidobacteriota > Terriglobia > Terriglobales > Acidobacteriaceae > Gp1-AA145. The sequence goes on from DATNEX010000178.1 coordinate 3,418, forward strand.
ACAGTGCTTTGCGACGCTTCAAGCGCAAGGTACAGACTGAAGACATCATTAAGGAAGTGAAGCGTCACTCCTTCTACCTAAAACCGGGCGCCAAGCGCCGCGTAAAACAAGCTCTGGCGCGAAAGCGTGCCCGGAAAAAGATCCGCAGAGAGCCGGACTAGGGTGTCACTTCGGGCTCGAGGCGATGTGGAACTTAGGATGGGAGGGATTCCCGGTTTTTGCTGCAGTTTCTGTGCAAGTGTGCCCAACTCTGAAAACTCGGACGCGCGGGCTGCAGTCAGCTAGTCGAGCCTTACCTCTCTTTCGCGGCACGTAAGTCGTCGCTTCAACTCAGCGAGTCCTAGGTGGGTTTTCGTGCCTGCCCCCTGGCACGCCTCGCGGGGCGGGTTCTGGTTTGGGAAGGGTTCGCGATCAGCCTTCTAAGTTCCTTCGCTACCAGCGCAAGTTCAGACTCCAGCTCGATGCATCCCTCACCGGCGGCGTCGAGCTGTCCGTTTCTGCCAATATTCTCCAGGCGTTGGGCTATCCCGGATGCTTTTTTTGCGGCGAAGTTCCCTACGGATCCTTTGAGGGCGTGCGCAGCTCTCGCCAATGCTGTGGCATCTCGGCGACGGATGCTTTCTTTGATTTCTTCGACTCGCTGCGGGTAATCGGCCAGAAACAGACGTGCCATCTCTTTGAGGAGGGCACGGCTGCCGTCAAATCCTTCCAGCAGCGCATGGTGGTCGATCACCGGGTGCCTCTCGTCACCCTTCGCCGCATGCCTTTTGGATGATGCACTGGGAGCAAGTTCTGAGATGACTTGTTCTAGATCCTTAATTCGGATTGGCTTCGACGTGTAGCCATCCATCCCGGCTTCCAGGCAGCGTTCGCGGTCTCCTTTCATGGCATGAGCTGTCATGGCAATGATGGGAATGTGTGTGCCAGCATGTTGCTCCCATCTTCGGATCGCAGCCGTCGCCTCGAGACCATCCATCTCGGGCATTTGCACGTCCATGGCAACAAGATCGAACTTGCCCGATTGAACGGCCAATAGCGCCTCGCGTCCGCTGCTGACAACTGTTACCTGATGCCCGAGTTTTTCGAGAATTCGCGTCGCGACAAGCTGGTTGACCTGATTGTCTTCCGCCAACAACACGCGCCGTCCACTCTTCCGGATGCGTGATTTCTTACGCGGCTTTGTTTTTTCAGGGATTGGTTCACTAATAACGCTCACAATCACGTCGAAGAGTTCAGATTGTTTGATGGGCTTGGTCAGATGTGCCGAAATACCAAGCTTGCGACAACGCACGACGTCCTCAGGCTCACCGGCCGAGGTAAGCATCACGAGCTTTGTACCAGCGCAACGGCCGTCGCGACTGATTCGCTCCGCCAGTCCAAATCCATCCATGTCAGGCATATGCCCATCCAGCAGCACGACGGCGAAAGATTGCCCCAATCGTGAAGCTTTCTCCAGTTCGACCAGCGCCGCCGCCCCGCCATCGACAGCAAGCGGGCGCATCCGCCAACTCGTGAATACTTCTTCGAGAATTCGGCGGTTAGTTGCGTTGTCGTCCACGATTAACACCGGCAGTTCGGTCATGCTGAGCCACTTGCCGCGAGATTTGACCGCAGGCAGCTCGCCGACACCAAGCCAGATGGTGAAATGAAAGGTACTGCCCACACCCAGTTGGCTCTCCACAGAGATGTCTCCACCCATGAGCTGCACCAGCTGAGACGAAATCGCCAGGCCCAACCCGGTGCCGCCATAACGGCGCGTGGTGGAACTATCACCCTGCGAAAATGCCTCAAAAATCACCTGCTGTTTTTCCAGCGGAATGCCGATTCCCGTGTCCCTAACTGAAAAATGCAATTCAACTGCGTGTTCGGTGCGCGACTCAGCCTGGACCTGCACCACGATCTCGCCCTGATCGGTAAACTTGATGGCGTTTCCGACAAGATTCACCACGATCTGGCGTAGACGCAAAGGATCACCCACGACCATCTCAGGGACCTCAGGATGGATTCGACACGCCAGCTCAATTCCTTTCTTGTATGCCCGCGGCGCCAGCACGCGCATGGTATCTTCGAGTGCGTCGCGAAGATTGAAACCGATCCGGTCGAGTTGCAACTTGCGCGCCTCGATTTTCGAGAAATCGAGGAGGTCGTTCACCAGCGCGAGAAGCGCATCGGCGGAGCCCTGAATCGCGGTCAGGTATTCTCTCTGCTCGCGCGTAATTCGCGTGGCGAGCGCCAGCTCGGTCATGCCAATCATGGCGTTCATTGGCGTACGAATTTCGTGACTCATGTTTGCCAGGAACTCGCTTTTCGCACGGGTCGCCTCTTCAGCCCGTTTCTTCGCGATCTCCAAATCGTGCGCGTATACGCGCAAAGCATCCTCCGCATGCTTGCGCTCGATAAACTGTCCAATCTGGCTGCCAATGGCACCCATCATTTCGAGCAGGCGAGCGTCGGGCTGTTGAATTTCATGGCTGAAGAATTCAAGTACCCCCAAGACTTCGGTCCCCAGGAGAATGGGGAAGCAAAAGGCCGCATGCAAGCCTTCTCTCGCCGCGATGGCGGCACGCGGAAAATTTGCATCTTTGGTTACGTCTGCTATCCAAGCCGGCCGCGCACTGGACCAGACCCGGCCGGGCAAACCTATTCCCTGAACGAATGTTCGTGAGCGTGTTCGCTGGTCAAACTCTTCGATGCGGCTTGACGACATATGCCAAGTCTCCACGCATCGCAGCATGTTCTCTTTTTCATCAACTCTCCAAATCGCCCCAACCGACCATCCGAGACACTCGCAAATGGCCTGCAGGATTTTCGGAGTAGCTACGGCCAATGTCGGCGCATCAGCCAGGACTCGTGTGACAGCGTACTGAGCAGCCAGCCGTACGGCTTCCAGTCTGTGCTCGGTCACGTCCGCCGCGACGCAGTAGATTAATCCTTTTTCTGCGCGCACGATCGCCGACCAAAGCAGCCAACGATATGATCCGTCCTTGCAGCGATATCGGTTCTCGAATGAGAGTGTACTGCGCCCGGAAGCTACATGCGCAGCCTCGGACACCGTGGCCGACCGATCGTCGGGATGTACAAATTCAATGTAAGGACGCGAGAACAGCTCCTTCCGGGTGTAGCCAAGCGCGGTTTCCCAGGCGGGGTTTAGATACTTGAAATAGCCGTCGGTCCCT
>DATNEX010000006.1:0-35046 GCA_035606605.1 Terriglobales bacterium
TTCAACGGAACAGGACGAATTCTGCGCTCGCGTGATGCTGAAAGTGGCGGGCTATTTGTTCCGCCAGGACCCGGCACGAAAGGTGTTTCTCGATGGCCGGACGTTCTCGCGCAGCTACCAACTCACTCGCGCCACCGGTTACGCCAGCGCGCTCGGCCAGCCCTGGAGGATTCTCGAGTGTGTTTGCAGCGAGGAAAACGCGCGCACACGACTTGAGAGCGATGGATTGCATCCCGCAGCCAATCGCGACTTTAGCCTCTATCTCGCCGTGAAAGCTCGATTCGAGGAGATCACGCTTCCAAAAGTAGTGATCGATACCGACCGACCGCTCGTCGCCTGCTTGGAGCAGGCGAAAATCGCCCTGGAAAGGTAAGGGATTAGCGGCCCAAAAGGCGCAGGGCCAGCGCAGTCAGGGAAATCGCTGCGACAGAGACGAGCACGGCGTCGATGGCTCGCCGCTTCCATGTGCTCTCTGGTTTCACCCTGCCCCGGCCGAGCTGGGGGCCAGAAGACAAGGGATCAAGCTTTGCGCTCACGTGCATACCTTACGTTTTCGTTCGGGTCCTCACAATTCCACTTTAGTAACCTCAGGTAACTGAAGCCGGAGAGCCAAGAAGCCCTCCCTCACCCTTGGACGTGGACCGAAGAGTGACGGTCCGGCGTGAAAGGGCATCGCCCTGGACGGTATCTCTCGCCGAAGGCCTCCGCTATCATTGATTCCCAGACTCCCATGTTTTCCCGCCGCACAGACTGGAAACTCGCCCCCAATCGCCTGACCATGGCCATCGATGAGGCGCGCGCCGCAGGCCGGCAACCGATCGACCTGACGATTTCGAATCCGACCCGCGCTGGGATCTCTTACCACGTCAGCGCAATTCTGGATTCCCTAGGAAGGAACCAATCTCTCGACTACGATCCCCAACCGAAAGGCCTCATAGGGGCACGCGAAGCTATCGCGGAGTACTACGACTCTCGCCGAGAGCAGGTCGATCCAGAAGCCCTGGTGCTCACCAGCGGTACGAGCGAGGGCTACTCCTACATCTTCCGGCTCCTCGCGAACCCGGGCGATGAAATCCTTGTCCCCAAGCCAAGCTATCCGCTCTTCGATTTGCTCGCTGACTTGCAGGACGTAAAGCTGGTTCCATACCCGCTGCTCTATGACCATGGCTGGCAAGTCGATTTTCATTCTTTGGAGAACTCGATAGGAGCAACAACCCGGGCCATGGTGTTGGTTAATCCCAACAATCCGACCGGATCCTATGTAAGTACGGGCGAGCGCGAGCAGCTAAATGAGATTTGCCGTAGGCACAAGCTTGCTCTAATCGTAGACGAAGTGTTTCTGGACTACGCGCTGGATGGCTCAGAGCACACAAGCTTCAGCACAAACCAGGACGCTCTCACGTTTACATTAAGCGGCCTATCGAAGATTTCCGCTCTACCCCAAATGAAGCTCGCATGGATTGCGGTCAACGGGCCCAAAGAGCAAGCCCATTGCGCGATGGAGCGCCTGGAAGTCATCGCCGACACATATTTGTCCGTGAGCGCACCAGTACAGTTTGCAGCCCCTGCCTTATTAGCTGAGAGAGAAACGGTGCAATCCCAAATAAGGGAAAGAGTGCGGGCGAATCTTGAGGAACTGGACCGACAGCTCTTGCAGCAGAAGACCTGCTCCCGTTTAGCCGTGCAAGGCGGTTGGTATGTGGTTTTGCGCGTGCCTGTAACCCAATCCGATGAGGATTTGGCCATCGCACTTCTGCGCGAGAAAAACGTGCTGGTTCATCCAGGACACTTTTACGACTTTCCGCAGGATGGGTTTCTGATTCTCAGCTTGATCGCTTCGCAGCTGGACTTTCGGTCAGGGCTTCAAACCTTGTTCGATCATAGCAATGCAATCTGATTTTCAAGACTGGTTGTTACCCAGAGTTGCGCATGGAACCCTTGACGGCGCCTCATGCAAATTCAGGGACAAACGGACGAGAATCAGCAGGCGCTACTTCAGGAAGGGATTGCTTTCCCGTTCATCACCTATGGTCGTTAAGGGGCCATGGCCGGGCACGACAACCGTCTCATCGGGAAGAGCCAGGACCTTCTCCTTCAGTGAACGGATGATTTTGTCGAAGGAGCCGCCCGGGAGATCCGTGCGGCCAATGCTTCCTGCGAATAGAGTATCTCCCGCAATCAGCTTCTGCTGCGTCGGGAAGAAGAGACAAACGCTGCCCTCGGTATGGCCAGGCGTGTGGATCACGTTGGCGACGAGCGGTCCTGCGTCGATCTTGTCCCCATCCCCCAAGCTGCGATCGATCTTCACCTCTCCGGGAGGAGCCATCCCCAGCCACGCCGCTTGTACGTCAAGCATCTTCACCAGTGCGTAGTCGTTCTGGTTCATCAGGATGGGGGCACCCGTCGCTTGGCGTAATTTCATTGCTCCGCCCACATGGTCGATATGGGCGTGCGTGATGACAATTTGCCGAACCTGGAGATTGTGTTTCTGAATGATGGCCAGAACCTCTGCGATGTCGTCGCCCGGATCGACGACCATCGCCTCACGGGTGGTCTCATCGCCTATGATCGAGCAATTGCACCGTAGTGGGCCGACCGGAAGGATTTCGTGAATCATAGAGCGAGCTGTTAGCGGCGAGCGATGGCCTAAGAATCAAGCCCCGGGCAAATGACCTACGACCGACGAAGTAATTTACTTCTTCGCCGGCTGGCTGTTCGAAGCCGGAGACTGCATATTCTGCAGCACTGAGCCGCTACCGCCTCTTCGCGTTGCCAGCACGGAAAGCGTAATGGACGTAATCATGAATATAACGGCACACCAGGTCGTCGCCTTGGTCAACACGGTGGCTGCGCCACGCGGACCAAAAGCGGTCTGGCTACCCATTCCACCGAAAGCGGCAGCGATATCGCCGCTTTGTCCGCTTTGCAGCAAGACAACAATGATCAGGAACAGACAAACGATGATGTGAACGACAACGAGCAGGGAGTAGAGAATCATACGAAATTAGTTCTTGGAACCTTTCCTTAATTCCGGCCACCTATTGATCCGGCGTGATGGTGCGGAAGGCGGGACTTGAACCCGCATGCCTTTCGGCGCCACCCCCTCAAGATGGTGTGTCTGCCAATTCCACCACTTCCGCGGAGCTACCAGGCTTGGGCCGGATTGCGGCCAAAAGAGGTAGTCTCAGTTTACATTAAGCTTGTGCTGGTTAGAAACCCTGGCCATCAAGCGGCAGTGGTGCAGTTTGAATTTTCACACAGCGACAGAGCGTGACTGCGTGACGCAGGTTGTGGCAGATGGGGATATGTCTAGTTCTAGAACAATCGCTCATCCAACGCTGGTCCAAGATGGAATTGTTAAGTGTTCGGTTTGCAATCAGCAGGTACCGATGGAAGGGAAGATAGAATCCTTTCTTGATCTCTCCACTCCGCAGGCAAAAAAGGCATTCCAAAAGCATTTGCAGGAATGTCATCAAGACGAAGATTTCAGCCAAGCCGCTGCGCGAATCGTGCGAGAAGCAGCGAAAGACTAGGCCGGCGGGAACGGAAGTTTGGGAGTTGTCTCCACAAACGGGTCAGGCACTGATTTGATGAATTCCCGTCGTAGCTTATCAACCAACGCTCTCAACTGTGGCGAACCTACGTAAATTCTCCCCCTGCGTTCTCCGGTCGGTATCAACAATCCAGCATCAACCGCTGCCTTAAGGTCTCGGCTGGCCAAGATATCATTTAACTCAGCTAGATTACGATAGCTGGAATTCCTAACCTGGTATCCGATAGCGCCATCGGCGACGGCATAAATTAGACGCTCTGGGAGACCCTGCCGAGAAATCATCGCTTCCAATTCTTGCCATAGCACATCCATTAGCTTGGTTCTCATCACAAGTGTGCTTGCTTGTCTGAAATGAGCGGTAAGGTTGAATCGGATCCATGCTCGTGTGCTGTTCTTTGGATGCCATGAGCCCTCGCTAGTCTGAGCAAGAACGTTGTAATAATCTTGCGTGTTCCGACCTAGGTATTCCTCGATGGATGAAAATTCCGATTCAAGAATACCTTCTCGGCCAAGCACAAGCGTCTGAAGACAACGAGCCATTCTGCCGTTTCCGTCAGAGAACGGATGAATCATCACCAAATTCAGATGAGCCATTGCCCCTTTAACGAGAGCATGGGGGCAATCGTCGTCATCGTTCAAGTATTCAATTAACTCTTCGACCAAACCCGGAACCATTTCAATGTCGGGCCCTTCATACACTACTTCTCCCCTTGCTTCGTCTCGGACGTAAACCGTTCCTGGCCTCCAATTTCCAGGGTTCTTTTTGAGGTCATGCTGCAACATCATGAAGTGCAAGCCACGAATAAAACCTTCGCTATAAATGAAGTTTGGATCTTTCGTTAACTGGAGCACAAATGTCATGGCGGTACGATACCCCGTGACGGCGAGCCACGCTTCTCGGTCCGCGCTGAGTGGCTCTTCTCCCTCTACTGCGGCGATCGCATCTTCGGCGGTTACGTTGTAGCCTTCAATGCTGTTCGATCCTCTGACCGCCCGCGCCAGCGTATTACGACGGAGCAATCCCTTCCATCTTCGAGGTGTCGCCAAGTTGTACCTGAGTGTCCGCCGGGCTTCCTCGATTTTTGAGATCACGTCCTTCTCGGCGGATGTCAGCTTCTCGGCCTTGAAGACTATCTTTTTGGGTCATTTTACGTGAACTGTCTACCCACAGATCGTCGCTCCAAAGTGATTGCAGCTCTCGTGGAGGGCGTCTCCATCAATGCAACTGGGTCAGTGGCGCAGTTCGATCGTCCAGATGGACATCAAGCGGGGGAAACGAGCGGCAGGGCCCGGCGCTTCGCCATCTCCTCGGCAATCATTTGCTTGTCGGCGTCTGAAAGCGCCTGCACAGCAGCCGGGAACAATATCTTGTCCTCCACCGCGATGTGTCGCAGATACATGGCAGACAGCTCGGAAACCGAGTCGCGAAACTCCCCAATCTGGGCCCCGGAGAGCCGACCTTTCGAAAGATACTCCTGGCCCAATCGATCGATGCGTGAGTGGAGAGGCTCCGACCAGCGGTGGTCGAGTTCAAGCTCTTCCAGCTTCGCGAAAGCTGCTCTCAGCTGGGGCGATTCGACCTTGCGCAGCCGGGGAAACAGAGATTGCTCCTCGTCTGCCTTATGCTTCGGCGCGGCTTCACGAAAGTAGCGCAAAGCCGCCTCCAAGGACTGCCTAACCTCCCCCTCCGGCGGAGAATCAATGATTTGCGCGACTTTCTCTAGCACCCGCATGAACATCTCGATCCGGCGGTGGCAGTCGGAAAGCAGGCCTGTGGGATCGCCGAAACTGTGCGCCTGGCTCCCAATTTGAACTGGCATAGGTCAAGTTTATCCACTTCGAGAGTGGAAGATCGCCCTTTCGGGCGAGAGTGCTACAGGTTGGCGCAGGCTGCGGCGATCTCGCAGGGCGGCGTTTTCCTGCAACTTTTCGTATCGGATTGGGTTTACAGGCATAGCGAAGGATCTGAGAGGAAGAAGGGAACCGTGACCCGCAATATCATCGCTGTTCTTGTTCTTGCTGTTTGCGTGATGCTCTCGTTGAAGGCGCTCGCGCAGCGGCCGGTCGGTGATCGGGACTACGAGGACGACCGCGGCGGCCCCGGCATGAGTGCGGGCGGCGATTGGACGGTGGCCCGATCTGAAGATCGCATGACCACCCAAAAGCGGGCCCGCTTCGAGCTCCAAGCTGAGAATACCGAAGACGGCGACGACCGCGCCAAAGTGATTCTTTACTGCACTGACGGCAAGCTGCAGCTGGCCGACTTCAATCCGAACCTAAAACTTTCGCGCCCGAACTGGGCCGGCTTCTGGGGACAACCTCAGATGCACGTGCGCGTGCGCGCCGATAACTCGCACGACGAGCACAACTGGAACTGGATCAATGGCCACTTTCTGGCCATGGACAAAGGCACCGTGCGTGAACTGATTGGCGCAGGACTATTCAGAATCGAGTTCAACACGCCTGATGGTCGGCGGATCGCCGAATTTTCTCCGGAGGGGCTGGACTTGAGGCTGGTTCGCGATGCTTGCGGATTGACGCCGAAGCATCCGTAATCCTAACCATTACGAGGCCGATGCCCCGCAGTGTTCTGCTTCGCCCTACTGAACTCTACACGGACTTAACACCGCTCGCGGCGGCAAAGATCCTTCTTCACACAATTTTTTTCGCACGGCGTCTCGCTGTAGGGGATGATTGAGAGGAGGTGCGTCGATGACTACTCTGAATTCCCTCCCCGGCATTTCAAACGCTCCCCTCACTGGGGAAGAACTCGCAAAGATTCATGCTTATTGGCGCGCTGCGAACTACCTTTCTGTCGGACAAATTTACCTTTATAAGAATCCTCTCCTACGCGAACCATTGAAGCTTGAACACATCAAGCCTCGGCTTCTGGGGCACTGGGGTACCACTCCTGGCCTCAACTTCATTTATGTCCACCTGAATCGCATGATTCGGAAAGATGACCTCAACGTCATCTACATCTGCGGCCCGGGGCACGGCGGCCCCGGCATGGTGGCAAATGCCTACCTTGAAGGCACTTACGTCGAGCTCTATCCGAACATTCAGCAGAATGAGGAAGGAATGGGGCGCCTGTTCAAACAGTTCTCATTCCCGGGCGGCATACCTAGCCATGTCGCGCCTGAGACTCCGGGCTCCATCCACGAGGGTGGAGAGCTGGGCTATTCGCTCAGCCATGCCTGTGGCGCCGCATTCGACAATCCTGACCTTTTGGTGGCTTGCGTGGTTGGCGACGGAGAGGCCGAAACCGGGCCGCTCGCGACCAGTTGGCATATCAACAAGTTTCTAAATCCCACTCGCGACGGTGCTGTGTTACCGATCCTACATCTCAACGGCTACAAGATCGCGAACCCCACAATCATGGGTCGAATGAGCGACGACGCACTCATCGGTTTCTTTACCGGGTGCGGTTGGAAGCCCTACTTCGTCGAAGGCGACGATCCCGAGCAGATGCATCAGCTCATGGCGGCGACGCTCGACCACGTCGTCGACGAGATTCGCTCAATCCAATGGAACGCGCGCAATAACGAGCAGCGCAACGGCATGCCGGATTGGCCGATGATCGTGCTGCGCTCCCCAAAAGGCTGGACAGGACCGAAGACGGTCGACGGGAAACCAGTGGAAGGCACCTGGCGCGCGCATCAAGTACCGGTGGCCGATCTTCAGAAGAAGCCGCAGCACCTGAAAGTGCTCGAAGACTGGATGCGCAGTTACAAACCGGAGGAATTATTCGATCAGAGCGGGAGATTAGTCGCGGAGCTCGCCGAACTGCCTCCCCGGGGGAATCGCCGGATGAGCGCGAACCCTCATGCCAACGGAGGGCTGCTTCTTCACGACTTGGTCATGCCCGACTTCCGCAAATATGCGGTCGAGGTAAAAAAGCCTGGAAACGTTGAGGCCGAAAGCACCCGTGTGTTGGGGGGATTCCTGCGCGACGTAATGAAGCTTAATCTTGAGGCGAAAAACTTCCGCATCTTCGGCCCAGACGAAACTGCATCGAACCGCCTTGAAGCCGTCTACCAGGCCACAAGCAAAGCATGGATGGAGCCGATCCTTCCGGTGGACGAGTACCTCGCACGCGACGGCCGCGTGCTCGAAATGCTCAGCGAGCATATGTGCCAAGGATGGCTGGAAGGTTACCTGCTCACCGGACGTCATGGCTTCTTTTCGTGTTACGAAGCCTTTATTCACATTGTAGACTCGATGTTCAATCAGCATGCGAAATGGCTGAAGGTGACCCGAGATATCGAATGGCGACGCCCGATCGCTTCCCTGAATTACCTGCTCACGTCACACGTGTGGCGGCAGGACCACAATGGGTTCACGCACCAGGACCCGGGCTTCATCGATCACGTGGTGAACAAGAAGGCAGACGTCGTGCGAGTCTATCTCCCCCCGGACGCGAATTGCCTGTTGTCCGTTGCTGACCACTGTTTGCGCAGCCGCAATTACGTCAACGTGATCGTGGCAGGAAAGCAACCGGAGCTTCAGTGGCTGGACATGCCATCAGCTATCGAGCATTGCACGAACGGCATTGGTATCTGGGATTGGGCGAGTAACGACAACACGTCCGAGCCAGATGTCGTCATGGCTTGCGCCGGCGATGTTCCGACACTGGAAACTCTGGCGGCGGTCGACCTTTTGCGCCGGCACGTTCCTGACCTCAAGATTCGCGTGGTTAACATTGTCGACTTGATGACGATTCAACCCTCAACCGAACATCCGCACGGGCTGTCTGACAATGACTTCGATTCCCTTTTCACCATCGACAAGCCGGTCATCTTTGCTTACCACGGTTATCCGTGGTTGATTCACCGGCTCACCTATCGGCGCCGGAACCATGACAATATGCATGTGCGCGGTTACAAAGAAGAAGGAACCACGACCACTCCGTTCGATATGACCGTGATGAACGATCTCGACCGGTTCCACCTGGCGGGCGATGTGGTAGACCGCGTGCCCAAGCTGAAAAACGTTGGCGGTCACTTCAAGCAGTTGCTGCGCAATAAGCTTGTGGAACACAAACAGTACATCGACGAGTATGGCATCGACATGCCGGAAATTCTGAACTGGAAGTGGCCGTACTAGAGCTTTTTGGTTTGGTGTTTCTCGTGTCCAGAGCGGTCAATGATTTCAAAGACGCAATGGGCGCGAAGGATTCCACTTCAGCAGACGGGAATGAAGATCCTGGTTCTCAATTCCGGCTCAAGCAGTCAGAAAAGCGCGCTGTTTGAGCTCGGCCCGGAACCGTCGGTTGACCCAGTCCCTGCGCTGTGGGAAGGCAAACTGGAATGGGACGGCAACAAAGAAACCGTTACCATCGAGAACTCCGCAGGGCAAAAGATTCGCACGGAACATGAAATCGGTCCGGGCGGCCGCCAAGGTAGCCTTGAGAAACTGCTTGAGAATCTTTGGACGGGTCCAACGGCGTTGCTCAAGAAAGCCACCGAGGTTAATGCAATCGGCCATCGCATCGTGCATGGCGGCCCGACACTCAGCGAGCCCAGCCGGCTCACGCCTGAGGTTCGAAAGGCCATCGCCGACGTCGCTTCCATCGCTCCATTGCACAACCAAGCAGGCCTGCAAGGGATCGATCTTTCGAGCAAGTTGTTTCCAGGCACCCCGCAAATCGCCGTGTTCGACACCGGCTTTCACCGTACCTTGCCAGACGAAGCGAAAATTTACGCTGGCCCCTACTCATGGTACGAGCAAGGCATCCGCCGTTACGGCTTCCATGGTATCAACCACGAATATTGCGCCCAGCGCGCCGCCCAGATGCTAGCTCGAGATCTTTCGTCCCTGAAGATCATTACCTGTCATCTCGGGAATGGCTGCTCCTTAGCGGCCATCGACGCGGGCAAGAGCATCGATACAACCATGGGCTTTACGCCCCTCGAAGGCCTAGTCATGGGAACCCGCGGAGGGTCCTTCGACCCCGGAATACTGATTCATGTGCTGCGTTCAGGAACCGACCTACCCGATCTTGACGAGACCTTGAACCGCGAGTCCGGCCTGCTTGGCGTGTCCGGAATATCGAGCGACATGCGCGAGATCGTGAAGGCCATGAACGGGGGAAATGCGCGGGCGAGGCTCGCCTTCGAAATCTTCATCCATCGGCTTTGTGCAGGGATCGCAGCTATGACAGCTTCCCTTCGCGGAGTGGATGCTCTCGTGTTCACCGCCGGGATCGGCGAGAACTCGGCCGATGTCCGACAAGCCGCCGGCGAGCGTCTGCGCTTCCTCGGAATCGGCGTCGACGAGGCAAAGAACTCGAGCGCACATCTGGACGGGGAGATATCCGACAAGGACGCGGGCGTGCGAGTGCTTGTCATTCGCGCGCAGGAAGACTGGGCGATCGCGCAAAAATGCGAGCGGATGCTTGGTTGAGCAGCAGCCTGCCGAGATCGGTGCCAGTAAGTTACCCTAAGTCTCTTAGCCGACCGTCCCCTTGAAGTTATCGGTTGTTTTTCCTCTGATTATTAGGCTTTCTATGTGGTAGGTTCGCCTCCGCGCAAAACGATTGTGCTCTGTCTTGAGCCGCGCTATCATGCCGCATCCCTCCGCTCAAACTTAACCAGGAGAAACCATGATGGACTCGTCGCAAACTATTACTTTCATCTTCTATGGAATCCTAGGCATATTCCTGTTGGGCACGATCCTCAGTGGCTTCTTTCAGGTGCGAACCGCCGAAGCCGTCGTCGTCCAGCGACTTGGCAAGTTTCTCTGCGTCGGCACTGCCGGCATCAACTTCAAGTTTCCTTGGATTGATCAGATCGCGGGACGCATCGACCTCCGCGTACAACAACTGGCGCTCGACGTCGAGACCAAGACGAAAGACAACGTGTTCGTAAAGATCCCGGTTTCGGTTCAATACCACGTCATCCCCGAGAAGGTCTATGAGGCTTTCTACAAACTAGCCAATCCGAAACAGCAAATCTCCTCCTACGTGTTCAATGTCATTCTGGGCCATGTTCCGAAGATGAACCTTGACGACGCCTTTTTGCAGCAGTCAGACATCGCCATTGCCATCAAGCAGGGTCTCGACGACGTGATGCAAACCTATGGATACGCCATCGACCAGGCGCTGGTGACGGACATTCAGCCGGACGAGAAAGTAAAGGCGGCCATGAATGAGATTAATGCCGCACAGCGCGAGCAAGTCGCCGCCAGTGCTCGTGGCGAAACGGAAAAGATCCTGAAAGTAAAGCAGGCTGAGGCGGAGGCAGAAAGCAAGGCCCTCCAAGGCCAGGGTATCGCCAATCAGCGCAAGGCCATTGTGGAAGGACTAAAACAGTCCGTGGAAGCTTTCGCCGCAGCGGTCGAGGGCACCACCGCACGCGACGTCATGATGCTCGTGCTGGTCACGCAATATCTGGACACGATCAAAGAAATTGGAAGCAGTGACAAGACAAACACGCTATTCATGTCGCACTCGCCCGCGGCGATGGGAGAGCTGTTCAAGCAGATGCAGGATGCGGTGATGATCGGGCACAAAGCTGCCGCCGCAGGATAGAAGGACGCTTCGATCACCGCCGAATCAAGAACGCATGGTTTCAGCGTCGCGTGAAGTGCAACTCACTTCTTTTTTCTGCTGGATTTCTTGGCCGGGACCTTGGCGCCTTTCTTGCGCGCTTCCGAAAGCCCGATTGCGATCGCCTGTTTTCGGCTTTTCACCTTGCCACCTTTACCGCCTTTTCCCGAGCGCAACGTTCCGCTCTTTTTCCGCCGCATTGCGCTCTCCACGCTTTTGCTGGCGCCTTTGCTGTATTTGCGACCCCTCGACTTACGTGCTGGCATGATTCCTCCTAGCACTTAGAGATCGCACGCTCGCCGCGGGGTTGCGCGCTGTGTGCGGGAAGCAGGTAGCTGGTAAGCTGCATTCAGGACATGAACAAGATCATTCTGATTAATATTTCCGGCGACGACCGGCCCGGGCTTACCAGTTCGCTGGCAAAAATTCTCGCTGGCTACAATGTCCGCATTCTCGACATCGGCCAGGCTGTTGTTCATGAGGCGCTCGCGCTCGGCATGCTGATCGAAGTCCCCGACGGCCACGACTTCACGCCCCTCAAGAAGGACCTGCTGGTTCGCGCGCACGACCTTGATCTGAAGATCAAGTTCAGTCCGATTAGCGCTGAGGCTTTCGACCACTGGGTTCGCGCGCAAGGTAAGTTTCGTTTTATCGTGACCGCACTTGGGCGCGAGATTACGGCTGAACAATTCGCGAGCATCACGGATGCGGTTTCGTGCAATAACTTCAACATTGATGTGATTGAGCGCCTGTCTGGACGGCTCTCTTTAACCGGCCGGCTAGGTAACGCCAATGCCTGCGTCGAACTCGAGATCAGCGGAATCGTCGACTCCTCTCCTGCGCTTCGTGCTGAGCTCTTGCAACTGACGCAACGGTTCAACATCGACATTGCCATTCAGCGCGAAAGCATCTTCCGACGTAACCGGCGGCTTTTCGTGTTTGATATGGACTCGACGCTCATCGCAGCCGAAGTGATCGACGAACTTGCCAAACTGCACGAGGTCGGCGACAAAGTTTCTTCAATCACGGCTGCCGCCATGCGCGGCGAGTTGGATTTCAAGCAGAGTTTTGCCCAACGAGTAGCGCTTTTGGCCGGCCTCTCCGAATCGCGATTGAACGAAGTGCTGCGGACGATTCCTTTAGCCGGCGGCGCCGAACGTCTGATCCGCACCCTCAAATCGCTGGGATATAAAACCGCCGTCCTCTCCGGCGGGTTCACCTTTTTCGGCAGGCACCTTCAGCAACGACTAGGGATCGACTACGTTTTTGCCAATGAATTGGAGACCGCGAATGGAGCCGTCACCGGCAGGGTTGTAGGCGAGATCGTAGATGGGAAGAAGAAAGCCGAGCTGCTCAAAATGCTCGCCGAGAAAGAAAACATCTCCGTCGATCAGGTGGTTGCCGTGGGCGACGGAGCAAATGACCTACCGATGCTCAACCTGGCCGGCATGGGCATCGCTTTTCACGCCAAGCCGCTGGTGCGGCAAAGCGCCAGCCATTCCGTATCTCACCTTGGGCTCGATGCTCTGCTGTATCTGGTCGGCGTGCGCGATCGTGATTTGGATGCGACACAGCTTCGATCGCCGGCTGTATAAGTGGCAGGCTGAATCCCAACCCCTCCGTTCCTCATCTACCCACCATGCCCCAATTCGTGACATCCGAAGCATTCGAGAGCACGGCTCCGCCAGCTGCCCCCCATCCGTCCGACGGCGCGCTGCTCGACGCCTACTCGCGAGCGGTTGTATCGGCTGCGGAAAAAGTCAGTCCGTCGGTCGTAAAAATCGAAGTCACACAAAAAGCTGTTGTCCGAAACGGGGAATCGCACGAGCGCCACGGCGGAGGTTCGGGATTCGTGTTCACCCCCGACGGCCTGGTTCTCACCAACAGCCATGTAGTGCACAGCGCGTCAAAAATTGAAGGATCCCTGCCCGACGGACGCCGCTTCCCCGCGCACCTGATCGGCGAAGATCCGGCCACCGATCTGGCCGTGGTGCGTATCGATGCACCCAATCTCACCGCCGTCGAGCTCGGAGACTCGCAAAAATTGCACGTCGGTCAGTTGGCGATCGCGATCGGCAATCCCTATGGTTTCCAGTACACCGTGACTGCCGGTGTCGTCAGCGCTCTCGGGCGTTCTCTGCGTTCCTATTCCGGCCGAATGATCGACGACGTCATCCAGACCGATGCGGCTCTCAACCCCGGCAACTCCGGGGGACCACTGGTTTCCTCCGACGGACAGGTCATCGGCGTCAATACGGCAACCATCATGGGCGCCCAAGGCTTGTGTTTCGCCATCGGAATTAACACGGCCAAGTTCGTCGCGAGCCGCCTGCTCCAACAAGGCCGAATTCAGCGCGCTTACATAGGCGTGGAGGCACAGACAGTTCCGCTGCGCCGCCGCGTCGTACGTTTTTACGATCTGCAAAAAGAAACAGGAGTGATGATCGTGGGTGTCACGCCGGGCAGCCCAGCCGGGCGGGCCGGACTTTGCGAGGGGGATGTAATCCTCGCTTTTGCCGGTCAGCCGATCGCCGGGGTGGACGACTTGCATCGTCTGCTCACCGAGACCGAGGTCCGTGTGAAAAATACAATCACCGTCCTACGCCGAACCGAGCGGCTGGAACTCGCGATCGTGCCGCAAGCGTCGAAGGAATGATTCGTTAACCACGAAGGGGCCCGAGGGAAGCGGTTCGTGTTCCTTTGTGACTAGAAGTTCTATCCTGAGCCCGAGCCCGGTTCATTCATTGCAACTCCCCGCACCCTATGTTAGTTTCTGAAACGAAAGGGATTTTCTTGCAGGCAACGGTTCCTGCCGGACTGGACGCGAAAGAAGCCGAGGTTTACCGTCGGCTTGATCCGGAACGGCTCCCGAAACACATCGCCATCATCATGGACGGCAACGGCCGCTGGGCGCGCCGTCGTCACCTGCCTCGCGTGGCGGGACATCGCGCCGGAGTCACTTCCGTACGCTACACCGTCGAGTGTGCCTCGCGAATCGGTATCCCTTCGCTCACGCTCTACGCCTTCTCTGAGGAAAACTGGAAGCGTCGCCCCAAGGCCGAAGTTGATTTTCTCATGAAGCTCCTGGCCCGCTACCTGAAGCAGGAAGTGCCCACCCTGCACAAGAACAACGTACGTCTCCAGTACATCGGGCGCTTGCATGAGCTACCGCCTTTCGTTCAGGAAAAAATGGAGTGGGCGCGCAAAGAGACCTCTCGCAATAGCGGAATGTTGCTAACCCTGGCGCTTAACTACAGCGCGCGCTCAGAGATTGTCGACGCATTTCAGTCGATGGTGAACGCGGCAGCCAACAATGGTGGAATCGATCATCTCAGGGTCAACGAAGAACTCGTGTCACAACATCTCTACACGCGTCATCTGCCCGACCCGGATCTGGTGATTCGCACCAGCGGCGAGATGCGCTTGAGCAATTTCCTGCTTTGGCAGCTGGCGTACGCCGAGATTTATGTCACCCCGACGCTTTGGCCGGAATTCCGCGGCGTGCACTTGCTCGAAGGCATCGCCGATTACCAAAAACGCGACCGCCGGTACGGCGGCCTGAACGAATCTCCCACCCCAGAGCGATCAGTTCTGGCGCGAGCCTCGCGCGCCCTGCGGGGCTGATTTGGAATTCGCAAAACGAGTACTTACCGCAGTCGTTCTCATTCCGGTTGTTCTTGCCATCGTGCTGCGCGCGCCAGTCGCAGTGCTGGCGGCGTTTTCCGGAGCCATCGCCCTGATGGCGATTCACGAACTGCTCAAGCTTTCTGAAGGCTATGGCATTCGCCCAATGCGGGCGCCTACCTACATTTACGCCGTTGTGTTTTTCCTGATCTTGGCGGTGCACCCTGGCAAGACCGATCTCCTCTCGACCGGCAGCTTTAGTTATTTTGGAGTATGTGCCGCCGTGCTCGCGCCATTTCTGTTTCTTTCGCTCGCCATGCGCGGAAGTGAGCTTCGCTCCGGATTTCCCGCGGCCATGGTCTCGGCATTCGCTTTCGTCTACATCGCACTTCCGATGGCGTCGCTGGTCCAGTTGCGCGAACAGTGGCGCGGTGCTTTTCTTCTTCTTTACCTGCTGCTGCTGGTTTGGGCAGGAGACATCTTCGCCTACTTTATCGGCAAACCGCTGGGGCGCCATCGCATGTCCCCACGCATCAGCCCGAAAAAGAGCTGGGAAGGAGCAATCGCTTCCCTTGTCGCGAGCCTCGGTATCGGCATTCTGATGTTCCGCTACGCGCAGCCGATCAGCACGGCATTGATGGACGCGCACCTGATCGACCAGCGCCATGGGATCTTTACTCAGGAAGCGCTCGAACCTATCGTCGTGCTGTCGATCATCCTGAACATCGCTGCGCAACTCGGAGATTTGGTCGAATCTCTTATCAAACGCGGAGCGGGAGTGAAAGATTCAGGGGCCATCCTTCCCGGCCATGGCGGCATGTTTGACCGCATCGATGCCCTGCTCTTCGCCGCGCCGGTGCTCTGGACTTGGGCGGCTTGGCACACGATGATGCCCTAAGACCAGGGGCCCCGTGACTGGATCCCACCACGCAAGACCTCGGAGGCGAATTTCGGAGAGAGCTACGGGCCCGGCTTGGTCAACCTAAGCAGTAATATTCCGCGCTGATGAGCTCACGTCTGGCATGGCTCGAGATAAATTCCCTCGGCCGAATTTGCCTCTAGGGTGTGATCCCGCCCTAGCTGACTCCCGCTTTCAGCAATTCGTCCTTCATTCCCGCCCAGCTTTGCCCGGTCGATGCTTCCGGAGTTCCGCCACCCTGCCAGTGAGTCTCAAGGCTCACGGCATATTTGTAGCCAGCCTGGTGTAGCGCGCGGAACTGCCCAACCCAGTCAATAATGCCTTTTCCCATCGCAGCCCAATCGTACTTGTCACCATTCTTCACGACATCCTTGCAGTGGCAGTGTCCAATGCGGTTCTTGGGCAATAAACGATAGCCATCCGGATATGGAATCTCGCCCAGGGTCGCGGCATTGCCCGGGTCCCAGTTCAGCATGAACGAAGGTGTCTCGACCGCAGCCAGGACCTCGGCTGCCTCTTTACCCGTCCCGGTGTTGCACGACATTTCGTTTTCGAGGACCAGCGTCAAGCCTTGTTTTCCAAGCTTCTCGGCTGCCTTGCGCAGAGTCTCGTTGATTTCTGCTCGAAACGGCTTGGGATCGTCCAGGCGCCAGAAATCGAAACACCGCACACGATCTGTTGAAAATTTCTTGGCCATTTCGACGCACTTTTCGAGGATCGCGTCCTGCTGCGAGGGCCCAAAGTGGGCATTGAACTCGTCGTGCTTAGGACTGAACTTCGACTTCGGCGCACCCAGCCAGTCCACCTTGAACAGGGGACTGGCGATATCGGTTACTCGCAGGTCGTATTTTCTAAGCAGTCGCTGAGACTCTGAGATTTGATTGGCATCCAGGTCGAGTATGTTCTTGCTCCACATCCCTCTGAGCTCGATCCATTTCATGCCGAATCCGGATGCAACTTGGCATGCCCGCTCGAAGTCTTGGCTGATCTCGTCATTGATCACCGCAACACGAAATGGCGAGCTGGCCACGCTCCCCAGTAAGGCCTTCGGCAGTGCGCTTCCAGCCGTCACCACGCCTACATTTGCTAAGAAGTTCCTTCGGGAAAAAGAAAGAGAAAGAGAAGAGGTCATAAGTGTCCGCCAATGCGAACGCCATATTAACACCGCAGAGGACAGGCGCCGCACTAACGGGACGCGTTCCCGATCCACAGTTCCAGAATCTGGCACAGCTCGCCACGCCGGGGATTAGGGTACAAACCAAGGTGCAAAGCCGGCGAATTTCGACGCACGGATGATACCAATGCCCTCCCGCGTCGCCTTCTAGTAACATACGTATATCCATGAAGCGCATTGCGATTTTGGGATCGACCGGTTCTATCGGCCGCAGCACCCTCAGTGTCGTTGAATCTTTCCCTGACCGCTTTCAAATCGTCACCCTCGCCGCCGGACGCAACCTTGATCTCGCCTTCGAGCAGGCGAAGCGCTGGCATCCGCGCGTCATTTCCGTCGCTGCCGAATCTCACGCCAACAACCTTCGGGTGCGTCTGAATGAGGCCGGAATCACGGATATTGAAATCACCCATGGAGCTGCCGGAACCGTCCGGGTGGCAACCCATTCCGAAGTGGATTTTGTGGTCAGCGCCATTGTCGGTGTCGCTGGTCTCGAGGCTACCTACGAAGCAGTCAAGGCGGGAAAGAGCGTCGGTCTGGCGAATAAGGAGTGCCTGGTGGCTGCCGGAGAGCTCATCACCGCCGAGGCCCGACGCCAGGGTAAGCCGCTCTTGCCGATTGACAGCGAACACAATGCCGTCCACCAGTGCCTCCGCGGAGGCCGCATGGACGAGGTTCGCCGCATTTGGCTCACGGCCTCGGGTGGCCCGTTTCTCAACACGCCCAAAGCCAAGTTCGCCGATATCACCGTCGATCAAGCCCTGAATCATCCCACTTGGAAAATGGGCAACCGCATCACCATTGACTCGGCCACCCTGATGAACAAGGGCTTTGAGGTCATAGAGGCCTGTCGTTTGTTCAACTTACCGCCGGACCAGGTCTCGGTCATCGTGCACCCGCAATCCACAATTCATTCCCTGGTCGAGTTCGTGGACGGCAGCATCCTGGCCCAGCTTTCGGTCACCGACATGCGCCTTCCCATCCTCTACGCGCTGACCTATCCCGACCGCATTCCGTCCGATTTGAACTTTAGTCTCAGTGACTTAAGACACCTCGATTTCTGCCCGCCCGACATGGAAAAATTCACTTGCCTGCGCTTGGCCTACGAGGCTGCTGCGGCCGGAGGCGGCAAAACGGTGGCCTTGAACGCAGCCGATGAGGTGGCCGTTTCAGCGTTTCTCGATGGGAACATCCGCTTTATGGATATTCCCGTGCTGATCGAGGAAGTCGTTTCTGAAACGCCAGCGGCCAAAATGGAATCTATAAGAGAAGTGCTGCGTGTGGACCAGCAAGCCCGCGCTAGCGCTCGCGAAAGGGTTGCTCGCCTTGGCACATTGCCTGTGGCGGCGCGTCAAAACTAGTCTCTAATGTTGAATTCAGTGCTTATCTCACTCATCTCTGTTGCAGTCATCCTCGGCTTCATGATCCTCATCCACGAGTTCGGCCACTATGCCGTGGCCAAGCTGCTGGGTGTGCGCGTGGAGCAATTCGCCATCGGCTTTGGCAAGCGCCTGGTCGGCTTCCGTAAGGGCGAGACCGACTATCGGATCAACGCCATCCCCCTCGGGGGCTACGTAAAAATGAGCGGCGAGAACCCGATGGATCGCCACACCGACGATCCCCGCGAATTCCTGAATCACTCTCGCTGGCATCGCTTCCTGATCGCCATCGCTGGGCCGGCGATGAATATCCTGCTCGCCATTGTGCTTCTGACCGGCGTCTACATGGTGCACTACGAGCACCCCGGGTATCTGGATCAGCCAGCGATCGTCGGCTACGTCGATCCGAGTTCTCCGGCAGGAAAGGCTGGAATTCAGCCCGGGGACCACCTTACGCAAATTGATGGCGTCCGCAATCCCAGTTGGGAACAGGTGGAGATGAAGCAGTTGGTAAGCGCGAATCAGCCGCTGCCGTTCGAGGCAGAGCGGAATGGGCAAACCTTCCGGGGATCGGTAGTTCCGGCTTCCGATAGTGCTGACGAGCCACCGTCGGCGGGATGGTTGCCAAAAGTTCCGGTGATCATTGGGGACGTCGAAGCCGGCATGCCGGCAGCGAAGGCCGGTTTGGTCGAAGGCGACAAGATCGTTGCGATCGACGGACAGCCTGTGACGTCCATTCAATCCATGATCGACAGTCTGCAACGCACCAAAGAGAAGCCACTGCAACTGGCGATTGATCGCAGCGGAAAGGAGATGACGTTCAACGTCACTCCGGTGCTAGCGGACACGCCGGGTACGCAGAAACATTATCGTCTCGGCTTCAAGAACTCCTACCAGATTTCCGTGTCGAGGCTATCTCTTCCCGAGGCGCTCGATCGATCTATAGCTACAAACCGCAAGCTCTCCACACTCATCCTGGAGTTGGTCGGCCGTCTGGTTCAACGCAAAGCCTCTCTTAAAACGGTTTCCGGTCCGATCGGAATCGCTCAGCAGGCTGGAATCGCAGCCCAGCAAGGATGGATGCCTTTTCTCGAACTCACCGCAGCCGTGAGCTTGAACCTAGGCATCTTCAATCTTCTGCCCATTCCCATCATGGACGGCGGCGTCATTCTGCTGCTCTTCATCGAGAGTTTGATGAGGCGTGATATCAGCATGCCGATTAAAGAGCGCATCTACCAAGCTGCGTTTGTTTTTCTCGTGCTGTTCGCCGCAGTCGTCATCTACAACGACATCGTGAAAACGCTCGGCACGAGACTACCCTAGTCTCAGCCGCGATCTTTGTGATTGGTTCGGTTCCGTAAAGGCGTATGCTTCGTGCATGCGCCTGGCCGTTCTACTTCTCCTCACCGCAACCGCTCTCGCCCAGTGGCAACCGCAAGAGAGCCCTACGAAGGAATCCTTGCGAGGGGTCAGCATTTTCGACCGCGAAAACATCTGGGCGAGCGGTACCCACGGCACTTATGTCATGACGAGAGATGGCGGCAAAACCTGGAATGCGGGCAAAGTCCCAGGCGCTGAAGACCTGGATTTTCGCGGAGTCAAAGTCTTCAAGGAGGACGTTTTTCTTCTTGCTTCAGGAACCGGCGACAAGTCCCGCATTTATCACCTTCACATCGGGAAGCAGTGGGAACTCCAGTACACCAATCCGGAGCCGAAGGGGTTTTTCGACTGCATGGTGTTTGCTGGCGAGCGCCATGCTGTCGTGATCGGAGATCCGGTGAACGGTAAATCTCAGGTCCTTCGCACGCGCGACGGCGGGCAAAGCTGGCAATACGTCGATCCCAAGAACATTCCGCCGGCCATCGACGGAGAGGGCTCCTTTGCCGCCAGCAATTCGTGTGTCACAAGCAATGGAATCGAAAACATCTGGTTTTCGACCGGTGGCCCCGCCGCTCGGGTCTTCCATTCTTCGGACGGCGGTGAAACTTGGGCGGTCGCTGATACGCCAATCGTCCGCGGCGCCCCGTCGCAAGGTACTTTCTCGATCGCTTTCCGGGACGGGCTCCACGGCGTCGTCGCAGGGGGTGACTACCAGCACCCGGAACAAACCGGGCCTCACCTCGCCCGGACTGAAGATGGCGGCAAAACCTGGAAGCTTGCGGATGCCACGCCACAGAAGTTCTTCTCCGCCGTTGCCTACATCGGCGGCACGGCCCCTGGAATGATCGTGGTTGGGCCGGCTGGGTTCGGCCTCTCAAGAGACGAACTGCACACTTGGAGTTTGTCTGGAAGCGAGGGTTTCCATGCCCTGGAATCAAAGCAAGGGGTCATCGTTGCGGTGGGCGCAAACGGCAAAATAGCGATGCTCAAACCGTGATGGGCGTAGCCCTAAAGCTCAGAGAGATTCACGACTCAGCGACTGGAGAGAGCTTGCGAATGAGAAATCTAAACTAGCACTTTAAGTTTCTCGATCCTTTAACTAGCAACTTTCGTTCGTGCTTTGCCGTGACGATCGTGGCTTGTTTGCCATATGCGGAACTTGCAGTGTCCGGTGTGCGTTGCCGCATGTTCAGAAACCACGTGTCCAAAACAAAACCCGGTTTCACTCAGTTTAGAACTCTAGGACGACCTTCGCGGGTCCAATGTCTAACACCCTGAAGGGTGGGACCTCTCTGCTAAACTATGGATTCCTATGGCCTCGATCGAGCGGCGAAAAACGGTCGTCTGCACCATCGGCAATGTGCGCGTGGGCTCTGGTGCACCAGTCGTGGTGCAGTCCATGACCAATACCGACACGGCAGATGTGTTTTCGACCGTCGAGCAGGTTGCTTCGCTTGCCCGCGCGGGATCGGAACTAGTCCGCGTGACGGTGAACAACGAAGATGCGGCAGAGGCCGTCCCTCTCATCGTTCGGGAACTCGATCAGCGCGGGGTTCATGTACCGATCATCGGCGACTTCCACTACAACGGCCACATTCTTCTGAAAAAGTATCCCGGCTGTGCCCAGGCGCTGGCGAAATACCGCATCAATCCTGGAAACGTGAGCGTAGGCCGTAAGGACGACTCGAATTTCCGCACCATGGTGGAGGTCGCGGTAGAGAACCAGAAGCCGGTGCGCATCGGCGTGAACTGGGGATCGCTCGACCAGTCGCTTCTGACGCGGATGATGGATGAGAACTCTCGTTCGGCCGATCCGAAAGATGCTCGTGACGTGACCATGGAAGCCATGGTGGTGAGCGCACTCAATTCGGCGAAACTGGCGGAGCAGTATGGTCTTCGCGCAGACCAAATTATTCTGAGTGCCAAAGTCAGTGGCGTACAGGACCTGGTCGACGTCTATCGTTCTCTCGCGAGCCGATGCAACTATCCGCTCCACCTCGGGCTTACAGAAGCCGGCATGGGAGCAAAAGGAATTGTGGCCTCGAGCGCCGGTCTTTCCATCCTCTTGCAGGAAGGGATCGGCGACACCATTCGCGTTTCGCTCACCCCAGCGCCCGGCGGGGACCGCGCGGAAGAGGTTCGAGTAGCGCAACAGATCCTTCAGTCGCTCGGCATTCGTAGCTTCACTCCCCAGGTCACGGCTTGCCCGGGTTGCGGTCGCACCACCAGCACCTTCTTCCAGGAGATGGCTGAGCAGATTCAGACCTATCTGCGCGAGCAGATGCCGGTCTGGAAGCAGAGCTACTCGGGGGTGGAAGAAATGAAGGTCGCCGTGATGGGATGCGTGGTGAACGGCCCGGGAGAGTCCAAACACGCAAATCTGGGCATCTCGCTCCCGGGGACCTTCGAGGAACCCAAAGCTCCGGTTTACGTCGATGGCCGCCTGCTTACCACGCTCCGCGGCGACAAGATCGTCGAAGAGTTCAGAAGGATCCTCGACGAATACGTCGATTCCCACTACGCCGCGAAGTCCGACACTCCGGTTGTGGTCTGATACTCCAGCTCAATCGAGGATTGCTCGCCCTGCGCTCGCCCCTGGCCCGAGCCGCTATGGCGTGCTTACGTAGATTACCGACTTAACCCACCTTGCTTGGGTGCTGTCATAGGTCTGCACGGCAACCCGATGCGTACCGGGACCGGGCAAAGTGACGGTTGCGCCGCTCGGGAGCGAGCTGACGCTCGGGTAGTCCGCGTGCTTCACCCCATTCACATAGATCTGCATGTGGCTGACCGAGTCAGGCCCTTTGGCCGTCGCCGCGATGGTGAACTTCCGCGGCACATGACTGCCGTCAAGCGGGGCCGTGATGTGGGTAATTTCCTGATTCGGACCACCGAAGGAAGGCGGGAAGTTGAGGGCGTACTGGTCGTACGGGTCGGTTTTATACATCGGAATTCCGGCAGGAAAATTCCCTCTCCTTGTGGCAATCGATGGGGAATAGGTAAACACCGAGACCGTCTTCCGCGATGGGCTCACGGTCAGAATCCGCAAATAGCCGTAGCCAAAGTAGCCGTTGTTTCCCTGCCCCTGAAAGTCGGACAGGATCTGAATCGGCCGGTTGGGGTTCGAGCACAACGTGGTCCAGCTCTGCACGCTGCAATCGACGTATCCCACGCCGTTGTAGTTGGGCACATTCGGATAGTTTCCCGGACTCGGATTTCGAATATGCCCGCTCAGCGCCAGGAACACATTCGGATGCTGGCTTAGAAGGTTGTACCAAAGCCCAATTCCATCGGTGCCGCCACCGACCGGCCTATAGGAACTGACCGAGTCATTCAGACACCCGTAAACGTTGGGCGAGAACCCGGAGCACAGTGGATAGGCAGTTCCCGGGGCAAAGCTGCGCCCGAAGGTTGGCCCCGATCCGTCGTTGGAAAGGTAGGCATGCGTCACCACAATTACAGGGCCGTTGAAATTCGAGATCAGCGCGTTCGCCGCATTTACCACCCACTTCTGCGGAAAAAGCTCGAGCGAGAGGATCATGAATTTCGTCGACCCGATTTTTATCGTCTTTTGGAAATTCGGCGTGCGCTTTCCAAACTGGTCGAGAATATACGCCGCAGGGTTGATGCCCAGCGTGCCAAAGTAGTGGAAATAGTTGGTCGAGCTCCGCGGTTGCGGCCGATCCGCCTCGCAGTCGTAGTCGTGATTTCCTATGGTTGGCTGGTAGTAAATTCCATGCGAATTCAGAACGTTGATTGCCGATCGAGCCTGCTGCCACTGGGTTTGCCAACCGGCGGGGGGCGCATTCGCACACGTGCCAACGATGTTTCCGGCATTGTCGACCGGGTATCCGCCTCCGTCGACAATGTCCCCAAGCCCAATGACTGCTTTTACGTTTAACGAACTCTGGTGCCAAACCACCCAGTTCACCTGATCTTGTAAAACGTAGGCATAGTTGCCGTGGTAATACTGCGTATCAGGAAGGACGACGATAGAAAAGTCAGGATCCGTTGCTGGAATGGAAGCCTTTTGAGCTCTGGATATTGGTGAAGACGCAAGAATACTGCTGAAAACCAGCAGCGCTGACGCTGCATACCTCATTTACATCCTCCTGTTCCCGCACGAGCTGGCACACGCCACCGCGAGCTCGTTCTCGGGTAATGCACTTTCAGGAAATGGGGGGAGGACGTTCTTAGGGAAAAAGTACTTTGACCCTGTAGATAGCCTATAAGCTAAACGGCCAAGAAGTGTGAGGTAACGGGAGGGAGTGTCCTTTTGGGGGGAAGGAAAATTCGACCTGCGCAGTTAGGAAAGCTGGGACTAGACGAGCATCACGATGGCAGAAGCCGGAGTCAGGGTTTTGCTAGCCGAGACTGAATGCGGAATGAAACACACGGGAATCTTGCATTCGCGTACCGACCGACTGGTCTCCCTTCGCGTGGCACCGTGAGATACCATGGAAGGTCATCTCGGCCGTTGTTCCGGCTCATTGCCGCGCGGCGGGCTCCCATAATCTTCTGATCATACAAGGAGCATTCATGGCCACTCTTACCCACTCAAATCCCACAACTCCTCTGACCACCAATGAGCACCTGCTTCGCTGGGTCGACAAGATGGCGGAACTCACGCAGCCGGCACGCGTTCATTGGGTCGATGGCTCGCAGGAAGAATTCGACGAGCTTTGCGCGGAGATGGTTGCGAGCGGGACTTTGATGCGGCTTAACCAAGACCTGTGGCCGGGATGCTATCTTGCCCGATCCGATAAGAGCGATGTTGCCCGGGTGGAAGACAGGACGTTTATCTGTTCTCTGTCTAAGGATGCCGCCGGCCCAACCAACAACTGGGAAAACCCTTATGAAATGCGCCGCAAGCTGCGCGGATTGTTCCGGGGATCGATGCGCGGGCGCACGATGTACGTGTTGCCATTCAGCATGGGACCAGTCGGCGGGGCGGTATCGCAGATCGGCGTGCAGCTGACCGATTCACCCTACGTAGTGGCGAACATGCGCATCATGACGCGTATTGGGTTGCCGGTCTTTAAAGAGATCGATAAAGACTACAAACGCGTTGTGCCCTGCTTGCATTCGGTCGGCATGCCGCTCGCGCCAGGACAGAAAGATGTTCCCTGGCCCTGCAATGAGGAGAAGTACATCGTCCACTTCCCCGAGGCCCGCGAAATCTGGTCTTACGGTTCCGGCTATGGCGGTAACGCGCTGCTCGGCAAGAAGTGTTTTGCGCTCCGGATCGCTTCGAACATGGCGCGCGATGAGGGGTGGATGGCCGAGCACATGCTGATCCTCGGTGTCGAAGACCCGCAAGGCCACAAAACTTACGTTTGTGCCGCCTTTCCTAGCGCCTGCGGCAAAACCAACTTCGCCATGATGATCCCGCCTGATCCTTTCAAGGGCTGGAAAGTCACAACCGTCGGCGACGACATTGCATGGATTACTCCCGACGCAAACGGGCAGCTACGCGCGATCAATCCCGAAGCTGGATTCTTTGGGGTCGCCCCGGGCACGTCGGAAAAAACCAATCCCAACGCAATGGCCACGCTCGCAAAGAACAGCATATTCACCAACGTTGCGCTTACTCCCGAGGGTGGAGTTTGGTGGGAGGGGATGACGACCGAGCCGCCGGCTGAGTGTATCGATTGGCAAGGAAACCGCTGGACTCCGGAAATCGCCAAGGCCACGGGCGCGAAAGCCGCTCACCCCAACGCGCGATTCACGGCTCCTGCACGGCAGTGCCCGACGATCGATCCGGATTGGGAAAATCCCAACGGTGTTCCGATCAGCGCCTTCATCTTCGGTGGCCGCCGCGCACACACCATTCCTCTCATCTACCAGGCGTTTAACTGGAGTGCGGGTGTTTACGCTGGGGCCACCATGGGGTCAGAAACGACTGCCGCGGCAGCGGGAGAGGTTGGTAAAGTACGCCGCGATCCCATGGCGATGCTTCCCTTTTGCGGCTATCACATGGGGGACTATTTCCGGCATTGGATCAAGATGCAGCGCTCGCTCACCGTAACTCCACGGATTTTCCACGTGAACTGGTTCCGCAAGGACGCCCAAGGCAAGTTCCTGTGGCCCGGCTTTCGTGACAACTTCCGCATCCTGAAATGGGTTGTGGATCGCGTACAGGGCCGTACACGCGGAAAGGAAACGCCCATTGGCTGGACTCCGTTCTACAAAGATATGGATTGGTCGGGGTTAGACTTCCCGAAGGAAAAATTCGAGGAACTGCAGAACGTGGATCGGGCTGCGTGGAAGAGAGAGGTGATCGACCATGAAGAGCTCTTCATCCTTCTGCATGCTCACTTGCCACCGGAAATGGTGTACGAGCGCGAGTTGCTGATCTGCAGGCTTTAAAAGAACAACGGACTGGCGAGGCACCAGTCGGTTCACAACCGGGTTGGCCCCCGCACGGATAGCATTCGATGAAAAACTCGGAAACGCAGTCACTCACCCGAACCCGCGCCCAACTCTCGGCCGAGCTGGCCGATCTCGACCAACTCTTCTCCGCCCTGTACAACCGCTGCTCGCGTGAACAATTATTGTGGCGTCCCGGAGCTGGGTCCTGGTGTATCGCTGAATGCATCGAGCACGTCGCCCGGGGAATCTCGCAATATCTCGCACCCATGCGGCAGGCGATCCTTAAGGGCGGACCGTCCGCTCGTGAGGAGAACTATCTTTTCGCTCCGGGAGGTTGGTTCTCTGCCGCCTTCCTCCGGCGAATTGGCCCGCAGGTTACCGTGAAGTTCAAAGCTCCTCGAAAAATTCGACCACTGCAGGTTGATCCCGAGAAAGCATTCGACGAGCTTCGCCGTGGACACCGAGAGGCCCAAGAGCTGCTGTCGGCGACCGAACAACTCGATCTCAACCGAACACGATTCAAGAATCCATTCGTACCGGTGCTTCGCTTCACGGTCGCAACTGGCTTCCTCATACTGGCAGCGCATGGACGCCGTCATCTGCTGCAAGCAGAACGCGTCCCCGAGGCGGATGCCTTCCCCAAGACGAAAGCTCAGCAGAGTGCGTAAATTAGAGGCGACCTCATAGACGCTGCAACTATCGTGAACCCACCTCTATCGTCTGGATAACATCTTCTGTTTCTTTTTTTCGGGGTTGGCCCCTGCCATCTCGGTCAACGAATCAAATTCGGGGATCTTCATCTTTCGTCCCTTGTTTGACACCTTATATTGAATCATTATCTTGCTATGACACAGCTTAAGGTATCGCTTTATTCTCTTTGTGATGTATTATATTGTATCAATTATGAAACAAGATGCACAAAAAGGTATCCCACCTCTGCGACAGAAGGCGTTACCCGCCGAGCTACGTCACGCCCTGATACAGGCGCGCAAAAAACGAGAATGGAGCCAGAGGGATCTGGCAAGCCGCCTGGGCGTCGGCCAGAGGCATATCTCCGGAATTGAGTCGGGCAAGATCGTGCCACGCTACGACACACTTCTTGAAATCGTCCGCATGCTCGATCGCGACCTTATGATGGTCCCCCGCGCACTGGTGCCCGTCGTGCAGTCGCTCACTCGCGACCATCTCAAGGACCAGCCGGGTGGAGGAGAAGAACGGCCCCTCTACGGGACTGACCGCGACGAGGACAGCTTTGAGGAGCCGCGTGATGAGGTTTGACCCGAAGAAGCTCAACGCGCTTTCGGTGCGCCTGTACGGACAACAGATCGGCGTCATAATCCGCCTTGCAGGCGATCGGCAGCTTTTCGCGTTCGAGCAGAACTATATCGACGATCCTCAGCGCCCCACCCTCAGCCTCTCGTTCAAGGGCAGCACCGGGGGACTCATGACGAACTTCCGGCCGGTCGAACGCCGGGTTCCCGTTTTCTTCTCCAACCTTCTGCCTGAAGGGCACCTGCGCGACTATCTTGCCAAGCGCGGGGACGTAAATCCTGATCGCGAATTCTTCCTCCTCGCCGTCCTCGGCGCCGACCTGCCGGGCGCGCTCGTTGTCGAGCCCCTCGGAGGTGACGAACGATCCGCGCCTCACGACGCCGGTGAGGATGATGCTCACGACGACGGCCATGGCGGCGAAGAGCCGCTGCGTTTTTCTCTCGCCGGCGTACAGTTGAAATTCTCCGCCATCATCGAAGCCTCGGGCGGTCTAACCATCCCCGCCGGCGGTCTGGGGGGATCGTGGATCGTCAAACTCCCTTCCGCACGTTTCAAGGCCCTGCCCGAGAACGAATTCGCCATGCTTGAACTCGCCAGGCGCATCGGCATTTCCGTCCCGGAAAACAAGCTCATCGAAGTGGCCAGCATCAACCGTCTGCCCGAACAAGCCCATACGGTGGAAGGCAGGGCCCTCGCCGTGAAACGGTTCGATCGCCTGCCTGATGGCAGAGCCGTCCACATGGAGGATTTCGCGCAAGTATTTGGCGAATTCCCAAACAACAAGTACAAGTTTCATAGCTACGCGAACATCGCTGCCGTGCTGTGGGCGGAAATCGGCGAGAAAGCCGTGATCGAATTCGTAAGGCGGCTTGTCTTTACCGTCGTGATCGGCAATGCCGACATGCACCTCAAGAACTGGTCCGTTCTCTATCCGGACCAGCGTAAGCCCGCGCTCTCACCGGCCTATGACTTTGTCGCCACCCTCCCTTATCTTCCGGGCGACCGACTGGGCTTGAGTTTCGGCAACAGCCGCAGCCTTTCGGAAGTCACGCCCGACCAGATGCGCCGTTTTGCCGATGCAGCACGCATACCCGCAAGCCCGCTCTGGAAGATCGCGGTCGAAACCGCCGAGCGCACAGCCGAATCCTGGAAAACCCTTGAGCACGCGGACGTGTTGCCGAAAGACCTGAAGCACTCCATTGAAAAGCAGATCCTCTCGGTCGCCGCGACCGTTCGCGCCCATCGGGCGAGCTAAGGACGTCGATCGGCCTCCAGGCGAACTGCCTGCCGCGCTTGTCAGCCCGTTATCCGTTGACAGTGGTCGATGACGGCGGTCAGGGGCACAACCGATAGGCGCCACCGGCCTTCAGGCGGTCGTAAGCGCCGCTTCAGCCTCTGCGGTAAACGATCTGGGGGCATTAGGTTCCGTAATCCAGGTCGAAGCCCAGCTGGAGTTTGGCTGCTTCTGACATGCGGGCCGGGCCCCATGGGGGATCGAACACGACTTCGACATTCACTTGCTTCACATCGGGAAGACGAGAAATCTTGCCCTCGACATCGGCTTTCAGCACGTTACCCATACCGCAGCCTGGGGCAGTCATCGACATCTTGATATCGATCTTCTTCCCCTGGTCCACGTCCGCAATGTCGCAGCAGTAAATAAGACCGAGGTCCACGATATTAACTGGTATCTCCGGATCGAACACGGTTTTCAGCTGATCCCACACCATCTGTTCGCTAAACGTACCCGGCGCCTGCTCCGGCTGCTCGGCAGGAGTCATACCCAAGGCGTCCGCATCGCGGGCGTCAACTCGGCAAAGGTAGCCTAAATCGGTGACCACCGTGTAGGCATTTCCCAGGAATTGCGAGATTCGTACCGTAGTTCCAGCAGGCAGAACACGTCTCACACCCGCTGGAATCTCAATGGCTTCGGTATCGCGTTTGAGAGGGATTAGATCAATAGGCATATAGCACCTCGGCGGGCGAGGGGCCCGCCGCCCCACGTTCCAAATATCATTCGACCGCCGGGAAGATTCCCGGGTATTCCCGCTACTCGGTCGACACCGCGTCCTGCTGGTTTTCTAGCGCCGCTTGCAGGGTATGCCAAGCAAGGGTTGCGCACTTTACTCGCGCGGGAAACTCAGAGACGCCGGAGAATACGGCCAACTTCCCCAACTCGCCTTCTGCGGGATGTCCTTGCCCGGTCACTAGATCGTGGAAATTCTTGAACAGCTTCTCGGCGTCGGCCCGAGTCTTTCCTTTCAAACTCTGCGTCATCATCGACGCCGAAGCTTTCGAAATCGCACAACCCGAACCCTGAAAGCTGATATCGCGGATCGAGTCGCCATCCATGTGCAGGTACACGGTAAAACGGTCTCCGCACAGCGGATTGTATCCCTCGGCCTTGAGATCCGCTTCCACCATCCCTCGATAATTTCGCGGCACCTTGCTGTGCTCGAGAATCACTTCCTGATACAGATCGCGCAAATCGGCCATCAGCCGAACACCTCCTGCACTTTCTTGATGCCGCGGACCAGGGCGTCGATCTCTTCTTTTGTGTTGTACAGTCCCAAAGAAGCGCGGGCGGTGGCTGGAATCCCGTATCGCTCCATCACCGGTTGTGCGCAGTGATGTCCGGTTCGGATGGCGATCCCTTCCTGATCGAGAATCGTGCCGATATCGTGCGGATGTACGCCTTCCATCACGAACGACAGTACGCCGGCTTTCTGTTTCGCCGTCCCGATCAACCGGACCCCCGACAGGGCGGAAATGCGATTCGTGGCATACTCCAGCACTTGGTTTTCGTGCTGCTCGATGTTCTCGATGCCCAGCCGGCTCACGTACTCCAAAGCCGCTTTGAGACCAATCGGTCCAGAAATATCCGGCGTTCCCGCTTCGAACTTGTGCGGAACTTTGTTGTAGACCGTGCGCTCAAACGACACTGAGCTGATCATGTCTCCACCGCCTTGATAAGGGGGCATGGCTTCGAGCAGAGCGAGCTTGCCATAAAGCACGCCGATGCCGGTGGGACCATAAATCTTGTGGCCCGAGAAAGCGTAGAAGTCGCAGTCCAATTCGCGGACGTTCACTGGCAGTCTGGGCGCGGCCTGCGCTCCATCCACCATCACTCGAATGTTCTTCGAATGCGCCAGTTCGACAATCTGCTGAATGGGATTGATCGTTCCGAGCGCATTGGAAAGATGGGCAACGGCAACCAGTTTCGTGCGTGCGGTGAGCAGCCGTTCGAAGTCCGTGAGGGAAACCTCCCCGGCTTCGTTAATGGGCGCGACCCGGAGCTTCCCTTGCTTTTCCTCGCAGATCATCTGCCAGGGGACGATGTCCGAGTGGTGCTCCATGGCGGTGATGAGCACCTCGTCTCCCGGCTTTAGGTTCTGGCGGGCGTAGGTTTGAGCCACCAGATTGATCGCTTCGGTCGTGCTGCGAACGAATATGATCTCGCGGCAGTCCTCTGCGCCGATAAACTGCTGGGCGGTCTTGCGCGCCAGCTCGTATTCCTCTGTTGCCCTCTGCGAGAGTGTGTGCACGCCGCGATGAATGTTTGCGTTGTCGTGCTCGTAGTAGCGCGTAATCGCTTCGATAACCTGTCGCGGCTTCTGGGTAGTAGCGGCGTTATCGAGGTATACGAGAGGATGTCCGTGCACCTTCTGATGAAGGATCGGAAAGTCGGCGCGGACGCGCTCTACGTCATAAGGCGGAACTTGCGGCAAAGGAGCACCCGCAGGGTTCACGGAGAAATTTGCTAGTGTCGTCATCCAACTTCCTCCACATTTCTCCCCCCTGTGCCCACGCCTGCCCGTCTCGAATTTTCGCGGAGAGGCAGCAAATGCGCATGGATTAACTCTTCCACGTAGATCTGGGCTGCCCCCGGCCGCATGCGCTCCACGCACTCGCTAGCAAAGGCGAGCAGTAGAAGCTGCCGCGCCTCAACTTCCGTCATGCCTCGCGAGCGCAAGTAGAACAACGCATTCTCATCCAGCTGACCGATAGTCGCGCCGTGGGTGCACTTGACATCGTCGGCGTAAATCTCCAGTTGCGGCTTGGTGTCGATCTGCGCGTCATCGGAAAGCAGGAGGTTGCGGTTGGTCTGCTTGGCGTCGGTCTTCTGCGCGTCCTTGTGGACGACAATTCGCCCATGAAATACCCCGTGTGCGTTGTCATCGAGGATTCCGTTGTAGAACTGACGGCTCGAGCAGTGCGGGCTGGCATGCTCCACATGCATGTAGTTGTCGAGATGCTGCTTGCCGCTTCCGACAAACAAGCCATTGATCAGACACTCGCCGCCTTCCCCCGCTAGCACGGGATGGACGTTATTCCGCACCAACCCGCCCCCGAGAAGGAAGGAATGAGATGAGACGTTGGCTGTTCTTCCCTGCTGAATGCGCAGCGTGGAAACATTGAAGGCTTCTTGATGCTCGCGTTCAATCATGTAGTGCGAAACGTGAGCATCGTTTCCCGCAACCAGTTCGGTGACGCTGTTCGAGAGCATCACGCCGCCGCCCAGCGAGGTATATTCCTCGACGATCGTTGCCTGGCTTTGGTCTTCAAACAGAAGAAGATTCCGCGGATGGGTCATCCAGGGTGAGTGTTCGAAGGCCGAAACGAACAGCAGATGAATGGGGGCTTCCACCACTACGCCTCGTTTCACATGAACATAGGCACCGTCTTCGAGAAACGCCGTGTTGAGAGCAACGAAAGCGTCGCGCTCGGTACTCGCGTAATGCCCCAGCTGGGTTGAAAGCTGATCCGAGTGACCCTCGATCTGTTCGCGCAGCGAAGTGACGGTCACACCCTTGGGAAGCGCATCGGCCCTCGACAACTCCGGCGCGTAACGGCCATTCACAAACACCAGCCGTGCCGCCGAGCCTTGGATGTTCCAGGACGTCAATTCCGCCGGCGGTAACTGCACCAAGGCCTTCGCCGGCAGCCGGAATTCGGTGCGCGCGATGGGCGCGACGTTGGTGAAGCGCCAGTCTTCATCATGCCGGGTGGGGAACCCAACGTTGGCAAAACGCTCGAACGCATCTTCACGGAGCTTTCGCAGCCATGGCAGGTTCCGTCCCGCAGCCCGCCGCTGAAAGTCTGTAAAGTTCTGAAGATGAGTCCCCAAATCCTGGGTTGAAGTCGTTACCATTCCTCAATCTCTTTTCTGCTAGCAGCACCGCCACCAGGGTGCTGGTCGTCGTTGCCTCTCGAAGAGTCCGGAAACGTCACACTGCCGCTGCTTCCTGCTCAATCCACCCGTAGCCCTTATCTTCGAGCTCGAGGGCCAGTTCCGGCCCACCGGAGCGCAGAATACGTCCGTCCACCAGCACATGAACAAAGTCGGGTTTGATGTAGTTCAGCAGGCGTTGATAGTGAGTCACGACCAGAAAGCTACGCTCCGGGCTACGCAACCCATTCACCCCGTTAGCGACAATTCGCAAGGCATCGATGTCCAAACCTGAATCGGTTTCGTCGAGCACCGCCATCCTGGGCTGCAGGATCGACATCTGCAGAACTTCGTTGCGCTTCTTCTCGCCACCCGAGAATCCCTCGTTGAGCGAGCGATTCATCAGCTTCTCGTCCATTTCGAGCAGCTTCAGCTTCTCGCGGAAAAATGGGAGGAAATCCATCGCATCCATCTCTTCTTCGCCGCGGAACTTGCGCTGCGCATTCAGCGCGGAGCGCAAGAAGTAGGCATTGCTGATGCCCGGTATCTCGACCGGATATTGGAAGGCCAGAAAAATGCCCTCGCACGCCGCTTCTTCGGGTTTCATTTCGAGAAGGTCTTTGCCCATCAAGGTCACCGAACCTTCGGTGACGTGGTAGGCATCGCGTCGCGCCAGCACCTGCGCCAACGTGCTCTTCCCGGAACCGTTCGGTCCCATGATGGAGTGCACTTCGCCTGGATTGATGGTGAGATCGATGCCTTTGAGAATTTCATGCCCATCCACGCTCACGTGGAGGTTCTTGATTTCTAGAAAACTCATTTTTGTTTTTTCCTACCTGGGATTCCTCGTGGTCGCCGAACGCGATCTGGCGCGCCGTGACGATTACGAGGCGGTTAACCCACACTTCCTTCTAAGCTGACGCTCAGCAGCTTCTGCGCCTCCACTGCGAATTCCATCGGCAGCTCTCGGAAAACCTGCTTGCAGAAGCCGTTTACGATCATCGACACGGCGTCTTCCGCCTTCAGCCCGCGCTGTTGCAGGTAGAACAGCTGATCCTCGCCAATCTTGGAGGTCGAGGCTTCGTGCTCCATCCTGGCGCTCGAGTTCTTCACTTCGATGTAGGGAAAAGTGTGCGCGCCGCACTTGTCGCCGATCAACAGCGAGTCGCACTGCGTATAGTTCCTCGCGCCCTGCGCACCCTTGAGGATTTTGACCTGCCCGCGGTAAGTGTTCTGACCGTGGCCGGCCGAAATGCCCTTCGAAACAACCGTGCTGCTGGTGTTCTTCCCGATGTGGATCATCTTTGTCCCGGTATCGGCCTGCTGATAATTGTTGGTCAGCGCCACCGAATAGAACTCGCCGACGGAGCCCTCGCCCTGCAGAATGCAGCTGGGATACTTCCAGGTGATGGCCGACCCGGTTTCGACCTGCGTCCAGGAGATCTTCGAGTTCACACCGCGACAGGCGCCGCGCTTGGTGACGAAGTTATAGATTCCGCCGCGCCCCTGTTTATCGCCCGGATACCAGTTCTGCACGGTTGAATACTTGATCTGCGCATTGTCTAGCGCAATCAACTCCACCACCGCCGCGTGTAGCTGGTTCTCATCGCGAATCGGCGCCGTGCAGCCTTCCAGATAGCTGACGTATGCCCCTTCGTCGGCGATGATCAGCGTGCGCTCAAACTGCCCAGTTTCGGCCGCATTGATCCGGAAGTAAGTTGAAAGCTCCATCGGACAACGGACCCCCTTCGGCACATACACAAAGGAGCCATCGGAAAATACCGCGGAGTTGAGCGCGGCAAAAAAGTTATCCGTAACTGGAACTACCGATCCCAGATACTTCTTCACCAGTTCCGGATGCTTCTCGACCGCCTCAGAGAAGGAACAGAAAATCACCCCCGCTTCAGCCAGTTTGCCCTTGAACGTCGTTGCTACCGACACGCTGTCGAACACCGCGTCCACCGCAACGCCGGCGAGCATCTTCTGCTCGGCGAGCGGAATGCCCAGCTTTTCGTACGTCCGTAGAATTTCCGGGTCGAGCTCGTCGAGGCTGTTCAGCTGCTTTTTCTGCTTGGGGGCAGAATAGTAGGAAATATCCTGGTAGTTGATGGGGCCGTATTTTATGTTGGCCCACTTCGGCTCGGCGTCCGCCCGCTCGAGCGATGCCCAGTGCCGATACGCCTTCAGGCGCCACTCCCGCATGAACTCGGGCTCGTTCTTCTTCGCCGAAATCAGACGAATGACGTCTTCATTCAGCCCCTTCGGAATTCGCTCTTCCTCGATTTCAGTGACGAATCCCCATTTGTAATCCTGCTGGGCTAGATTGCGAATGGTGTCAGTATTCGTGGTCATTGCATGCTCCCGGGGGCGAGGGCCGTGATGGTGACAAGCCCGCTTGAATCACGAATGGCAGTGACCTGCAACGGACGTATCAGGTCGGCAAGCATCACCTTAGCCAAGGCTCCGTGAATGACTTGATTGATAATTCTTTGGTTGTCTTTCATTGGGCAGGACGGCTCCAAATCGCAGGCGGAAACGTCCATGCTGCATTCGGTCAGCGCCAGCGGACCTTCGAGCGCGGAAATAACTTCCGTAATGGCAATTGCCTGAGGCTCGCGGACTAGGTTGTATCCGCCTCGCGTGCCACGATGGGACAC
>DATNEX010000016.1:0-31012 GCA_035606605.1 Terriglobales bacterium
AAAGGGCGGTATTGCCCCTGGCTAATGTTCCAAATCGTTTCTACGCCGGAACACGCGGTTCTTTGGCAGAAAGTGATGCAGAGAAGGAACCATGCTAGCGCGGGCGAGTCGTACATCGCTGACGCGAGTCGAACTTTTAGACCCGCTTGGACGTTCCTTCCTACAAGGGTGGAATAGTTGGGCTGGCAAAGATTCTAAATGGCGAAAATTGATCCCCGAGATGAATTGAGAGCCAACTTGCCTCCGCTATTTGTCCCTTCACTCTGCTTTGGATCATGCAGGCTTGGCGCGATGAGGATGGATGTTCTCGCGCCGAATGATCTTGCCCGTCGCTTCTGTGCCGTCTGGCCAGCGAACCGTTAAGCTCTCGCCGCTGACCCGTGCACGGATGCAAGCGTATTTCCCCAAGTGGAGGAATTTATTGTCTCTTTCTAGCGGCGGTTCGTACCCGACGGTGTAGATGGTGTTGCCCATTGCGACCGAAAGCCCCCGGATTTGACCACCGACTATGCTGACAATCAGATTTCGGAGGACATCTATCAACGTTCACTTGTGTCTCGCATAAGCGTTGGCACCCAGGAAATGGAGCGAGACATACGGTTCATCTCCGACGACCCAACTGTCGTGTCCCGGTTCAATGTGGAAGATGTCACCAGCTCGCATCTCGACGACGCGCCCATCTTGCATAGCAGCCGTTGCGCAGCCCGAGACAACCATGCCGACGTGCTCAACAGGACAAATCTTTAACCCAGAGGCCTTGCCGACGTGCAACGACCATTTCCAGCCCGGTTCATAGGTTGCGCGCCCGACTGTCATTCCGCCGAGCTGCACGATCTCGAACTTGCCCTTTTCAAACGTTCGTACTTCGTCTGGGTTTTCAAATCGCTTGAGGGTGACTTCGAACACACATTCCTCCTGTAGGCATGGCCAGAAGGGCAATTCCGTTAATGAGAAGGCCGCGATTGCTCGCGGCCTCCTGTGTCTCTGGCTATGAGTAAAATTCCGGCTCAGCGCCGTCCGCCGCCGTGACCTCCGTGGCCGCCGTGGCCTCCTCCACCGTGTCCGCCGCGGCGACGGCGATGGCGTCCACCACCTCCGCCAGGACGGCCGCCACGTCCTCCGCGATCGCCCCCGCGGTCACCTCCACGGTCTCCTCCGCGATCACCGGCGGGCGGTGCATCGATGCGATTGAAGTTCGGCTCGTCGCCTTCGTCGAACTCAGCTCCGCCTTCAAGCGTCAGCGCTGGACCTGCAGCGACGGGAACGGTCTGGGCCTCGGACTCTGTCTCGCCTTCGACCGGAGCAGCAGGCGCCGGCGCCCCACCACCCATCTTCGCGCGCTGCTCTTTGAGAATCGCTTTGCGCGACAGGCGAATGCGATTGCCTTCGACCGCTAGTACTTTCACCAGTACCTGGTCGCCTTCTTTCAGTTCGTCGCGGACATCCTTAATGCGATGTTCCGCGACCTCGCTGATATGCAGCAGACCTTCGGTTCCCGGAATGATTTCAACGAAGGCCCCGAAATCCGCCAACCGCGTGACTTTGCCAAGATAAGTCTTCCCCACCTCGGCAGTAGCGGTCAAATCGCGGATGATCTGAATGGCCTTGTTTGCGGAAACCTCGTCGTTTGAAGCCACGTTCACTTTGCCGGTGTCTTCGACGTCGATCTTCACTCCTGTCTGTTCAATGATCGAGCGAATCATTTTGCCGCCGGGCCCGATGACGTCGCGAATCTTGTCGACCGGAATCTGCAGGGTGTAAATGCGTGGTGCGTACGCTGAAACCTTCTCGCGATGCGTCGAAATGACCTCATCCATCTTTCCGAGGATGAACAGACGCCCGCGCTGCGCCTGAGCCAAAGCTTCGCGCATGATTTGCGGTGTGATGCCGCCGACCTTGATGTCCATCTGGAGGGCGGTGATGCCCTCTTTGGTGCCCGCCACCTTGAAGTCCATGTCGCCATAGTGATCTTCGGCGCCAGCAATGTCAGTCAGGATGGCGTATTGATCGCCTTCTTTAACCAACCCCATCGCTACGCCTGCGACGGGAGCCTTGAGCGGGACGCCTGCGTCCATCAGAGAGAGGGCTGCGCCGCATACCGTTGCC
The DNA here is from genome assembly GCA_035606605.1 of Terriglobales bacterium. GTDB lineage: Bacteria > Acidobacteriota > Terriglobia > Terriglobales > Acidobacteriaceae > Gp1-AA145. The sequence continues at coordinate 2,107 of DATNEX010000016.1, forward strand.
ATCGACGAGGAACCGTTCGATTCCAGGATGTCGGAAACCACGCGCATGGCGTAGGGCCACTTTTCTTCCGTGGGCAGCACGGCAGAAACAGCCCGCTCAGCCAAGGCGCCGTGACCAATCTCGCGTCGACCAGCTCCACGCAGAAAGCCGACTTCCCCAACCGAGAATGGCGGGAAATTGTAGTGCAACATGAAGCGTTTTTTGGCTTCGCCCTCGAAGACTTCGAGACGCTGCATATCGTCGCTGGTGCCTAGGGTAGTCGTTACCAGCGCTTGAGTTTCGCCGCGGGTAAAGATCGCCGAACCGTGGGTGCGCGGAAGGATGCCAACCTCGATCCAGATGTCGCGAATCTGATCGAACGCGCGACCGTCGGGGCGGCGCCTCTGATTGGTGACTGCCTCGCGGAAGATCCGCTCGCGAAGAACCTCGTAATAGGTTTTCAGCTTTGACTGTGCTGCTTCATCTTCTTCAGGAAGCGCAGCGATGAGAGCCTTCTTCAGCTCTGCCACCAGTGTGTAGCTCTCCGACTTGGGGTGTTTTTGAGTGTCGAGGCGGTCGGCAAGATCGGCGCCGATCTTCGATTTGAGTTCGTCATAATAAGCCTGATCAAACTCGGGTGCGGCAACTTGACGCTTAGGCTTTCCAGCCTTCTCGCGAAGTTCGTTGATGCCCGCACAGATCTTTTTGATTTCGGCGTGGCCGAATTCGATGGCATCAACCACCGTCTCCTCTTTGACTTCCTTGGCGCCCGACTCAATCATCACGATGCCTTCGGACGTTCCAACGACCATAATATTCAGCAAGCTTTCGCGCATCTCGCTGTAGGTCGGATTGATGATGAACTGGCCATTGATCAAGCCGACACGAACTGCTCCAACCGGGCCGTGGAATGGAATGTCGGAGATGGTGAGCGCGGCGGATGCGCCGTTAATGGCGCAAACATCGGGATCGTTCTCGGTATCAGCCGAGAGGACGAATGCAATGACTTGCGTTTCATTGCGGAAGCCCTCTGGAAACAACGGCCGAATCGGACGATCGATCTGGCGGCTGGTCAGTATTTCGCGCTCGCTGGGCCGACCCTCGCGCTTGATGAAGCCGCCGGGGATGCGCCCACCGGCGTATGTGTATTCGCGATAGTCAACCGTCAAAGGGAAAAAGTCGATGCCTTCGCGGGGTTCGGTATTCGCTACGGCACTGGCTAGTACTACGTTATCGCCTATGCGAACAACAGTTGAGCCGTGGGCCTGCTTGGCCAATTTTCCAGTTTCAAAAAAGATCCGCTTCCCGCCTGCGAGGTCGATCGAGATTTCTTGTTTCATGATTTGTCCTTGATGAGGAGGGCAGGTAGAGCCAGCCGTTAGCATCGAGCGGCAAGCTACGAGCACCCGCAACATGCGGACCGGCAATGAAGCTAGCCATACCACTTGCACACAGCTGCTCACTGCTGACCGCTGAGCACCAGAGAGAATGGAATTTCACTTACTTCAAAAAACACTACGACGCTGTCCCGAAAGCATGGAACAAACAGCCCAAAGAGAGAAGTCTCCTACTTGCGGAGGCCGAGTCTCTGAACAACCGTTTTGTAGCGCTCGGAATCGTATTTTTTGAGGTAGTCGAGCAAGCGACGCCGCTTGCTGACCAGCATAAGAAGACCGCGGCGTGAACCATGGTCTTTCTGGTGCGATTTGAAGTGCTCCGTCAGTTGACCAATGCGTTCGCTCAACAGAGCGATTTGGACTTCTGGACTGCCCGTATCGGTGGGATGCGTTCCGTACTGGTCAATGAGGGATTTCTTTTGCTCTCTGGCTAGCACTAACCTGATGCACTCCTTCTAATTTTTCAACCTTTAAGTTGTATGGATTTAGGCTAACATGCTGCTGGCGAGGCTGTAAAGCAAGCAGGATCAACGTTTACCAGCCGTTTTGGAGCGCCGACTTCAGGCACCTCGGTTCGGGCAAGCAGCTTCCAACGGCAGCAGCCTTTCTGCCATCTAACGAATGCGATATGCTTGAAACAATGTATGTCCGCTGCACCCATTGCGGGTACGACAACAGCCCAGAATACCGTTTCTGTGGAATGTGCGGGGCAGCCCTGGCGCATCCTCAAGTCCCACCAAAACCATCGGTGCGCGAGGTCGCCGCAGTACCTAAGCCCTCCAACGGAAGTGCTGAAGCGGAAAAGCGTGGCCCCTCTGCTGAGAACGTTCATGGCCCTTCCTTCCTCGGCCTTTCTGAAGATCCTAAGACCGAGTTTCACTACCTTTATGAGGACGAGCCACCCCGGTCCTACGCAGGGTTGATCTTTGTCGTGATCCTGCTGGCAGCCATTGGTGGGGCGGGTTATTGGCAATGGAAGCACCATGGGTATCCATTTAATCGCTTCGGAGCAGGCCAATCAGCACAGCAGTCGGCCTCTCCATCGGAAGTAGCACCGGCGCAATCACAAGAGCAACAGACCCACATCGATAGGCCGATGACGGGCTCCGGTGACGTCTTACCCACGCAGCCCGATCAAAACAAGCCGGCGGATACCGGTAAGAGCACTGAATTCCCGCCTGAAGGTGGGCAGCCGCCGCCGGCGCAGGGTGCGTCGGCCGCGAATAACCCGCCGACCGAACAACCGGCAACTGGCGCACAGACACCGCCTGAAAAACCCGCAGAGGAAGCGAAGGCAGCTCCTCCGCCTAGCGTGTCGGCCACCCCGAAGAAGCCGAATCGGACACCAACTCCGAAGCCTGCTGCGAAAGTAGCCACTCCTCCCGCACCAAAGACATCTCCAGATGCGGAGCTCGAAGTCGCGGGTGAACGCTATTTGTACGGAACCGGAGGGACACCGCAGAATTGCGCGAAAGCTGAAAGCAGTCTGCGGACAGCGGCGATGCACGGCAACGGAAAAGCACAGGCAGTGCTCGGCACGATGTACTACACGGGTCACTGCGTGAGCCGCGACCTGCCGGCCGCGTACCGTTGGTTTGCTAGGGCATTACGGCAAGATCCGCAGAACTCGACGCTATCCTCGGACCTGCAAGTATTGTGGCGCCAAATGTCAGCGCAAGAACGGCAACTCGCAACAACCAACGCCCAATAGCCCTTGTGCAGGGTGGGACTAGACTGGAAAGGCACCGCGTACGTGGTGCCTTTGTTTTTGAAGGAACTCAATCGTCTCCCTATTGCCCCCAAAAAAGGGAAGCCCAGCCTACTTTGCTTCGGCGGCTAACTTCCTCAACCGGTCGCTCACGTTCAACAGGGCCCGGCCGTCGTGATAGGCGGCTTTCCATATTTGGCCTTTGTCGGTTGAAACCGGATTCCCATCTTCGTCAACGGTTCCATAGAAACCGTGGGACTCGGAATCGCGCTGGTATTTTTCAATGAAGGCCAACTGCTGTTGGAAAGCCTTGAAATAGACATCCGTCCCCCCACCGTAGGTTTCGTGCATGAGCAACAGCGCATTCAAGCCTTCCATTTCGACCCACCAGTCTTTGCTTTTCTCCTCGGGTTTGCCAAAGGTCGTTCCTTCCCGATAGAAGCCGCCATTCTTTTCATCCCATCCAAATGCAAGCGCGTGATCAACCAGCATCTTGGCCATGTGCTCAGTGCGGGGATCATGCGGCACGCCGAGCACATCTTCAGCTTCGAGCATCAGGTAGGCGGTTTCGACGTCGTGGCCATAGGAATCGTGGTCGGGAATCGGGCGCCAGTCATTGGTGAAATAAAGGTTCATAACACCCGGCTCGACGCAGATCTTGTCACGCACAATCGTAAGAAGTTCCTGCAGCCGGGCTCGTACCAGATCGTCCTTCCAAATCTCATAAAGCTGCGAGATTGATTCCAGCAGATGAATATGCGTGTTCATCGACTTGTACCCAGGGATGAAACCGCCATAAGCCGCATCGTGAGGTGGCATGCCGTTCGCGTCAGCGTTCACCGGATTACCATTTCGCCTCAAGAGTTCGAAGTAGCCGCCGTTTTGTTTGTCATGGGCGTGCTCCTCCATCCAGCGAAATTCCTTTTGCGCTAGGGAAAGCGCTTGCGGATCATGCGCCGCTTGGTACGCGGCTGCCGCGCCATAAAGTCCGAAACTTTCGCCATACATTTCCTTGCGATCGCCGTAAGAAGGCGAAATTGCCGCGTTGTCGTCAACTCCCCAAAAAAAGCCACCGTACTGCTTGTCCCAAAGTACCTCACTGAGGAACCGCAATCCGTGCTGTGCGATCGGAAGAAATCGATCCTTCATCTCGGGACGGCGCACGACAACCTGCGACGAGATCCATGTCATGCGCCCTTGAAACACAGAGAATTTGCCCTCGCTTGTCCCTGGTTTCCACTCCCGGGAGAATACGCTGTAAAAACCGCCGTGCTCCTTATCGACGGTGCGTGGAAACCAGGCATCGAGCACGTCTTCGCGCAGCATGCGTTCGGTTTCGGCAGCAAATTTTGTGTAACTGTCGCGAGAGGCGGAGAGGTAAGGAGCCGGAGATTCTCCTGTAAGGTCGTATGAGCGATCAGTCCAGCCCGGGACGTATGGATGTTGGTCGGCCAAGTTGAATTGGCCCCCGATCAAAGAAAAATACTTCCACCACGCGCGAGCGTCAGCTGCTGCGTGCGGGTTAATAGAGCCGGCGATCCTCTCGGGACGACGGGAAGATTGCGGGTAAAGGGCAAGAGACGGTGACAAGAAGAGAACGAGTAGACAAGCGCGTACCCAGCGCGTCATGAATCGCTCCTTTGCGTTTCGAAACGATGAATTCAGAGGCCCAATTTGGGATACTTCCACAGGGCCGTGCGTACTTCAGACCGCTGAGATAAACGGATGCAAGCGTTGAAACGGGCCTCTTCAAATGCATCCGCGACTCACCAGACTGACTTCAACAGCTCAGTCCACACCTTTTTGTTGGACCAGTAATCCACGTGTGCGACCAGCGGCACGAGAGCATCATCGTCAACCTCATTCTGAATGCACTTGCTCGCCTGGGCCGGATCAGACTTCCATTGCGGCAAATCGTAGAAATCTAATGATCCGCTGACGATGTCGCTCGGTGAAAACACATTGACCCAGTGGATTCGTCCCCGAATCCTGTCATTCTCGATCAAAGGCTGCACCACAGCCGCCAGCTGCTCGCGGATATGCCGCGTTGTCTTCCCAATGACGCTGAAGAAAAACGCTGTCTTGTCTAGCGGGCTGCCGAAGGTCAGTAATACCGGAGTACGTTTCACAATCTGCGCAGGACCATCCACAAATTTCTTGCCGGTTTCGGGATCTGTCTGGGTGGAAATCTGATCATCCGCAATCACCCGATTTAGGGTGTCATAGGCGATTACCGAACCCAATGAGTGACCCACGACGCATACCTTCTCATATTCGAATGCTTCGCCATCGTGAGACTTGGCGCTATACACAGCAGAAAGCGACTCTTTGGCCAACTGCTTGATCTTGGCGCGCAATTCGTCAAAACAGTCCACCTTGTTCGACGCAACGTAAGCAGCCACATCGCCAACAAACTCCACCAACAGCAAACGGACCTGGGCGCTCACAATCGCAAGAAAGGGCCACACCCAGCCGCGCCAGCGAAAGACTCTAGCTAAAACATGAAACGCGCCCTCGACATGAAGCGCGCCGAATGCTGAGAGAATTTCCGCGCGTACAGAAAGGATCGTGACACCTACTAGGGAGGTTGCAAAATCCCCGTGCCATGCGGAAAAAACAATAGCCAAGGTCCCCACCGCAACCGCCAGATGAAACAGGAAAGCGAGATAAAAAAGGGTAGGTCCGAACCAACCAGGCTTGGCATCCGCCCGCTTCGCCGCACTGACCTTCTTGGGGCCGGAGAGTTTCCACCTTCGGTGCATTCGCGAGAGCACAACGAGAATCAAACTTGCAAAGATGAAGACGTTTGCCATGGTTTGCAGGTATGGCGCACCGCCATGCAGCCACGCCGGATTCCATTTCCTCCAGAAGATGATGCCCATGATGGCTGCACTCACAACGAGGTCCGCAATAGTGAAAGCAATACCAAACCAGGTGATGTTGCGCACGGTATATCCCCAAAATGATTTGCTGCGTAGGGGTCTCGTCGCTTCGGCGATGATGAGAATCGCACCGAAGGTGATCGCGACCGCACTTGCAAGCCCGGAAACGACCGTCAGCGGACTGACCAGCGAGCGTTCCGGTAGATCACCTAACCCTGCAATGCTCGCTCCGGTCGCGAGGATAATGGCATTGATCACCATCAATGCCCCCAGCACGGAAAGCGTAGTCAACAAATGTGCTGGCGTTCTCAGGTGGATCTTGAAAGGAACCATCTCCCCAAACAACGCGCGTTGAAACGAAGCAAAGGAATTGATCAGACCGCGAGTCCCTCCATCCCAGAGGAAATCAATTATGTTGCGAAGCTTTACCAGACCCTGCGTTTTCGGAGCCCAATAGCACTCGTAAATATCGACCTGGCGCTGCGTCCCAGATTTTTGTAGGGTCAGTTCAACTCGCTGCAACACCGTCTTGTCTACCTTTACCTCGCGGTAGAGGAGATTAACGACATTGGCATCACCAATTGTTTTAATAATGCCTTCTGCGACCTGCTCCAGCGTGGCAAATGGCACCTGCTGTCCTATCCCATGCACCACCCATACGGCACTTTTCTTTTCTGCGTCAAGGGGCTGCCGGGTGTCTAACATCCTGGCATGGAGTTGCAGCGACTTTTCGTGAAGAGTTGGCTCCGGCGGAGTGAGCGGATAGGCATCGTACACGCGCGATTCAGCAACTTCGAACTTGCTTTGGATGTCTTTATCCATGTGCGCATACTCCTAGGTGCGGAAAGGTGCGCACGGCACCCAAAGATGCCTCAGCGCATTGCGCGGGATAGTATCAGCAGCAAGGGCGAGAAACAAGAAATTGATTCAATTGTTCAATAACGTAACGACAACTGTCTAACTTAGGCTATCCCCCGGCAATCGCGCCAATTACGATGAAGGGCTCTTTGCCGGAAACAACCTCGTCGGGAAGTGGAGTATCTGCAGATTCGTGCGAGAGGTCCTGCTCACAAGCGAAGAAGCGGAGGAAGGCACGGCGTTCCTTACTGACGTGGTCGCGGATGGTCCCGCACAGCATCGGGTAGCGCGCTTCCAATGCATCCAGCAAGCATCCGATCGTTACCGGCGACGGAACATCGATTGCGACCTCGCTGCCGACGTGAGCAAGATTTCGGAGATGATAGGGAAGAACAACGCGGATCACAGTGCACTCACTATAAGCCAGGGGGCCCGGTAATTCGAGCCGCAGCCTCGGCTTGCTTCCTTTTCAGTTGCTTTAGGCGTCCGGACTCCTTCATGAGAGGAAGACGTCGAACGAGCATACGTATTTTATTGCAACTAGACTAGACATTCTTTCTTGCGACATGGCAGCCCTCGACCGTCGCAACAGGGCCTCGGCACCCGTGCTGTGCCGAGGCTCTTCCGAACGGATGTTAAGCCCCCGCTGCGGAGGTATCTTATGGCAAGGTTTGTACCTCCACGCTCAGCACCGCTGGAAGATCTCTCACGATCGCATTCCAGCTATCGCCCGCGTCGTTGGAACAGTAAACCTGGCCGCCGGTGGTGCCGAAGTACACGCCGCAATTGTCCAGCGTATCTACCGACATCGCATCGCGGAGAATATTCACATAACAGTTGCTCTGAGGCAGGCCGTTGGTGAGGGCTTCCCACTCGTTGCCGCCGGTCTTGCTGCGGAAGACTCGGAGCTTCCCTTCATGTACATAATGCTCGCCGTCACTCTTGATCGGAACAACGTAGATCGTTTCCGGTTCGTGGGAGTGAACGTCGATTACAAATCCGAAATCTGTTGGCAGGTTCCCACTGACTTCTTTCCAGGTGTCGCCGGCGTCGTCCGAGCGCATCACATCCCAGTGCTTCTGCATGTACATCAACCCCGGGCGCTTTGGATTCATCGCAATATGATGAACACAATGCCCGACCTCGGCGTTCGGATCGGGGATGTATTGCGAGTTCAGGCCCCGGTTGATTGGCTTCCAAGTCTTTCCGCCATCGTCTGTGCGAAAAGCTCCCGCGGCCGAGATTGCTATCCAAATGCGGTTGGGGTCTTTGGGATCGAGAATGATCGAGTGCAAGCACATGCCGCCGGCTCCCGGCTGCCACTTCGGACCGGTCCCGTGGCCGCGTAATCCGGACAACTCTTTCCAGTCCTTGCCGCCGTTCGTGGTTTTGAAAATCGCCGCATCTTCCACTCCCGCGTAAACCGTATCGGGATCACTGAAGGAAGGCTCGAGGTGCCACACGCGTTTAAACTCCCAGGGGTGCGGCTTGCCGTCGTAGAACTGGTGGGTGGTCATCGGCGCACCCGTCTCCGAGGACGTGTCGTACACAAATTTGTTGCTTTCACCTTTGGGCGTGCCCCCAGGACCGGTGGTCGGTTCGTCTTTCGGAGTTCCCGGCTGGTGCCACGTCCTGCCACCGTCATCGGAGCGCTGAATCACCTGGCCAAACCAACCGCTTGTCTGGGAGACGTAAATCCGATTCGGATCAGCCTGCGACCCCTTCATGTGATAAATCTCCCAGCCCGCGAAATGTGGACCGCTAACGTCCCACTTCTCGCGCTTACCGTCTGAAGAGAGAATGAATGCGCCCTTGCGAGTGCCTACGAGAACTCTTACGCCGCTCATCGATGCTCCTTTGCTTTGATTTGCTTAATCATTCTATTCGCGCCATTTGCACTTAGCCCGGAATCTCCGCCTCCCCAAGTTTTACCGGCAGCGCCAGCGATTCCTGGCGGCAGCCATTTAACCATTGCCTCGGGATCGACGAACGCTCGGTAGATTCTCTCCGGTGTCGCCCGGAGCACGCGATGAAGTTGCACATGATCGGGATCCCCAAGCATCCCCTCGAGTGCAGTCGCAATGGTTCGCCAGGCCCGCGGTCATTTTTCATGTTCTCTCTAAAGAATGAGGCACCTCTTATCCGACGACCTGCCCATAGCCAAGCCACTTCCTCAAATAGCCCATTTGTCCCACGTGATAGATCTCGTGCAAGCACAGGAACGATACGGTTCCCCCCACGCTACCGTCAAGGGTTGGCATGCCCTGTAGGGCCGGCGTTTCGAGCACCTGGGCATTTGCATTCGCCAGTGCCGTCGTAAGCTTTTCCGAAACTTTCTTCCAGGATTCTTGAATGTCATTAGCCGGCGGAAACTGATCCGAATCAACTCTCTTTGTACCGCGGGCAAACAACTTCTCCCAAGGCGCGGACCATTCCGCACCCAGCAGTCTCGCTGCTAAGCCGCGATGGACAACCACGTGGCCAGCGATCCAAAGCAGATGGTTGGAGTCAGTCGCAGGTTGAACCAGCCAGCGTTCAGGTGGAATCCCGGCAATTGCTTTGTCGAACATGACGGTACTTCTCGAAAACATTGCAACCGTGGTCCCGAATTCACTCATGAAGTCCCCTTGTCGATCGGATCATTCCCGGTGCGACTACTGAGTACAGATTGGCAATTGATCATCCAAGGAATATTGAGATGCTGGGTGAACATGCCGAATCGCTCGGCCCAGAAGATTTCTGGAGAGGCATGCGCACCGCGTGCTAGGCGGATCGTTCATGAAGAATTCGTTCCCTTACTGACGCGCTGAGCGATGCTTATCATGCTTTGTCTCGAACGATAGAAGTATGGGGGTCGCATCGCGCTGCTCCCACCTACGCCTGGTTTCCGCCAGGACCTGCGCCCGATTTCGAGACAGGTGTTCGACTACTTCACATGGCGCTCCCGTCTTCTGGTGGCGTGCACCCCAAATCAAAAGTTCCAGCATCACGGGTGCGAGGTCAATTCCCTTCTCGGTCAGCCGATAGTTCACCCGCCTCGCATCTTCCTGGTCAGCCTCTGCGCTAATGATGCCCGCTCGTTCAAGTCGGTCCAACCGGTCCGAGAGAATATTGGTCGCGATTCCCTCGCCTGAGTTTTGGAATTCCTTGAACGTCCCGTATCCGCGCACCATCATGTCGCGGATGATCAGCAACGACCAGCGGTCGCCAAAAATCTCGAGCGAGACGCTAACCGGGCATCCGGAGCGAGCTCGAAGGCTTCCCTTCCCCTGCATCAGGAAGCGACGCTAACAGATATTACTTGTAAATTGCAAGTTATTTTGGGAGATTGGGTCGAGTCCGCTCAAGTCTTCGACTTGTTGGTTCGGAGGCTTACGCCCCCTATGGTTTACGTTTGATCCGGGTTCTAACTTCCGGCATCCTTCATGATGATTTCGGAGGTCGGAGCCGAGGAACCCTGCTCGGGCTCGATCGTGATCGCAAAGGCCTTCGCCTCGACGCCCGCAGGCAGTGCCGGGTTCATGACCATCGCCATTCCGCGGCTGTCGGGCCTGAATACGCCTGCTGGAATCGGCGCACCTTTAGTTGGAATAAGCCAAAGTTCATAGGCCTTTTGGGCGGGAACTGGTTGCAGGTTGCTGGCAACGAAAACCAGACCGCTGCGCTCACGCGAGTAAATCAGCTTCCCGGCTGGCAGTTTGGTCTTGACCGAAACCGGGAGGATTTCGTATGGCATAGCGTCTGCAGCGTGCAGAACGTCGCCAATTCTTCTAGCCTGATCACCCGCCAGGCGCTCACGCTCCACTATGCCTGATAGTTCAGCGACCGTGGAACTCAGACGCCGGTTGTGCCGTGCAACGCCGACCACAAATACCAGCATTACCGCCGCCGTTGCCCATCCCATGATCGCCCACCAGTTGAAGCCCGAGCGCGAGGGTTCGGTACGCGGCTCCCTCGCAAGCGCATCCATGAAGCGGCTTTTTGCTCGCGCAGGTGGGCGTGGGCCTGACGTGCTCAGGGCCAACAAAGCTGCGTCTCCGCGCAACTGCTCCAGTTCACGGCGACAGGAGGGACAATCCTGCAAATGCTTCTCAAGCGAGATCTTCTCTTCACCCGAGAGAGCGCCGAGCGCGTAGAGCGCGAGGTCATCCCCGAATTGTTCGTGCACGGTCATGTGGCTTCGACTGCTTTCCGCAGCAACATCAGCGCTGCGCGGATTCTCGTCTTGATCGTACCGAGCGGTTCCCCCGTTTTCTTGGCGATCTCCGCGTGGCTGAATCCTTCAAAATACGCCATCTCCAGTGCGCTGCGCTGCCCTACAGGCATGTCTTTCAACGCGGAGCGAATCTTTTCGGCGACCCGGGACCGATCAGCCTCGGCAGCCATGTCCGGTTCGACGCTGAGTGTTACGTCTTCAATGTCACTTTGCGGACGCCGCTTGCGGAGAGCATCCACCGCGCGATTTCGTGCAACCACGGCCAACCATGGCGGGAGGCTCCCGCGGCTGGCATCAAACGTCCCGGGATTACGCCACAGATGCATGAAGATGTCTTGCAGCACATCTTCCGCGGCCGCCGTATCACCCAAAACACGCATGGCAACCGCATAAACGATCGATGAATAGCGGTCGTAAAGCTCCGCCATGGCGTTCTGGCTTCCGGCACGAATCGCGGCGATCAGCGCCCCATCATCGCGGCCAGACTGTTTCGATGCCGTAGACAAATGACGCCGCTCTCTCAATAGAAGTACGCGCAGCTTGCCTCACTAGATTCGTCAGCCGCCCGCGTCACGGCAAGATAGCAGCCCGGAACTAACTCCTGCAAGAGCAGGTACCTGGATGCTGACCCGGGCTCTATAGACTCCAGGGCGGCACCATGGTTAGCTATGGTATAACTCTCGCACTGTGCCTGACCCATCCTCCCAAGGTTCCGTTCGGCTTTTTCGCTTTTCCGGGATCGATGTGTTCTTGCACTGGTCGTGGTTTGTTGTTGCTGTCTATGTAATCCAGCAACGTAACGGCCAACGGTACTCGTCCCTCAAGTGGAACATTCTTGAGTACCTCGGACTATTCGTAATTGTTCTACTGCACGAGTTTGGCCACGCTCTCGCCTGCCGTCAGGTTGGTGGCAGGGCCAATCGTATCGTGCTCTGGCCGCTCGGAGGGGTAGCGTATGTAGATCCGCCACCGCGGCCAGGTGCCACCCTGTGGAGCATCGCCGCAGGACCGCTGGTTAACGTGGCGCTGGTACCGGTGATTCTGGGACTCAGATATTTGTGCGGGCACCTGGGATGGTATCAGGGAACGCCCGATCTCAGTGTCCTGCTCAAATGGATCTTATTCATTAACGTTGCCTTGTTCGCCTTCAACATTCTCCCGATCTATCCGTTGGACGGTGGGCAGATCCTGCGAGCGCTGCTCTGGTTTGTTTTTGGCCGCGCCCGCAGTCTCATGATCGCCGCCTCTCTTGGGTTTGTCGGAGTGATCGGCTTCGTTGGGGTAGCGGTTTGGCGCCAGTCGGTTTGGTTCGGCGCCGTAGCTGCCTTCACCTTGTTGAATTGCTGGAGCGGGCTGAAGCAAGCGCGGGCATTGCTGACGGTTGCAAGGCTCCCCCGTCGCGAGGGCTTCGCCTGTCCCGGATGCAAGTCCAAACCCCCGCTGGGCGATTACTGGAAATGCAGCAACTGCCATCATGCATTCGACACGTTTCAAACCGGTGCGGTATGCCCCGCTTGCGGCACGCGATTCAACCTGACGCGTTGCCTCGACTGCGGCTGGGTGTATCCGATGGAGCAGTGGGCGGCAGCGAATCTGACCCCTCGCAACCTGTAAGAGCAAACTCCACTCTCACGACGAGAAAAAACATCCTGCCCACCTGCGATCGTCGGTTCAGAGAAGATGTCCGGAAGAAGAAGCCAGTTCTTTATCCCCGGCTAGTGACCACGTGCAGACGCATGAAGTTTGTTGATCCGCTCGACATTTGAGTCCCAGCAACAACGCCGAGGACATGGCCGGGCTTCACCCGTCCGGTACGAAGAAGCTCTTGTTCTGCTGTGGCGAGCATTTCTTCGGAGCTGAGGGCGTTTTCTCGGCGCACCGGTTGCACTCCCCAAAACAAGTTCATCCGGTTGCAGACCTCGGGCACGTGGCTGAAAGCGTAGATGCGGGATTTGGGCCGATACTTCGAAATCATCCGGGCAGTATTGCCGGTTTCCGTGAAAACCGCGATGGCAGCCATGTCGGTGTCTTCCGCTGAGTGCGCGATTGATTCGCAAATAGTCTCTGAGATGGACAGCATTCTGCGCTCACGGCGACGGCGTGGCTGGGTGAATTCCGCCATGTTGTTCTCAGCTTCCACGATGATCTTGCCCATCATGCAGACCGCTTCGCGGGGATACTTGCCGCTGGCGGTTTCGGCCGAGAGCATGAGAGCGTCGGTGCCATCGAAGACTGCATTGGCTACGTCGCTGGCCTCGGCACGCGTGGGTCGCGGGTTATCGATCATCGACTCCAGCATCTGGGTAGCAATGATGACCGGCTTGCGCCATTCGGCGGCACGGCGAATCACGTACTTCTGAATCACCGGCACTTTCTCCGGCGGAACCTCGACCCCCAAGTCCCCGCGGGCGACCATGACGCCATCCGATGCCTCGAGAATATCTTCCAGTTGATCGACTGCCTGTGGTTTCTCGAGTTTGGCGATCACCGGGACAGTCTGATTGTGCTCCGCGATAATCTCCTTCACTTCCAGAACATCCGCAGCCGACCTCACAAACGAGAGTGCCACCGCATCCACGCCGTTCTCCAGGCCGAACTCGAGGTCCTCACGGTCTTTGTCGGTAAGAGCGGGAATCGACAACGCCGTTCCGGGAAGATTGATTCCCTGCCGCTCCCCCAAGCTGCCGCCGTTAATAATCTGACACTCGATGTCGGTGGTGCCTGCCCGGGTGACACGAAGCTCGATTTTTCCATCCGACAGCAGAATGCGCGCACCGGCGTGCACTTCGTTGGGAAGACTCTTGAAAGACGTAGAAATAACTTCCGAAGTGCCTTCAATATCGCGAGTGGTGATGGTCACCACGCTGCCTGCCTGCAGGGTGACGGGGCCTCCCGCCTTCAACCTTCCGGTGCGGATTTTTGGTCCTTGAAGGTCTTGCAGAACGCAAATCGTACGGCCCTCTGCAGCCGCAGCCCGGCGGAGAACCTCGATACACATGGCATGGTCCTCGTGGCTCCCATGCGAGAAATTTAGGCGCGCGACGTCCATGCCGACCTGAAGCAATCCCCGAATGGTGGCTTCGGTGTTGCAGGACGGGCCCAGAGTGCAGATGATTTTCGCCCGGCGCCAAGGCGCAGTGTCGGGCGAGCAGAGAGATGGGGAATCATTTTCAGACGTCATTTAGAGTAGGGATATTGTAAGGGAAAAAGTCGTGCATCAGCCGTCGCAGACGGATTGGTAGTGCGTAACCGGGGATGGCGTACGACGAGTTGGCTCGACCCACGACGATTTTAGGATTTTGCCGACGAAGTGCCCAATTCGCTCCCCAGCGTCGACCTCGGGAACAACATGGCGTTGAACTCGGCGCCGATCAGAATGACCAGCGAAATAAGATACATCCATACCAAGATTGCAATCGCCGCCCCCAACGAGCCATAAATTACGCTGTAGTCGGCGTAGTGCTGCAAATACCAGCCGAAGAGCATGGTGACCAGAAACCACATGGCTGTTGCCAGGGTTGCGCCAGGAAGAACGCTGTGCCACGGCTGTGTGCGCGGGACCGCGTTGTGGTAGATGAGCGCAATTACGGCTACGCTGGTACTGATGGCGATGAGCCATCGAATGAACATCCACATCAGATAAACGTATGGGCTGAACTCGTGGCCAATACTCAGCATGATCCGAGTTTCTATCCGATTGCCAAACGCAACCAGGATCGTTGAGCAAGTCAACGGAATCCCTGCAAGAATGACCAGGGAGAGCGCAATGAAACGTTCTTTGACGAGCCCCCAGACCTTGGGGAGCTCGTAGGAACGACGAAATCCTTCCATCCACGAAACCATCACGCCGGAAGCCAGCCACAAAGTAAGCAGCGAGGTAGTAAAGATCAATCCGAAGGACCTTCCCGTGCTCCCGCGCAAGTAAGCCTGCACAGTGCCGGCACCTGTAGGCATGATCTTCGTCAACGCGTCAGAAATCTCGTGCGACATCGCCTGGGTGTTTCGCCGGGCGGCAAGCACGGAACCGAGGACCAGCAGGGTGGGGAAAAACGTAAGAATCGATGAATAGGCAGAGGCCTTGGCGATAGCGAAAGCATCGTGCTGGAAAGCCCGCCACACGGCCTTCCTCAGAAGATTAAGAAAGCGGAATATCAACGATGCCAGACTAGTGTCGGCGGGCGCTTCGATCAAGCGCAGAGTGGGATAGGGTGCCTGATCCTGCAATCGTTGTGGGTTCGCGTGCATGGTTAACGGGGAACTACTCCCTGTGGCGTTCCCATGGCAAAACTCCCGTCGCTGCGTGGTTAAGCCTTGAAACCTTCACCACCGCGATACGGAGTTGCCAGAGCAAAAACACAGGGGTAAGACAAACGAAAAGGGCGGATTGCTCCGCCCTTCTCTCTTCCCAATTACTCCGCTGCCAGTTCTTCCGTCTCGCCTTCGGTACGCATGAGTTCGAGCGCGCGCTCGGCCTCTTCGTACGCCTGCGAAACCTCTTCCTGCACCTTGGCCGCAGCCTCTTCCATTTCGGGCGAGAGGCGCACGTTTCGGTAATACTCCATTCCGGTACCAGCAGGAATGAGTCGTCCGACGATGACGTTCTCCTTCAAACCGCGCAGGTGATCGACCTTACCGTTGATGGAGGCTTCGGTGAGCACGCGCGTGGTCTCCTGGAACGACGCCGCCGAGATGAAAGAGTCAGTTGCCAGCGACGCCTTGGTGATGCCAAGCAGCAACGGCCTTCCGGTTGCCGGTTTGCCACCCTCGCGGATCACTCGCTCGTTCTCCTCGCGGAAGCGGAACTTGTCGACTTGTTCATCGAGCAAGAACGTGGTGTCGCCCACGTCTTCGACACGGACCCAGCGCATCATCTGGCGCACGATCACTTCGATGTGCTTGTCCGAGATGTTTACGCCCTGCAGCCGGTAAACTTCCTGAATTTCGTTTACCAAGTAAGCCTGCAGTTCCTTCTCTCCCAGCACGGCGAGAATGTCGTGTGGATCGAGCGGTCCGTCCATGAGCGGTTCTCCCGCCTTCACGCGCTCGCCTTCCTGCACGTTCACGTGAACACCGCGAGGCACCGAGTATTCCTTCTCGGTACCGTTGTCGGCCTGCACGTAGAGTTTACGCTGTCCCTTGGTGACCTCGCCGAACTTCACGGTGCCATCGATTTCGCTGATGACCGCAGTATCGTGAGGCTTGCGGGCTTCGAACAGTTCGACCACGCGCGGCAGACCACCGGTGATGTCCTTGGTCTTGGTGGTTTCGCGCGGGATCTTCGCCAGCACGTCGCCGGGATAAACCGTATCACCTTCGGCCACCATCAGATGTGCCCGAGACGGCATCAGGTAGCGCTTGCTGCTCTTCGAACCCTTGACCACGATCGCGGGCTGACGCTTCTCGTCCGGAGACTCGCCAACCACGTGGCGGGACAGGCCGGTGACTTCGTCCACTTCTTCGTGCAGCGTAACACCTTCCTGCAGGTCCTTGAACTGCGCCGTCCCACCAATTTCGGTCAGGATGGCAAAGGTGTAAGGATCCCATTCCACCATCACCTGTCCGAGCGAAACCGGATCGCCGTCATTGACCTTGACGCGCGCGCCGTACACGACCGAGTAACGCTCGCGTTCGCGGTTCTTGTCGTCGACCACCGCGATCGAGCCTTGGCGATTCATGACTACCAGATCGCCTGCCTTCGATTTAACCGTCTGCAAGCCGATGAAGCGGGCTGTGCCGTTCGTCTTGGCATCCAGTCGCGACTGTTCCGAGACTCGCGATGCCGTACCGCCGATGTGGAAGGTACGCATCGTGAGCTGCGTTCCCGGCTCGCCGATAGACTGTGCCGCAATGACACCGGTCGCCTCGCCGAGTTCGACCAAGCGGCCCGACGCCAGGTTGCGCCCGTAGCACATGACGCAAACACCGCGCTTCGACTCGCAGGTCAGCACCGAGCGAATCTTTACACGCTCAATGCCGGCTGCTTGGATTGCACCCGCCAAATCTTCGGTGATCTCGTTGTTCACATCGACAATGACATTTCCGTCATAGTCTTTAATCTTCTCCAGCGACACGCGGCCAACAATTCGGTCGCGTAACGGTTCGATAATTTCACCCGCCTCGACGATCCCGGCGACGAAGATGCCGTCGACCGTTCCACAATCGTACTCGCTGATGATTACATCCTGAGCAACGTCAACCAGACGGCGGGTCAGGTAGCCGGAGTCCGCGGTCTTCAGAGCCGTATCGGCCAGCCCCTTACGCGCGCCGTGCGTCGAGATGAAGTACTGCAACACCGTCAAACCCTCGCGGAAGTTTGCAGTAATCGGCGTCTCGATGATTTCGCCCGACGGCTTCGCCATCAAACCGCGCATACCGGAAAGCTGGCGAATCTGTTGCTTCGATCCGCGAGCGCCAGAGTCGGCCATGACGTAAATTGGGTTGATGTCGCCTTGCTTATCTTTCTTCTGCATTTCACCGAACATCTCATCGGCCACCTTCTCGGTTATGGCCGACCAAATTTCGATGACCTTGTTGTAACGCTCGCCGTTGGTAATGGCACCGTCCAGGTATTGCTGCTGAACGCTGACCACCTGTTTCTCGGCGTCACGAACTAGCGTCCTCTTATTGTCGGGAATGACCATGTCGTCAATTCCGATCGACAATCCAGCGCGCGTGGCAAAGTTGAAACCGAGGCTCTTCACTTCGTCGAGCATTTTGACCGTGGTCTCAAGCCCATACTTCAGGTAGCAGAAGCTGACCAGCTGTCCGATGCCCTTCTTTTTCAGCAAGCCGTTGATGTACGGCATGCCTTTTGGAAGATGATCATTCAAAATCGCACGCCCGACGGTCGTGTTTAGGAAGGCGCGATCATAGCTGACCGGCTCGGTGTGGACTATGTCCTGATCGTCGTAGGCGGTCGTCAGATCAATCACTTCGCCGGTGTAGCGCAGACGGATCGGCGAAAGCGTCTCGATCTCTCCCCCGTGCAGCGCGAGCAAAACCTCTTCGATGTTCGCAAATGCACGGCCTTCACCCTTTGCCCCCGGCTTACCCTTGGTCAGGTAATAGAGGCCCAGCACCATGTCTTGGGTAGGAACCGTGATCGGCTGTCCTGACGCGGGCGACAAGATGTTGTGGGACGCTAGCATCAGCACGCTGGCTTCCACCTGCGCTTCTGGAGACAGCGGAATGTGGACCGCCATCTGGTCACCGTCGAAGTCGGCGTTAAAGGCGGTGCAAACCAGGGGGTGGATCTTGATGGCCTTGCCTTCCACCAGCACTGGCTCGAACACCTGGATGCCCAGACGGTGAAGGGTTGGGGCGCGGTTTAAGAGAACCGGGTGATCCTTAATCACCTCTTCCAGGATGTCCCAAACGATCGACTCCTGCTGCTCGACCATTTCCTTCGCTTGCTTGATGGTCGTGCAATGGCCGGTCTGTTCCAGGCGGTGATAGATGAACGGTTTGAACAACTCGAGCGCCATCTTTTTCGGCAGACCACACTGATGAAGCTTGAGTTCGGGACCGACGACGATGACCGAACGTCCGGAGTAGTCCACGCGCTTACCTAGCAGGTTCTGACGGAAGCGCCCCTGCTTGCCTTTCAGGGTGTCGGAGAGTGACTTCAGCGGGCGGTTATTTGCGCCCCGCAGCACCCGGCCGCGGCGACCGTTGTCAAACAGTGCGTCCACCGCCTCCTGCAGCATGCGCTTTTCGTTGCGTACGATCACTTCTGGCGCGTGCAGGTCCATCAGCTTCTTCAACCGATTGTTGCGGTTGATCACGCGACGATACAAGTCGTTCAAGTCAGAGGTCGCGAAACGGCCGCCATCGAGTGGAACCAGCGGACGCAGCTCCGGCGGAATGACTGGAATCACGTCGAGAATCATCCACTGCGGCTTGTTGCCGCTCTTGCGGAACGCCTCCACAACTTTCAACCGCTTGGCATACTTCAGCCGCTTCTGCAGGGAGGTCTCGTGACGCATCTTCTCGCGCAGTTCGGTGGCGAGCAAATCCACGTCGACGCGCTTCAGCAGTTCCTTGATGGCTTCCGCGCCCATCATGGCCTTGAAGCCGGCGGGACGGTATTGCTGGTCCAGTTCGCGGAACTTGGCTTCGTCTTTAATCACTTCCCGCTCTTTCACCGGCGCGTCACCCGGCTCGACCACTACGTACGCTTCGAAGTAGAGGATTGCTTCGAGGTCGCGCAGGGAAATATCGAGCAGGTGGCCGATGCGGCTGGGCAGTCCTTTGAAGAACCAGACATGTGAGCAGGGCGAAGCCAGCTCAATGTGGCCAAGGCGCTCGCGGCGTACTTTTGAAAGCGTAACTTCCACTCCGCACTTATCGCAGATCACTCCGCGATGCTTCATGCGCTTGTACTTGCCGCATAGGCACTCCCAGTCGGTGACCGGGCCAAAAATGCGGGCGCAAAACAGTCCGTCGCGCTCCGGCTTGAACGTACGGTAGTTAATGGTTTCGGGCTTCGTCACCTCGCCATGGGACCAGCTCCGGATCTTTTCGGGAGAGGCCAGGCTGATGCGAATCGCGTCGAAATCTGCAATCGGGTTTGCCAGATCGAATGGGCTCGAACGGAACAAGATTTCCTCCAACTCTGCGGTGTTTCGCTACCGCCCGCGGCTCCGAAAACGGTGGCAACTGACTATCAGCTAGTCAAACCCACCGATGTCGGCGTCATGACCTTGGAGCTTTGTCAGACGCCAGGTCCTGCCAAAACATCTTTGGCTGCGTGGCGAGTCACTCGCCACTCGCCACTTCTTATTAATCTGCGGCCGCGCTCAGCACGGGCTTCTTTTCGCCTGCCTTGATCAGTTCGACATCCAGGCAAAGCGATTGCAACTCGCGAATGAGCACGTTGAACGACTCGGGCACGCCTGGCTCCATGGCGGCTTCGCCTTTGACGATGGCCTCGTAAATCTTGGTGCGGCCATAAACGTCGTCGGACTTTGCCGTCAGCAGCTCCTGAAGAATGAACGCGGCACCGTACGCCTCTAGCGCCCAAACTTCCATTTCTCCAAAACGCTGTCCTCCGAACTGCGCTTTGCCACCCAGCGGTTGCTGGGTGATGAGCGAGTACGGACCGATCGAACGAGCGTGAATCTTGTCATCCACCAGGTGGGACAGTTTCAGCATGTAGATGTAACCGACGGTGACGGGCTGCTCGAACTTCTCGCCGGTCATACCGTCGTACAGCTGCGTCTTGCCTGACTCCGGCAATCCCGAACTCTTGAGCAGCGCCTTGATTTCGGTTTCACGCGAGCCGTCGAACACCGGGGATCCGGTAAAAACGCCGTGCGTGAGCGTGTCAGCAACTGCGGCCAACTCGTCATCGGGAACTTCCGAGATCTCCTGCTCCAGGGTCGTGCCCTTGAACAGAGTCTTCAGTTCGCGGCGAATCGTCTCTTCTTTCGAGTTTTCCTTCAACAGCTCAGAGATTTTGGTCCCGAGTTCTTTGCCCGCCCAGCCAAGGTGGGTCTCCAGAATCTGCCCGACGTTCATACGACTGGGAACGCCGAGTGGGTTCAGTACGATTTCCACCGGTGTACCGTCTTCCAGGTACGGCATGTCTTCATCGGGAAGGATTCGCGCGATCACACCCTTGTTTCCGTGACGTCCCGCCATCTTGTCTCCAACGCTCAGCTTGCGCTTCATGGCGATGTAGACCTTGACCAGCTTGATCACGCCCGGCGGCAGCTCGTCGCCCTTGGTCAGCTTGTCTTTCTTTTCGTTGACGATCTTCTTGAGCACATCGATTTGACGCGAGGTCATTTCCTCGATCTCGTCGATCTGCTCGTTCACGCGGGGATCCTTGTCGTTGTACTTGATGCGCTTCAGGTTCCGCGTGGAAATCCGCTCGATCGTCTCGCGGTCTAGAATTGCGCCCTTGCTCAAAAGGCGCTTGTTGGTCTTTTCGTCGTGCAGGTCAGCCTGCACTTCTTTGCCACCGAGAATGTTCTCCAAACGCTTCAAACGCTCATCCGTGAGAATTCGGATTTCATCGGAAAGGTTCTTCTCGAGTTTCGCAATCTGCGCGGCTTCAATGGACTTCGCACGCTCGTCCTTTTCCTGACCTTTACGGGAAAAGATCTTCACATCGACGATCACGCCCTCCACTCCGGGCGGGCAGTAGAGAGAAGCATCGCGAACATCACCGGCCTTTTCGCCGAAAATCGCACGCAGCAGCTTCTCCTCCGGTGTCAATTGGGTCTCGCCCTTGGGCGTGACCTTGCCCACCAGAATGTCGCCCTGCTTCACGGTCGCGCCGATGCGGATCACGCCAGCTTCATCCAGATTGCGCAGCATAGACTCGCTTACGTTCGGAATGTCGCGGGTGACTTCTTCCGGCCCTAGCTTGGTGTCGCGGGACTCGATCTCAAATTCCTCGATGTGTACCGAGGTGTAGTAGTCCTCTTTCACCAGTTTCTCGGAGACCAGGATGGCGTCTTCGAAGTTGTAGCCACGCCACGGCATGAATGCCACCAGCACGTTGCGTCCAAGAGCGAGTTCGCCCTTGTCCGTGCAAGGACCGTCAGCAATAACCTGCCCTTTGGTGACGTGTTGGCCCTTCAGCACAACCGGCTTCTGGTTGATACAAGTGTTCTGGTTCGAGCGTTTGAACTTGGTCAGCTGGTAAATGTCGCTCCCTACTTCGCGGGACAGCTGTCCAGGATGATGTTCGCCCTCCACTCGCACGATAATTCGCTCCGAGTCGACGGAATCAACCACCCCGTTGCGTTTGGCAAGAATCACCGCGCCGGAATCGCGGGCGGTCACTCCTTCCATTCCCGTGCCGACAATGGGGGCCTCGGCACGCAGCAAGGGAACCGACTGGCGTTGCATGTTCGCACCCATCAGGGCTCGGTTGGCGTCGTCGTGCTCCAGGAAGGGCACAAGCGATGCCGCAACCGAAACCAGCTGCTTCGGGCTGACGTCGACATAATCGACTTCGTCTTTGCTCACCAGCACGAAGTTGCCGGCCTTCCGGGCATTAACCAGGTCGCCCACGATGCGGCCCTTGTCATCGAGCTCTACGTTCGCCTGCGCGATGACGTGGCGGTCTTCTTCCCACGCCGAAAGATAGAACGAGAACGGCTCCAGTTCGGCAGGGCGCTTGCGCCGCTCTTTCAGGTCGGCATTGACCTTGTCAGCCTCGGCCTTCTCAACATGATCGCCAGCTTTGTAGTCACTGTCGCCCGCGTTCACAATCGAGACATAGTCCACCACGCGCCCGTTCTTCACGCGACGATACGGCGATTCAATGAAGCCGTAGTCGTTGATTCGCGCGTAGCAGCTCAGGGAAGAAATAAGACCGATGTTCGGACCTTCCGGAGTTTCAATCGGGCAGATGCGTCCGTAGTGGGTCGGGTGGACGTCGCGGACTTCGAATCCGGCGCGCTCACGGGACAGACCGCCCGGCCCAAGAGCCGAAAGACGGCGCTTGTGCGTGATCTCCGACAGCGGGTTCGTTTGATCCATGAACTGGGACAGCTGTGAGGATCCGAAGAACTCACGGATTGCAGCCATCACCGGCTTGGCATTCACCAGGTCGTGCGGCATCGCGGTCGACATTTCCTGGTACACGCTCATCTTTTCCTTGATGGCGCGCTCCATGCGAACCAGACCAATGCGGAACTGATTTTCAAGCAGCTCGCCTACTGCGCGAACGCGGCGGTTGCCAAGGTGATCGATGTCGTCGACAGCGCCAATGTTTTTGCGTAGCTTCAGCAAGTACTTGATGGTGGCGTAGAAGTCTTCCGGATCAAGCGTGCGCTTGTCGAGCGATGTCGCATCGCTGTTCTCGAACAGCTTGATGTTGAACTTCAAGCGGCCTACCCGTGAAAAGTCATACTTCCGCGGATCGAAGAACATCCCGTGGAACAAGGCCGTCGCGGTGTCAAGTGTCGGCGGATCTCCCGGACGCAGCTTGCGGTAGATCTCGATGAGCGCCTCCTGCGGCGTCTTCACCGAATCGCGCTTCAGGGTCTGGCTGATCACCGTACCCACGTCGTCCCGTTCGGGGAAGAACAGGTTCATCTCCACTACGCCCGACTCGAGGATCTTCGAGACCTTATCGGCAGTCAGTTCGGAGTTGGCCTCGAGCAGGACTTCGCCAGTGGTGGTGTCGACGATATCGCCGGCCGCCCATGCGCCTTCCAGGTCGCTCACGTCAACTTCGATTTCGCCGATCTTTGCCTTCTGGATTTCCTTTAGGGTGGCAGCATTCAGCTTGCGTCCGGAGTGTGCGACCTCATCGCCAGACTTCGATTTGATGCTGTGCGCCAGCTTCATCCCGAGCAGATTGGTTGGCTTGTCGCTCGAGGAATCAAGTGTCCAGTAAAGCTTCTTGTCACGAACCACCAGTCGATCGACGGTGTAGAACGCACGCAGAATGTCTTCGCCAGAACGCAAGCCGAGAGCGCGCAGAAAAATCGTGCCCAAGAATTTGCGCTTGCGGTCGATGCGAACATACAGCACGTTCTTCTGGTCGTACTCGAACTCGACCCACGATCCGCGGTAGGGAATGATCTTGCCGAGGAAGTAAGTGCGGTTGTTGGCGGTTTCAAAGAACACACCCGGCGAACGGTGCAACTGGCTGACGATCACTCGCTCGGTTCCGTTCACGATGAACGTACCGTTGTCGGTCATCAGCGGAACGTCGCCGAAGAAAACTTCCTGTTCCTTAATGTCGCGGATGGAGCGGTTCCCGGTCTCTTCGTCTTTGTCGAAGATGGTCAGGCGCATCGTGACCTTGAGCGGCGCGGAATACGTCATGCCGCGCTCTTCGCATTCGGCCACGTCATACTTCAGCTGCAGGCCTACCGGATCGCCGCACTTGTTGCAAAAGTCAGGGGTGTTCGCGTTGTAAGTTCCGCACTTGTGGCAGAGCACGTCGCCGGGATGAAACGGGTCCGTGATAACGGTGTTGCCGCAATTTTTACAAGTGGTCCGCAGATGGTGCAGACCCTTGAGGTGTCCGCACTTGCACTCCCAGTTGCCAATGGCATAGTCCACGAACTCAAGCTGAGAAACGTTGCGGAAGTCGGTGATCGGGAAAACCGACTGGAAAACGGACTGAAGCCCGCCATCATCGCGTTCGCTGGGTAAGCGGTCCATCTGCAGGAAGCGCTCATAGGAACGCTTCTGCACTTCAATAAGGTTTGGAATCTGTATGGTTGCTGGAATCTTTGAAAAATCGAAACGCTTGCGGAATCCGTTTCTTTTCGCCATTCGGAATACTCCCAAAATTTTGCGCAGCGCAGGAGGCTGCTCACAGCGGAACCCGGGCAGATTTACAGCAGCAGGCATCCAGCATTCACACGCGGCGAACGCTGGATAAAATGGCCGTTAATGAAGGCGCACTAGTGCGCCTACAAGGACAGCATCTCCCTGAGGCGCCGTGCACAGCGCATGGCCAAATGAGTTTTGTCTTTTCCGCGCCAGTATGCCTGTTCCCGTCCCGCCGCCCGCAGGACAGTTTGAAATCCGTGTCGTGCAACTCTCTTATGCCGCTTCCCTCGGTCCGAGCAAGAGAGTCGCTACCTGGATGCAGTCGGAAGCGGTGCCGTTAGTGACTATAGTAGCACTTTTTTCAGAACTCCGCCAAGAGCTGGAATCAAAATTGCTAAAGCCACAATCTGCATTGAAAATAAAGCAGTTAGCGCTTGGCATTTAGTATTGGATAACCTGGCAAAACGCCATTGCCAAATACTAAATGCCTAGGAGCGCTAAAAAGAGCTACTTCACTTCGACAGTTGCGCCAGCTTCGGCGAACTTCTTCTTGATGTTCTCGGCTTCATCCTTCGAGACGCCTTCCTTCACGGTCTTCGGCGCGCCATCCACTAGGTCCTTGGCTTCCTTTAAGCCGAGGCTAGTGACTTCACGGACCGCCTTAATCACGTTGATCTTGTTGGCGCCCACTTCCTTCAGAACGACCGCAAATTCGGTCTTTTCTTCCGCGGGTGCTGCCGCCGCACCTGCACCGGCTCCGCCGCCGGCCACAACCACCGGGGCGGCCGCTGCCGCAGAGACGCCAAGGCGCTCTTCGAGCTTCTTCACGAGCTGTGCCGCATCGAGCAACGACAGCCCTACGATCTGTTCTTCCAATTGCTGCAAGTCCGCCATTCTAGTTTCTCCACTCTTTGAGTTATCGGTCTTTTACTTTGTTATCCGGAACAAGTTTCCAGTGCCTATCGCCCTCTCTGCCGCGCCAGACAACGCCGCAGATCCGACTTAGCAACCCTTGACCTGATAACCAAAAATCACTCTGTTGCAACCTCCGCTTCTCCTGGGTCGATGGTTTTCGACCGCAAAGATCGCCAAAGTCGCAAAGCAACGTTTACGCGCCCGCCGGTGCGTTGTTGGAAAACTTCTGCTTCTCTACTCCCTGGTTGATCACCACGGCGAGATCGCGGCCAACCGCGTTCATCACGGTGACCAGACGCTGCGCCGGAGCGTTGATGAGGAAGAGCAGCTTCGAGTAAATCTCTTCCTTCGACGGCATGGTTGCCAGCGCATTGATCTCTTTCACCGAGATCACGCGACCTTCTACGACCCCCGCTTTGAAGGTGAATTCCGGATTGTCCTTTGCGTATTTCGACAGCGCCTTGGCGAGCGCAACCGGATCGCCTTCGGTGTACGCAATCGAGGTCACCCCGGCTAGGTCCTTCAGCGCTCCTTCGACTTTCGTGCCCTTCGCCGCGCGCTCCACCAGCGTGTTTTTCACGACGGCGTACTTCGCACCGGAACTGCGTAGCGCCTTGCGAAGCTCATAGTCTTGTGCGACCGTCAGCTTCGTGTAGGTGGTGACAATGACTGTCGAAACCCTCTGCAGGTCCTTGCTCAGCTGATCAACCTGCTCAATCTTTCTTGCTCGAGTAACCGCCATATTCAGCCCTCAAATCTTTCCTATATAGGAGGGACGTTCTGTCCCACCACTCGAATTCTTCCCAGCCGTTGTCAGACAGGATGGTCCGACTCCCATGGCTTACGCCTTTGCCGCCGTTTCGATTGGGGTCGTATCCAGCGCGATTCCGGGTCCCATCGTGGAGCTCAGGTAGCAGCCCTTGATGTATTTGCCCTTTGCGACAGCAGGCTTTGCCTTCACTACGCTCGTGATCAGGACGGTCGCATTCTCGACCAACTTCTCCGGCGAAAACGAAATTTTGCCCACCGGAACATGCACCAGAGCGGTCTTGTCGGTGCGGAACTCGACCTTACCGGCTTTGACTTCCTGCACCGCCCGCGCAACGTCCATGGTCACTGTGCCGGTCTTTGGATTAGGCATCAATCCTTTGGGGCCAAGCACCTTACCCAGCCGGCCGACGGATTTCATCATGTCCGGCGTGGCCACGAGCGCGTCGAAATCGGTCCAGTTCTCTTTCATGATCTTCTCGACCATGTCTTCGCCGCCCACAAAATCGGCGCCGGCCTGTTGTGCTTCCCGAACCTTTTCGCCGGAAGCGATGACTAAGACTTTTTTCGATTTTCCCAGGCCATGCGGCAGAACCACGGTTCCGCGCACCATCTGGTCGGCGTGCTTGGGGTCGACTCCCAGTCGCATTGTGACTTCGACGGTCTCGTCGAACTTCGCGTATTTTACTTTTTGCAGCAGCGGCACGGCGTCGGCCAGCGTGTAGGGACGCTGCTCGATCGTCTTCCTCGCTTTATCGATGTTTTTTCCTGCTTTTCTCATTTGCTTTTCCTCGTCTCCCACCGCTGAACGCTCTTCCGATCAGCCGTGGTATTTGTGACTGCCGACTTGTAGTTCGTGCCAAGAGGCACGCTTAGCCAACTACCTCGATTCCCATCGACCTTGCCGTCCCTCGCACGCTCTTAATCGCCGCGTCAACCGATGCGGCGTTCAAATCCGGCATTTTCTGCTTGGCGATATCTTCGACCTGCTTCAGCGTGACCTTACCGACCTTGTCCTTGTTCGGAGCGCCCGAGCCTTTCGCGATACCCGCCGCCCGCTTCAGCAGCACCGAGGCCGGAGGCGTCTTGGTGATGAAGGTAAAAGAGCGGTCGTTGTAGACCGTGATCACCACCGGAATAATCAGCCCTTCCAGTTCCTTCTGGCTGGTGCGCGCGTTGAACTGCTTGCAGAATTCCATGATGTTGATCTGCGCCTGCCCAAGCGCCGGACCAACCGGAGGCGCAGGCGTCGCCTTGCCCGCCGCGATCTGAAGCTTCACTGAACCCGTAACTTTTTTCGCCATTGCCTAGTCCTTCAATCCTTTGCACGCTACAGCGCTAAGAAACTTGTTTCTCTACCTGCTTGAATTCCAACTCCACCGGAGTCGAACGTCCGAAGATGGTGACCATCACTTTCAGCGTCTCGCGGTCGTCGTTGACCTCGTCCACCACACCTGTAAAGGTCGCAAACGGGCCTTCGGTGATACGCACCGTCTCGTTCTTCTCGAACTTGACCTTGAGCTTTGGCTTCTCTTTCGACTCGCCTGACTTGTAGACAATCTGCTGAACTTCTTCTTCCGATAGCGGCGTCGGCTGCTGCCCAGTACCCACGAATCCAGTCACTCGCGGCGTCGCTTTCACCACGTGCCAGACGTGGTCATCCATGTCCATCTCGACTAGAACGTAGCCGGGATAGAACATCCGCTCGACGGTGTACTTCTTGCCAGCGCGTACTTCGGTGACCGACTCGGTTGGAATCAGCACGCGGCCAATCTTGTCTTCCAAGCCGAATGCGCGCACGCGCGATTCCAGCGACTCTTTAACTTTGCGTTCAAATCCGGAATAGGAGTGGATGATGTACCACTTCATGTTCGGATTGCGCGGCTTCTCGGCGATGGCGGTCACGTCAGTCGGCTGTGGTGGCGTGCCTTCCGCTTCGTGGTTAGTTTTTCGTTCGTCCTGCATAGTTGAAACCAGAACCTTTTACTTTGCGAACTTGTGGAAGAGGACATCAACGCCTCTTCCGATAATCGAATCAATGACAAAGAAGTAAAGACCGAACAAGAAGACAGTAACAATCACGACCACAGTGGTCGCCTGTACCTCTTTCAGAGACGGCGCCGTAACCTTCCGCATCTCGGCGCGCACGTCGTTATAGAAGGCCTTGATCCGCTCGGGGATGGATCTTACCTTTCCAGCAAAGCTATCGTCGTTCCCTGCGGCTGCTGTATTCGCCATTTTCTTCGTTCCTACTGCCATCACATCACCTGGCCTTCTGCCTTGTCTCTAAAACTTCATCCAACAAATCTGGCAGGGGCGGAGGGATTCGAACCCCCAAGTTCGGTTTTGGAGACCGACAGTTTAACCGTTGAGCTTACGCCCCTGGGTTTGTAGAACGCGGGCAAACTTCGCCCGCTTCCACTATTTCACTTCTTTGTGCGACGTGTGCTTGCGGCATCGCCGGCAGAACTTCTTGATCTCCAGCCGGTCCGGTGTCGTCTTGCGGTTCTTCGTTGTCGAATAGTTCCGCTCTTTGCAATCACCGCACTGCAACGTAATGATCTCTCGGGGCATTGAAACCAGCTCCTAAGCTTCCAGCTCTTAGCTGCGAGCCTAAACTCATAACCAAAAGCCCAAAATCAAAATCTCAAACCTTTGCCGTCCCGGCGAGGCGGCCTTAGGCAGCATCGCTGTTCGGCTTCGACATAATCTCTTCCCTGGCCCAATCCCAACTTGCCCCAGGGCATCCAGAACACGACCCACCTCCACCGCTTGCAAAGCGCCGAGACCGGATGATTTTACTGAACAATCTCCGCGATCGTTCCCGCTCCCACCGTATGTCCGCCTTCGCGGATGGCAAAGCGCAACCCCTTCTCCATGGCCACCGGCGTGATCAGCTCAATCACCAATTGCACGTTATCCCCCGGCATCACCA
>DATNEX010000033.1:0-163079 GCA_035606605.1 Terriglobales bacterium
CGGATGGAACGCGTTCTGATACACCAGCACGCTGAGACCGGGCGTCTCCAAATAGTCCTTATCGTTCACGCGTAACTCGGCAGATTGCAGACCAATCGATAGGCAGAAGACAGCGACGAGCACACGCAACATGGAAAGGGGGTTCTCCTGAATAGAAAGCAGATTGTACAGCTCTTGTACAGCTCCTCTTTGGTCTGGTTTTGCAGAATGAGATTATGCCGGCAGCGGTCTCAGTCCGAACCCCGGCAGCATTCGATGTTCCAAGCGGCTTACCGCCTCTTTTTGTGCAACGGTGAGTGTCACTCATTTGACTAAGCCGCTTCGACTTCTATACCCCGGCGATGAAATGCACCCGTGGGCCTTGCGCTTCGAGGAACTCGGAACAGTTTGATTTCAAGGTCCCTGGGGGACCACCGAGGATCCAGACAGACGCTTTCAGGGGACAAGGAATGCCCCCCTGGGTCCTCCGGCGGCGAAACACGGGACGGTCAAACTGGATTTCGCCTGCGCTGCCAGTGCCTGCCAAGCACTCGGCTCGCCTTTCTCTTTCCCCTGCTCTGTCGTAAGCTTTTATTCCTATGGATCCAAAACACCGTAGTCATCTGATCACTGACGGGCGCGACCGCGCTGGCGCCCGCGCCATGTTCAAGGCCATTGGGTTTAGCAGTGAAGACCTCAAGAGGCCGCTCATCGGTGTGGCCAACACTTGGATCGAAACCATGCCTTGCAACTTTCACCTGCGCCGTCTTGCGGAGAAGGTGAAGCAGGGGATTCGCGCCGGCGGCGGCACGCCTATGGAGTTCAATACCATCGCGATCAGCGACGGTGAGACCATGGGCACCGAGGGGATGCGGGCCTCGCTCGTCAGCCGCGAAGTAATCGCCGACTCCATCGAGCTTGTCTGCCGCGGTCAGTTGTTCGACGCCGTCGTCTGCGTTGTTGGCTGCGACAAAACCATTCCGGCTGCGGCCATGGCGCTCGCACGCCTCGATCTTCCCGGCATCGTTCTTTACGGAGGCACCATTGCCGCCGGAAGCTATCGCGGAAAAGACGTAACCATCCAAGATGTCTTTGAAGCCATTGGGGCCAATGCCGCCGGCAAAATCAGCGACTCTGACCTGCAGGAACTTGAGGATGTCGCCTGCCCCGGTGCCGGCGCCTGTGGCGGCCAGTACACCGCGAACACAATGTCCACGGTGATGGAGATGATTGGCCTTTCCCCCATGGGCTTCAACAGCGTGCCGGCACTCGACCCTAAGAAGGATGAGATCGCGCAGGACTGCGGCAAACTCGTCATGGACGTCCTCAAACGGGGCGTGAAAGCCCACGACATTCTCACCCGTCACGCCTTCGAGAACGCAATTGCCTCGGTCGCCGCCAGCGGCGGCTCAACCAACTCAGTTCTTCATCTGCTCGCGATTGCCCGCGAGGCTGGCGTCCCGCTGGTCATTGATGATTTCCAGAAAGTCAGCGAGCGCACGCCCCTGCTCTGTGACCTCAAGCCCTTCGGAAAATACGTCGCCGCCGACATGCATCGGGCGGGTGGGATTCGGCTGCTGGCCAACCGCCTGCTTAAAGGCAAGAAACTGCACGAGAACGCAATGACCGTCACCGGCAAGACCATCGGAGAGGAAGCGTCGCTGGCGGTCGAGACTCCCGATCAGGACGTAATCGCCCCACTTGAAAAGCCCTTCAAAAACACGGGCGGGTTGGTGGTACTCAAGGGCAATTTGGCGCCCGAAGGCTGCGTAGTGAAAATCAGCGGTCACGAGCGCCTGAGCCATCGCGGCCCGGCACGCGTGTTCGAATGCGAGGAAGATGCGATGAAAGCGGTCACCGCAAAGCAGGTCAAAGCCGGCGACGTGGTAGTGATCCGCTATGAGGGCCCTCGTGGAGGCCCCGGTATGCGCGAGATGCTTTCCGTCACCGGCGCCATCGTGGGGGAAGGTCTCGGGGGAACTGTCGCCTTGCTGACCGACGGCCGTTTCAGCGGAGCTACCCGAGGCTTAATGATTGGGCACGTCTCACCCGAAGCTGCCCTGGGTGGCCCGATTGCGGCGGTGCGCGAGGGCGATATCATTAAGATCGACATCAACCAGCAACTGCTGGAGATAGAGATCAGCGACTCTGAGATCAAGCATCGCATGGCTCAGTGGAAGGCCCCGAAACCGCGGTTTATCTCGGGCGTCTTCGCCAAGTACGGTGCTCTGGTGCAATCCGCTTCGGAGGGGGCCATCACCAGGCCAAAATAGATTGCTCCATCATATTTCGAACCAACAACCACCAAAGGACGGCACGGAAGAAGGTGAGAAGCTCTTTGGGCTTCGCTTCTCCTTGGTAGGTGCGGTTTATCCTCTTTTCGCGAAACAAAGTTTGCGAGTGACTGCGCATCCAAGTAGCCTTAGGTGGTTTCAGGTGCGCGCATTTCGAATCACTACTTTCCTTCTGGCGTTTGTCTCGTTCGTTACCTTTTCGGGTCTGGTTAGCTTTGCTGAACCCAAAGATCAGGTAAGTTTCAAGCTCGCGACCGCGAAGCGTCGATTCGCTGCTTTCCCCCCTCGCGGACATAGCGGGTCCATCAGCCCCCTCGCAAGCAACTCCAGCAAAGTTTTGTTTGATTCCATCCACACGTTCGAGGGCGCTTATCAGACCTCGGGCTTCGGTCCCCAAGGTCACCCTCGCTACCACTGGTATTACATTATGGCCGGTGGGCATCCGCAGCATGGCGGTACCACGGAACTCGATGCACCCATCGTTCCCGTGTCTCTCGACCTTCTCGACTGGGACAAATCGGTGCGTTTGGTAAACGGACACAAGCTCCACTATTCCGTAAAACCCTTCATCAATGCCGTGCTCAAGTCGCCTGTGTTTCAGAACTGGCAGTACACGAGCAGTGATGTTCCCACGCAGTGGACTGACGCAATCCAACGCGCTTCCTTCTACGGGGTCATGCAACAGGACTGGCACACTCTCCTGCGCCCGTCGGTCAAGACGGAGCGCACTATTGCCGTTCCTCGCGGGTCTTATAAATTCGCCTTGCATAAGGACGGATCCTGCTGCGCGTTCGTACTGATTGATATCGACGTATTCTCCACCCTGTTGTTTCCTGCAAGCCCTTCCGATAAACGCACTCCGGTCGGCGCAGCAGAACACGCCCGCGACATAACTACGGAAAGCATCGCTACCTTCTTATTCCCAAACACCTTTCTTTATGCGAATGGCGACCCAAATCAGTGCTGTGTGCTCGGCTTCCATACCTACGATTTCGAGCCCGGAGATGAACGCAACGGATTTCGTCAAAAGCGTTACGTTCTGACCTTCGCCAGTTGGATCAGTGCCGGCATTTTCAGCCCCGAGTTCCAGGACATCACCGCCTTGAGCCATGAACTTGCCGAGACCATCAACGATCCCTTTGTGGCGAGCGACGGACTTCATGGCCTCACACCGTGGTGGTATTCGCTAAACGGACACTGCCAAAACGACCTGGAGGTCGCAGACGCGATCGAGGGCCTGATCGGTGCGGCATTCCCGATTCACATGCATAATCGCACTTACCATCCCCAGAATGTCGCCCTGTTACCGTGGTTCGAATTTCAGAACCCTTCAACTGCCGTGGCCGGGGCCTATAGCTTCCCCGATGCCACGCTTCTGACCACGCTCCCGCCCGCTGGCTTGGGGCCAGGTTGCCAGTAATCGCCCATCCGCAACTATCGGAGATCGTGTCCAATTTTGTCGTGCCCACAAAACCAAAGCCCGTCGCGACTCGCGACGGGCTGGGTTGTCAGGAGGAGGGTGTAGGGCTAATTTTCGCGTGAGCCTGCGGGCGCGCTCTTCTCTTGCGGTTTCACATCTTCTTCGAAGAACTTCACCAGGCGATCGATAAGCCGACGCCTGCCACCAATCATGTGAAGGCCGCTCTCATGTTGGTGTTCCTCGAGAATATGGTTCAATTTGGTTTCGAGTTCGCTCATCGGAACATCTCCCGCTTTGGACTCGCCCCAGGCCGCCACCGCCACGGATGGAAAATGGGCCCAAGGCTGCTATCTCTACCTTAATCCTTTTGGGTCCCGTCCACGCATTGGAAATTCTGATAGCCCTCATTAGCGAATCAAATGAGGACACGGCAGAATACCCGCCCCGGGCTGCTTTGGTGGGTTTTCCATGCATTCCTGTTTCCGCTTCGAAATGAAGCTGATACAGTAAGCTTTTTGAACGAGAAACTATCACCCTTGCTCCTCATGGAGACTTACCCATGAAAATTTCCGTCGTTGGCTCCGGCTATGTTGGATTAGTCGCCGGGGCCTGCCTTGCCGATCTGGGCCATGACGTGATCGTTGTAGACAACGACCACCAGAAACTCGCCGCCCTCAACCGCGGCGAGGTCCCGATCCATGAAAATTTCCTGCCTGAGTTGCTCGATCGCCACCGCGGGCATCGCCTGACCTTTACCGATGACCTCCAGGGTGCAGTAAGGTCGAGTGCGGCAATTTTTGTCGCGGTCGGCACCCCTCCAACCGAGCGGGGCGAAGCTGACCTTTCGTACGTTGAGTCGGTGGCAAGCGGGATCGCCGGCGCGATTGACTCCTACAAGATTGTGGTCGAGAAGAGCACCGTTCCGGTCTACACCAGCGATTGGATACGCAAGATCGTCAAGCGTAACGGCGCCGAACACGCTGAGTTTGACGTTGCCTCCAACCCTGAGTTCCTGCGCGAGGGAACGGCGGTCACCGACTTCCTTTATCCCGACCGTATCGTGATCGGCGCGGACACGGAGCGTTGTGCTGCCGTCCTGCATGAGATCTATGCCCCCTTGGTGGAGGGGACATACTATCTGCACCCCGACGCAATCCCCCGCCCTGACCGTGCGCAGATTCCTCCCCCGCTGATCACCACCAGCGCCAAGAGCGCCGAGCTGATCAAGCATGCCTCCAATGCATTTCTCGCGTTGAAGATTTCCTTTATCAACGCGGTGGCCTCGATCTGCGAAAGTGTGGGCGCCAACGTTCAGCAGGTTTGCCAGGGAATCGGTACCGACACGCGCATCGGCCCACGCTTCTTGAATCCTGGTATTGGCTACGGTGGTTCCTGCTTCCCGAAAGACCTCATGGCCTTTCGTTCGGTTGCGCGCGAATGCGGTTACGACTTCCGCCTGCTGGACGAAGTAATTCGCATCAACGAAGAGCAGCGCCAGCGCTTCATTCGGAAAGTTCGCAGTGCTCTCTGGACGCTGCGTGGCAAAAGACTCGGCGTACTCGGCCTCGCCTTTAAGGGCGGTACCGACGACATCCGTGAATCGCCGGCGATTTTGTTGATCAAGTCGCTTCTGTCCGAAGGTTGTGAGATCTGTGCCTACGACCCCGCGGCCCAAGAGCGGGCCAAAGAAGAGCTGAACTCGAGCATCAAGCTCGCCGACAGTGCGTACGATGCGGCAGCGGGAGCTGACGCCCTGCTCATCCTCACCGAATGGGAGGAATTCGCCTTACTCGACCTCGAGAGACTTCGCTGCTCCCTCAAATATCCTATTGTGATCGACGGTCGGAACTTGTACGATCCCCACCTGATGGCGCAAAACGGCTTCACTTACTACAGCGTGGGGCGACCAACCATGAGCCCAGAACTGGTCACGCAGCAGAAAAGCAACCTACCTGCCAGAAAGACCTCGCTTTCATGAAGCCTCGCGCACTGGTCACCGGCGGCGCTGGATTCCTGGGCTCGCATTTATGCGATGCCCTGCTCGCGGAAGGTTACTCGGTCGTCGCCGTAGATAACCTCCTTACCGGGAGGATGTCGAACATCGAGCATCTTCGGCGCGAAGGTAACTTCGAATTCCAGCAACTCGACATTAATCGGCCCTTCGACGTGGGCGAAACGAATTACGTCTTTCACTTCGCTTCGCCGGCGAGCCCCGTTGACTATATGATCCATGGGATCGAAACGCTGCAAGTCGGCTCGCTCGGCACCATGCACGCGCTTGACGTCGCGCACAAATACCACGCCAGATATCTGGTCTCGTCGACTTCCGAGTGCTACGGCGATCCCCTCGAGCATCCGCAGAAAGAGACCTATTGGGGTAATGTAAATTCGATTGGCCCGCGCTCGGTTTATGACGAAGCCAAGCGCTTCACCGAAGCGATCACCATGGCTTATCACCGCTATCGCAAGGTTGACACGCGAATCGTGCGCATTTTCAACACCTATGGTCCGCGCATGCAACTGAACGACGGCCGCGTGATCCCGAATTTTATGAAGCAGGCTTTGCGGGGAGAAGATCTCACCGTCTACGGCGACGGCTCGCAGACTCGTAGCTTCTGCTACGTAAGTGATGAGATCGAAGGCTTTCTTCGGCTGGCAAAATCCGATGAGCACCTGCCGGTCAATATCGGCAACCCGGACGAATTCACCATTTTGGAGTGCGCGAAACGCGTGCTGGCGATAACCGGCTCAGCCAGCGGGATTCGCCATGAAAAGCTTCCTCAGGACGATCCCAGGCAGCGCCGCCCCGATATCACCAAGGCCCGTATGCTGCTCGGCTGGGAACCAAAAGTGAAGCTTGATGAAGGTCTTCACCTGTCTCTTGAATATTTCCGCCAGGCTGTCACGAAAGAAGCGCCGGCCCGCGCCTAGAATCTCGCTTTGCCGCTCCGCGTCGGTGCCAACTCACCCTTAGCGAGACGGATGGCTTCCCCGCTCTTGCCTACCTGGATGGATCGTCCCGCCTCGACCACGCTGCCCTAGGCATGTGCTCAGAGCACCTCCCCAAGCCTGCAGATTCCTTCCGCGATCTGCTTCTCACTCAAACGTGAGTAGCCCAGCAAGATCCCCGTGCGCGATGTGGGCCGCAAGAAGTAAGGCGAGATCTCGTATACAGCCACACCTCGTAGAGCCGCCTGCGCGATCACGTGCGCTTCCGACAGCCGCTTTTTAGGCCACAGGACAACATGAGCACCTGCGCCATCTCCCGTGACCTCTACCCGATCACCCAAATAGATGTGGATCGCATCCAGCAGAGCATGCCGGCGCGAGGTGTTGCGGCGGCGAACTCGCCTGAGGTAGCGCTCGTACATCCCGCTGGAAATGAAATCCGCCAACGCTTCCTGCT
The DNA here is from genome assembly GCA_035606605.1 of Terriglobales bacterium. Lineage (GTDB taxonomy): Bacteria > Acidobacteriota > Terriglobia > Terriglobales > Acidobacteriaceae > Gp1-AA145. The sequence goes on from DATNEX010000033.1 coordinate 7,100, forward strand.
CGAGGGTTGCGGACTGCCGGTCCGAGAGCCACTTCGCTGCCGTGAAGACTTGAACCAGTTGCTTGGGGGCGACAAGGTAGCCGATTCTCAAGGACGAGAACACCGTTCTGGAAAACGTACCGACGTAGATCACACGGCCCTCGCGATCTAGTCCCTGAAGCGACTCAAGCGGATGACCCTCGTAGCGAAATTCGCCGTCGTAGTCGTCTTCGACAAGAATCGCGTTGCGATGCCCAGCCCAACGCAACAGTTCAACTCGACGTTTCAACGGGAGGGTAGCCCCGGTTGGAAATTGGTGTGAAGGGGTCACGAATACCACCCGCGCACGGTTTGGCAACCGTTTCGGATCCAGACCTTCACGGTCTACCGAGACAGGGAATATTTTCGCGCGGCTGGCCCGCAGAACCTCGGTAATCCCTTCATAGCTCGGATTCTCTAGAGCAACGGGATCACCCGGCCCGATCAACACACGGCAAATGATGTCGAGAGCCTGGTGGGACCCGCTGGTGATGATGACCTGCGATGGCTCGCAATTCACCGCTCGGGACCGTCGAAGATGTACGCCAACCGCTTCGCGCAAGGCTGGGCTGCCGGCACTGGGTCCATAGTCCAGCCCTGATACGGGCGCTCTACGGGCACATCGCAGGAGGGTTCGCCTCCACGTCTCAAAGGGAAACGTTTCAAGATCGCTCCTGCCGTAGGCAAAGTTATAGGGCAGAGCCTTCTTTCTCTTCTGAAAGGCGTTGACTCGCTCACTTGCCTGGGCAGCGGTTTCGCCAAACCTCGAAAGCCGGAGTCTGGGAGTCTTTTCGTTGCTCAGTGCTTCGGGGGCAAAGACGGCAGCGGAAACGTAAGTTCCCGAGCCTCCGCGCCCATTTGTATACCCCTCTACCAGCAGCTGCTCGTAGGCCAGGACCGCGACCGTCCTCGAAATTCCGAGTTGCTCTGAAATGGCCCGGGTAGAGGGCAACTTCGCCCCGGCGGGAAATGCCCCCGAAACGATCCGGTCGCGCAGTCCTCGGTAGACCTGGAGAAAGAGCGGATCGGTACCTCGCGAAAGTGGTATTGCCAATGCCATGAAAAGTGGTTCTTGAAAGATACCATGACCTGCGAGATTCTCTTCGAAATCGAAGAGGACAGAAGACATGCAGCAACGCACAGCAGGGTTGATAGTATCGATTGCGCTCTGGTGTTGGTTGTACCCACTCCACTCGAACGCGCAACCCAGTTCGAGCGCCGACACTTCGGGGCCGGCTACGCCAGGTAACGGCCAGCACGATTTTGATTTCGAGGAAGGCCGGTGGAACATTCACCTCAAGCGGCTCTTGCACCCGCTGACGGGATCGACTTCCTGGGTTGAATTCGACGGCACTTCGGTGACTCGCAGGGTCTGGGACGGGAAGGCCTGGCTCGAAGAGTTCGAGACCAGAGGTGCCACTGGGAAGGTGGAGGGTCTTACTCTGCGTCTCTACCATCCGGATTCGCGCCAGTGGTATCTGTATTGGTCGAACGCGAAAGACGGGGTCCTGGGCCTGCCCACCATTGGCCAATTCAGGAATGGTGTTGGCGAGTTCTATGATCAAGAACCGTTCAATGGGAGGGCGATCTTGGTTCGATATGTTTGGTCACGAATTACCCCCAACTCGGCCCATTTCGAGCAGTCGTTCTCCGACGACGGTGGCAAGACCTGGGAAGTGAACTGGATCACCGATCAAACAAGGGTGACGGATGCAAACCCCCCAGCCCGCTAGAATTCGACTGCCGATTCTGGTTCTTGCGCTTGTGGTCCTCCATGTTCCAGCCTCGGCACAGCAAACCTCCATCCCGGGAGCCATCTCTCCCCCCATGGCGACGCCGCGAGACGGGCAGCACGATCTTGATTTCGAAATTGGGACATGGAAAACTCACCTGCGTCGGCGGGTAGCCCCCCTGAGCGGCTCGACCAAGTGGGTGGAGTGTGATGGCACAACCGTGGTCCGCGGGGTTTGGAACGGTCGGGCAAATCTGGCCGAACTTCGCGCCCGCTGCCCTTCAGGAGATTTCGAGGTTTTGAGCCTGCGCATTTACAATCCCCATTCGCATCAGTGGACTCTGAATTTTGCCAATAGCAGTGACGGCACCCTAGCTCAGCCAACGATCGGAGAGTTCAAGGACGGACGAGGCGAATTCCTAGACCAGGAATCATTCAAGGGACGCATGATCCTACTACGCTTCGTCATATTGCAACTCACCCCCGATGCCTGCCGCTTTGAACAGGCATTTTCCGATGACGGCGGCAAAACCTGGGAAGTGAACTGGATCGCAACCGACACAAGGATCAAAGATGAATCGAACCAATCGAACTAAACTTCGCCGCCTACCGAATCGCGGATCACATGAACTCGCTGCCATTTATGCCATCCTCGACTCCGGTTTCCTTGCCCATGTAGGCTTTCAAGTCGATAACCAGCCGTACGTGATCCCTACCCTCTACGGCCGAGACGAAGACAAGCTGTATCTCCACGGCTCGGCCGCGAGCCACATGCTGGGGGAACTGGAAAAAGGAGTGCCTGCCTGCGTCACCGTCACCCTTGTGGACGGTCTGGTACTCGCACGCTCTGCCTTTCACCACTCCATGAACTATCGCTCAGTCGTGGCGTTCGGCACCGCCTGCAAGATCGTTGACCAAGCCCAAAAGTCATCGGCTCTGCGAGCCTTGGCCGAGCACCTTATGAGCGGGCGCTGGGGCGAAGTCCGCAACCCAACCGACAAGGAATTGAACGCGACTTCGGTGCTGGAGTTCCAGATCGACGAGGCCTCCGCCAAGGTCCGACAGGGCCCTCCCTTGGACGATGAAAAAGACTACAACCTCCCGGTCTGGGCCGGTGTGGTTCCGCTGCGGTTGCAACCAGGACCACCCATTCCCGATTCGCGGCTCGCCCCAGAAACCCCGTTACCGAGCTACCTTAAGTCCTTCCTGGGCCAGCACTGACGGCCAACCGAACCTCCATTACTTCAGTTACTTGGAGTCCGCCCTTTCGTGCCGATATCTTCAAAGTGGACTCAATTTCCTGCAGTCCGCAAGAAGCTCTCAATCCTTGAAGAAGGTGACCTCATGGGCCGGAAGCTCAGTCTGATGTTGATCATTATGGGCAGCCTGTTGATGCTGCTTGGCCTCACATTCCTTGCTTCCGGGTTGTCTCAGAGCCGGGATGAATCCATCTCTGGCGTGGGAATCTGCACTTTCTCCTTAGGGGCTCTGATCTGCGCGACCGGTGTTTATCTAAGAGCGCGCGCGGCTCAGGCCACCGTCCCGGCCAACCCCAAGCCCCAGGCACAACCCAAAGCTCGTGGGGGATGCGACTTGTGCGGTGTCGAGTCTCCCGCAGTCATGTGCCGCGTCCACCAGCTTCACCTCTGCCCCAATTGCCTGGCCAAGCACTATGACACACGCTCCTGTATCTACGTCCCCAGTACTCGCCGTGCCCCAGCCGCGCGAGCAGCACGGGCGTAGTATCCTCGTTCGACCATAGTCAGAAACAGTGCATTCGACCCTTCGCTAGTCCCCTTGAACTCGCCCCCCCAGGGGAATTCAGCTAGAGACAACGGCATCTAGAAACCATTTATCATCACTACTCGGTGGTTCACGCGAACAACGGAGGGCCCACGGTGCAGAAGATTCGCGCCCTATTCTGGGACGTCGGTGGGGTGTTGCTCAACAATGCCTGGGACCATGAGGAACGAGACCAGGCTGTTGAAAAATTCTTGCTGAGCAAAACCGAGTTCGAGGCCCGCCATACCGAGCTGGTACCCAAGTTCGAGGAAGGCAGGCTGACCCTCGACGAATATCTCGATCGCGTGATTTTTTTCGAAACTCGCGCCTTCTCCCGCGAGGAGTTCAAACAGTTCATGTTCTCCTTGTCCAAGCCTAAGCCGCAAAGCCTGGAACTGGCCCGCGCTCTGTCCTCCAAGTACTTCATGGGCACAATCAACAACGAATCACGGGAATTGAACGAATACCGCATTCGGACTTTCGGCTTTGCCGACTCCTTCGACGTTTTCGTCAGCTCCTGCTACATCGGTCTGCGTAAGCCGGACGAGCGCATCTACAGACTCGCTCTCGATCTAACCCAACACACTCCACAAGAGTGCTGCTTCATCGATGACCGGCCGGTGAATACCGCAGCCGCCATGAAGGTAGGATTTTCGACCGTGCTGATGAAAGATCCCCAACAGTTGCGGCGAGATTTGCAGGCGCTGGGAATTGAAGCGTGAGTAGCGGGAGGCTATGCCTACACCTGCCGCCAAATGTCCTTGAACTCGTAGAAACCCTTCTTCCCCTGTAGCCACTCGGCCGCACGAACCGCCCCTTCGGCGAATCCCCGCCGTGACTTCGCGTCGTGACAGAGGTAAATTGTGTCCGCCGCGGATTCAAGCGTGAGTTCGTGCATTCCAACCACCTCACCTTCACGGAAGGACGTGATCTCGACCTCAGCACGCGATTCGTTCTCCAGAATCTGTTGCATCGTAGCTGCCGTTCCGGACGGCGCGTCTTTCTTGTGCACATGGTGCCGCTCGTAGATGTGTGCAGCATAGTTCTGCTTCAACGCCGGAGCCGCGGTTTTCACCAACTCGAAAAACATGTTCACCCCGACGGAAAAGTTCGACCCGAAGATGAATCCCGTCCCGCTGTTTTCGACCTGAGTCTTAATGGTAGGGATCTGCTCATACCATCCGGTCGTACCCACAACCATGTGCTTGCCTCGCTCAATGCAGGCGGCGATATTGTCGAGAACACAGTGCGGGGTGGTGAAATCGATCACGACATCCATGCCGCTCAGGCGCTCTTTCGTGAGTCCAGCAGCTCTGTCGTTCTCCGATTCCAGCAGGACCTCCACCTGATGCCCGCGCTCGGTCGCCACCTCACGCACCAGCGACCCCGTCTTGCCAATTCCCAGCAAAAGGATTTTCATGCGTTCGAATAGTGTAACGGGATTCGTCTTCGCCTATGCCACTGATTTTGCGTTGTCATTCCGAAAGACGTCAAAATCTTAGACGTCTGGTTTTCGTCTGCAGGCAGTCGGACTACGCGAATATCTCCGGATCCAACTCGGCGAAGAAACGCTTGTGTAATCTCTGAATCACGCTGGGCACCAATTCTTCATCAATCACAAACGTCAGGTTGATTTCCGACGCGCCTTGGGAAATCATGCGGATCTTCACATCCGAAAGCTCGCCAAACACATGCCCGGCAATCCCGGGAATTTCACGCAGACTCTCCCCGACCAGGCACACAATCGCCTTTCGGCCTTCGTACTTCACATCCGCCAGCTTCGCCAAATCGGCAGCCAAAGCCGGAATGGACTCGTTCGAGTCCACCGTGAGCGAGACGCTCACCTCCGAAGTTGACACCACATCCACCGGAATGCGATGCCGATCAAAGGCCTCGAAGATGGCCTTCAAGAACCCATGGGCCAACAGCATGCGCGGTGCCGCGACATCGACAATGGTGATGCGCTTCTTGGCTGCTATTGCCTTAAAGAAATTCTTGCAATGGGGCGCTCTCGCCGTAATTTTCGTACCTTCGCAGGGTGGGTTCCGCGAGTTCAGGATGTAGACCGGAACGTTCTTTTGAATCGCCGGCAACACGGTTGCAGGATGAAGAACCTTAGCGCCAAAGTACGCCAACTCCGCCGCCTCCTCGAAGCTGATGGTCCTTATCCGTCTCGCCTCCGGACAGATGTTCGGATCCGTAGTCATCATGCCGTCGACATCAGTCCAGATTTCGATCCTATTCGCGTTCAGCCCGGCACCAACGATGGCCGCCGAAAAATCCGACCCGCCACGCCCAATAGTCGTCGTCACCCCGCCGCGGGTCGCACCGATGAAGCCCCCCATCACCGGAATGCGCCCTTTTTCCACGAGCGGGGCAACGAATTCCTTCAACTTCGTGTTGGTGTCGTCGTAAAGGGGCGCAGCCCGCATGAACATCTCATCGGTCACGATGCAGTCACGGGAATCCACATGCTCAGCCGGAAGGTCGTGCGCCGAAAGCGCCGCTGCCACCAGTTTGCTCGAGAGCACTTCGCCGTAGGCGGCCACATGATCGGTCGTTCGGGGAGTAAGTTCGCCGACCGCAGAGATACCCCGCAGCAACTCCTCCAGCTCCTCGAACTCGGAACCAAGATCACTGTGGAACTGAGTGAAAAGAGCGGTACCGAGCAATTCCCCAGCAGTGTTGTAATGCCGTTCGCGGCATTCCCTGGCCAAGATAAGAGCTTTCTGACGATCCCCTGCTCCCGCTGCGCGTGCCATCTGTAGCAACTGGTCGGTGACCTTTGCCAGCGCGCTAACCACGACAATCGGCCGCTGCGCCAGTCGCCCACGGACAATCTCAGTAACCCGGGCGATCGCCTTCGCATCGCCAACCGAGGTCCCGCCGAATTTCATTACTACACCGCTATTAGCCATCGCAGCTTCGCCGAGCGAAGTTCGATTGTAGTTGCCAGAGCGGGCAGAAGGTAGTGCAACAAAGGCCTCACCCCGCGGTTCATGAGCGCCTGAATTCGGTGGCTTCGATGCCTGTGTTCTGTGTGTTTGGTCGGCGCCAGAGACCCGAGAGAGACGCGATGTGCCTGTGTTCTCATCGCGTGCGGCTACGTGCCTCGGATGGATCGACCCAACTCGAGTGGAGTCGAGAGCACAGATGGGGACTCACCTGGGGATATCGGCAAGAAGTCGGAATTGGCCCCACGAAGGGAGACCCTAAGCCACTAACTCAAATATCCTTGGTCTTTCAGCAGCTCCGCATTCAACAGCGCAGCCCCGGCGGCTCCCCGAATGGTATTGTGCGACAGCACCGTGAACTTCCAGTCGAGGACATTGCAGGGACGCAGGCGCCCGACGCTAGTCGTCATGCCCTGCCCGAATTCCACGTCGAATCGCGGTTGAGGACGGTCCTTTGCCTCGGTGTATCGCACCGGGATCTCCGGAGCGGTCGGGAGCTTTCTCTCCTGGGGCACGCTGCGAAACGAGGCCCACGCTTCCAGAATTTCCTCTCGACTAGCCTTTTTCTTCAGCTTCACCGAGACCGACTCCGTGTGCCCGTCTTCTACCGCAACCCGGTTACATTGCGCGCTCATCTTGAATGGCGCGGGAATCACGCCTGAGCCGTTCAGCTTTCCGAGCAGCTTCTGCGTCTCCTCTTCCATCTTTTCTTCTTCATTCGCAATGAAAGGGATGACATTCCCCAAAATGTCGAGCGAAGCCACCCCCGGATATCCAGCGCCGCTTACCGCCTGCATGGTCACCGCCATCACCGTCTCGAGTTCAAAATTCTCCTGCAGCGGCTTCAACGCCATTACCAGTCCGATGGCGGAACAGTTGGGGTTCGTAACCACGAATCCGCCATTTTTTCTACGATAGGACTGACATTCGAGAAGCTTCACGTGGTCGGGATTGACTTCTGGAATCACCAGCGGAACGTCTTTGACCATCCGCAGCGCACTGGAATTCGTTACTACGGCACAGCCGGCCTCGGCAAATCGAGGCTCGAGCTCTTTGGCAATTCCAGAGTCGAGCGCCGCAAAAATAGTCTTGGGTGCACCTTCCGGTTTGGCCGGAGAGACCACCATGCTCGCCACGTTCTTTGGAATGGCTGACCTCAGCCGCCAGCGGGCCGCCTCCGCATACGGCTTGCCTTCGGACCGATCCGAGGCGGCAATCCATGCGACTTCGAACCAGGGATGGTGTTCCAGCATCTGGATGAACCGCTGGCCAACGATGCCGGTGGCACCGAGAATACCTACAGGAAGCTTTTTTGACATAAATGACGGGGTAAGCACAATTTTACAACATGGGGACGCTATTGCTGGGGTGTGGTTTCGGTCAGAAAAGAGTACTCATTCAGGGGACCAAACCGCTTTTTCTCCGCATACATGCGCCAGCGGCGCCACACAATCCGTAGGCTCGCCATCACTGGAATAGAAAGATACACGCCCAGAACCCCCGCGATCTCCCCGCCTGCCAGGACGCCAAAGATCGCTGCCAGCGGGTGCAGTTCCATGGTCTTGCCCATCACACGCGGAGAGACTGCGTAGTCCTGAATGAGACGCCACGCGATCAGAAAAATGAGAATCACAATCCAATGTGGATAGCCGGTCAGCAAGGCCACCCCCATGATCAGGACCGAGGCCACCAGCGGACCAACCACCGGAATGAACTCGAGAATTCCTCCGGCGCTGGCCAGCATCAACGCATACGGCACTTTCATCAGTCCAAGAAGCGAACCATAGGCAATCCAGGAGAGTGCGGCTAGCGTCAACTGGGCTCGAATGAACTGCGCCAGCATCACGTTCATATCGCTGATCACGCCCTGCACGAACTCCCGCTGCGCCTTGCTGTGCACAAACGTGAGAGCTACGTTGCTGAATGCACGAGCGTCTTTCAAAAAGAACGCGGCTAGGATCGGGACAAGAATCACCAACCACGATTCCTGCGCCACCGCGGCCAGCCGCAACCCCGCGTGCTGTGCGATCTTTAGGAGATCTCCCGCATGGCCTTTCAGAAAAGCTTCGAGCTGATCGCGGGTGCTCTTGTTCAAGCCATGCTCGATGCCGATCTCCTGAACAATTTGTCCGCTGTTCACCCGTTCTACCAGGGAAGGCAAGGACTCGGTGAGCTTCTGGGTTTCGTGACCGATGCGCGGACCAATGAAGAAAAACAGCGTCCCCAGTCCCAGCACGATCAAAAGATAAATGACGGCAATCGCAGCGCCGCGACTCTTGGTCCAACGTTCAATTCGTGACGCGGCCGGATCTACCAGGTAGGCAAAGAAAACCGCAAACAGGAAAGCAATCAAGGTTCGACGGGCAAAGTACAGAAAGGCCAGCCCCATCACAAACACAAGTACGGTAAAGATAATGCGCGTTGCCCGTGAATCAATGAAAGCTGTCATGGAATGCCCTGGGCTCGCTGACCGCAACCACCTTTCACCAAGAGCTCAGTCGCGAATGACTTCCGTACCCGAGTCGCTGCGCAGGCGTACCAGCTTGAATTGATCGTCAAGCCAGAATGTCCAGTCGCCCACCTCGGAACTCAAGACAAATTTGCTCAACTCGCGCTCCGCTCCACCGAGAGCTACCCTGTCCTTTCCTGAGAACTCGATGGTCACCGACATCGAGGTGCGAGCATGCGGGTTTAGGGCCCCGAACTGCACCTTCTGATGCGGGCAATTCAGGTTACCTTTTTCGTTCTTGCAGGCCGAAGCCAAGTACTTCCAAGCCAGAACCTCACGGTGAATGAAGAAGAAATCGTCCAATATCGATGTTGAGGCTGGAAGAAGAAAGTTCTGCGCGGTCGGCTTATTGTCTGCGCCGAGCGTGTAGGTCGCTACCAGAAATGCGTCATTGGGCAAAACCGTCGCGCTCACCTTCTCCGGAGCAGTTGCCTTCCATTCGTATTTTCGAAGTTCCGCAGAGGGCGTAAGCTGCAGTTCTGAGCTCTGTTCGGCGACCTGCTCTCCTTGCGCCGACTTGAATTGCGAAGAAATCGTGCTTCCCGACGCCCCCTGCTGAATGGAAAAAGTCTCGGTGGCGACGCGTACACCTGACATGAGGACGGTGAAAGATCCGGAATCCACCAGTTTCTCTGCTTTGGCGTTGTCTTTGTCTTTCGGGGCCGCGCTCGAAACGAGTGCAACGCTCCCAGCGAACGCCAACGTCGCGACAACAATCCTGAGGTTCTTCACTCAACGCTCCTCGATGTCTGGCCTAGCGCGAATTGCGCAATAATTTCCTCGACCAAAGTGGAAATCTCTTTACTAGTAGTTATCACGTGCAAGTCCGCCTGGCGATATGACGAAAGCCTCTGTTCGTACAACTTTGTAAATTGATCGGGATCTTGCCGCAAAGGGCGAACCACATCAGGTTGATCACAGCGGCGAAACAACTCTTCCGCGGGCGCATCCAGCCAGATGGCGGGAATGCCGCGGAGGCGCAAGATTTGGCGCACTTCAGAACTCACGAAAGCTCCTCCGCCGAGCGCCAGTACGAAGCAGTTCAAACCACTGTTGAGCGCTTCCGTAAGCACGACTTGCTCTAGTTCACGAAACCCAGGCTCGCCTTCCTGCTCGAAGATCTGGGGAACGGTTCGTCCCTCACGGGCTTCAATCAGCTGGTCCAGGTCGGCAAAGCGCCATCCCAGCCGATCGGCGAGCGCTTGACCCACGGTGGTTTTACCCGCCCCCATAAATCCGACTAAGGCAACGGTCGAGACGAAGCCCGACGGTCGCGCAGGCCGCGGCAGAACACTCGCATCTGTCATGAGGAACAAGTAAGAATCCAGCCGAACCGCCTGCTTTACTGGCGCTTCTTGAGGTGGATTTTACCACTGAAGGACATCAGTCTTACCGAGGAAGCCGCCTTGTTCAGGGTACCTGAGAAGTAACTCCCTGCCTTGGCGATGAACGGGGTGTGTTTCGGCTCGAGCGAGAAATCGCTATCTACCCGGCCTTGATTGGAACGCGCGGTAACATCAATCGAAGCGTAGGCTGGCGCAACGGCTTCAATGTCTCCGGTGTGGCTGGTAAAGTCGTACTCCCCTTCGCCACTGAAGTCGCCCGCATATTCGATTTTGCCGGTGTTCGAATTCACCGTCACATTGGGTCCCGAAACCGAGTTCAGGGTCACGTTCCCTGCCATCGAGACCACCTCGACGTGAGCACTTCGCACGTTGCTAATACTCACCGGAGCATTGAGGGTCTTTACATGTACGTGGCCACCAGCGCAGTCAACCACTTCGATCGATCCACTGTTGCCTTCGATCGTAATGTCGCCCTGCAGCTTCTCGGCGTGGACCGCGCCGTTCTCAGCATGCACATTCAAACTTGCATCGGCAGGCACCGAGACCTGGTACTCTACGACGCCGCTGTTCTGGTCGCCGCCCGACAATAGATGCGACACGATGTCGATACGATTGCGGCTTTGGCTTTGATCAATTTCGACCTTGTCCGAATGCAGAACTGCCATGATCACGACTTCGCGCGCGCCGCCCGCCTTAATTAGGATGGGACCGTACGGATTATTGATGGAAACGGTGGGACGCTTGCCCACTTTGAAGTGCAGGTCCTTACGGGTTTCGCCGGTTGCCACTGCCACTGCACCCAGCGCAAATACTGCCACGACTCCTAGCGTGCACTTCGCCGCACTCATATTGTCCCCCGTTACTGGCTGCCGTTGTCTACGGCCAGCTGGTACAGCATCTGCTTCTGCTCGTATGCGTTGATCAACATTTGCTGCATATAGAAGTCGTTGGGGTCGCGCTGCAGGGATTCCTGCGCGTCCTGAATGAAAGAATTCGCCTGATCAAGGTCGGCCTGAAATTTCGCCAACTGCGCCGGAGGCCTGTCGGCAACGGTCTTCAACCACTGCTGGTCATCGTGCGACAAGGGTGGTTTCGCTTTTGCTTTTGCAACGGTATCCTGCACGAGGGTGGGCGGCTGTTTGGCAACCGCGCCGTCATTTTCTAGAGTCGCAGGCCGATATAGCTTCACGCCAGCGATAATTGCCAAGCCGGCCGCAACCGGCACCAGCCACGAAGCGCGCCAGCGTTGCCAAGGGCTTGGCCTCACAGGCTGGTAAGTGGGCTCGGAGCGGCGGATCAACCCCTCGCTCCGAAGCCGCACCTCCAACGCATTCCAAACCGCGGGGCTTGGGTCCTCCACCTCCGAAAGCAATTTCGCCTGCGAGACAATCGTGTTCAGATCCAGCAGGAGTCCTGAGCAAGCAGGACAGGAGCTTAAATGCGCCTGCTGCTCTGAGGTAGGGCTGCCCTCGACACACTCCGAAAGTCCGCGCTCAAACTCTACGCAATTCATTACAGCCTCTCTCCCCGATACCGCGTCTGGCTCCTCATTTGTTGGCCTTTACGGCTCTGTCGATTCTAAGGAGCTCACGTAGCTTTAAACGAGCTTTGTGCAGCTGCGACTTACTGTTCCCGATCGAGCACCCAACCATTTCTGCGATTTCATTGTGCTCGTAGCCCTCAACGTCGTGCAGTACAAAGATCGTACGATAACCCGGCGGTAGTTCGTCAACCGCTCTTTGCAGCCGCAACCGGTCAATCGCTCCCGTCAAGCGATCATCCGGAGCGCCGGGCTCTTTCTTGACCGTTCCGTCCTCATCGCCCTCAGTGGTTTCGTCAATGGGGACGATCGGCAGATTCTTTTTCCGCAGCTGCATCAGAACGACATTTACTGCCATCCGGTGCAACCAGGTGGAAAATGCCGACTCGCCGCGAAAAGTCGCGATCTTGCGAAACAACTGCAAAAAGGCTTCCTGAGTAAGGTCTTCAGCGGAAGCTGTGTTTTGCGTCATTCGCAGGCAAAGCGAATACACACGGCGCTTATGCAAGTCATAGAGGACTTTGAAAGCCCCTTCATCGCCTTGCTTGGCCCGCTCAATTGCCTCAGATTCAGTGAGCTTTGCGCCCTGTTGTTTTCGCGTGTCGGTCAAGTCGCCTTTTCCGGCCGCAATCGATGTGATGCGGCGTAAACCTCTTTTCGTTGTACTGCTTGCGTGGCCTTGGAGGGCTGAAGTTACTCCCGAGTAATCGCTTTGAAAATTGCGCAAAACGCAGTTTTTAGGACCCAGCACGGAAGCCTATCGAGATCCTCAAACCACGTCAATGGCCGGAAAACTGCGGACTAGGTCACAGCGGCACGGCAAAGTCTAAATCCTTTTGATGTCCGAAGTTGGGCTGAAGGCTCCGGAAAAACCCTAGGTCACGCCATCCATGAGCCGCTTTGCCGGCCGAACCAGGATCGCCAGGAGGATGGCTGCCACCAAGGCCACGACTCCGCCTACTCCAAATAGCCAGGGCAGCGGGACGCTTTCATAGAGCGATCCCGCTTTCCCCGCCAGCCAATTCCCCGTTCCAACCGACAGGAACCATACTCCCATGACGAACCCCTGCGCACGGCTGGGGGCAAGCTTCGTCATGGCACTTAACCCAACCGGGCTGAGACACATTTCACCCACAACGCTGAGGAAATAGGACAGATTCAACCAATTGGGCGAAACGTGCGTGCCGAATGCCGCGGGAACCAAAACCAGGAAGCTGAGGGCAACAAAAAATAATGCCAGGGAAAACTTCGCGGGGCTGGAGGGCTCGCGATTCCCGAGCCTAACCCACAACCAGGCATACAGCGGCGCCAGAAGAATCACAAGAATCGGCTGTACCGATTGATACCAGCTCGCCGGGAATTCATAGCCGAGAACCACCCGGTTCGTGTTGCGCTCGGCGAATAGATTCAGCGTCGATCCCGCCTGCTCATACACGCCCCAGAAGATGGCCGAGGCGATGAACAACACCAGAATTGCGCCAGCTCGTTTCCGTTCCTGCGCCGACCAGCCTTTGCCGAAAATCATCCAGGCGAACACCGCCGCGGCCAAGGCAATGAGCACCCATCCAAGTCCGGACGAAATCTGCTCCGCGGTGATCTTGATCATTCCTTTCGCTGCCAACGTCGCCAGAACCACAATGACGAGCAGAAAGGCGGCCACTGCCAGCGAACCCATACGGTTTTGGCGGCGATCGCGTTCGAGGTCCCCGGTGCTTGCCGGGTGCAGGCCAGCCTCGCCGAGATAGCTCTTGCTCAACATGTACTGGATCAGTCCGGCGATCATTCCGATGGCTGAGGCTACGAAACCAAGCCGCCAGTCCACTCTTTCGCCAATCCATCCGCAGATGATGGGAGAGACCAGCGCGCCGACATTGATTCCCATGTAAAAAATCGAGAAACCCGCGTCACGGCGCCGGTCTGCTGGCGTGTAGAGCTGGCCGACGATGGTCGAGACGTTGGGCTTCAGCAGTCCGGTCCCCATCATCAGCAACGCCAATCCCGCATAGAAAACCGAGACGCTGCGCGCGGCCAGGAACAGATTGCCGATTGAAATCAGAATGCCGCCATACAGTACGGCGCGACGCTGGCCAATAATCCTGTCCGCAACCCAGCCGCCAGGCAGCGCTAGCAAATAGACCATCGCGGTGTAGAAGCCGTAGAGCGAACCCGCCTTTATCACCGAGAAACCCAGACCGCCGTGCGCGACATCGGCTGTCATGTAGAGGATCAGGAGTGCGCGCGTGCCGTAGTAGCTATAGCGCTCCCACATTTCGGTGAAGAAGAGTGTGGCCAGCCCGCGGGGATGACCGAAAAACCGAGTGTCGTACTGCGATAGTGAGCTGTTGGTTGTGGTTGCGCCTTCGGCCATCGATGCCCTAATGTCCCCCGTGGAAGATACCAGAGCTCGCGCTTTTTCGCACGCCACATCCAGCCCGATTCCCGTCAAAGAGGGTTGATGGAGTCTCCGTTGGAGTCTTCAGGTTGCCCTCCGCGCGGCCGCTGCCCTGACCAGCAGGCCAAGGGTTCAGGCTAACTGGTGAATCCCGCCCTCAAACGGGCTTAGGCAGAATTGGCGGATGTGAGCGGAGACTTTTTGAGGGGATCCAGCCTTCCTGTTTGGCGTCCACAGGAAGTTGAAGTATCTTGGGAGACCTCTGTGTTCTGACCAGAGTGCGAAAAGGAGCCCTCCATGAAGAAGGATCATTTCTCCCGTCGTGAGTTCCTGCAGACAAGCACCGGAGTGGCCGGCGGATCGCTGGCTGCCAGTGTGATTCCCTTGCACCAGCCGCTATTCGCTGCGGAGCGGGCTGCCGCACCCAGCGATCGCGTCCGCTTTGGGATCGTAGGCATCGGGATGGAAGGCACGGGCCTGCTTTCGACAGCCGTCGATCTGCCGGGTGTCGAATGCGTGGCGGCTTGCGACCTCTACGACGGGCGCCACGAACTGGCAAGGGAGATCGTCAAGAAACCGATCCCGACAACGCGGCGCTATCAGGAGCTGCTCGACAATAAAGAGATCGATGCCATCGTCATGGCGGTTCCCGATCATTGGCACAAACAGATTTTCGTCGACGCCCTGGCTGCCGGCAAAGATGTGTACTGCGAGAAGCCGATGTCGCACAGCGCTGCCGATGGCGTGGCGATGGTCGCGGCGGCGAAGAAGGCGAACCGTATCGTGCAGATCGGCGCGCAACGAACGAGTTCTGTTTTGTGCGCCAAAGCAAAGGAATTGTACGACTCGGGAGCGATTGGCGAGTTGAGCCTGGTGGAGGCGACCTTTGGACGAAACAGTCCGACCGGAGCCTGGGAATATCCACCCCCTGCAGATTTGTCTCCGCAGAATCTTGATTGGGAAACGTGGCTCGGAAGCGCGCCGAAGAAGCCTTTCGATCCGAATCTGTTTGCGCGCTGGCGTTGCTGGAAGGAATACGGCACCGGCGTAGCCGGGGATTTGCTCGTTCATCTCATTAGCGGCTTTTCGTTCGTGCTTGGAATCAAGGAGCCGCCGAAGAAAGTGTCCGCCTTCGGAGGGATCTTTCGCTGGAAGGATGGCCGCAATACCCCGGACGTGCACGCGGTGCTCGCCGAGTACAAAAACGTTCCGGTATATATGCGGCTGACTCTGGGCACGGAGACGCCAGAGGTCACTCGCTTCATGGGATCGAAAGGTGTGATCGAACTGAGCGAGTTTGGCCTTTCCTATACGCCCCAACTCGGGATCGACCTGGCTCCCAGCTACTACTGCTTTGGGCTTCCGGCACGCCTGAAGGATGCTTATTTCAAGCAATGGCACACAGAAAATGATCCGAAGCCGGGGGAGGAACGTATGTCGCAGACCGTCTCCTTCCAGGGGAACGATTACGACGATCTAAAGCCTCATATGTACAAATTCTTCGAGGCGGTGAGGTCGCGGAAACCGCTGCTGCAGGATGCCGTGTTTGGCCATCACGCGGCGATTGGTTGTCACATGGCGAATGAATCTTATTTTCGCGGCACGCCGGTGTTTTGGGACGAGAGTTCGCAGACCATCAAATCTTAGGAGGATTTTGAAGACCATGAGATTGGGAACGGTGAGTTTCTTTTCGGCTCTGTTTCTGGCATTGGCGGGCAGCTCCTACGCGCAGCCACAGGGTGCGAGCAAGTCCAACGCGTCAACCAAGCCGTTTTTGGGGCGCTGGGATCTGACGCTGCACGCGCCCAACCATGAGTATCCCTCGTGGCTGGAAGTGTCCGAAGAAGGGGGCCAATTGAAGGCACAGATGGTAGGGCGATGGGGAAACGCGCGTCCGTTGCCCAGGGTTGAGATTGCGCAGGGAAAGCTCACGTTTGTCTCGCCCAAGGAAGCAGAAGATCGTAAGGATGATATGCAGTTCGAGGCAAAGCTCGTCGGGGGACGGCTTGTCGGCAAGACCAGCGGACCCGACAACACGCCCTGGACATGGACGGGTGAAAGAGCGCCAACGCTCAAACGCACCGGAACGCCTAGGTGGGGAAAGCCGGTCTCGTTGTTCAATGGCAAAGATCTGAGTGGATGGCGGCCAGACAAAGACAATCCAAACGCCGCCTGGAAGGTGGAGAATGGGACGCTAGTCAGTCCCGGGCATGGGCCTGAACTGATTTGCACGCCGCGCGTCGGCGACTTCAAGTTGCACATTGAGTTCAATATCGGCAAGGCCGCAAACAGCGGGATTTATCTGCGCGGGCGATATGAGGTGCAAGTGGAGGACGACTCGACCCAGGAACCGCCGAGTCATCACACTGGCGGCGTGTATGGGTTTCTTGCGCCATCACCCGAGTTGCCCCGCAAACCTGGTGAGTGGCAGATCTACGACATCACACTTGTGGGGAGAACGATCACGGTTGTGCAAAATGGACAGACGATCATCGACAAACAGGAAGTCCCGGGAATAACCGGCGGAGCTCTCGACAGCCACGAGTCTCAGCCCGGACCGATTTATCTCCAGGGAAGCGAAAACGGACAGGTGGCTTACAGGAACATCGTTGTAACGCCTGCGGCGAAATGAGAAAGAATATGGAGTTCGGGCCTATAAACTTCGATGGCTCGGTCTTCCCCGGCTTCTGAAGCCATATGCATCATGCATCAGGCAGTCATGCACCTCACCGGCGCGCGCCGAAAACCTCCTTTAACAAGCCGGTCGTGCGCGCCGCCGGATCTTTTCGAATCTTTTGCTCTTCCTGCGCGAGCATGTAGAACAAACCGTCCAGAGTCTTTCCGAGAACATAATCATCCATATCGGGGCCCTGCGCTTTCAGCAGCGGCCCGGCGATAGAATTCTGTGCCAGCTGATTGTATTGCTTGATCACGCCAACCTGTTCCATTGTGTGATGGACGATTGGTTTGAAAGCCGTTTTGAGCTCGTCGGAACTCTGACGGCGGAAGTATTCCGTTGCCGCATTGTCGCCTCCGGTGAGGATGCCACGAGCATCAGCAAAGGTCATCTTGTAGAGCGCGTTCAGAAATATTTGCTTGGCGAGTGGTGTTGCCTGTTCGGCAGCCCGGTTCATCCCCACTTCCAATTCGTCTAACTTCGGCCCCAATCCGATCATCCGCATGCCTCGGCTGGCGGTGCGCAGCTTCTCCGGCAAGAGAATCTTAATCGCCTCGTTCTTTAGAAATCCGTCAGGCTTACCAGTGGAGGCTACTGCATTCCCGGTGCTCACTTTCAGGGCTTCTTTCAAACCGGAGACGATCTTGTCGTTGCTCAGGGCCGCAACCGTGGTGTTTCCTTTGGATTTGGTCACCGTTCGCCAGATCTGTTCCAGAGGCGACTGCGCCAGAGCGCGAGCTCCCAGGAACGCCCCGAGTAGAATTACAAGAATGCTTCGCATAGCTTCTCCTCGATGAAATGTGCGCAAAAGGGGCCGCCGGCTCCCGGACCTACCGCTGCCTGCCCCCCATAAGCGAGCCGAGCACCCCGCGAACAATCTGGCGACCAACAGAGCTGCCAATCGCCCGCACCGCGCTCTTCGCCATAGCTTCCGCCAAGCTGTCGCCGCGGCGTGATCCACCCGACGAAGGAAATCCAAGGTCCGGCAACCAACTGCCGGTTTTAGAGGGTGGCGACACTTTGCTCGGTGAGGCCGCGGCAGGCTGCGTTTGGGCTCGCGTTTGCAATCGCTCATAGGCTGACTCGCGATCCACGACCTTCTCATAAACGCCATAGACCACCGATTGCTGAACGATTTTCTGTCGCTGTTCGAGGTTGATGGGACCGATTTGGCTTCGTGGAGGGCATACCAAAGCCCGGTCTACCATGCCCGGCGTGCCCTTCTCATCGAGGAAGGAGACAAGTACCTCGCCAACCGCAAGCTGCGTGATGGTGCTCTCCACATCCAACTTGGGATTGCTGCGGAAGGTTTGCGCCGCGGCGCGAACATCTTTTTGATCCCTGGGGGTGAACGCGCGCAAAGCATGTTGCACACGATTGCTGAGCTGACCGAGCACAACCTCGGGAACATCAATGGGATTCTGAGTTACAAAGTAGACCCCAATGCCCTTGGAGCGAATGAGGCGAATAACCTGCTCAATCTTTTGCTCGAGAACGTTCGGCAGATCGTTGAACAGCAGATGGGCTTCGTCAAAGAAGAAAACTAGCTTTGGTTTTTCGGGATCGCCGACCTCCGGCAGTTGTTCGAACAGCTCGGAAAGCAGCCACAACAACAACGTCGCATATAGCGTGGGCGACACCAAAAGCTTGTTGGCGGCCAAAATGTTGACCACACCTTGACCTTTGGAGTCGGTTTGAAGCAAGTCGTCGAGATTGAGGGCAGGCTCCCCGAAGAATCTGTCTGCGCCCTGTTGCTGCAAGCCGACGAGCCCGCGTTGAATCGCTCCGATGCTGGCTATCGAAATGTTCCCGTACTGGGTTTGGAAGTCGCGGGTATGATCGCCAACGTGCTGCAGCATGGCCTGAAGATCTTTAAGGTCCAGCAGCAGCAAACCATTGTCATCGGCGATCTTAAAAACCAGGGTCAGCACGCCGGACTGCGTATCGTTCAAGTTGAGCAGGCGGCTAAAGAGCAGCGGGCCCATTTCTGAGACGGTGGCGCGAACGGGGTGACCTTGCTCGCCGAAGACGTCCCAAAAAGTGACCGGGCAGCCCGAGAACGAAAAGTCGGTCAGTTTCAGCTTATTGATGCGATCGGAAATTTTCGTATTGCTTGTTCCGGCAACCGCAATCCCGGAGAGATCACCTTTGACGTCGGCTGCAAACACGGGCACACCAATGCGACTGAAGCCCTCGGCCATCACTTGAAGGCTGACAGTCTTTCCCGTACCGGTTGCCCCGGCAATCAGGCCATGGCGGTTGGCAAATTGAGGAAGAAGATATTGAGGCGAATCGCCCACGGCGACCAATAGGGGTTCGGACATGACGTGACTCTCCAGACTATGGCTACAACGGGCCGTAATTCGGAGCCCGCGGCAGCCATTGTACCCGCAGAAGCCGGTGAGCTTCCGTTGCCGCCTAGACGAGCTACCGTAAAGTCCTGATTACCGCAGGCATACACTAAAGGAATCTTCAATCCGAGCCATCTACTCCGGAAAATATATGTAGTTACTCAAGGGCAAGACGTGTGCCACGGAGGGTTAAATCAACATGCAGATCAGAAATATCGTTGGAGTCGTAGTGCTTGCAGCGGTTGCTTGCAGCCCAGCTGCCCAGGCCAGAGAAAGGCACTATCAGAGTGGAAAGGTCCTACGCATGGATTCGGCTCCCTGCGGGATGGACCAGAAAAATGGAAAGAGTCTTACCGGCGAGCTCATCGGCACAGATTCCGCCCACATGAAGACCAAGGAATTGCTGTGCCAAGAATACGTGCTCGAAACCGCCAAGGTGGTTTATCACATCCGTCCGAAAGACGAGAAGCACCCCGCGCTGCTTCCCATCAATGAAAAGGCGCAATTCCGGATCGAGAAAGACGTGATGAAGTTGCGGGTCGAGGATGCAGACGACAAAGAGCGCGAGTACGTAGTCGTCTCAATGACTCCGAATACGTCTTCTGATCGGGATGACTCGAGCCTAGCGAGCAGTAAGTAACACCCGGTCCAACTTCGCGGGCAAATATCCGGCGCCCCGCTCATTGAACGCGGGGCGCGTTTGAGGTCCTCCGGTTGCCTCCTTTTCACCTCCCTTAGGCTTCCTTCCTAGTGCATTCACCTCAGCCAATACATTGAAAAACCTAAGGGTTAAGGCCGCAGAGAGGGACCCAACCAGCGCGGAAGGGGATGCATCCAATTTTTCGCCTGCTCTCCCTTGAACGGTGCTGCTTAGAGGGAGTGTGCAGGCGGCACGAGATTCTGAGGAGGAAGGAAGAGGTACCCATGAAACGAGTATTTTGGCTCGCGACTATTTTGGCCTTGTTGTCTGTCCCTTCACTGACGATGGCACAGGAAGGCGGGGGGGACTATAACCACGGATCGATAGGGATCTTCGCCGATTACTTTCACTTTGCGCCGAATTCGAATTCCAGCGCGATTAACTTTGTCGGCTTTGGTGCCCGCGCCGGCTTCAATGCCAATCGGTTCCTCCAGCTCGAAGGCGAAATGAACTATGACTTCGAGCGCAACTTCACGACTATCACCAATAACGGTGGAACCACGTCGTTCACCACAACGCGGCTGCGACCGCTGACGGGATTGTTTGGACCGAAGTTCCAAACGCCTGGTCCATTCAAGTTCTTCGTGACTGGGAAACTTGGGTTCATCAATTTCACGGAAGGTGGTGCCGTAACACCTGGAACCGTGGGTAACGCGATTTCCAGCGTGGGCGGAGCGGGGACACATTTCGCTCTGTACCCTGGAGCCGGACTCGAGGGCTTCTGGGGACCCTTCGGCTTGCGAGCTGAAGTGGGAGACGCAATGTACTTTGCCAACGGTACCCACAATAATTTGCGGGTGACCTTTGGTCCGCAGTTCAGGTTTTAACGCGTTTTGGTCCCCACTCGGAGGATGTGGGGGCCGATCCATTCATCTCAAATCGAAGCCGGCAACAGCCAGCCCTGTTGCCGGCTTTGGTTTATAGTGTGCTCGCCAGGCAAATCGCCTGGCCGCGCCTTTTCCCGCTTCGGACGGGCCCCTGAGGGACGAACTCAGGCAACCTCAAAGCAGAACGGCTCCTCTTTAATTGTGTCCGCGACTTCTCGACCTGGGGTTTGTCAGATGCGTTCCCAATGGAGTTTCCTGTCCGCTGCCTTCCTACTCTCCACGCTATGGCTAACCTCGTCGTCAAAAGCTCAGACTACGCCACCGTGCCCGCTCAGTACCACGAATCCTTCGGTGACGGTGTGTAAACCGGGGCGGAACGCATTGGTTCAAAGCCCTTTGAACGTGGTTGCGGGAACGACTGACAGCAACCCCGTCACCACGGTACAGGTCTACCTGGACAACAAGCTCTATACCTCGGTGAAGGCCAACTCAATTAATACTTTCGTGAATCTTCCGGTAGGAAATCATCTGGTTACAGTTCAGGCGTGGGATTCGACCGGCGCCACCTTCAAGACGAATGTTCCGGTGGCGATGCAGCCTCCGTGCGCGCTCAATCCCGCGAATCAGACGGTAACGATCTGCTCGCTGGCATCAGGTTCAATCGTGAGTCAACCGTTTCATGTGGTGGCAGCGGCGAATGACACCAATCCGGTGAAATCGATGACCCTGTTCGTTGACGGTGTCGGCAAAGGCGGGATTTCGAATTCGGCAATTCTCGACATGTATGTCAGCAATCTCAGCTTGGGTACGCACGCCGTTGCCGTGCAGGCACAGGACACGACAGGCGCATTGTTCAAGCAACGCTTCAATATTAGTGTTACCGCGGCCTCGCAGGGTTTGGCTAATTTGCAGCACATCGTCTTCTTCGTGCAGGAGAACCGGTCGTTCGATAGCTACTTCGGGATGTTAGGTTCGTACAAGGCGTCCCTGGGCTTGGCCAACGACGTCGATGGAATCGACCTGAACGCAGCGCTTCCGAATACCCAAGGGCAGTTGGTCAACCCCTTTCACTATCAGACGGTTTGCACGGAGAACTTGAGCCCGTCATGGAACGAGAGCCACGTGGATGTGAATGGGGGATTGATGGACGGCTTCATGAAGACCTCGACTTCAGTGCCCTCAACCATCGATCCGACCGGAACGCGAGCCATGGGTTACTACGACCAGACTGACCTGCCCTACTACTACGAACTCGCGGCACGGTTTGCGACCAGCGACCGTTTCTTCTCACCATTATTAGGCCCAACTGTACCGAACCGTTACTATTTGTTTACCGGGACCTCTTGGGGAAATGCGGCTCCCGTGAATCCGCCTGCCGGCGGCTTTACGCAGCCCACAATTTTCGACCGCCTCGATCAGGCGGGCGTGAGCTGGCGATATTACTATCAGGATGGACCAACATCGGCGCTCATCCAACAGTTTTCCACTTACAAGCGCGACGCCGCGAATGTTGTTTCCAGCAGCAACTGGGCTACAGATGTGCAAAACCCGGCGGCCTTGCCATCGGTGATTTTTATCGAGCGCGCCGGTGTCTCGGGATTCGACGAGCACCCTGGGGCCAACGTGCAAAGCGGAGCAGCGAGGGCAGCGAGTTTCATCAATACGCTAATCAATAGCCCATCGTGGGCCACTTCGGCGTTCATCCTCACTTATGACGAAGGTGGCGGTTTGTATGATCACGTGCGCCCAGCCCGCGAGCTGAAGCCGGACAACATCGCCCCCATCCTCAAGTCTACGGATAAGCCGGGCGAGTTCAACCAAAGCGGGTTTCGCATACCGATCATCGTGCTTTCGCCCTGGGCAAGACCGAGTTTCGTGTCGCACACCACGCGCGACTACACTTCGATCTTGCGCCTGATTGAAGACACGTTCAACGTGGCGCCATTGACGCTGCGCGACGCGAACGCCGACAACATGATGGAGTTTTTCGATTTTTCGGCCGGACCCAGGCTTCTGACACCGCCTCCGCTTCCCACCCAACCAACCAATGGAACCTGCAACCAGGATCTCGAGAAGGCGCCAGGATTTTGAGTAAGAATCGCTACCGCCTGGCTATCGCGACGAGCTCGAGCGAAGAGCGTTCCGCAAAATGCGTTCTGCATAGGAACGAAATTCTTCCGCAGTCCGCTTGACGCCTCGACTGTGGAAAAGCCGTCTGTATTCCTGCACTTACGGCGCATTGCCGAACCTACCTAGCTAACAAAAACGATCCGAGTCCCTGCTAAGGTGTAACGCAAACGTCTCAAAATCAGATTGAGACGAGAGTGGGCACATAGAGGGGGCTGCGATGGTGCGTTTTGTCCGCTCAGGTTCCGTGGTGTCGCGGGTAATTGCCGACGAAACGCTGATTGTGCCGATTCGTCGCGGTGTGGGCGATCTTTCCTCAATCTACAGTTTGAATCCAGTCGCGAGTGCGATCTGGAATGCGATTACGCAGCCCCGAACACAAGCCGAGATTCTCGAAGCAATTCGGCAAGAATTTGAGGAAACGCCCCACACCGCCTGCGCGGATATCGACGCGTTTCTGGCGGAAATGGCTAGCGCCGGGCTGGTGAGTGTGGCCGAAACCGGAGTCGTTGCATGAGACTGTCGAATGCTTCTTACGGCGAATTCAGTCTTGCGCTGCACAATCGCCTGGGCGACCAGCGCACGCCGATGGAGGTTTCCATTGAAATTACCCGCCGCTGCCCACTGGCATGCCAGCACTGCTATAACAACCTCCCCATGGCGGACCTGGCCGCACGGAAGCGAGAACTAACCAAAGAAGAGTATTTTTTCCTGCTCGACGAACTCGCGGATATGGGGGTTTTGTGGCTCCTCTTCACCGGAGGTGAGATTTTTGCGCGCAAGGATTTTCTCGCGATCTATACCTACGCCAAGCAGAAGGGGTTTCTGATCACGCTTTTCACCAACGGCATCCTGGTCAACCAACAGATCGCTGATTATCTGAACGAATATCCGCCATTCGGGATCGAAATCACACTTTACGGGCGAACCAGGGAAACCTACGAAAGACTCACCGCCATGCCAGGCAGCTATGACCGATGCATGCGGGGAATCCGACTGCTCTTGGACCGCGGGCTTCCACTGAAATTGAAGACCGTGGGGACAAGTATCAACAAGCATGAAGTCCGCGAAATGCGACGGTTTGCGGAAGAGGAGCTCGCGATCGAGTTCAAATTCGACTCCCTGATCAGTCCGCGCATTGATTGCTCTGCAGCACCGTTGGGAGTTCGGCTCTCTCCAGAAGAAGTGGTCGCGATGGATTTGGACTGGAATAAGCTTGCCGATGCCCATAGGAAGTCGTTGCAGCGTGAATTGGCGGCTTCGCCGGGGGTGAGTGAGACCGTTTACGGCTGCGGCGGAGGGGTGAAGAGTTTTGCCATTGATCCCTATGGGCACATGAGCATCTGTGTCCTCTCCCATCAAGAGACCTACGACATTCGTCAGGGCAGCGTTCTCGCAGGTTGGGAGAAGTTCCTACTGGAAGTGCGAGAGAGGAAACGCACCCGCCCATCAAAATGCGTGGCCTGCAAGCTGCACTCGGTTTGCAGCATGTGCCCGGCCAACGCTGAACTGGAAAATGGCGATCCCGAATCTCCGGTTGAATTCTTGTGCGAAGTGGCGCATTTGCGCGCGAAGGTTTTGGGGTTTGACGTTCCTGAGCACGGGGATTGCGAGCTGTGCACTCCTGTCGGGCGTGCATCCTTGCAGCAGAAGGCGGAGCGGTTGCGCGCTGGGGCGGTCGACCTCACCGCGCAGAGCGTCGACCTACTCCCGGTTCTTAACAATTCAAACGGTGTACAGGTAGGCTGCGGGGGATGCGCCGCGGGTAATTGATATTCGGGGGATTGCTTTCATGGACGAGGCAAAGGGCAAACCGACCATAAAGAAGTATGAGCAGCCGACGGTCACCGTGATTAGCTTGCGGCCCGAAGAGGCAGTGCTGGGCCATTGCAAGAATTCTGGTATGTCAGGGCCGGTTGGGACCAACTGCACGGCGGTTGGTTCATGCCGGACGCCTGGCTCCTAGGCTGCTCCGGTGTCTCCATATGCTTGTTGACGCACGAACGACCGAGGTAACCCCGCCGCCCCAGGCGATTCTCCGCAATTGTCTCCGTGTCGGCAACATTACCCTGTCGCTTTGTGGGAACTCTCCGCAAGACATCCTCATACCCGAGCCGTTGAGTTCGTTCCTTGAGAACGACCAACCAGCAAACATCGAAGTTTTTGCCAAGTTCGTTGATGATTTGCGCCCCCCATCGACTGGTTGGGTATTCGATTCGGGAGCTCTATGGCGAGTGTTTCATGGGGAAGAAGGTTTCGTCTTCGATTTTGTGAGCGTCGTGCTGGGCAGCAATCCCTACAAGCGTATGGTGGTGGACAAGACTTTTTCCTCCGCGCGGCTTTTGTTGAACCGTAGCCTGCTTGAGGGTTACGCACCAATTTTCCCGCTGGAATATCCGACCGATGAGCTATTGATCACAAACTATCTTGCACAGCATCGCCTTGGTGTAGAAGTTCACGCATGTGGATTCATTGATCCAAGCGCTGGAGGACAGTTATTTCTGGGACACTCTGGAGCAGGTAAGAGCACCACAACCCGCATCTGGCAGGCTGCACGCAATCCCCTGATTCTGAGCGATGACCGCATCATTCTCCGCCTGAAAGACAGCCACTTGCACATGTACGGTACGCCCTGGCACGGCGAGGCGGCATTTGCAGAACCAGAGGAGGCGCGCCTTAAGCGCATCTTCATTCTTCAACACGGTCCCTCGAACCGCATCCAGCGAATGAGCAAGGCTCGGGCCCTAGGCGAGGTTTTCGCGCGCTGCTTTCCCCCCTTTCATGACCCCGACGGGCTCGAAGGTGCGTTGCAATTCATCCAGCACGCGCTAGATGTGGTTCCTTGCTACGAGTTTCAATTTGTTCCGGACCGGTCCGCAGTAGATGCGGTGCTTGCTTGCAATGATTGAGCCGAGGCCTCAGTCCGACGTTTTTGGACTCATGGCGCGTGATTTGATCGCGAGCGGAAATTCTTTCCGTTTCTGCGCGCGCGGCCGAAGCATGACTCCGACGATCCAGGACGGCGATCTTCTCGTGGTCGAACCACTCGAGCGCGGGCCCACAAAGGGCGAGATCGTGCTCTTCCGCCGTGAGGGCGAGTTCAAGGCACACAGGGTCGTGACTACAGGGGACGGTTATCTGATCACCCGGGGAGACGCAGGCATGGAAGCAGACGGCGTTGTGAGACGGGAAGACATCCTTGGCAGAGTGACGGCGAAAAAATGCGGGGGCTCGGGACAAACGCAGAGCTTCGGCCGTTGGGAGAGGCTGGCTTTCGCGACGTCCCGATCTACGCGTTCCGCCCTGCGGAAACTTCGACACCGGTTGCGAGGAATCTCCCTTGCATTAGTCGCACTGGTTGCGGTTGCGAACCCTGGCATCCGTGCTGTGGCCCAAGGCGGAGTTGCGCTCGACAACGCAAACTCACAAGGCTTCATTGTGGGCGGAGGAGGTTCAACCTGCACCGCCAGTGGGAGTAACTGGGTCTGCCAGATGACACATACCGACAACTTCGGGGGCGCAAACAGCAACACCATGCTGGTCGTCGGCGTGAGCATGAACCTAAAAAACAATGCGGGCAGCTCAGTGACCGGAGTGACCTGCAATGGAACCGCTATGAGTGTTGGGCCAAACGGCAATCCCAATAACGGCGTCAGCGCGCAAATGTTTTACTTGGCGAATCCTCCTCTGGGCACTTGCACGATTCAAGCGACCGTACAAAAAAACGGTGGAGCCGGAAATCCCATCGGCGTGGTGATGGGAGCCATCTCGCTTTATCGCGTGAACACCAGCGGCACGGTGACGCAAGCACCTGTTGCTAGTGGAACTGCGATAACGGCTTCGGCGGTATTCTCTGCCACCGGTGCGAATGACGCTCTTATAGACGTGATCGCAGTGGCTAGCGGCACCACGGTGACCGTCAACACCAGCACGACTTCGCCGTTGGTTTTCGAGACTCAGCGTTGGAACGCAACCTCCGGGAGTTCCGGGCAAGATGTTGAGGGGGCGGCGGCGAGCGGAGGGGGAACGGGTGCGGCGGTAACCATGCGCGAAACCCTCAGCGTAGGGACCGCATGGACTTTGGTCGCCATAGATATTCCCGCCCAGTTTCCGACGGCGGTGAAGACCAATTCTTTCAAAGCTAACGATACCGGCAATGGCGTTGTGCTCTCCTGGAAAACGGGGGAGGAAATTCGCAATTTAGGATTCAATGTTTATCGGGATTCGGGCGGCACGAAGACGAAGATCAATTCCTCCCTGGTAGCAGGATCAGCGCTGCTGATGCGGGATGCCGCGCCGCAACACGGAGCCAAGTCGTATGCATGGATTGATCCTCTACCCGTTGCTGGCGCGCTTTATTGGCTCGAGGATGTTGATCTCGATGGCACACGCACCATGCATGGGCCAATCCCAGCGGAGTCTTCGGGTGGAGGAGCTCTTCCGCTGAGTTCCCACACCGTCGCTGCGCTCAGTCGCGCACAGCCGCAGCTCGGCCGTTCTCCCATCCTCGTAGCGCCCTCCGATGCCGCCCATGTTCTCGAGCGGACCACCAGGCCGCAAGCATCCGCTCTCCAGGCAAGCAATGGATTCCAGTTGGCAGCAATGCCGGCGGTAAAGATCCTTGTCGACCATGAAGGCTGGTATCGCGTCCCGCAACCGCAGTTGGTCGCCGCAGGCCTTCCTGCCAACGTACACACCAATTTCCTGCATCTCTACGCTGAGGGAGTCGAGCAGCCGATTCGCATCACCGGGAGCCACGGTGGGTTCGGACCGCAAGCTGCCATCGAGTTCTATGGAACTGCGATCGACACCCCATATTCGGGACAGCGCGTCTATTGGCTGGTGGAACAGGGAAAACCTGGGTTGCGTGTTCCTAAAGCTGCCGCTGCAGGATCCCCTGCACCGCAGGCCCCATTCTTCCAGCAGACTCTGGAGCTAAAACCGCGCACAACTTATTTCGCTGCGCTACTTCGGGAGAACACCGACAACTTCTTCGGCCCCTTGATCTCACCAACCCCCGACGTTGAAACCGTCAACCTTTCCAATCTCGCCGCGGGCGAGGGGATACTCACGGTTCTCGTGCAAGGCGTTACTGACGGCCAGCAGCATCAGGTCACTGTGATGTTGAACGGGGCTACGCTGGGGGATGTAGCCTTCCGAAATCAAGAGGCGGGCAGCGCGCAGTTTGCGGTGAACGCGGGAACCCTTACGAATGGCGCGAACACCATCACGTTGATTGCGCAGCAAGGGGCGAACGATCTCAGCCTGATCGATACGATTACGCTCAGCTTTCCGCAGACCTACACGGCGCAATCCGATGCTTTGAAATTCAAGGCTCATGCTGGCGAGCGAATCTCGATCACCGGCTTTACCCAGCCGCCCACCCGGTTGATCGACATCACAGATCCGCTGCGACCCGTGCAACTCAGATTTTCCTGGGTTGTCGAAAACGGCGGTTACACGCTGCATTCTGCGACACCTTGGGACGTTTCCGAAGAACATACCTTATTGGCGTTGTCGGACGCACAACTGGGGGCATCGGTGGGACTGGCTCCGCACGCCCCTACGGCGCTTCACAGAGCGCAGGTGGGAGCAGAGTTCGTGATCATTGCGCCTCCGCAATTCGCCTCTCCAATGCAGCCTCTGGCGGCACTTCACCAGACGCAAGGGTTAAGTTCCCGAATTGTGAGTGTCCAAGACATCTACGACGAGTTCAATTTTGGCGAGCCGAGCCCGTATGCAATCAAAGCGTTCCTGAAGACCGCCCGTGCTGCCTGGACCAACAAGCCTCGCTACTTGGTGTTGGGTGGTGACGCTTCGGTCGACCCGCGGAATTATTTGGGATTCGGGTTCTTCGACTTCGTTCCCACGAAGATCGTCTCGACTTCGCAACTGAAGACGGCATCGGACGACTGGTTTTCGGACTTCAACAACACTGGTTTTCCGACAATCGCAACCGGCCGACTGGGGGCGCGAACCGCCAGTGATGCGCAGGGACTGGTCTCGAAAATTCTAGGATACGCAAGCGGAAGCCTGGGCACCTGGAACACGCAGGCGCTGCTGGTGGCGGATGCCGATGATCCCGGCCTGAGTTTCACTCAGGCAGCGCAGTCGGTACGGAATTTGCTTCCGCCGACGCTGACTCCAACGAGTGTGTTCGCTGGGAATGTAGGAATCCCCATGGCCACCCAAGAGCTGATCGCAGGGATCAATAACGGCCAGTTGCTGGTCAATTACAACGGACATGGTTCCGTGGAGGTGTGGTCGAGCGGCAGTTTGTTCGATGACACGATGGCAGCCTCGCTCACGAACGG
Organism: Terriglobales bacterium; assembly: GCA_035606605.1. Taxonomy (GTDB): domain Bacteria; phylum Acidobacteriota; class Terriglobia; order Terriglobales; family Acidobacteriaceae; genus Gp1-AA145. The sequence goes on from DATNEX010000033.1 coordinate 36,369, forward strand.
CAGCAAGTTGCCGGTGTTTGTCATCATGAACTGCCTTAACGGATTCTTTCACGACGTTTATACACAGAGTCTGGCGGAGTCGCTCATGATGGCGCCGAATGGCGGGGCGGTGGCAGTTTGGGCATCGTCCGGATTGACCAATGCGCCGTCACAGTTCCAGATGGATGACCAGTTCACCACGGCGTTGTTCTCCAACCCCGTGCCAGCCTTGGGAGATGCGATTCTCACGGCCAAGTCCGGAATCTCTGACGTGGATGTAAGGCGGACGTTTATTCTGTTCGGGGATCCGGCGATGAAACTGCGTACGCCAGAGAGCATAGCTCCCTTGGTCCATATGCCGAAGGCGCCGATTTCGTCTCGCAAAATCTTAGAACGATAAGCCTCACTTTCCTCCTCACCGGGTTCGCATTGGTCTAAGATGTAGCGGCCTATGCGAACTCGATTTGCGTCTTGCCTTGCGCTATCCCTGCTATTTCCCTTCTTGACTGGGGCGCAACAGTCTTCGTTGAAGCCGTGGGCTGCCCAGTGGATCACCGCGCCAAATGTTCCGCAGCGGGACGAAACTGTGTTGCAATTTCGCAAGATTGTGCAGATCGCGGAAAAACCGCAACACTTCATCATTCACGTCAGCGCGGATAATCAGTTCGTCCTATATGTGAACCAGAAGCGTGTAGGCAGCGGGCCCAGCCGTAGCGACCTGCATCATTGGCGGTATGAAACCTATGACATTGCAGACTTCCTCCGCTCCGGCAGCAATGTGCTGGCGGCAATTGTGTGGAACTTTGGCACCAATGCCGCGATTGCTCAGTTCAGCGACCGTATCGGTTTTCTGGTGCACGGGGCGGGAGAGAGGGAGCGCGTCGCTGATACGAACATCAGCTGGGAAGTCACACGCGAGAAGGGCATAACAACCTTCAAACCAAAGGTCCCTGGCTTCTATGCGGCGGAACCGGGCGAGAGTCTGGATGGCAAAGTCTTTGACTGGGGTTGGCAGGATCCTGCGAAATCGAAAGGCAAGTGGGTGCGACCGATTCCGCTTGGACGCGGTGCTCTGCGGGAAGAAACGGATGCGCCGAACAATTGGCAGCTCGAGGCCGATCCGCTGCCGCCAATGGAGTACACCCAAATCAAAGATGGGAGGTTAGTGCGAGTAGTTGGGATTCCGGCTCCTACGGGATTTCCTGCGCGAGAATTCACTGTACCGGCGCGCACGAAGGCGAGCGTTCTCATGGATTATGGCCACCTGACGACCGCATATCCGTCGCTTGAGGTAGCAGGGGGCCTGAAGGCAAAAATACGTCTTACCTATGCAGAAGCTCTCGTGGACAGCAAAGGCCAGAAAGGAAACCGCAACCAGATTGAGGGCAAACACATCGTGGGCGTGACAGACGAGTTCGCTTCGGGCGGCCAATCGGGAGTTGAGTTCACCTCACTTGCATGGAGGACATGGCGGTATCTGCAGCTAGACATTGAGACCGCAGATCAACCAATCACGCTCCGACAACTGCGAGCATTCTTTACCGCGTATCCCTTCGAGGAGCGGGCACGCTTTGAATTGGAGGATGCGCTGCTCCAACGCATTTGGCAGGTTGGTTGGCGCACGGCCAGGCTCGACGCGCATGACACTTACATGGACACACCTTACTGGGAGCGGCTGCAGTACGTGGGCGACACGCGTATCCAAGCGCTGATCTCATACACGGTCGCAGGTGACGACCGCCTGGGGAGGCAGGCGATCAACGCATACAATTACTCGCGGATTCCAGAGGGGCTGACGCAAAGCCGATATCCGTCTTCGCTGACGCAAATCATTCCGACGTTCTCATTGCTGTGGGTCGGCATGGTGCATGATTTCTGGATGTATCGCGACGATCCGGAATTCGTGCGCTCGCAGTTGCAGGGCACGCGAGCCGTGCTCGATTGGTACATCAAGCACCAAAGGCCTGATGGATTGCTCGGAAACATTCCGTGGTGGCCCTTTGTCGATTGGGGCGAGGATTTTGACTTTGGCCGCCCACCCCAGGAGGAAGACGGTGGATCGTCGATCATCACCCTGCAGTTCATTGAGGCTCTGCGCTACTCGGCGGAGATGGAAAGTGCGCTGGGTGATTCGCACTACGCCGATCTCTATCGCGAGGCTGCTGAGCGCGCGGCCAGGGGCACGTACGCCCGTTGTTGGAACCAGCAATACGGCCTGTTGGCCGATACACCTGCGCAAAAGCATTTCAGCCAGCACGCAAATATCCTAGGGATTTGGCTGGACTTGATTCCGACAGGGGAGCAACGCGACGTGCTCACGAAGATCCTTTCCGTCAGTGACCCCAAGGCGGCGTCTGGCTCCGTGGGTTCGACTTCCCTTCCGCCGATGACCATAGCCACATACTATTTTCGCTTCTATCTTGCTCGGGCGGTCGAACACGCGGGCATGGGAAACGAGTATTTGAAGCTGCTGGGCCCGTGGGAGGCAATGCTCAAATTGGGTTTGAGCACTTGGGCTGAGTCTCCCGAGCCGACGCGTTCGGACTCGCATGCCTGGAGCGCGCATCCCAACTACGATTTGCTAACGATTGTTGCGGGGATCCGGCCTAGCTCGGCAGGATTTCGGTCGCTCGTGATCGAACCCCATCTCGGTGATCTGAAGCATCTGCGAGCGATCATCCCGATGGCGAAGGGAGAAGTGCGGGTAGAGTACACGCGGGGAGAAAAAGGAGTAGAAGCGAAAGTTGATTTGCCGGAGGGGATGACAGGAAAAATGATTTCGGGAGGCAAAGAAACTTCACTCCATGCCGGCGAACAGCAACTGATGCTGCCGTGACATTTTGAGCCTCGCGCCCCGAGCGAGGGATGGCGGCTTCACCTAGGCTTCCTAGAATCTCTACCCAGAGCAGATTTCCCGATCTGCTCCCTTCGGCTTCGCTTTAGTCGCTCAGGGCTGGTTCCCGATGGAGTTCGAGCCGACAGGATTCATCTGAAGGGCATGGGTTTGCGCCGTGGGCTTCGCTGTAACTTTGGCAAGTTCCTTACCGAGCTGGTCAGCGCTGAAGCCGAACGGGCCGGGCTTGCTCTTATAGGCAACGCGGCCGCCCGGTTCTAAGAGGTAAATGCGATCAGGCCATCCGGTGTATGCCTGCTCGGTTGAATTGCCAAACTCGTCGAGGACGGCCGGATATTTGATCCCCAACTTGCGGACGCAGGCACCGGCAACCGACGCACGCTCTTCCTCATTCTTCGGGCTGGCAAATACCACTTTGTCCTTGACGTTGCTCTGCATCTGCCAGACGTCGGATGGGTGGGCTTCGGTGATATACACCACCAAGAAGTTAACCTTGCCCTGATACTGGTCATAGAGCTTGTTGAGGGCGGGAACCTCCCGCCGGAAAGGCGGTCAGGTGTAGCTGCCAAAGACGAGCACGACGGGCTGGGTCTGGTTCAGTTCGGCGAGATGGACCGCGCCAGATTTGTCCACCTTGGTGAGGGTGAAATCAGGGGCGTTGTCGCCGATCTGTACATGGCCGGCGCGTGCCTGTGTCCACATGGTTTCGAAGGGACAGATGAGGAAGACCTGCCAGGGAAAGTGCATCATGACGCGGGCGAATTGCTCGGGTGGGCGATGCATGATGCGCCACATAAAACCAATAAAAGCAAGCCACAGGACGAACACGACCACAAGGATGCGAGCCGTGATCTTCGGCCAGCGACGCTTCGACTTGCGAACGGGAATTGTCGTTGGAGTGCTCATGGTTGGTTCGCTTCCTCTTGCCTACCTATTCGAATCCTTGTGAAGCTTCGCCCGGAACCCGCAAATGAGAGACCTGACCGCTTTTTATTATCCTCTTTTCAGTCACGTCGTACACGGGCTCGGTCTCGTGCAGCTACTCGATCTTGCTGATCACGATGGCTTTCGATCCGCCGCGGGTGAACACCTTTCCGCTGACCGTCACTTCCTTGCCGGCGTAGGGAATGAGCTTGTCGTTCTGGCTGCTTGATGGCGTGGTATCGGCGATTGGCCAATAGATTGTTCCACTGGGCGCCAGAATCACCAACGGCGAGCCCGCCTTCGCGCAAGCCAAGGCGCACTCAGCGCTAACTGGCTTCTTGACGCCCTTGGTAAATGCACAGGCAGAATCGAGGACATAACCCTTTACGGTGACGGATTGCCCCGCATTCTCAGTAGCGAAAACTGCCGCAGCCAGCACTAGCGGAACAGCAATCTTCATCAGGTTGCGTAGCTTCATTTTTGTTCCTTTCTTTGTCAGTTCTACTCCGAATTCGTCTCACCTAGAATGACAAGCGCGCACTCAATTGGATCTGCCGGCCCGGCGTGGTTGCTTCCGTGATGGTTCCGAATTGGGGCGTGTTCACAAAGCGGTCCGGTGTTCCTAGATTGGTGTGGTTAAGTGCATTAAAGAACTCGCCTCGGAATTGGAACTTCATGCGCTCGGCAATTGCGAAATCACGCGCTAAAGCGAGGTCGAGCGTCTGCAAGCCGGGGCCGTAAACCGAGTTCCGCCCCACATTGCCGAAGGTAAATGCCGGGGGGGTGGCGAAAGCAGCGCGATTGAACCACTGGCTTGAAGTGCGGGTGCCGGAGCCGAAAATCGCCTGGCCGGTGTAGTTGGCGCGATCAGGATTCTCGCCAAGCGCGGTGCCGGTGTTCGCCGTATCGCCGAAAACGGAGACCGTGAACGGGAAGCCGGTCTGCACTTGATATACGGTGGAGAGTTGCCAGTTCTTGGTTGCCAAACTCGCCCAGCGCAGGTTCTTTAACCCCGGTACATCATAGACGGCACTCAACGCGAAGCGATGACGCACATCGCAGCCCGGGCCTTTTTCCGCCGCCAGGTTGTTGTTGTCCTGAGGAATTGCCGACTCAAACATGGGCGATCGGAAATCGGGAGCATCACTGAGGTTCTTCGACCAGGTGTAGTTCGCGAGCAGCGTGAAACCTTGCTGATAGCGGCGGCGAACGTTGACGTAGCCAGCGTCATACCAGCTCTGAGCGGTGTTCTCCAGCAGGTTGATGCTGCTGACCGGGAAGCACATCTGTCCCGAGGCGCAGCCGGTCGCTGGGGCAGTGTAGGTCACCCCCGCTGGCAACGTGGTGTTCGGCACGAAGGAGATGATTGGATAGGGACGCCTGGGGCCGATGGGACCCAGTCCGGGAGGCGCATTGTTGATGAGGTGCGCGCGCTGCAGGTGCAAGCCGTGGGAACCGAGATAACCGACCTCGAGCGTGGTGGCCGAGCCGAGACTTTTTTCGACCGACGTACTCCACTGCTCGATATACTGCGCCGGAGCGTGTGGGTCCATGCCGGTAAAGCTGACGGTGGTCTGGCCGAGCACGGGCTGCCCAAAATTAAGTTGCGTGCTGTAGAGTGGCGGGGGCGGCGTAAAGTTGTTGGCCTGCTGCGTCTCCGGAAAAACATAGGGAACGTTGTGCCGCTGGTTGCACCAGGTGTTCATATCGACAGGGGTGTAAAAAAGTCCAAATGCCGAATGAAACACTAAGCCGTGCGGCAAGGATTGGGATAATCCGAAGCGCGGGGCGAAATTGTGCGTGTTCGCATAACGAAGGCCGCGCGGATACCCGTTTTGCCCGCCGACGAAGACCTGAGGCGCTGTGTTGAGGCCGTCGGGAAAAACCAGATTGGTGTTGGTGTAACTGATATCCACGAGCGGGTCCATGTACTCATAGCGAAGCCCCATCTCCACTGTGGTCGAACGCGTTACGCGGAAGCTGTCCTGTGCGAACCCGGAGGCATACCACTGGCGCAGCTGCATCTGCGGAGTACCGGCCTGGCGTTGCTTTACCGCCGGCAGGCCGAGCAGAAAGGACGCAAGCGCTGACCCCGTGCCGTCATTCGTCCCCGTCTGGGTGGTGTAGCCGTTGGTGAACTGGTAGTAGCCGCGGTTCTGGAAGAATCCCCACATCGGCCAGATGTACTTGGTGTAGGCAGCCCCGAACTTCAGGCTGTGACGCCCAAATTGCATGCTGAAAGTGTCGCGGCCTTCGATAGCGGTGTCCCAGGCCTTCATCGGGGTTGCTGAGAAGTTGTCGCCCAAGGGGGAGTAGCCCTGCACGTTGAAATATGGTGCGCCATAGGCCCCCTTGCCCCCGAAGCCGATACCCTGAATTCCGAGTTGGGTCACGACGTCATTCGTATAGGCGTTCTCATCATAACGATGCATCGCCAGGCGAGAGAAGGTGATCGCGGCGGTGTTCACCTTCGTCGGGCTAATGATCCGGTTCCAGGAAATGTTTCCCTGCTGCGCAAAGTTGTCGTTGAAGGAACCGAAGCCGGGAAGAAGGCTGCCCACTCCCCCCGGGGGCATTTCGCCGGGGAAGAATCCACGCTCGCTGCTCAGGGAGTATCTGGCGGCGATACCGTCGCCGTTCGAGAGCAGCTGATCGACCCTTACCGTTCCTTGATCGTTGCCCATCTGCGCATTTCGCGCATCGACGTAGTTATTGCAGTCTGCTCCGGCACCGGGCATAGGCGTGCCCATCATCGCGGATCCGCAAGCCATGGTCATCATCCCCAAGCCCATTCCGGCGTTTGGACGGGGAATGTATTGCAATAAGAATTGTTGGGCCGCAGGATTGATACGCGCCGGATCGATCACATCCATCATTCCGTTGTATTGAAATTCGGTACGGCCGTTGGCCGGATCGAAGATGTGGACTGGGGTCATGTTCGGCCCAGCCATGCTGAAGTCACCATTGATCTCCGCCAAAGTGGGCACGGTGTCGATCATGGTGTGCGTCATGGCATGGCGAAAGCCTTCATAGTTCACGAAGAAGAAAGTCTTGTTCCGTACGATCGGTCCGCCGAACGACGCACCAAAGTTATTCTGCACCAGGTGATTGTTCCCCATGGAGTTGAACGAAGTGGCATCCATGAATCCATTGCGCAGGAACTCGTACACGGTTCCGTGATAAGCGTTGCCGCCGCTACGAGTGACGATGTTGATTTGGCCGCCTCCGGCGCCGCCCATCTCCGCCGAATAGCTACCGGTCTGGACTTTGAACTCTTGAACCGCATCAGGCGACGGGCTCAAGTTTTGGGTATTGAAGGTGGGGTCGGTATTGGTCGTGCCATCCAGGAGGAAGTAGTTGCCATTGGGGCGACTTCCGCCGATGCTGACCGCAGACCGTTGTCCAGGACGCCAATAAAGAGGATTCATGCTGCCGGTTTGGGCACCGTGGCCCACGTGCGCGCCCGGCACCGTGAGCACAAGATCGACCAACATGCGCCCGTTGAGAGGAAGATTCTCGATCGATGTGGGCTCGACAACTTCTCCGATAGAGGCTTCGTTGGTGTGGAGAACCTCCGGAACATCCCTGATTTCTACGGTCTCTTTGTGTTCTTCGACGCCTAGCTGAAGATCGATCGCCAGGCGTTGTGCTACCTCAAGGCGAAGGTCTTTGCGCTGGGAAGCAAACCCGGAAGCGCTGATCGTCAGCTCGTAGTCGCCTGGTTGCAGGCCCGGAACTTCATAGATTCCTTGATCGTTGGTCTGCAGTTTACGCACGGCCCCGGTGCTTTTCGACATCAAGACCACCTGGGCGCCCGCTACCGCATGCGACTGCGGATCGGTAACGCTACCACCCAAAACGGCCAAATTGCTCTGTGCTGCCGCACACACCGCGCACAAACTGACCAGAAGCAGAATTGAGGGCTTTCGTTGCACGACTCCTCCAGATCCTGGGAAACGATCAGGGTAAAGCTGAAGCAGCTTCGAGATGGATACAAACAAGAATCCGAGTTCAACCCTGAGTACTTAGGACTGTATGAGCAGATCCAACCAGCAGCAATAATGCAAAAACATTACGAATCTGGGAAAAAGTAGGGTCACGAAGCATCCTGAGTAGCTGATTCTTGCCCTTCTAGCGACACGCCGGAGTCCAACCTCAGGCAAGGTAGCTGCCATCTGAACAAGCTTGTCGAACCGCGTATGCGGCGTTGTAAGCCTTCGCCTACTCGTCGTCTAAAGGAGCCTCCATGCGATATCGTAATCTCCTGCTTTCAGCCTTTATCTTGTGCCTGAGTCTGGCAGTGACAAACCTGGCCGGAGCTCAAGGCACGACAACCAGTCCATCGACGCCAGATACTCACACGCAGTCCTCGCCAGGAACTCAGCCTCCGAGCGCACCGCCGTCATCCAACAACTCGGGGACACAGAGCGCACCCGGGGCCCAGAGCACTCCCGGCGCACAAAGCGCTCCGGGCGCACAGAGCACTCCGCCTTCACCCAATCAGGGCCCATCGAGTGCTGGTTCCGCGAACTCGGGCCAGAATGGACAGCACTCGGTAGAAGACGAACTCCAATTGACAGCGGATCAAAAACAAAAAATCGCTGAAGTTGTGGATGACGAGAACAAGCAGATCACCGCGGTACGGAATGATACGTCGCTCTCGATGGACCAAAAGCAACAGAAGGTTCTGCAGATTCGGCAGGAAGGTAGCCCGAAAATCAAAGCAATTCTGACGCCGGAACAGCTGCAAAAGCTAGCCGTGATCCAGCAAAGAATGCGGGACCAGCAGCAGGGCGGACAAGGCCAAACGCCGCAACAGTCTGCTCCGCCAAGCAATCCGCCGCAGAACACTCCTCCTCAAAAATAGCGGGCTCGAGCGGTAGCGTTGAGCGGTGAGCCTTGGGGATGGACCTGACCCATTCTGCTCACTGCTCTTACCCGCCTAACCGCACCCCTGCTCTGAGGTATTCGTTCCGATCGCAAACAACCTGAGCACGTTTTCCGGCTTCTAGTTGATCATGCAGGTGAAATTACATTTGATAAGGATCTTTTTGCGAGCCCTCACAATTCCAGTGTGGGCTTGTGTAGTCGGGCAGGCGCTATTTGCCCAGGTGACGATCGCCCAAATCAGTGACACGCACCTCGGCGAAAAACACGCACCTCACGCCGCGGACAATTTGCGAACAGCCGTGAAGATGATCAATGAGCGTCGACCCGATGCCGTCATTCTCTCGGGAGACATTGGCGAGAACCCGAAGGCTTGGGATCAGGCCAAGAGCATTCTCAAAGAACTAAAAGCCCCGCTTTACTACGCTCCCGGAAATCACGATGTTCACAGCTCCGATGTGGAGCGCTACCGAGACGCTTTCGGGAAGGATTACTACGCCTTTCACGTGAAAGACATCACATTCGTGGTCATCAATTCGCAGCTGCTGGGTAACTACGACAACTATGGCGCGAAGCAACCACCCCCGTTACCATCCCAAACGGAAAAAGAGTCAGAGGAAATGCTGCAATGGCTGTCAAACGTTAGAGACGAAGAGGATCGGGGCCAGAAAGGACATCACCCGATTATCGGCATTCAGCACGTACCGGTCTTTCACGACGATGGCTTCCCAGATCCCAAGCCCTATTGGGTTGTGAGCGAACCTTATCGTTCAAAAGAGATGAAGTTGCTCCACAAGGCGGGAGTCAAGCACATGCTGGTCGGGCATTGGCATAACGGCAGGGTCTTTGAGCGCGAGGGGATCACCTGGCATGTCGCACCAGCAACGAGCTGGTTGCCGTGGGGTGGAGAGCTGGGATTTGCGATGCACAGTATTTCACAGGACGGAGATGTGAAAACTGAATTCGTCCCACTGCCTGATGCCAAGCAATGAAAAACAAATTCGCCTGGCCTGCTTCTAACAGACATCAAGACTGACCAAAGCCAAGATCCCTCCTGCTTTGCCCCTCGTGGCATCCCGGGGGTATCTTATCTACATGCAATTTCGCGGATGCGGCACAGCACTGGTCACTCCGTTTCATCAAGACGGCGCGCTCGACGAGGCGGCGTTACGCAACTTGGTTGCCTGGCAAATTGAAGCTGGGATCGATTTCCTGGTTCCTTGCGGCACAACCGGCGAGACACCCACATTAACGCATGAGGAATGGCTACGCGTCGTCGATATCACCATCGAAGTTGCAGCTGGACGCGTCCCAATCGTGGCGGGAGCAACCTCGAACAACACCAAGGATGCCGTCGCCAAAGCACAGGAACTCAATTCGCGCGAGGGAGTAACGGGGATCCTGACAGCGTCCCCTTATTACAACAAGCCGACCCAGGAGGGACAGTACCAGCACTTCAAAGCCATCGCCGAGTCGGTTGGCAAGCCGATCATTCTTTATAACGTGCCGGGACGTACCGGAGCTAACCTTGAGGCGAGTACAGTCGCGCGCCTGGCTGAGATCCCCAATATCGTCGGAGTGAAGGAAGCCAGCGGCAATCTGACACAAGTGGCGGAGATTTGTGCAGCCGTGCGAGATGATTTCGCGGTTCTGTCCGGGGACGATGCGACCGTGCTGCCCGTGCTATCGCTGGGAGGCGTAGGTTTGATTTCCGTTGCCTCGAATGAGATTCCAGCCGAGATGACCGCGATCGTTCGGGCGGCGCTGAGTAATGAGTGGGACGCAGCCCGCCAAGTCTTCCGTAAGTACCTGCCTCTGATGCAGGCAAACTTTATCGAGTCCAGCCCAATGCCAGTGAAGGCAGTGTTGGCGATGATGGGAAGAATTGAAGAGGCTTACCGGCTGCCAATGATTCCGGTTCGGCGCGACACGCGATCGAAGCTTCAACGGATTGCCGGCGAACTTGGGTTGATCGCGAAGGCCGCAACTACCACGGTAGCAAATGCCCCTGCGTTCTTCGTTTATGAGAACTGGGCGGCGGGACCGCACAAAGCCGTGCTTCACCGGAGCAGTTGCGGACAGTGCAATAGCGGGAAAGCGCGTCCCTCAGGGCATTCTGCCAATCATGCTCGGTGGCACGGTCCTTATGCCTCGCTCGCAGAGGCCAGACAGGTCACGCAAACGCTACCGAGCGTGCTGATTCGCAGCGAGTGCAAGTGCATTTAAACGCTGGCAAGCGGCGTCCCAGGCACCGTAGCCGCTGCTTCGTTCTCAACCAGATGCTTGGCTGTCGATAGAGAAGCTCCCGGTCGCCTTGGAAAAGGCTCATACGGAAGGGGGTTTTCACGCCGGGTCATCGAGGAAAACACTTCCACCCAGTAGCAGACCCGGAGAAAACAACGTCCAAACAGGTCGGCCACAGGGTAATCCTGATCCCTGCGAATGGAAAGTAGAGGAGGGTTCTCAGTTCCCAGGCGCCTTGGATGGCTAGTAACGCCTGTATTGGCTGAAGCGATGACTGAAGCGGTAACCGAAGCTGGGCTTATGCCTCCAGACCCTGAGCCTTGATCCATACCGTGCCCCCCTGAGCACATGCGAGCTGAGTTAAGATGCTGTTAAAGGTTCATGAAGATGCTACCAGATTTTGATGAACAAACACTTTTTACAATAAGGTGTTGGGAGAGTTGAGGCAGATACACTAAGAAAACCTTGCCTGCTCCGTCGAATATACTTTTACTTCCCAATGGACACGTTACGTTCAGAAATTGAAAGACTTGCGAGCCTCTCTGACCTTGTATCCGACCGGAACACTCGTCCTACCTTTGAACGTTTTCGCGACGCATTGACCCGGGGTGAGATCCGGGCAGCAGAAAGGAAGAACGACAGGTGGGAGGTAAATGTCTGGGTCAAGCAGGGCATCCTGCTCGGCTTCCGACTCGGTGCCTTAGCTCAAATGGGCAACGGGGAATGTCTCTCGTTTGTAGACAAGGACACGTTTCCTGCGCGAAAGTTCACCCCAGCCAACGGCGTGCGGGTTGTGCCCGGCGGCTCGTCGGTGCGGACGGGAGCGTATGTGGCCCCTTCGGTGATTTGCATGCCTCCGATGTACATCAACGTGGGAGCGTATGTAGACGAGGCAACGATGATTGATTCCCACGCCCTGGTCGGGTCCTGTGCGCAGATTGGCAAGAGGGTCCACGTCAGTGCAGCAGCCCAAATTGGTGGGGTTTTGGAGCCGGTGAATGCCGTGCCGGTGATCATTGAGGACGACGCCCTGATTGGGGGAAACTGCGGAGTCTATGAGGGAACTCTGGTCCGCGCGCACGCGGTACTCGGGGCGGGAACCATCCTAACGCGGTCTACGCCACTCTATGACCTGGTGCGCGGCGAGGTATATCGCGCGAAAGAGAATGAGCCGCTGCAAGTGCCCGAGGGAGCGGTTGTCGTGCCAGGCTCGCGTGCGGTCAAGAAAGGTCAAGCCGCTGAATGGGGCATTTCGCTCTACACGCCCGTCATTGTCAAGTACCGCGACGAGAAAACCGATAAAGGTGTGGAGCTAGAAGAGTGGCTGAGATGAGATCGTGCCCAAGGCAGCTACTCAACAAGTAAACATCCGACGAGCAACCGCCCGGGACAACGAGGGCATCCTGAACTGCCTTTCGTGCGCCTTCGCGACGTATCAGCATTTCTACACACCCGCGGCGTTTGAAGATACCGTGCTGACGCCTGAACTGCTGAAAAGACGTTTGCGGAGCATGTCGGTGTTCGTCGCGGATACCAGCTCAGGACAGATCATTGGAACGATCGCATGCAGTCTGGTCAGCCAGCTGGAAGGCCACTTACGAGGAATGGGCGTGGTGCCAGAGTGGCAGGGACGCGGGGTCGCAAAGGGATTGTTGGATTGTGCACAGAACGAACTAAAACAGTTGGGCTGCGAGCGCATTACCCTGGATACGACCGAGCCTTTGATCTCGGCCATACGCTTCTATGAGTGGAATGGATTCCGCCGCACGGGCAAAGTTTCTGATTTCTTTGGCATGCGCCTGATCGAGTACGCCAAAGCAATCAGCTGACCGGTTCTTCTTACAACTGCTCTTACGCTCGTTCGGCCTTCCCCCGAAACTCTTTCAGTACTTCACGATCGCAGCGAACGACTTTGGATCCAGACTGGCGCCCCCGACCAGCGCGCCGTCGATCTCTTCCTCTGACATCAGGGCAGTCGCATTTTCCGGCTTCACCGAGCCACCGTAGAGAATCCGCAGCGCATCGGCAAACTCTTGGCCGAATGCTTTGGCGGCTTCCCCGCGTATGATTCCGTGTGCGTCCGAGGCCATTTGCGGGGTAGCGGTCTTGCCTGTTCCGATGGCCCATACCGGCTCGTATGCAATGACCAGCTTGGCTGCCTTTTTTGCCGAAAGGGCGTGGAACGCACGCAGGCACTGGCGGCGAAGGACCTCTTCCGTGAGACCGGCTTCCCGCTCCTCAAGAACCTCGCCAACGCAAGCGATGGGGGTGAGGCCATGCTCCAGTGCTGCCTTGAGCTTGAGGTTCACCGTGTCGTCGGTCTCGCCAAAGTATTGGCGGCGTTCCGAGTGGCCGATGATCACGTGGGTGCAGCCAACCGCCACGAGCATGGTCGACGAAATTTCGCCGGTGAAGGCACCTTCCTCCTTCCAATACACGTCCTGCGCGCCAATGGCAACCCGCGAGCCCTGTGCGGATTCAATCGCGGCGTGAAGATTGACGTAAGGCGGGCAGATGACGATCTCATCACGATCGTGGTCTATCACGAGGGGCAGGAAGTCCTGCAGGAACTGCTTTGACTGTTGAGGCGTCTTGTACATCTTCCAGTTTGCAGCAATGAGTTTCTTGCGATCCATGAATTAGTCCTCATCGAATGGTGAATCAGTAAGAGCACGAGATAGACGAGAGAAATCACCGGTCCGGAAACGGGGTTTGCTCTGTGTTTCTCCATGTCCTCTGCGGTAAAGCTCTTGCTACGCGCAAAAATACTGTTCCTCGAGAGCAACCGCGAGTTCAATCAGACTCTCGATCCTGCGTGCGGGAACTCCGTTTATCGCGGTCCGCTTACGATCGATCCAGATTGGGCGAATGCCGAGTGCTCGACTGGCATGAATATCATTGGTCAGATCGTCGCCAATATGAACGCAGTCGCGAGGATCTTCGCCCGCTCGACGGCAAGCGTCCTGAAAAATGCTTGGGTGCGGCTTGCCAAAGCCGGTGTCCTCGGAAAAAGCCGTTACGGAGAAGTGTTCTAGAAGTCCCGCACGACTCAGCTTTCCGAGTTGTTGTTCGCGCGCACCGTTGGAAATAATTCCAAGTTTCTTCCCGGCCAGCTCTTGCAGGCAAGCTGAGGTGTCATCGTAAGCACGGGTTAGATGCTCGTATTCACGGATAAAGACGTGATACCTGGCGTCGGCTTCGGCGTTAGTTAATTCAGGGGCGTCAAAGGATTCGCGGATGCGTGCGCGACGCTGATCCCACAACGAAATTTCGCCGCGGCAGAAGCGGTTGAAGTGGCGGTCCATGATGGCTTCCCAGGTTGAAGGGAACCCGGCCCGGGTGAACGGAATTTGACCGGGAAATTGGTCATAGAGGGCCAGGCTGGCAGCAGCGGAGGCGCTGAGATGATCGATCAGAGTGCCGTCGATGTCAAAAAAGATCATTCGGATGCTGGCGTGAAACGCAAAGCCGGTTACTTGCTCGTCAGTGCTTCGACACCAGGCAGCACCTTACCTTCTAGGAACTCGAGCGAGGCGCCACCGCCGGTCGAAATATGCGAGATTTTGTCCGCCACTCCGGCTGCTTTCACAGCCGAGACCGAATCGCCGCCACCGATAATCGACGTTGCACCGGCATTGTCGGCTACGGCACGAGCGATCTTGAACGTTCCTTTGGCAAACTGCGGAATTTCGAAGACCCCCATGGGTCCGTTCCAAACGATGGTTGCGGCGCGGCTAATCTCTTCTGAGAAAAGCTCGACCGAATCGAGGCCGATGTCGAGACCCATCAGATTCTCGGGAATTGGCTGCCCTTTGCCGACGCTTTGTGCCTTGGCAGTGGCGTCGAGCTTGTCGGCAACAACGTGATCGACCGGCAGTAGGAATTTCACGCCCTTTGCCTTTGCATTCGCAAGGATTTGGCGCCCGAGATCGAGCTTGTCTTCCTCGACACGCGACTTTCCTACCGCTACCCCCTGGGCCTTCAGAAACGTATACGCCATAGCACCGCCGATGATCAGCGTATCCACCTTCTTCAGAAGGCTCTCGATGACAGCGATTTTGTCGCTGACCTTGGCACCGCCCAGAATAGCCACAAACGGCTTCTCCGGATGTTGCATGGCCCGACCTAGATAATCGAGTTCCTTTTCCATCAGCAACCCAGCGGCGGACCTCTGCACGAACTTGGTCATGCCGACGGTTGAGGCGTGGGCGCGATGAGCGGTGCCAAAGGCATCATTTACGTAATAGTCGCAAAGATTCGCGAGTTGCTTTGAGAACTTTTCGTCGTTGGCTTCTTCTTCGGCATGAAAGCGAAGGTTCTCAAGCAGGAGTGTCTGCCCTTTTTCCAGCTTGCCTGCCATCTCCTCAGCCTCGATGCCGACGCAATCAGGACAGAAGCCAACGTTTTCGCTGGAAGCCAAATTCTTGTCGAGCAACATGCGGAGCCGCTCGGCAACTGGCTTGAGGCTCATCTTCAGGTTGGGCTTGCCTTTGGGGCGACCAAGGTGAGAAGCAAGGATCAGGCGGGCCCCGTGGCGAAGGGCATACTCGATAGTGGAAAGGGTCTCCTTGATACGCGTGTCGTCGGTTACGCGGCCATTATCGTCGAGTGGAACGTTGAAATCGACCCGCATAAACACTCGGTGATCATTGAGCGGAAGATCGCGAATAGATAATTTCGACATGATGGGCCTCTTCTGAAGAGAGTGGTCAGTGCCCAGTGGCAGGCGTCAAAAAAGCCACGAACCTTCTGACCACTGGCCACCGACCGCTGTTTTATAGACCTTTGCTGCCGATGAAGTTGATCAGGTCCCGCACGCGGCAAGAGTAGCCCCATTCGTTGTCGTACCAGGAGACAACTTTCACGAGGTTGCCAACCACCAGCGTCGAGGGCGCATCGACAATCGAGGAGCGCGAATCGCCTTTGAAGTCTGACGAAACCAACTCGTTCGTCTCAAAGCCCAGATAGCCCTTCAGCGGACCGCTTTCCGAAGCCTTCTGCAACGCGGCATTCACTTCGTCCTTGGAAGCCTTGTTCTCGACAATGGCGACAAGGTCAACCACTGAGACATTCGGCGTGGGTACACGGATGGCAAATCCGTCCAGTTTGCCGGCCATGTCGGGGATAACCAACTTCAACGCCTTGGCAGCGCCGGTCGAAGTCGGAATCATGGAGAGTGCTGCAGCGCGAGCGCGGCGCAGGTCCTTGTGCGGGAAGTCGAGAATAACTTGATCGTTGGTGTAGGAATGGATCGTGGTCATGGTGCCACTAAGGATCTTGAAGCTGTCGTGGATCACCTTCACGATGGGTGCCAGGCAGTTCGTCGTGCAGGACGCGTTCGAGATGATGTTGTGCTTAGAAGGGTCATATTTGTCGTGGTTCACGCCCAGCACGAGGGTCACGTCTTCGTTCTTCGCCGGGGCCGAAATGATGACCTTCTTCACGGGGCCGCGGAGGTGCTTCTTGGCATCCCCGGCATCGGTGAAGCGGCCGGTGGACTCGATCACAACCTGTGCACCCACCGATTCCCAGGGCAGTGCCCCCGGGTCCTTCTCCTTGAAAACCTTGATCGTCTTGCCGTCAACCTGAATTGAGTCGCCGGTGGCCGAAACTTTATTGGGAAGATTACCGAGAACTGAGTCGTACTTAAGAAGATGGGCCAGGGTTTTGGGCTCGGTCAGATCGTTGACGGCGACGAATTCCAGGTTGGGATCGTTAAGGGCAGCGCGGAAAACATTGCGTCCGATGCGTCCAAAACCGTTGATTCCTACCTTGATAGCCATGAGGCCTCCGTATGAAGTGGATGACTGCGAAGTAGCTGCAATTTAAGGGAAACAAACCATGTTATCAGCGTGAGAGAGTGGGGGCAAATGTGAGTAGGGTTCTTAACATTCAAAATTCCGCAGGGACAAATCGATTTCGGGACTGAAAACGAGACTTGTTTGGCTGAATTTCGTGATTCTGCGAATCTTGTTTTTCGTCCCCAGTTCCCAATCCCCAGCTCTCGGTGCGCGGTCAAGCAAGACTGAACATCGAGCAAGTCAACCATCAACCGCCGAGCTCAATTTCAAGGTACTCGTTCTTACTGCTCCAGAAAGGCAGCCGAGCCATCCAGTATTTTCGGCGGATCAATCGCTGTGCGAAGGGCCAATGCTCAGGCGGAAGAATGCGAGCGACTGCTGGGAGGTCCGGTCCGGTGACCGAGCCACGCAGCGTGCACGGCGCAACCAGAACGTTAGGATTGTTGCGAATTCGCTTGTACTTCCAAGAGTCATTGCGGGTCATGAAGTAAAGCTTGCCGTTGGCTTCGGCGAACCATAATGGCGTTCGTACCGGCGCCCCGGTCTTGCGAAAGGTTGTCAACGAGATGTATTTCTGGCCCGAGATTTCAGACGGGATTGGCATCACGCTCTCATTCCCACAATTAGGAATACGATAACTCCAACCCTCGCTTCTCCGCGATCTCTGCGTCAATCGACAGATCGCGAAGGGGTGCGACAAAGCTCGCGTCGGAGGGGCTCAGCGAATCTATGAGCGAACGGTTTTAGTCCTCGCACAATTGCCGGAAAGCCCGTCAATATGTTACAAGCCCTACATGCGGAAATGGATGCGAGATCGATTGAAGCGGCGCAAGAAGGGTGAGGAGACAGCCCCGAGCCAGCCCGCGCCTTTGCAACCGGCATATTTTGAAGCTGAGCCGCAGCGCCAGGAAGAAACCGTCCCGGAGCCGGAGGAAGAAGTTCAGCCTGCAGAAGGACCTAAATCAGATATTCAGCCTGATGCTGCAAGGCAGTCCGATCAGGGCGAACCGGCGGCTGAAGGCAGCACGAGATCTGCTCCTGGGGAGCGGCGTCCGAGACGTCGTCGACGGGGGGGACGCGGGCGGAGACGTTCGGGATCGAAATCGCCCATGGTGCCCAGCGATCCAACGCCGGTTCAACCGCCAGCTGCAGAGGAATTACCCGAGCCCGCTGCCGCCCCGGTTTCGGCTACCCTCACTCCGCCGGCCCATCGTGCGCGCGCTTTGAAAGGAACCGTCGTTCTCGCGATCGGGTTGCCCGGCTCCGGCAAGAGTTCATGGTTCAAGCGCCACAATCTGAATCCGCTATCGAGCGACATGATTCGCGCCATGTTGTTCGACGATCCGGCGGAGCAGCGTTTTCAGGACCTGGTCTTCTCGAACCTACGCTCCTTGTTGCGAGCGCGGCTGGTCGCACGCCGTCCGCTGAACTACGTGGACGCCACTAACCTCACGCCGCACGACCGCCACAGCTGGATCAAACTCGCCAAGGACTTCGGATACGAAGTGCAGGCGGTGTATTTCGACGTTCCGCTCGAAGTCTGCTTGGAACGCAATGCTCGCCGCCAGCGTGTCGTGGAAGACGACGTCATGCGAAAGATGGCCGCAAAGCTCAAGCCACCGACCTTTGAAGAAGGATTCTCGAAGATTACCGTGGTCAGAGTGAAGCCGAAGGAGTAGGCGGACTTCTAGTAAGAGTGCAACCGTTCTTCCAGGCATGGTCGGATCTCTTACTCAAGCATCTTTTCCACACTTTAGAGATTCTTCTCAAGAGGGGCCGCTATTGAAGATCCTCCGCCAACCGCTTGTGAGCTTACTTAAGATGGGCCAGCATCCTCTTAAATTCCTCCGTCGCCGATGAATGCAGCAGCTCGTAAATGATCATTTCGGTCGAGGAGATCACGGCTCCTGCGGCGCGCATGCGATCCAGTCCAATATTTAGATTCCACGGTGTGCGCGAACTCACCGCGTCCGACGCAACGTGGACCATGTACCCTTCGCGCAAAGCCGCAAGCGCCGTCTGCGCAACGCATATGTGGCTCTCCATCCCGCAAAGCAGCAGTGTGTTTCTTCTTCCGGGCAGCCGCTTGAGCATCGAACAGAATACATCGCTGCCAAAGCAGGAAAACATCTGCTTATCGATGGGGTTGCTCGGCAGAAGTGACTTCAGATCAGCCACGGTTTCCCCGAGACCTTTCGCATATTGCGTGGTCGCGATGGTCGGGAAATTCAGAATGCCGGCAGCGCGAACCAGCAGCTGCGAGTTCTTGACGACGCGGTCGCGTTCGAAGATCGCTGGCAGCAGCTTTTCCTGAACGTCAATGACGATCAGCGCGCACTCGGCGGGATCGAGGGTTCGACGAGCAGCTTCCATCGATTCCATTGCTGGAGGAAAGACGTCGGCGGACATGCTGGAAAGCTCCTGGGCTGATTGTAGCCCCTCCTGGACTCGTTCTCGTTCGCGGAACGCGCATGTCTGCGGGTAGAGCTGCTCGCTCAGTTTCCTGGTTCGCTCCAGTCGCTCAGCGAAGATCGGCCTTCGTCGCTCGGAATGGCAAATTAGGGAAAGGCACGCACTAGTATCCTGCCTGCTTGTCCACAACTGCGAGTAGCGGCTGGCCGGCTAAGAATCGCCCTAGGTTATCGGTAAAAAGGGCGTAGTGGCGTTCCCACATCTTCTCGGTCATGCCGCCGGTGTGAGGCGTGATGAGCAGGTTCTCCAAGTCCCACAACGGAGACTCGGGCGGCAATGGTTCCTGATCGAAGACGTCGAGGGCTGCGCCGGCAATCTGACGACCGCGTAGGCCTTCGATGAGCGCAGCCTCGTCTACTAAAGGGCCACGACCGACATTGATGAGATACCCGGTTTTCTTCATGGCAGCGATCTGATCTCGGCCGATCATGCCCCGTGTTGCCGGAGTGACGGGCGGAGACAAGACGACATAGTCACTGCGCGACAATAGGTCGCTCAAACCAGATGTGGGCAAAATCTCATCTACACTCTCCGGCTTCGGCCTGTCGATATGTTCACGGATTGCGATGACCTTCATCCCCATGGCAGACGCACGTAGCGCAACGTTGCGTCCAATGCTCCCCAGGCCGATCAAACCGAGAGTGGCGCCGCCGAGTTCTTGCGGGGTGCGGCGGTCTTGCCAAAGAATTGCCTGGCCCCAAGTACGCTTCACCTGAAAGCGCACCGATTCTGGAATCCGGCGGGCGAGGGCAAACATCATGGCCATCACCTGTTCTGCCACAACAATGCCGTGCACCTCCCGCGCGTTTGTCAGGATGACGTCGCTCTCGACGAGCTCAGGGAAAAGTAAGTCGTGCACGGCGGCAGCCGTGGAGTGGATCCAGAGCAGTTGCCGGGCGACGCGGAGGTGCTCTGGGCCGAAGGACGCGCCAAACAGAACACTGGAGTTAGATAACTCCTGCGAGAGTCGTTCTCCGGAAGTGATGCGAGTGATGTCAACCTGGGGGAAGTCGGCTCTGAGGCGCTCAGCGAACCAATCGGGAGCCGTCCACAGGTCGATTCGACTGTAGGCGGCAACCAAAACTTTGATCGGGTGATCAGGCGATTGAGTCATCGGTGATCTTTGAATCATTGCAGATTAAGCCAAACCCTGCCGTCTGCGGACGTGGGGTTTCTCTTCATGCGCTCGTCGTACCGGAAAAACCTGCCATCCCGGACACGAAGTTGCGCACGGAACCTTCCACGAAAAGCAATTCTATGACCTTTTATCCGAGCTTCACGCGCAAATCCGCACCGGTCATCTCTTTAGGTTCGGGCAGGCCGAGCATGCCGAGAATCGTCGGCGAAATGTCGCGCAACGAACCGCCTGACTTGAGCTTCAACTGCTTGGCATTTTCTGCGATAACGATGAACGGGACGGGATTGGTGGTGTGATATGTATGCGGGCCCCCGGTACCCGGATCGATCATCATCTCGGCATTACCGTGATCGGCGGTGATAAGTATCGCACCGCCTTTTGCACGGACGGCGAGTTCGATTCGCCCCAAGCACGCGTCTACGGTCTCCACGGCTTTGATCGTCGGCTCGAGTTTGCCGGAATGACCAACCATGTCGGCGTTGGCGAAGTTTACGACGATAACGTCGAAGGCACCGTCTTCAACGGATTTGACGACGGTGTCGGCGATCCCCGCGGCACTCATTTCGGGTTTCAGGTCGTAGGTCGCAACCTTGGGTGAAGGCACGAGCGCGCGATCTTCGCCTGGGAACGGTTGCTCAACGCCGCCGTTAAAGAAGTAGGTTACGTGCGCATACTTCTCGGTCTCAGCCACGCGCAGATTGCGCATGTTCATCTGGCCCATGACATTGGCCAGAATATTGTCGAGCGATTCGGGAGGAATCACGACCGGGAGGCTGAACTTCTTGTCATATTGCGTCATGCAGACGTAATGCAGGTTTTTCGGCACGCGGTCGCGCGGAATCGTCACATCGAGATCTTCGGCACCTTGCAGGTCGCTCCCACCGTGCTCGTTCAATTCGCTGTTTCGGGTGAGAGCGCGAGTGATCTGACGAACGCGATCGGCTCGGAAGTTGAAACAGATGCAGGAGTCTTCGCCGCGAATAGTGGTGACAGGCTGATTTTCGGAATCGGCGCAGAGAAACGGCACAATGAACTCGTCGGTCACCCCTTTGTTGTAGGACTCCTTAACGCCCTGAACGGCGTCGGAGTAGTTGCCCCCCTCAGCCTCTCCGAAGACCATGGCGCTATAGGCTTTCGCAATGCGCTCCCACCGGCGGTCACGGTCCATCGCGTAGTAGCGCCCACTCACGGTGGCGATCTTTCCGGTGTTGTATTCGCGCATGACCTGCTGCAGTTGCTCGAGGTATCGCGCGCCATTGGTGGGCAGGGTGTCGCGGCCGTCCATAAAAGCGTGGACAAATACGCGCTCGACCTGATTCTGCTTCGCCATCTTCAGCAAAGCATGCAGGTGAGTTTGATATGAATGCACGCCGCCGTCAGAGACCAGGCCGAATAAATGAAGCTGGCGGCCACCGCTGCGCGCGTTCTTCATGGCGTCGACAAGAACGGGGTGCTCGAAGAAGTCACCCTTCTGGATCATTAGCTCAATGCGAGTGGAATCCATGTGGACGATGCGTCCCGCGCCGATGTTGAGATGGCCGACTTCACTGTTGCCCATTTGACCTTCCGGGAGGCCAACGAAGGGACCGCTGGTATGGATTAGGGTGTTCGGATATTCGCGAAGGAGTCGATCGTAAGTGGGTTTGTGAGCCAGCGCGATAGCGTTGGCATTGGTGTCGGCGCGGTAACCCCACCCGTCGAGAATGATGAGTACAAGTGGTTTAGGACGGGACATAAGATAGCTTTTTAGCTCCTAGCTTTAGCTCGTTGGCTCCGGCGCGTGGCGCCGAGAGCGTCGAGGGATCAAGACCAAGCATGCCTGGTTTTGGAACCGGGAAGTCCAGGACTTTCAGCCGCGCCATTTGTGACACTCGAAGTCGAGGCCTTTAGCCCCTGAGTACCGCCCTGGGGTGCGAAACCGTTTCAATAGCCTCGAGCCTGAGCCGAATTTGCGCTTCTACTTCTTCTCGCCACTGCGCTTCTGCTGCTCTTGTTTAGTCAGTTCCGCAATGAATTCATCCATCTTCTCCATGATCGAACGCATTCTTTTCTGGCCGATCGTGCTTCCGACCTGCATCCCCTCTTGCATCATCGCGGGCTGTTCGCGGAGAAGTTTCTGTCCCGCGGGCGAGGAATAAAAGGCGAGTATCCCGTCCATGTCGCTCTTTGTAAGATGCTTCTGATAGATCGGCACCATCGCCTCCACGATTTCCTCGACCGGCATGTCCTTGAAAAGACCCTCTGCAAACTTGTCTACTGCCGCGAGCTGTTCCGGACTAGCATCTGGGATCTTTTCCTTGAACGCCTGCTCCGCTCCCACCTTCGCTTGCCGCCCCATGCCTTCATACAACTGAACCAGCGTCTGCCGGATATGCAAGACGTCCATGAACTTGAGTATGTCTTCCTTGCTGGCAGCCTGTTCGCTGGGGTTACCGGCCTGCGCACCCAGCAATGCAGAACATGACACGAGCATAATCGCGGTTAGAACAGTGATTCTCCGCACTTCAAACCTCCAATAGACTAGTAGTCCGTCTTACCCGTTGTAGTTCAACGCCTTCAAACCGAGGAAGCGGGCACCGGCAGCCAGAGCTTCTTCGATCCGGAGCAGCTGGTTGTACTTGGCGATGCGGTCGGTACGCGACGCTGAGCCAGTTTTGATCTGGCCCACGCCCGTCGCAACCGCTAGGTCAGCGATGAAGGTGTCTTCGGTCTCGCCGGAGCGGTGCGAAATGATGGCCGTATAACCGTTACGGCGGGCAAGGTCGATCGCCTCGAGAGTTTCGCTCACCGTGCCGATCTGGTTGACCTTGATCAAAATCGAGTTGGCGACACCTTTGTCGATTCCCGTCTGCAGGAACTGCACGTTGGTCACAAACAGGTCATCGCCTACGAGCTGAATTTTGCTGCCGATCTCTTTTGTGAGCAAGGACCAGCCTTCCCAGTCGTTCTCGGCGAGGCCGTCTTCGATGGAGACGATCGGATAACTGCTGACCCAGTTGGACCAGAAGCGGACCATCTCTTCCGAGCTCTTCGACGACTTATCGGATTTCTTGAAGACGTACTTGCCATCCTGGTAGAACTCGCTGGCCGCGGGATCGAGCGCAATGGCGATCTCTTCGCCAGGTTTATAGCCGGCTTGCTGAATTGCCTCGATCACCACTTCAATGGCTTCGACGTTGGACTTTACCGACGGAGCAAAGCCGCCCTCGTCGCCGACAGCGGTGTTGTAACCCCGCTTCTTCAAAACGCCCTTGAGAGTATGGAACACTTCGACGCCCCAGCGCAGGGCTTCCGAGAAGGACGGAGCGCCGACCGGCATGACCATGAATTCCTGGAAGTCGACGTTGTTGTCGGCGTGCGCGCCACCGTTGAGGATGTTCATCATGGGAGTGGGCAGGGTGTTTGCGCCCGCTCCACCGAGATATCGGTAGAGGGGCGTTTCGTAGCAAGTTGCTGCGGCGCGGGCCGCAGCCATTGAAACGGCGAGAATCGCGTTCGCACCCAGCCTTGCCTTGTTTTCAGTTCCATCCAGTTCGATCATCTTCTGATCCAGGGTGCGCTGGTCAGCGGCGTCAAAGTTGGCAAGAGCCTCCGCGATTTCTCCATTCACGTTCTCAACCGCTTTCAAAACGCCTTTGCCGACGTACTGACTCTTGTCGCCGTCGCGAAGCTCAACTGCCTCGTGCTCGCCGGTGGAAGCACCGCTCGGAACGATCGCGCGGCCCACGGTGCCATCCTGCAACCAAACTTCCGCCTCAACCGTGGGATTGCCCCGCGAGTCCAAGACTTGCCGTGCACGAATCTCTGCAATATTGCTCATGATTGCCTTTCTCTCCTCAATAGGAATAATTGTTGGCGTCGTCGTCCACGACTGCGCCCGGAACCTGGACGAAAGGGTTAGGTACCTCCCCGCCAGGTATCCCAAACCCAATAAGAACGCGACATGCTTTGTCGGTGAAACTTGCGATTATAAATGATTGCGCCCCGCTGGCCTTGTGCTTGAATGCTGAAGACTCGATGCTGAGTGCTTCTTTTCTAACTGCTACAATGCATTCAGTTTCGCATCATCATGAAATGTCCTTTTTGCGGCCACGCCAACGACAAGGTTGTGGATTCGCGTGAAAGCAAGGATGCCGATTCGATCCGGCGCCGCCGCGAGTGCTTGAAGTGCGAGAAGCGCTTTACCACCTATGAGCGTATCGACGAGATTCCCTACATGGTGGTGAAGAAAGACGGGCGGCGAGAGAAATTTGATCGCCAAAAGGTTTTGAATGGGCTGCTGCGAGCCTGCGAGAAACGGCCGGTGCCGATTAGCAAGCTGGAACAAATCGTGAATGAGGCAGAGGCGTTCATCATCGAGTCTCCCGAGCGCGAGCGGAAGACAAGTGAAGTAGGTGAGCTGATTATGAACCGGCTGCGGCGGTACGACAAAGTTGCGTATGTGCGATTTGCGTCGGTCTACCTGGATTTCAAAGACGTGCAGGAGTTCATGACAGAATTAAAGGACCTGCTTAAAACCAAAGAATCAGAACCTCAGGCGAAGGCAGCACCGAAAACTATGTAGCCGCGGGTGCCCTTCCCTGCCGAGTCGAGCCCAGCCAGGCGTGCTCGGGCAGTTTTCCCGGCGAGCGTTGCTCGCCCCGCCTGGACGAGGGCATTCGGGCTACGCCACTTCTCATGACTCATAAAATTACGCTAATTCCCGGTGACGGCATTGGAACGGAAGTTACGGCAGCCGTGGTGCGCATTCTTGAAGCGACTGGCCTGAAATTTGAATGGGAAACCGTTCTCGCGGGCGCCGACGCTTACGAGAAATACCGCGAGTACATTCCGAAGGAACTCACCGCCTCCATTGAGCGCACGCATGTGGCACTGAAGGGACCGATTACGACTCCCGTGGGAGGTGGGTTCGCCAGCATCAACGTTCAACTGAGGAAGAAGTTCGAGCTTTACGCGAACTTCCGGCCGGTGCGGAACCTGCCTCATATTCCCACACGGTATCCCGATGTTGATCTGGTAATCGTGCGCGAGAACACGGAGAGCCTGTACTCCGGGCTGGAGCATGAAGTCGTACCGGGGGTTGTGGAAAGTCTGAAGGTGATTACGGAAAAAGCGTCGACCCGCATTGCGCGTTTCGCCTTCGAATACTCGCGCAAGAACCAGCGCAAGAAAGTTCACGCCATTCACAAAGCCAACATCATGAAGCTTTCCGATGGCTTGTTTCTGCGCTGCTCTCGCGCGGTGGCTCAAGCGTTTCCTGAGATTACCTACGGGGAACACATCGTCGATAACGCTTGCATGCAGTTGGTTATGAACCCGTATCAGTATGACGTGATGGTAATGGAGAACCTGTACGGGGACATCATTTCGGATCTTTGCGCCGGACTTGTCGGCGGTTTGGGACTTGTACCAAGTGCGAACCTGGGGGACGAGTGCGCCATCTTCGAAGCTGTACACGGCTCGGCTCCGGACATCGCCGGCAAGAACCTGGCCAACCCCACTGCCCTGCTCCGATCTGCGCTGCTTATGCTGCGGCACATTGCCCAGCCGGAAGCAGCGCTCAAGATTCGCACTGCGCTAGAAAGGGTTTATCGCGATCGCGACAAGCTGACGAAAGATGTCGGCGGGAAAGCCGGGACTTCAGAATTTGCGGATAGCGTGATCGCGGCGATGGCCTAGCCCGCCAATAGAAGTCAAGCCATCAAAGAGCAGAACCAGAGCCCCGTGGCCGACTCTTCTTTTCCGCCTGGTGAACGGTTTTCTACCCCGTCGGTTTCGTCGGGATAGGGGCCAAGGACGCCGTCCGGCGTTCCTACGACAGCCAGCAATCCTTCCGAGCTGACCTTTCACGCGAATTTCTCTCTGCTAAACTGAAGGGTTTGGCTGGAGGTTTTGGTGAGGTCTGAATCAACACCCTACAATCGGTGGCATCATGGCGTTGCGGTCTTCATCGCCTTCCTGACGTTTGTTGTCATCGTCGCCGGAGCACTGGTCACGAGTGAAGATGCGGGCCTCTCCGTGCCGGACTGGCCAACGTCCTACGGCCACATTCTGCGGTTGCCTCCATGGGTGGGCGGGATTGTGTACGAACACAGTCATCGGATGATTGCGTCGGTGACTGGAATTCTGACCATTGTGATCGCCTTCTGGACGTTGATCGCCGACCGCCGCCGCTGGATGAAATACCTCGGCTTCGCAGCACTGGCGACCATCGTGATTCAAGGCATTCTCGGGGGAATCACGGTGCTGAACCTCCTGCCTCCTGCAGTGTCAACCGCGCACTCCGCCGTGGGCCAGACATTTTTTTGCATCGCGATAGCGATTGCGGTATTCACAGGACGTAAGTGGGTTGAGGAAAGTCCGTCGCCAGTGGCAGACAATGGACATCCCAAGGTGCTGGTCCTTTGCGCTTACTCGCTAGGCCTTCTTTATGTCCAGCTCGTGTTTGGCGGGATGTTCCGTCACCATGGCATGAGCTGGTGGCCGCACGTGGTGAACGCGTTGACGGTAGCCATGTGCCTTACCTGGACTGCGCTTCGGGCGCTGATTGCATTCCCCAGAATCGAAGCTATTCGACGCGGAGCCGCGCTTTTGCTCTTCACGTTGATCCTTCAACTGCTACTTGGGTTTGCGGCATTTCTGACGAGGATTGCCTGGCCGGGAACCGAAGCCAACAATTCAATGGTGTTCTCAACGGTGGCGCATACTTCCGTCGGGGCATTGCTGCTGGCAATCACCGCCGTGCTCACGATTCAGGTTTGGAGACATGCCCCCATGACCCAAAAACAAGAAATCCCAGAAGGCAGACCCGCAGCCGCATAGCTGGTGGCCCATCATCAACGGCCAGCACGTCGTAAAATAGTCTTTGATCTCAAACACACCAGTGTTGCCCGGCTTCTCGAGCGTGTCTCCGGCCGAACTCACACCTGCGATTTCGGTCCGGGATATAGTGCACCGCTACGGAGAGCGTACGGCGTTGAATGGAGTCTCATTCGATGTCAGTCGAGCAGAGTTGTTCGGGCTTCTGGGGCCGAACGGCAGCGGCAAAACCACCCTGTTCCGAATTCTTTCTACGCTGATGGTCCCAGTAGCCGGCCATGCGACCATTCTCGGCCACAACCCGGCGCAGGATCCCGACAATCTGCGGCGCAAGATTGGCGTCGTTTTCCAGGCGCAGAGCATCGATCTTAAACTCACAGCCGCTGAGAATCTGGTTCATCAGGGTCATCTGTATGGGTTGCGTGGTGCGACGCTGAAGAAACGAGTAGCGGAGATTCTTGGCAGGGTCGGATTAAGCGATCGTGCCACGGACAAAGCAGAAACCTTCTCCGGAGGCATGCAGCGGAGGCTCGAGTTGGCAAAGGGCCTTCTGCACGGGCCAAATGTGCTGTTGCTAGACGAACCGACGACCGGCTTGGACCCGGGGGCGCGGCGCGATTTGTGGCAATATCTCCGAATCCTGCGCGACGAAGAACAGGTTACGATCCTCGTGACTACTCACCTGATGGAAGAAGCGGAGCGTTGCGACCGGCTCGTGATCCTGAATGAGGGAAGGGTGGTTGCACTAGGCACTCCAGCAGAACTGAAACAGGAGATCGGTGGCAACGTGA
Organism: Terriglobales bacterium; assembly: GCA_035606605.1. Lineage (GTDB taxonomy): Bacteria > Acidobacteriota > Terriglobia > Terriglobales > Acidobacteriaceae > Gp1-AA145. Next base: position 64,278 of record DATNEX010000033.1, read on the forward strand.
TCGTGCTGGAGACGAAAGATCCGGAGAGGCTTGCCGGCAGAATTCGCACCCAGTTCCGCGTCGATACCCAAGTACTTGAAAATCAAGTGCGCATCGAGAAAGAGCAGGGGCATCGGTTTGTGATGGATCTGGCTCAGAGTTTTCCGGGCGAAATCGATTCGGTTTCGATTGCGAAGCCCAGCCTGGAGGACGTTTTCATCAGGCGAACGGGACATCGATTCTGGACTGAGCGGGATAAACAATGATCGAGCACCGGGATACGCGGGCAGAGCGAAGACCGACGACGGTCGGTTGTGCTCAGTGACTCCCTACGTAAAAGACGATAAAGGATGACTCCAGCGACCGTGGCTTTCGCAGAAACAAGTACTCAGGAACTCGCGCTGCCGACGTTTACGCTATGGTGGCGCGAGGTGGTGCGCTTCTATCGGCAAAGGGCGCGAGTGGTTGGAGTGATCGCGTCGCCAGTGCTTTTCTGGATCGTGATCGGCTCTGGTTTCGGCAATTCTTTCACGTCGGGTGCAGGCAAGAGCCAGCATTACCTGGACTACTTTTATCCGGGGGCGCTGATCATGATCGTCCTGTTCACGTCGATTTTCACAATGATGTCGGTGATTGAAGACCGCAAGGAAGGTTTCTTGCTTTCCGTGCTGGTCGCGCCAGTCTCGCGATCCGCGATTGTGCTGGGGAAGGTGCTGGGCGGGACTACCCTGGCAGCGGTCCAAGGATTAATTTTTTTGGTGTTCGCCCCTCTGGTCGGCATCCACCTGAGTATCTCTGTATTTCTGCTTTCCGCATTGGTAGTGTTTCTGGTCTCATTCGCTCTCACTGCCTTGGGTTTTGCGATTGCCTGGCCAATGGATTCGACTCAGGCATTTCACGCGATCATCAACCTCTTTCTAATTCCCCTGTGGCTGCTTTCAGGAGCACTGTTCCCGCTGTCGAGCGCCTCGGCATGGTTGCGGCTGGTGATGCAGATCAATCCCCTCACATATGGGGTCGAGGCGTTGCGCAGCGTTCTCTATCCGGGGAGCCCACGGGCGTTTTCGCTCGAGGCTTCAATGGCAACGCTAGTTCTCTTTGCGCTTGTGATGTTTGGGGTTGCGTTCCTGATGGTGAACCGGAAAACGACGCGACCGGCTGCTTGATTCACCAACCGGGACATGACGAAAAGCAATGAAAGCTCTCGTTGGTCCTGCGTCTCGGTGACGTAATTGCGAAAGATGCTGAACGACTACTCTATTTTCCCGGCTATCAATGCCACGCTGAATGGTACGAGTGCGGTGCTGCTAGTTGTGGCGCACCGGATGATTAAGGCAGGACGCATTGCGATACATCGGGTACTGATGCTAGCCGCAGTTGGGACCTCAACTCTGTTCCTGACTTCCTACCTCTACTACCATGCGCATGTGCACTCGGTTCATTTTCCCGGGCACGGGTGGTCACGCGCAGTCTACTTCAGCATCCTGATTTCGCACACCATCCTCGCGGCCGCCATTGTGCCGCTGGTGCTCATCACCCTTAGTCGTGCACTGCAGGAGAGATTTGATCGGCATCGAGCGATTGCGCGGTGGACGTACCCGCTGTGGTTGTACGTATCGGTGACCGGTGTGGCCATTTACTTCATGCTCTATCACCTGTTCCGCGCTGCTTAGTTGGCGTTAATGCCCCAATGTTGTCTTTCAAAGCACTGTCAAACGGAGCCAGACCGGCCATTGCTGATCCAGGCGAGAGCCGGTCTCATTCAACCTGGCACTATTATTCAACCGGAGCTTCCGGCTTCCAGCGGAGAATCGGTTTTCGAGCAGCGGCGGTTTCGTCGAGGCGGGAAACGCGCGTCGAATGCGGAGCCGTCTTCACCAGATCTGCATCCTCTTCGACTTCTTGCGCGATCGAGCGCATGGCCTCGAGGAACAGATCGAGTTCCTCTTTGGACTCGCTTTCCGTCGGCTCGATCATCATGGCACCCGGGACGATGAGCGGGAAGGCTGTCGTGTACGGATGGAATCCGTAGTCAATCAGGCGCTTGGCAACGTCCATCGTACGCGCGCCTTTTTTCGCCTGTAGCTTGTCGCTGAAAACCACTTCGTGCATGCTCGGGCTGGAGTAAGGCAGATCGAAGACACCTTCGAGTCCTTTGCGAATATAGTTCGCGTTCAGCACGGCGTCTTCTGTGGTCTGGCGCAGACCGTCCGGGCCGTTGGCGAGAATGTAGGCGAGTGCACGAACGAACATGCCGAAGTTTCCGTAAAAGGAACGCACGCGGCCAATGGACCGGGGGCGCTCGTAGTCGAAACCAAGAGTTCCATCGGGCTTTGAGATCAGCACCGGCTTCGGAAGGAATGGCTCGAGCGGCTTCTTGACCGCCACCGGCCCGGAACCCGGACCGCCTCCGCCGTGCGGTGTGGAGAACGTCTTATGCAGATTGAGATGCATGACGTCCACACCGAAGTCTCCGGGGCGAACTTTGCCAACCAGGGCGTTCATGTTGGCTCCGTCCATGTAAAGCAAACCACCTTTAGCATGAAGCAGTTGCGCGATTTTGTGGATGTCTTCCTCGAATACGCCAAGGGTATTGGGATTGGTCAGCATGAGGCCGGCGACATCTTCGTTCATCTGCGCTTCAAGGGCCCCGATGTCGACCATGCCTTGTGCATTGGATTTGAGATTCTCGACAGCGTAGCCCACCATGGCGGCGGTTGCGGGATTCGTGCCATGGGCGGAGTCGGGAATCAGAACTTTCTTACGCGCACTTCCCTTCGCGTCGTGATACGCCCGGACGAGAAGCAGACCCGTGAGTTCGCCATGAGCACCCGCGGCCGGTTGCAAGGTGATCGCGTCCATGCCGGTAATCTCGAGAAGGCAGTCGCTCAGGGTCTTAATGATGCGGAGCGCGCCCTGAGAGACCTTCTCCGGTTGATAAGGATGGCCGTTTGCGATGCCATCTAGCCGCGAGACAACTTCATTCACACGCGGGTTGTACTTCATTGTGCAGGAGCCCAGAGGATACATGCCGAGATCGATGGCATAGTTCCATGTCGACATGCGGGTGAAATGGCGAATGATCTCGATCTCGCTGACCTCGGGCATATTTCCAAGGTCTTTTCTTTCCACGTCGCCCAATAGCGCCTTCGTATCGACTTCCGGGACGTCGAGGGGAGCAAGCTTCCATGCCGCCTTACCGGCAGAGGATTTCTCGAAGATCAGGCCCTCGTTTTGGTTCACGTGCCGCGTGGCTTTGCGAGTCATATGCTTCATCGCGTCACCTCTTCCGGAGTCTCTTCTTTCGCACTGCTCACCGAGCGTTCGCTATCCGCGACGTGGCCGACGGCGGTGTCGATGATGCTGCGCGGCATTAGCTCGGTGCAACACCAGAGGGAGGCATTGCCGAGCTCGGGATAGAACTTCTTCAGCGGAAGGCCGCCAACGATCTTGTGCCCCAGAATGCGTGCGTTGATGGCGTAAGGATCTTCCGTGGTCTGAACCACGAACTCATTGAAACGTGGAGCGCTGCCGAACAAGACTTTGCCGTGTTTGCCAAACTGCTGTGCGGCATAAGCCGTCTTCGCAAGGTTCTGCTTCGCGAGTTCCTTCAAGCCGACTTTACCGTATACGGCCATGAAAATATTCGCCATCAGAGCGATCAGCGCCTGATTGGTACAAATGTTCGAGGTTGCCTTCTCACGACGAATGTGCTGCTCGCGAGTGGCAAGAGTGAGAACGAATCCGCGCTTGCCATTGCGATCCGTGGTCTGACCCACGAGGCGTCCGGGCATTTGGCGAACATATGCTTCTCGAGTGGCGATCACACCGCAATAAGGACCACCGAAACCGAGCGGGACCCCGAACGATTGGGCTTCCATCGAAATGATGTCGGCAGATTTCGGCGGTCGAACGATGCCGAGCGATACAGCTTCGGCAATCGCAACCACCAGCATCGCGCCTTTAGAGTGGGCCAGTTCTCCGATGGCCTCAACGTCTTCTATGGTTCCGAAAAAGTTCGGAGACTGTGCCAGAACGCAAGCGGTGTCTGAGGTAATGGCGGTTTCGAGTGCTTTGAAATCGACTCGACCGTTATCTTTGAAAGGAACGGTCGCGAGCGGCATCCCTTGATGAAAGGCGTAAGTAGAGAGAACCTCGCGGTATTCGGGGTGCACGCTGCGGGCAACCACAACGGAGCGGCGACCGGTGAGGCGGGCGGCCATCATCACGGCTTCAGCGGCGGCGGTCGAACCGTCGTACATCGACGCATTGGCCACTTCCATGCCGGTCAGCTCGCTGATCATAGTCTGGAATTCGAAGATCGATTGCAGCGTGCCTTGCGAAATCTCTGCCTGGTAGGGCGTGTAGGCCGTGAGGAACTCGCCGCGAGAGATCAGCGAATCGATCATGACCGGCCGGTAGTGGTAGTAGGCGCCGGCGCCGAGGAATGTGGCGTGCCCGTCGCCGTTTTCGCGCGAGCGCTCGCGGAACCAATCGACGATCTCAGATTCGGCCATCTGGCGCGGCACCTTGAGGTCGCGATTCAGTCGGTACTCGGGCGGGATCGGCGCAAACAGGTCGTCGATTGAGCGCGCGCCGATCGCCTTCAGCATGGCTTCGCGGTCTGCAGGAGATTTAGGAAGATAGCGCATAGTCAGCGAGTAGCTCTTGGCGGTTAGCTCTAAGCTGGTGCATTCGCGGAAAAGCTAAGAGCCAACCGCCCAAGACCGGTTCAGTGTCCGCCTTCTTCTGATACAAACTTTTCGTAGTCCGCAGCTGATAAAAGCGCATTCAGCTCGCCGGAATCTTTCAATTTGATCTTCAACATCCATGCCCCGTGGGCATCGGAGTTGATCTTCTCCGGATGAGTGGAAAGGTCAGGGTTGACCTCGGTCACGGTTCCCGAGGCAGGAGCATAGAGATCGGACACTGCCTTCACGGATTCCACCGAGCCGAACGTCTTACCGGCGGAAATCTCCGCCCCGGGTTTGGGCAGGTCGACGAAGACAATGTCTCCCAGGGATTCCTGGGCGTAGGTCGTGATGCCAATGGTGGCGTTGCCACCGTCGGGTTTGAGCCACTCGTGTTCTTTGGTGTATTTGAAATCTTCGGGATACGCCATGCAAACAAGCTCCTAGCTTCTAGCTTTCGCTTCTAGCCAAGGCAGAAAAACGCGAGCGCCCTGGACGACCGCCATGAATCAAGCCTTCTTCGGCCGCTTATAGAACGGCGTAGATACGACTTGGGCCTTCACGCCCTGGTTGCGAATCTCGACCAGGACTTCCGTTCCGACGGCTGAATGTTCCAACGGGACGTACGCCAGCGCGATGTTCTTCTTCAGAAACGGTGCGTAGGAACCGCTGGTTACGTATCCAATATGCTGGTTCGAACTATTCAAGATGCGGTAACCATCGCGGGCGATTCCACGTTCGACCATTACGAGCCCAACCAGCGTTCGCTTGAGGCTTGCAGCCTTGGTCTGCTCTAGTGCCTGACGGCCGACAAATTCCGGCTTCTCCATCTTGCAGAAGCGATCGAGGCCGGCCTCCCACACATTGATCGTATCGGAAATCTCGTGTCCGTAGAGCGGAAGCTTGGACTCTAGCCGGAGCGTATTGCGCGCGCCCAAACCACAAGGCAAAATGCCGAATTCCCTGCCGGCGTCGAGGACCTCGCCCCAAACACGCGCACTGGTTTCTTCGTCGCTGGGGATATAGATCTCGAATCCGTCCTCGCCGGTGTAGCCGGTGCGGGCGATGAGGATGTTCTTCAGCCCGCAGACCGTTGCCCGCGTGACCCAGTAGAACTTCACCGCTGAGAGATCGGCATCAGTAAGTTTTTGGAGCACGTCAACGCCACGTGGACCCTGGATGGCGACCTGGGTGAACTCGTCGGAGAGGTTCTCGACGACGCAATCGAACTGGCGGGTGTTGTCGCGGACCCACTGGAAGTCCTTCTCACGGGTGCCGGCATTGATGACGATGAGGTATTCCTGCTCGCCGAGGCGGTGGACGATAATGTCGTCGACGAAGGTTCCCTGAGGATACAGCATCGCCGAGTATTGCGCCTGGCCGATTGCGAGACGAGAAGCGTCGTTCATCGAGATGTGCTGGATTGCGGCGAGGGCCTGCTCGCCCGCCACGCGGATGTCGCCCATGTGACTGACGTCAAAGATACCGACAGCAGTTCGAACTGCGGTGTGCTCGGCAATGATCCCGGAGTACTCGACCGGCATTTCCCAGCCGTTAAAGTCAACCATCTTGGCGCCGAGTTTGCGATGAACGGCGTTGAGCGTGGTTTTGCGGATAGCGGGCGTGGTTTCGACAGGGGGCAAAAACGGTCCTCGATCACTCGGCAGGGGCTGGGCCGCCGAACAGCAAACTGAGAAGGCTATCATGCCGCAGTTGCTCATTCAACCGAAGGACCTTTGTCCGTGCGAATACGACCTCCCGGTGAGAAAAACATCTGAAATGCGATTTCCACCCATCCGGTTAACACGCACCATTGAAGCTAACCCGCCTCCTTCCAATCACATGCTAGGCTCCAATTATCGCGCTTCGCGTCGGAGGAGAGATGCGCAGATTTCTTGCGGCTGGCCTGCTGCTTCTGCCCATGACATGTTTGTGTGCCGCTCAGGACGAGCAGAAGCACGAGATTGCGGTAACCGTCGGGCGCACATTCATCAGCGACCAGACCGTCCCCAATACGAGCTTCTTCAATAACACCATCCATTCGGGTGCAGGGCTTTCCTTCAATTTCAGTTACGCGCATGCGCTGAGGACCTACCAGTGGGGATCCGTTTGGTTAGAGATTCCTTTTTTGTGGAACCCGGACGAGGACCTCAACTACGGACAGAACGTGATTCCCATCGACTACAGCTCCCTATTCCTGACTCCGGCTGCGCGCGTACGATTTCTGGAGGGGTTCGCATTCCACCCTTGGGTCAGCTTTGGCGGCGGAGTGGGTCATTTCGTGGCCAGCAAGGATCTGGTGTTTGGTGGCACCAACACCGGTCATAGGATTAAAACCACAGGGGCGCTGAATGGGTCTGTGGGGTTTGACGTGCCACTGGGACGCAAGCTTCACAACGCGATTTTCCGTTTCGAGGCGCGGGACAACTGGAGCGGTGTACCGCCGATCAATGTAGATACGGGCAACACACGCCAGCACAACCTGTATGTGGGCGGTGGCGTGGTGTTCGCGTTCTAGGATGCGTTACGCAAACAGTCCTTCGCAGAGATAGGCGTGTCGGGCAGCCAGAGCGACTGACTGAGTCTTTCTGTTGGATCAGTTTCCGGGCTTCAACCAGACCGGGCGATGCAAGGGGCCAGCTTTCAAAACTGGGTTGCTCACTACTATTCCGCCGGGCTGCTCCTCACGTCTTCGTATAGTTCAGGGAGTTTGGACGCCTCTTCGGCGGAGTTTCCAAAGCGCGCGTGCTCGTATTTCCTGGTGAACCGCTCGACGCTGACGCGAAGGCATTCGTCTTTGATGCCGGAGGCGAATTCAGTGGGTGTTTGCGCAGGTGACTTGTCGAAACCTCGCCTAGCCATTAAGTGCAGCATGCGCTCATACCATAGGGTCGCCGCAACCTGAGGAGCGCGCTCGGGACGCCGAATGACTCGAAGATTGCGAGCCAGTGCGATCAGACGCGGGAAACTGGCAATGAGCAAGACAATAGCGAAGATCGCCAAGGCGCGTTCACCCCAGACCACGGTAGAGCTCCCCACCCGGTCCTGCGTTTTGTGAGCCCAGACCAACAACCGGTCATAGCGTGACTTGAACCACGACTGCGCCTGGCCGACTAACTCTCGGCTTCCTCGGCTAGCGTCTTGAGTGAGGCGAATCTGGTGTCCCAGATCGTAATTCACGATCCACTCGCGCCAGAATGACGCCATGGCGTCCAGGTATAGCAGGAAGCGATTTGAATGACTCCCCGTGAGGCCACTTCCAGCTGGAGTGGGATCAAACTGCATCCATCCTTCGCCCGGGATGTAGGCTTCCACCCAGGAATGCGCCTCGCTAGCGCGAATCACGTATTGAGAGGAGACATCGTTATATTCACCTCCGGAGAATCCATTCACTACCCGGGAGGGTATGCCCAAGGTGCGAAGCATGACCGCCATCGCGGAAGCAAAATATTCGCAGTGCCCTTGCCGACGTTCGAAGAGAAAACTGGCAATCGGATCGGCTGGGGTGGTTTTCGGAAGTTCAAGGGTGTATGCGAGGTGGGAGCTCAGGTAGGACTCAATGGCCGCTGCTTTCTCGTACGGGCCGGGAGCACTCGAAGTGATCTGTTGTGCCAGGGCGCGCACGCGAGGGTCTACCGGCGTGGGGCCCATGAAGTCCAACAAAACCTGGGGAGGATATCCGGCTGTGTGACTCCGCGCTACTCGGGTTCTGCCCAGTCGGAGAATCGAATCCGCTTCATAGCGACTGAGCGGGCGATCCGGGTCGAAATTGTACACATCGGCAAAGGAATCCGCCGACAACTGGCGATAGTTGCCGTGCAGAGACTGTGGGTTCGCCATCAAGAAGAAGACATTGTTGACGAAGGGCTCGAGAGTAACTTGATAATGAACAGGATACCCGGCCGATGGTGTCGGCTCCTCGGCCGTGATCCCGCGCAGGTCGAAACTGCCGTCGGGGCTTCGCCTCAGCTGCACTTTTTCCCGGGTGTTGGACCAGGAATGGCCGTCGAATTTGTTCAGAATGATCCCGCGGAGTTTCAGTTCGCGCCCAGCGCTCATGTCGCCCTCGATGCGGACGTGCATCACGACGCTGCGCGACTGCTGAATCTGGCCGATTCGCCCGAGTTCAACGCGCTCGGAGAAGCCGCTGCTGAGGTCATTGCCAGAACCATAAGCGCTGAAGTACCCGGTCGAAACGCGCGGGAGCACAAAAAATATGAGTGCGCCGACCGCAAAAATCACAACTAGCAACACCGGCGCTACGGTCGCAATGACAAACGATAGCTTGCGATAGGCGCGCGGCCCACTTGGATCGCGTCCCTGCACGGCCGCTTTCGTGCAAGCGTGCATCATCTCCATCAGGATGAAAGTGCCGGTGGCAACGAGCACGAAGCCGGCTAGTGCAAATAGGAATGTGCTGTCCACGGTGAGGACCGCTGCTGCGAGCACCATTGCAAACGAAAGCCCGGCGAGGAAAAAGTGGTCACGGTCGGTCTGAGCGGAGAAGAGCCGCACGAGCATGACAAACAGGACCAGATGCACCAACGAATCTAGGAAGCTCTTGCTGATGGCGAACTCGTCGGCAATGAAGAAAGCGACACACGCAATGGTAAGCAGGTTGGTCCAACGCTCGGTCAATAGCACCTGACGGCGCCGCGCAAGGATGTATCCGCGGAATAGCAGAGCGGCTGAAACGAGCAGGACGGTGGCAAAATCCAGCCGACCCGTAGATGCCACCGTGCCGAAGCCGGTGAAGATCAGTAAGTAGAGAGCGACATCGAGGTAGCGCCTAATGGCGATGGCCAATGTGATCTCTCGAGGCTCTAGCAGGCCAGGCATGGAATAGGGGTATTGTCGAGATTTCTTGGCCAAAGGTAAAGGGTACAAAAGATCGGATTGAGCCGAGGTTGAAGCACTGGGAACTTCACTGGAGCAGCACTAAGTTTTGCCCTGCCAGCGGGTTACGAGGTTCCTCGCAGCGGCCTCCCACTCCGGAAAGGCAAAGCAGAATCCCGATCGAAGCAGGTTCCCGGGCACCACTCGTCGGCTTTTCATTACCAGTTCGGATTCGGTTTGCAGCAGGAAGGTCCCGATCTCAACCAGCCATGCGGGTGCCGGGAGCCCGATGGGAGCCCCATAAGCGCGGCGAAGTTGGCGCATGAATTCAAGGTTTGGCAGAGGATTCGGAGCCGCTAGATTCATGGGACCTGAGAGGTCCTCGTGCTTAATGAGAAAGTCGATCGCGCGGGTGAAGTCCAGTTCATGGATCCACGAGACGAATTGCTGTCCCGACCCTACAGCACCGCCCAGCCCAAAACGAACCAGGCGTAAGAGGATGTCAAATGCTCCTCCCTTGTCGACGCCCATGACCACTGCGCTGCGAAGAGCAACCTTGCGAGTGCCCGGAGTTTTAGCGGAGAAAAAAGTCTCCTCCCAGTTGCTCGCAACTTCGATGCTGAAGCGCCAACTTGTCGGCACGCCCGGTTCGTGGCCGCCGAACTCGCCCGTATCCTCGTCCATGGGGCGATCGAGACTGTGACGGTAAATGGTCGCGGTACTCGAGTTCATCCAGAGGCGAGGCGGATTGTTAAGCCCTCCGATAGCTTCCCCGAGAACCCGGGTGCTTCGCACTCGGGAGTCCATGATGCTTGCTCGATTTGCGTTACTGTATCTGCAATTCACGCTGCGGCCGGCCAGGTTGATCACAACGTCGGTGCCTTCAAGTTGTGCTATCCAACTCTCAAGATGTTCGCCGTCCCAGAAAATCGCCGGCCAGGGAAACCGGCGTTGCGAGCGACTCAAAATTGCGACCGAGTGTCCGAGATCGTGAAAGTATCGGGCGAGCAGGGCCCCCAGGTGCCCGGCGCCACCAGCCAGCACAATGCGAAGTCCACTCATACGAGCGCCTCAGCGGTTTCTTCCTGAGATCCGGAAATAAGTTCGAGAAGCTCCGTGACCATCTTCCGTAGGGGGCGCAAGAGTGGGAACGACGATAAGCGAATGAGCTTGACGACGATCGGCAGGGTCTTTTCGAACAGTTGCGTGCTCCTCCACTGACGCGGAGAGCGATCGTACACCCAGAACAAAAGGAGTCCCATCTGGTAGAGCCAGAGCAGTCGGGGGAGGTGGGCTGCGAGATCCTCCGGGAGGCTGATGTCCGCGCCGCCAAGGGCGTTCTCAAAGAAGCGCGTATCCGCATCGCGAATGGCACGGGTCTGCTCGCTGAAGGGCGACAGCGGGTGCTGGGGATCAATATGCGTAGCCAGGGCAGCCAGCAGACGGCGGTTGGGCGCGCAGTATTCCAACTTTACGCGCACCACCGCGCCCAATCTCTGTTTGAGACCGCGCGCATGGGACAAGGCATCGGCGACCTGGGGCACGAGTTCCTGCTGAGTCCGCTCGTAGAAGGCCATCACAATCGCGTCTTTAGAATCGAAGTAGTAGTAAGCGGCACCGAGCGCAACACCTGCCTCTTGAGCGATGTCGCGCATGGTCGTATCGGCAAACCCGCGCTTGCGGAATAGCGCCAGGGCTGAGTCGAAAATGCGGCGCCGCGTCTCTTCCGACTTCTTTGTTGTCTTCGTCTTCGGCATGGATTAAGCCTGTTGCGGCGGATTTGGAACAGCAAATCGCGAGATGACGCGTTCGTGCGGGCTCTTTCGCATCCGCGAAAAAACAAATAGGTTGAAGAAGTGCATGACGCCCAGAACTAGGAGCACGACTCCGAATTTGTCGCTGACCAGTTCAATCGACTCGCGAAGCGTATTCACCGCTTGCGCAGTTTTGAGCGCCAAAGCGACGTATCCGATATTCACCAGGTAGAACCCAACTACCAGGAGGTGGTTCACCGAGTCTGCCAGGAGCGTATTGCCGGAAAAGGCATCGACCAGGAATGGCCGCCCATTTTTGTGCAACGTCTGCGCGACCCAGATGGTAGTGACAACGCTCAATGCCAGGTAGGTGATGTAGCAACCCACGATATACATTTGCCTCTCCTTTATTTGAACGCGTTCAGTTTTATTCAATCCCCTAAACAGGAGGTTGTCAAGATACAAATGAACGTGTTCAAAATACTCGGGGAGAAGCTCTCGCTCGAAGGGGATCGGGCGATACGGTTCTTCGGGGGGTTCAAAACGCAGATGTTAAGATGAAGGGTCAGGCATCGGTCCCACGCGACGCCTTCCCGCCAACCCCGCCAGGTCCGGAAGGAAGCAACGGTAACGGGCTCTTGCGTGTGCAGTGGGTTGCCGGTGCCTGGCTAAGAAAACGCGGCGGGTAGGGACTCCTGGACTCTAGATCCAGAGCATCGAGGACTCGTCGAAATTCACGCCTGCGCCACGCAAACTGCAAAATTTGGGCTTAGTGAGCGCCGGAGGCGTGACCACTCGACTTCACTCCCTTGAGTGCCGCAATCTCGGGGAAGGAATGGGGCGTAACCAAGGTAGTCTCCTGTGGCATAGCCTTTGTTTGCAGGGCCCGTGTGAGCAAGTCCATGGCAGTGCCGGCAAGCGGTGGACAGACAACGGTTGCCGCCAATACGGAACTCCGCACCCAAGCCTGCCCGGTTTTGGGTACTCCATCCACACCGAGGAATGGCAGATTCACCCAGTGATCCCGGCCCTCCGCCTCGTAGGAGAATTGTTGCAGGGCCTTTTTTGCGCCGGCGGCCATGGCGTCGTTTTGCGCCACAATGATATCGATGTGCGATTGCTGGGAGGTCGACAGGCGAAGCCAGGAGGTTACCGCCTTGAAGGCGCTGGCTTCGGTCCAATTCCCCTTCATGGTCTTCACCTGGATGTTGGCCGGTTTCGTCTCGTACATACCGGCAGTGCGCAGCTTGGAAGCGTCGGCGTCCGAGGGACCCTGAATGTAGAGAGCGGAGCCGCCACTGGGCAACAGCGCCCCCATTTGGCGTCCCTGGATGCGCCCGGCTTCCAGATTGTCGACCGCGACGATGAACACCGGAACTTTGAATGCGGTGCGCAGCTGCTTGACGTATTCGACCTCTCGATTGAGAACCACCCAGCCCATTCCGGAGCTTACGGCGGCACGCCCCACTTGCGGCAGAGCCAAGCCTCCGACTGGTTCAAAGATGATGCCATCCGGGCGGGCCTCGGGAGCAGCCTGAACAAATTTTAAGATTTGCTGGCTCTGCTGAATGCTGTCCGCATCCGCATACAGGATTTCCACGTCCACCGCGAGTCTGCGCGCAGCCTCTTCGGCGGCAGCAGCTTGTTCCACTTGGTAATCGTTGTCTTGCGTGATCAGAGAGACCACAATCCGGAGTCTCTTCATATTTCCCCCAATTGAGCACCGATCATAGACCGGATTGGGCCAAAGACAATGATGACGAAAGTACCCTTCCTCCCCCCACTAACACTAGGGTCAGCTTCTCACGGTGGACTTTTGAGGTCGGGTGCGTACAATAACGTTTCAATTCTTCTTCAGGAGAGGAATCGCGAGTGAGCGACCGCCTGCGCGCCAAAATCACCGCCCTCGGCACCTACGTTCCGCCCCGGGTGTTGACCAATCACGACTTCGAAAAGATGGTGGAAACCTCGGATGAGTGGATCATGACTCGCACCGGCATCCGCGAGCGCCACGTGGTGGACAAAGGGGTAGCTACCAGCGATATGGCGACCGAAGCCGCGAAGTGCGCATTGTCCAAGCGCGGATTGAGCGCCAAAGACCTCGACGCACTGATTGTGGCAACGGTCACGCCTGACATGCTCTTCCCTTCGACCGCTTGTCTTGTCCAGCACAAGCTCAGCGCGCAACGGGTTTGGGGATTTGACCTTTCGGCAGCCTGCTCCGCTTTTGTTTATGCGCTACAGACGGGTGCTCAATTCATCGCTTCAGGCGTGCACAAGTCGGTGATGGTGATCGGTGCGGACGCTATGTCCTCGATACTCGACTACACCGACCGGGCAACCTGCATTCTCTTCGGTGACGGTGCCGGTGCGGTGATCCTGGAGCCGGCCGAGGACGGCGTCGGCCTAATCGACTTTGAGCACGAAATTGATGGGGCAGGAGCCTGCTCGCTGTATATGCCGGGGGGAGGGAGTCTGAACCCGTCAACCCACGAGACCGTGGACAAGAAGATGCACTTCGTTCACCAGGATGGACAGGCGGTCTTCAAGTATGCAGTGCGCAAGATGGGCGATGTTTGCGAAAAGTTACTGACGCGCAATGGAGTGACCGCGGCGGATATTGATTGCTTCATTCCGCATCAAGCGAACCAGAGAATCATCAAGGCCACAGCGGAACGTGTGGGTCTGGCACCCGAGAAGGTGATTATCAACATTGACCGCTATGGCAACACCACCGCGGCTACGATTCCGTTGGCCATGCAGACGGCGGTCGAGGAAGGCCGCTTAAAAAAGGGGGACCTTGTTCTTCTGGCTTCGGTCGGCGCGGGCTTCACGGTAGGCGCAACGCTTCTGCGCTGGACCATCTAAATATGGGCATCGGCCACGCCGCTGTCGCACTGGGAGCTTCGCGCGTGGCGCCGCGGGTCAATGCGGGAATTCTGATCTTCGCCGCGTTCCTGGCTGACTTCCTGTTGGGAATCTTCGCTGCACTCGGGATGGAACAGGCGCACGTGCCGCCGGATTTCGCAACCCGTCACTATCTCACGTTTACATTTCCGTACTCGCATGGGCTGGTCGCGCTCATGGGGTGGGGCTTGTTATTTGGGGCTGTCTGCTGTTGGATGAAGCGGCGCGACCGAGTTCGGGTATTTTGGGTGATTGCCGCCCTGGTGTTCTCGCACTTCATTCTTGACGGCCTGGTGCACGTGCCCGAGTTGCCCCTGCTGGGGCGGGATTCGCCGAAAGTCGGGTTATCTTTGTGGAATCACATGCCCCTAGAACTCACGATTGAGAGTCTAATGGCGTTAGCAGGATTGGCGATCTATTGGAAGGATGGCACGCGAGGAGGCCGGTGGGGCATGGCGGCATTCGTTGTACTACTAACCGGGCTAACCTGGACACAACTGGTCTCAACGATGCCGCCCACCAACTCCGAGTTGGTCCCGACGTGGATAATTGCGCCCCTCGTATTCTCGGCCATTCCCTATGCGTTCGATCGGAAACGGATTCAAGTTCAGGTGAGCTCTCTTTGATCTGTTCCGCCGCAAAAGCCTACCCATTTCAGGAGTGACGCAATAATGAATGACACGGTGATGATTCGCTTCGAGGTTTTCGCGCCCCCTGGGCGAACTTTTCCATCCGACGAGAGGTTCGGCCCATCTATAGAATAGTTCCTTTGCCCTGCCATGGCGTCCCACCAAGAAGAAGAGGTACTAGGAAAAGCGTATGACAGTCGCCTGATGAAGCGACTGCTGGCCTACCTGCGTCCGTACAGAGTTAAAGTCATGATCGCGCTCGCCTCGATCATTCTGAAGGCCGGCGCGGACGTGCTAGGCCCGCCGCTCACCATGTTGGCGATTGACCTCTACCTGGCACCTACGTCGCAGGCACCCTCGTGGCTGGCACATTGGTTCAGCAAGCAACCGATGGTTGGCATCGCGCAGATCGCCTTGATCTACGTTGGACTCATTACCTGCAGCTTCCTTCTCGAGTATCTACAAACCTATTTCATGCAGTGGGCGGGACAAATGGTTATGTTCGATCTGCGCAGCGAAATTTTCCGCCACCTACAGCGCATGCACATTGGGTTTTACGACAAGAACCCGGTGGGACGGCTGGTCACGCGCGTGACGACAGATGTGGATGCGCTGAACGAGATGTTCACGTCGGGCGTGGTCTCGATTTTTGAAGACATCTTTGTGCTGGTAGGAATCGCTACGATCATGCTGTGTATTGACTGGAAGCTGGGATTGATCACGCTGTCAGTCTTGCCGCTGATTGCCTACGCGACGAGGATGTTTCGCAATAGTGTGCGTGAATCTTACCGGCGGATCCGCGTGGCAATCGCGCGAATCAATTCTCACCTGCAAGAGCACGTAAGCGGGATGGTGGTTCTGCAGCTGTTCAACCGCGAGAAAAAGGCGTTCAATGCGTTTTCCGAGGTCAACGCACAGCACATGGACGCGTACAAAGACGCGATCATGGCGCATGCGATTTATTACCCAGTGGTCGAGTTTCTTTCCTCATTCGCTATCGCTTGTGTGATCTGGTTTGGCGGACAGGATTTGGCCCGGCACATTCACCTGACGACGGTTGAACTGGGGTTCGGTGAGCACAAGTTGTGGCCGCTTCACCTCGTGCCGCAGGTAGTCACAATTGGTGTGCTAGCGGCGTTCATACAATATGCGCAGCGATTCTTCCGTCCGATTCAAGATTTCAGCGAAAAATACAACGTCCTGCAATCGGCCATGGCTGCAGCGGAGCGCGTGTTCAAGCTGCTCGACACTAAGGTTGAGATCACCGAAGCCGCGAAGACAAAAATTCCGCACGGGCAAGGGCAGATTGAGTTTGATCACGTGTGGTTTGCCTATCGAAATGGTTCGCTGGAGAAAGACGCCTTCGACTTAGCAGGTCGGCCGGAACGGGCAAGAGCCATTCCGACGAAGCCCTTGCCAGAGCACACCCCTGGGGAACCGGATTGGGTGCTTCGCGATGTGAGCTTCACGATTGAGCCGGGAGAAACCGTGGCCATCGTCGGCCATACTGGCGCGGGTAAGACTACGATCATTTCCCTGCTGTTGCGCTTTTATGACGTGCAGCGCGGGGCCATTCGGATTGATGGAGTGGACATCAAGGAGATGCCACTCGATGATCTACGAAGGCGCTTCGGTGTGGTTCTGCAGGACCCATTCTTATTCACCGGCACGATAGCAGGAAACATTCGACTTGGCACCGAATGGATCAGCGATGAGCAAGTGCGGCGAGCGGCCGAGGATGTAAACCTCGCGGACTTTATCCACAATTTGCCCAATACCTACAAAGAGGAAGTTCAGGAGCGCGGATCAACGCTGTCGACTGGACAAAAGCAGCTGATTTCCTTTGCGCGTGCCCTGGCGCATTCTCCCAAGATTTTGATTCTGGATGAAGCCACATCCAGCGTGGACACAGAAACCGAATTTAAGGTCCGCGATGCGCTTGGCAAGATGGTGGAAGGGCGAACGTCGATCATTATTGCGCACCGGCTCTCGACGATTCAGCGTGCCGACAAGATCATTGTGATGCACAAGGCAACGCTACGCGAAATGGGCACACACCAACAACTGCTGGCAAAGCGTGGGATCTACTACAAGCTGTACCAACTGCAATACAAGGACCAGGAATTACCTGCCGTATCCTCGCCCAT
The DNA here is from genome assembly GCA_035606605.1 of Terriglobales bacterium. Classification (GTDB taxonomy): domain Bacteria; phylum Acidobacteriota; class Terriglobia; order Terriglobales; family Acidobacteriaceae; genus Gp1-AA145. The sequence goes on from DATNEX010000033.1 coordinate 81,221, forward strand.
TCGTCCGCAAGTTACGGCTGGAGCGGACGACTAGACAGGGCAAACAGTTTAGGTGGCACGACTGCCGAACTACGGTCGACCCTGCCTGGCACCTTCGAGTTCGACCTTCGTCGAGCGGGTAGATTTTGAAGCTCACCGGTTTTAGCAAGCGAAGAGTCATGTAGCTGAGCAAATTCAGAACTATTTCACTACTCTCCGCCTGACCTGACCCAGTATGTCGTGCGACAGATTAGCGTTCGATCGCTATTTGGGTCACGCATCCGCACGCGAATTTGGTGCAAACCCGGATGCGGGTGGTTCGGCTCAAAGCTCAGTTCGTATCGGCTATGCAGATGATTCGCGAAATCGATCAGATGATTTTCAAATGCACTCTGAGTGGAAAACCGCTGATACTCTCCTCCGCTTAAATGTGCGATTGCTTGAGGAATGTTCTTACGCATCGCCTGACCGATGTCTTGGAACCTGGCAAGGAGGTCGATACCTGGCGTCCACTCGTCTCTGTTGGACCCGCGCAAGTCATCCAGTTGCTGCGACACATAGGGTGAGAACGGCAACGCGTAAACGGAAACCTCATTGCCGTCTACCGCCTTCAGGGCCTCGTCCAGCTTGGTGAACTGGCTGCCGTGGTCACGGGTCTCGCTGATCAGCAACAGAACGCGCTTATGGTCTTTGGGCCTCTGACCCAGCAACCTTGCCGAATAAGCAATCGCATCAAGAATGGCAGCGCCTGAATCGCCTGAGGGCAATTTCTGCAGGTCCATTTCAACCCCGTCGGCGTTTGAGGCGAAGTTTCGGGCTAGATTCAGCTTGCTGTCGAAGAACAGGACAGCGGCTTCGCTTTGCGGATTGCTTAAGACCGGATCGAGCGTAGAAGAGAGTCCTTTCATTCGCCCGTACTCCCGCTTCGCCCTCCGGCCACATTGGATGGCGATCATCATGGATACGGGCTCAGACTCGGCCCCTTCATCCATATGTGCGGTTTGGGCGATACCATCGTCCTCGACGATGAAGTTCGCGAGAGAAAGGCCAAGCACGGGCGCTCCGTTCCGATCCAGCACAAGAGTTGGCACTCGAACCAAGTTGGATTGCGCTGAAAAGGTCCGCTCCTCCTGCGCTGTCGCCGAAGCGGCGGTCAGAAAACTACACAGCAAGAACAGGCAGGTTCTCTGCATATATTGACAAAGATGCATGGTTCGCAAACCTTGATGGCTGCCGTAATCACCGCCGGAGAACTATCCCTGAGGATCCGGTCCGCCCGGTACAATGCTTTGTGCGGATCCTGATCTCAGCGGGGGAAGCTTCGGGTGAAATGTATGGAGCGCAGTTGATGGAAGAACTGCGCTCCGAACTTTCTGGAAAGCAGAGGGCAGAAGCCGCCGTTGAGGCCACTAACCCGACGTCTTCCAAGCAGTCGGTCGTTCAGAGCCGACCCCAGGACACAATTGAATTCTTTGGCGTTGGCGGCGAGAAGATGCGCGCTGCTGGGTGTGACACGGTGGTTGATGCCAAGGACCTTGCGGTCGTCGGCATCACCGAAATCCTCAATCACCTTCCTAAGATTTGGCGGCTGTTTCATCAACTGATCGAAGAAGCTGACCGCCGGAGACCTGATCTTGCCATCGTCATCGACTCGCCTGCATTCAACTGGCGGGTGGCACGCCAGATGAAGAAGCGCGCGATCCCGGTGGTCTACTACGTTTGTCCGCAGTTCTGGGCATGGCGGCAGGGACGAGTGAAGCTGCTGCGAAAGTACGTGGACAAAGCTCTAGTCATTTTTCCATTCGAAGAAATTTTTTATCGGAACCGCGGAGTGGATGCCGAGTTTATTGGACATCCACTGGCGGAACTATCGCGACCGGCAATTTCGCGGCCAGAATATGCTGCCCGCTTCGAACTGGATCCGACCCGGCAATGGGTGACGATCATGCCGGGCAGCCGCAGAAAGGAAGTTCGCATGAACTTGCCGGGAATTCTCGAGGCAGCTGGCCTGCTGAGCGGCGAGTTTGAGTTTCTGCTACCGGTGGCGCCAACGCTTGACGAGAAATACTTCCAGCCGTTTCTGGGCCCGGCGGAGAAGGTCCGCGAGCGAGTCCACTTGGTCCCTGAAGCGCTTCCCGCACTCGCTCACTCTCGAGCTGGGGTCATCGCCAGTGGTACCGCGACAGTGGAAGCGGCGCTCATGGGACTTCCGTTTGTGATGGTTTATCGCGTCACACCGATGACATATCTTCTTGGCAAGTCGGCGGTGAAAGTCCCCTACTTTGCCATGGTCAACCTGATGGCTGGCGAGAAGATTGTTCCTGAGTTGGTTCAACGGGACTTTACGCCAGTAAACGTTGCCGCCGAAGTAAATAAGATCGTGGCTGACGGAAACTCGCGAGATGCGATGTTACAAGGTCTACAAAGGGTCAAGACCGGTCTAAAGGGATCTAACCTTGCCATCAGCGCTCCGGCTCGAGCCGCGGCGGCAATTCGCGCACTGTTAGGCCGCTAAAAATGCCGGTTCGGCAGGGTTCCTGTCAAAAGTTCGCAAATGATCCCTAAACGCTTGTAGCTACACATCTTTTCTGCTTCAAAATTCATCGTACAATTGGAGCGTCACTGCACCAGGAGATTCCCTGAATGTTCTTTGCACTTCGGCCGCTGCATCGCACGTTTGCAGCCACCCTCTTGTTTGCCTTGGCCATAGCCGGAATACCGGCACAAGCTGCTGAAAAATCCCACTTTCGCGCCGACGACTACCAGATCGAGGCCATCCTCAGCCCGCGTGAGCATAAGATCACCGCGCGCGCCAAGGTAACCATCACGGCTACCGAGGACATGAATATTGCTACCTTCCAACTACACAATCTTTTGAGGTTGGCCAAGGTCACGGACGCGGCGGGCAAACCGCTCACCGCTGACCGGAATCCGCAAGACTCCAGCATCCGCATATCCCTCAACACGGCTTTGCCCAAGGACCAGTCAACTACGTTCACTTTCGAATACTCGGGGGTGCTCGATTCCGCCGATGATTCTCCGGTACCCGGACTCAAGCTGGCCTCTGTCGGGGAAGATACGTCGTACCTGCTCTACGCCGGCGACTGGTTTCCGGTAGTTAACTACGGTATTAATCATTTTACGTCCACGATCTCGATAACTGTGCCTGCACATATGATCGTGATTGGCAGCGGGACGGTGAGCGAAGGGAAAGAACCGATCTTCAAAGGCCTGCCTCCCAGCAACGGGCCACTTAAGACTTTCGTCTTGAAATACGACAAGACTAGTTTCCCGGGAACAATCATTGCAGGAACTTTCGGCGACTACTACAGCACGGATGCTGGCATAGATCTACACATATATTTCAAACCCCTCCACAAGGAACTCGAGTCCGCCTATGCGGAAACAGCAATAAAGGTGTTCACCTACTACATCACGGCTTACGGAGTTCCGCCTTCGAACATACTTCGAATCGTTGAGATTCCCGATGACACGGTGCCGTCGGCGTGGGCTCCTCAATTGGCGGCGCTTTCGAGCCGCGGGATTACCCCGAAGACGAATTACCGTTTGCTGGCAAACAATATTGCACACCAGTGGTGGGGAGCTTCTGTAACCCCGGCGACGCGGAACGACTGGTGGATTGTAGACGGCTTTGCGCGCTATTCGGAAGCACGCTACATTGAAACCGCCGCCGGCACCGGAGCCTTGCAGGAAGCGGTGAAAGACATGTCGGTGGGTGCCCTCGCCTATGACACCGTGCCACTTTCAAGCGCTGGCAAGCTGGATCTGTTCTCGCCGGAGTTCCAGTCTCTGGTCACGGATAAAGGCGCAATGATTCTTCACATGCTGCGCTGGGTGGTGGGCGACCAGAAGTTCGACCAGTCAATGCGCGACTTCTACTCCCAGTTTGCGGGTAAGTCAGCAACCATTGATGGATTTCGTGACATCGTGGAAAAAGTCTACGGTGACAAGTTGACCTGGTTTTTTTCGCAATGGCTGGACTCCACCGGCGCACCGGAATTCAAGACCAAGTACACGGTATTTCGACTTGGAAGCAACAAGGGATTCCGTGTCGTAGGGCAGATCGCACAGGACCTGGACCTGTTTCGGATGCCGGTGGAACTGAAGATTGACACTGATGGAAAAACCGAAACGAAACGCGTGGATGTAACCGGAACGGATTCTGCGTTCAGCGTGGACACATTCGGTCGGCCGCGGCGCATCAGCATCGATCCCCAAAACTGGTTGCTCAAGAACGCCCCCGATATCCGCTTACGTGCGGGTATTCAGCGGGGTCAGGCCTTGGTGCAGCAGGGTGACCTGGCGGGCGCGCTTTCCGAGTTCAACAAAGCGCTCGACATAAACAAAAACAGCTCACTTGCGCACTATCGCATCGCCGAGATTTTCTTTTTGCAGCATAACTACCAGGCGTCGGCGAATGCGTATCGTGATTCGCTGAACGGAGACGGCGATCCGCGGTGGACTGAAGTCTGGAGCCATATTCAGTTAGGCAAGATATTCGACACCACTGGCCAGCGAGAGCGAGCAACCAATGAATACCGCCAGGCGCTGCAGACAAATGACAACACTGCCGGTGCTCTCGACGAGGCCCGGCGCTATATGCAGAAGCCCTACGAGGCACCGAAGGGATCGAGCGGGCAGCAGTAACGCCCGTTTTACTGATTCGTTGGCTCGAGGTCGTTGGTCCTTGGATCTTCTGGAATTTGCGCGCCCAGCCATCTAGATTCGGCGTTCAGGTTTGGCGCTTCTTAGAAGTTCTCCTCGCTCCTTACGGGGAGGAGGGTTTCCGTGATACGAGGGGCGGCTTTGGCCTTCATGGTCGTGATCGCCGCCACACTGAGAAGAATCAGAAATCCTGCAAGCACTGTTCTACGGCCGAGGGGTTCTCCTCCCCAAAGTGCACCCAGGATGACCGCAACGATTGGGTTCACATAGGCATAGGTTCCAACCTTTGTCGGGGACTCATAGTGCAGCAACCACACGTATGCAGTAAAGGCGACGATGGAACCCGCGGTGATTAAATAGAACAACGAGAACCACGCCGCTGGTGAGACGCTGCGCGGATGGAAATGGCTGAACTCCCCGGCAATCAAGGCGAGAAGCAGTAGCTGAATTCCGCCCGAAAGCATCTGCATCGCAGAACCCATGGCTTTTGATTTCGGAATCGTCGCCCGTCGTGTCACGATCGTTCCAATCGACCACCCCCAACATGCGACGATCAGGGCGACTACGCCGCGATGGTCGAGAGGTGCTTCTCCCAGGGAAGAAAAGGGATTCACTAGCACACCGACTCCTAGGATTCCAATTGCAAGCCCAGCTCCCAAACGCGCTGTAAGTCTCTGGGTGCGAAGTACGGTAATTTCAAGCAAAGTGATGCACACTGGGATCGCGGCCAGAATCACTGCGCTAATGCCGGAAGGGACGCGCTGCTCAGCCCAGAAGAGGCAGGCGTAATCCATGAGGAACATCAAGGCGCCGAGAATGGTTGCGTCGCGCCACTCTCTTCGGGTTGGCGAAGGCGCGCCAGTCATGCGCACCCAGGCGTAGAGAATGGCTCCCGCCAGGAAGAATCGGACGCCTGCCATCAAGAAGGGGGGCATTTCAAGCACACCGACACGGATGGCGAGGTAAGTCGATCCCCAGACGAAGTAGATTATCGAAAAGGCAGAGAGGAGCTTCCAGGTTGCCGGGCGCAAGCTAGCCGTCACGCATTAATCATAACTGTAGTGCGCTCGCCAGCGATTATTGGAAGGGTCCAAACTTCGCGATAGGCTGCAGATCTAGCCCCCGACTCATGGGCGAGCCTATGCCAGGGCCACTTTCGAAGTTCTTGTTTCCCTGCGTGTAACAGGTTTCGAAGAGAAACCAAGGCTCGAAAAAACCGGTGCAGCGCAAAAGTGCTTCTCGGCCCATCACTGATGCCGTACTCCCTCCTCCACTACAATTGAAGTGTGCCCCGCAAGCGCAAAGTCCAGTTGAAGTGCCCTACTTGTAAGCAGAAAGTGGCTGTCGGGAACGAGAACTTCCCTTTCTGTAGCGACCGCTGTCGCCTGATCGATCTTGGCAAGTGGGCCAGCGGAACGTATGTAGTGGCCTCACCGATCGAAGACACTGGCGACCTGTTCCAAAATTCAGCCATCAGGAAGAATGAAAACAATGAAGATGAGTGAAGTGGCCGCGGATAGGGCCACATCCGCATCGTGCGCACCGCTATGGGCGACGCTGGCAGCTACCTTTTTCGGCGTGGGACGACTGGGGCCGGGACCAGGTACCTGGGGATCGGCGGCGGCGGCATTGATCTGGGCGGTTGTGGGGCGGTGGACGGCAGCCCAGTTTCAGTGGATGGTATTGGGCGCCCTTGCGATGCTGGCGGTTGCAGTAGGAATTCCGGCGGCCACTCGGTTTGCGAGGGCCTCGCAGTTGAAAGATCCGCAGTCGGTGGTCGTCGACGAGGTCGCCGGCCAATGGATCACGGTGCTGTTTGCACCGGTCTCATGGAAAACGCTGCTCGTGGGCTTTATTCTTTTTCGCCTGTTCGATATTCTGAAACCGCCACCCGTGCGTCAATTGGAACGCTTGCCGGAAGGGGTGGGCATTGTTATGGACGACGTCGCCGCAGGCCTGTACGCGCTACTGGTGCTGCAACTGGTTCTTCATTTCCGGATTCTTTCACTGTAATTGTTACATGACGATCTCCGACCGCATCCTGGGAAGAAAGAGCGCTAACGGACAGCCGCACATCGAGGCGGTCTCGCCGGCGGCCGCGTTGCCGGGTGGCGAAGTGAGGATCATCGGCAGCGGATTGCGCCCGCCGGAACTGCGTCGTCCGCGAGTGCGGTTTGGGGACGTCGAAGGGCCAATCGTCATCAGTTCGGATGATTTTGTGGTGGCACGTGTACCTCAGGGGGCAGCTTCGGGTGGGGTGGTGGTTTCGACCAACGGTCACTCCAGCAACTCACACCAGTTTCACGTGGCTACCCCGCTAGCGGAAAACTTGCATCCGGTGACAAATCCAGCGCTCGATGTGGAGGGGAATGTTTTCGTCACCTTCTCCGGGTCGCGTGGACAGAAAGTGCCCGTTTCGATCTTCAAGATCGATACCAACTACCACGTAAAGCCGTTTCTTACCGAGCTGATGAACGCGACATCGATTGCGTTCGACCGCGCGGGCGAGATGTACGTTTCCTCGCGCTACGATGGCGCGGTTTATCGGGTCGCTCCGAACGGGACCATGTCGACCTACGCGGAGAGCATGGGGGTCGCTACCGGAATCGCATTCGACAAGGCAGAAAACCTCTACGTTGGCGATCGCAGCGGGACGATTTTCAAAATCGCTCGCGACCGACAGATTTTCGTTTTTGCCACATTGGAACCCAGTGTTTCAGCGTATCACCTCGCGTTCGGGCCTCACGGCGACCTGTTCGTGACTGGCCCGACGCCGTCAAGTTTCGACGCGGTCTACAAGGTCGATCCCCATGGAGCGGTGTCCGTGTTTTATCGCGGGTTGGGACGGCCGCAGGGGTTGGCGTTCGATCGAGAGGGGAACTTGTATGTCGCTGCATCCCTCGGTGGCAAGCGGGGGATTGTGAAGATTACTCCGGAGGGCACCGCCGCTTTAGCGGTTGCTGGACCGAATCTTGTAGGGCTCGCGTTTGCCCCGGGCCGGTCCGCCATCCTGGCCAGCACCACCACCCTATATCACCTGGCGTGGGACACGGCAGGCCAGTCTCTTCCCGATCTGAGCTAAAGTTCATTTACACTGCAAGCGTGATTGCGGAAATCATTGCCGTTGGCTCGGAACTGCTTACGCCCTTCCGACAGGATACGAATTCGCTCTACCTCACTTCCCAGTTAAATGCTATTGGGGTCGAGATCGGCTTCAAGACGATTGTCGGCGACTCGATGAAGGACCTGGTACGCGTGGCGACAACCGCGTTAGCCCGAGCCGACATTCTGATCTTTATCGGCGGACTGGGACCGACCGAGGACGACTTGACTCGCGAAGCCTTGGCCGAGACTCTGGGACTGCAACTACGACGGAATCCCGAGCTGGTAGCTGCGATTGAGCGTCGCTTCGCGGAGCGTGGCTGGAAGATGTCAGCGAATAACACGAAGCAAGCTGACATCATTCAGGGGGCGACCGTACTGACAAATAGTAACGGCACGGCGCCGGGACAATGGATCAGCGGGCGATCGGATGGAAGAGAAAAAATCATCGTGTTGCTGCCGGGACCTCCCCATGAGCTGAAGGCGCTGTTCGAGAGCACCGTGCTGGAACGGCTGCGCGCCAAGGTTCCTAAACGGTCCATCGCTACTCGTGTACTGAAAATTACGGGCATGGGCGAATCGGCTTGCGATGCACGGGTGGCGCCAATTTACAAGCGTTATAGCGATGTCAGCACGACAATTCTCGCTGCCCCTGGGGAGATTCAACTGCACCTGCGCTCGCAAGCTCCGTCGAGCGATGCGGCGCAGCTTCGCGTGGATGATCTCGTGGACAAACTGGAAGCGGAGTTGGGCGACGCTGTTTTCTCCGATAATGGCGACCCGCTCGAGCAAATCGTCAGCTATTACCTGCAGATGCGGAGCGCGACGCTCTCGGTCGCGGAATCATGCACTGGCGGTCTGGTGGCTGAGCGACTCACGTCGGTCAGCGGAAGTTCGCGGTATTTCATCGGCGGTGCGGTGGTTTACTCAAATGAGTTAAAAACGCAGCTGGTCGATGTCCCTTCTGATTTGATCGAGCATTTTGGAGCCGTCAGTGAGCAGGTCGCTAAGGCACTCGCGGAAGGCATTCGCAAGCGGTGCGGCACGAGCTTGGGGCTAGGGGTCACCGGAGTCGCGGGGCCCACGGGAGGAACTGCCGAAAAGCCTGTCGGCTTGGTTTATCACGCACTGGCGAGCGAGTCCGGGACGGAGGTTGTACAACGCAACTTCCCCGGCGACCGACAACGGATCCGATGGTTTGCCTCGCAACAGGCGCTGGACATGGTGAGAAGGAAACTGATGTAGATCGGATAAGCGCATCGATCTCGTATAATCTCCTGTCCATCTTATGGCGAATTCGACGATCAAACTCGCCTACGACTCTCGGGTTGCGACGATCACGTTTAATCGTCCTGAGAAGCGAAACGCGCTCAGCGTGCAGATGATCGAGGAGATCATCGCTGCCCTGGCAGAGATCGAGAGGTCAGAAGCACTGGTCCTGATCCTGACGGGCGCAGGCAAGGCATTCTGCGCGGGGATGGACCTGGAAGAACTGAAGTCTCTCACCGGGAAAACGCCTTCCGAGAATGTGGCTGATTCCCAGCGCATGGCGCAGTTCTTTCGCGCGATCTACGAATTCCCCAAGCCTACGATCGCCGCCGTCAATGGTGCCGCAATGGCGGGAGGGGCTGGCATCGCCACGATGTGCGATTTCACCCTGGCATTGGCGGAGGCAACCTTCGGGTACACAGAAGTTCGGATCGGATTTGTTCCGGCGATCGTTTCTTCGGTGTTGGTGTGGCAGGTGGGACACAAGACTGCCCGCGATCTGCTGCTCACGGGACGCGCGTTTGAAGCCGCGGAGGCGCAGAGTCTCGGGCTGGTGAACGAAGTCGTGTCGCCAAAGAATCTCTTGCCGCGCGCGCGCGAGTTGGCCAAACAGCTCATGGAAAACAGTCCGGCGGCGATGCGAATGACGAAGAGTCTGCTTAATAGCTTTCTGGCGAAGTCGCTTGACAAGCAGATTGAGATCGCGGTCCAGGAAAACGCGGCGATCCGTTCGACGCCAGAGTTTCAAGAAGGTGTTGCGTCATTCCTAGAGAAGCGCAAACCCGACTGGAGCGGCCAGTGAGCCGCCTGAGCGAAATCAAGATCCGCGTGCGCTACGCCGAAACTGATCAGATGGGCGTGGTTTATCACGCGAATCATTTCGTATGGTTTGAAGTCGGACGCGTCGAATTTTTACGCCAACTCGGATTTTCATACAAAGATATGGAACGGCAGGACGGCTGCCACATCGCTGTGGTCGAGGCCCGCTGCCGTTACAAAGCTCCTGCACGGTACGATGATGAAGTGATTGTCCGCACCCAGCTCAAGAACGTGCGCGAATCCCTGGTGCATTTCGGATACGAATTGGTCCGCGCCACGGATGGTTTGTTGCTGGCTGAAGGCGAAACCACCCACGTGGTGATTGACCGGGAGCTGAAGAAGACGGCGATTCCGGACAAGTATATGACCATCTTCCAAGAAGCAATTGGTCGGCCCGCTCGATCAGCTTCTAACCCCTAGCTACTCACTCCCGGCGAGCCGTGTCGCTAGGAACCAGTGGCTAACGCTAACTGCTATGCAAGCTCTCCACATCAACGGAAACGATCTCACGCTGGAAAACGTGTTTGAGGTGGCAGCGAATGGACGCCCTGTCCTTCTAGCCCCTGATGCCCGGGCAGCAGTGAACCGAGCCCGCGCGGTGGTCGATGAACTCGTCGCCAGCAATCAGGTGTCGTACGCAATCACGACCGGCGTTGGAAAACTGAGCGATGTGCGCATCGCCGGCGATCAGATTCGCGAACTGCAGATGAACCTGGTCCGATCCCACGCGGTGGGGGTAGGAGATCCACTCTCCATTGTCGAGGCGCGCGCGATGATCCTGCTGCGCGCCAATTCCCTTTCCAAAGGACACTCGGGAGTTCGTGCCGTCGTGATCGACACCCTATGCGAGTTGCTAAACCGAAAGGTCACACCTTGCGTGCCCTCGCAAGGCAGCGTTGGAGCGAGCGGTGATCTTGCCCCTCTTGCCCATCTCGCACTGGTATTGATTGGGGAGGGTGAGTGCTTGGAGGCGGAAGGCTCCCGTGTCCTCGCCTCTGCCGCATTGCGTAAAGCTGAGGTAAACCCCCTGGTGCTAGAGGCGAAAGAAGCGGTTTCCCTGATCAACGGGACACAGGCAATGCTGGCGGTCGGAACTTTGGCTCTGCTCGCAGCGGAGACGCTGGTTGATTCTGCCGACGTAATTGGGGCACTGACGCTCGACGCCCTGCGCGGAACCGACGTGGCCTTTGACGAACGCATTCATCAGGCACGCCCGCATGCGGGTCAGATCAAGACCGCGGCGAATCTACGCCGCATGCTCGAAGGAAGTCAGATCCGCGAGTCCCACCGTGAGTGCGGACGCGTGCAGGATGCATATTCGTTGCGCTGCATTCCGCAGGTGCACGGGGCAGTACGCGATACCCTGGCGCATTGCCGGGAGGTTTTTGAAACTGAGGCAAACTCCGCGGTGGACAATCCTCTGGTATTCGTCGGTGGGGATGCTGGGGAGCGTCCCTCCGTGCAACGGGCGGGGGCACCCTTCCCCACGCGATCGGAGATCGAGAAGCGAAGCTCGGCGGCAGAAGACTCCGAGGTTTTATCCGGCGGGAACTTTCATGGGGAGCCCGTGGCCTTTGCTCTGGACTTTGTAGCGATCGCGCTCAGCGCGCTAGCGGGGATCTCTGAGCGCAGAATCGAGCGGCTGGTGAATCCCGCTTTGAATGAAGGCTTGCCGCCATTTCTAGCGCCCAGCGCCGGACTCAACTCTGGGTTCATGATGCCGCAGGTAACGGCGGCGGCACTCGTGAGTGAAAATAAAGTTTTGGCGCATCCCGCGTCGGTGGATTCGATCACCACGTCGGGCAACAAAGAGGATTACGTTTCGATGGGGATGACGGCTGCGCTCAAGCTGCGCCGGGTAATCGAGAACACCCGCCATGTTTTGGCGATTGAAGGGATGGCGGCAGCGCAGGCCCTGGACCTGATAGCTCCGCTTGCGACGAGCAAACGCGGGCAAAGAGCGCGGGCAGCCATCCGCTCGGTTTCGCCCAAGCTGGACAAGGATCGTGTCATGTATCAGGACTTCGTGAGGATTGCGGATGTGATCGCGAGCGGGAAGATTCAGGAAGCGCTGGAGTAGAACGTTTTGGCATAAGCACGGGAGTCTTACGGCCTAGATTGAGGCGGTCCGGCTGCGCCGAAAGACGGAACAGCTTGCACTGGACGAACCTGCGGCAGGGTTTTTCTTGGCTTGTGGTTGCGCATGGTCTGGGTGAGTGAGCAAAGACTCTCGTCGACGACCGTCACGGCCAATGTGCCATCGAACAAGATAAACGCTCGCTACCGCAACACGGTCGATTGCCAAGCAGGTGGCATTACGCTGGTGAGCGCCCCGGGTGGATTAGACTGTTTGGTTTGCTCCGGAGGGCTCGATGCGCGCTCGGTGGTTGATTGGCTTCCTTTTCATTTTTCCTCTTTTCGGTCAAGCCAAACGTCCCTTCACTTTTGAAGACATGATGGCGCTCAAACGCGTTGGGGAGCCTTTGGTGTCGCCCAATGGGAAATGGGTCCTATTCGCCGCTGTCGATGTCAATCTGTCCGCGAATACGAAAACCCCGCATGTTTGGGTGGTGCCCCTGAATGGGGGTGAGCAGGCGGGAAAAACAGGTCCCTCCTCGCCTTCGGTGGCCGGAATGACAGAGATGAAAGAGCGGGAGATGATTTCCGATCAAGATGCGGATCGCCCGCGCTGGGCGCCGGACGGGAAGCGGTTCGCTTTTGTTTCGACCAAAGAGGAGGGATCGCAGATATGGATCGCGGACTTCGATGACGCAACTGGGACCGTGACGGCCAAACATCGGCTCACAAGTATCCTGACGGAAGCCGACGGTGAATTGTGGTCGCCGGATGGCAAGTACATTCTGTTCAAGTCGGATGTGTATCCGGAGTGCAAAGGAAGCCCTGCCGAGGAAGCGGCGTGCAACGCCAAGAAGTTGGCGGACGCCAAAGAGTCAAAGGTCAAAGCACAAATTTTTACCCATCTTCTCTATCGCCATTGGAATGCGTACAAAGAGGGAAAGAGGACGCATTTGTTCGTGGTTCCTGCCGATTCCTGCGGCCGGGCCGACGTAGGCCATCAAGGCCCTGACGTTCCCGCCGGCCCGGGCGAGCATGGCTCACAAGCTGCCGAGCAGAGGCCAGCCGGGCAGCAGAGGGCACGAGCCCCTGTGCTAGCGGAAGACGGTCTGGGGCTGTGCACGATTGCTCGTGACCTCACGCCCGGCGATTGGGATGCGCCGGTGTTCTCTCTTGGAGGACAAGACAACTACGCATTGTCTCCGGATGGCAGGGAGCTATGCTACGCGTCGAACCGCGAGGCGATGCCGGCGGCTTCAACCAACAACGATCTGTTGACGGTGCCGCTGAACTGGCCTGCTGACGCAACTTCGGCCGAGGTACTTGCGGCGACGAAGAATATCACCGCCGAAAACAGGGCCGCCGACAACACTCCACTCTATTCGCCGAATGGCAACTACATCGCCTATCGCGCACAAGCGCGTCCGGGATACGAGAGCGACCGCTGGCGACTGATGGTGTACGTTCGCAAAATCGGTGTGGAAAACAGCCCTCTCAAGTTCGAGTTTGACCGATCGATTGGCACCATGGCCTGGTCGCTCGACTCCAAGCGCATTTACTTTTCTTCCGAACAGCACGGGGGGTCGCCTATTTATGAGAGCGAGCTCGCATGGACCGATGCTGGACTGGCGGGATCGGGGCCTAGGGAAGTGGTATCGGGCTTCAACGACGATCTGGCACTGACTCGCGCTGGCGATGCGCTTATTTTCACCCGAATGTCGGTCTCTTCCCCAAACGAAATCTATTCTGCGAAAGCCGGGACTCCATGCACTCCCGAGAATACGAACCAACCAGCACCCCGTTATGAAGTGCCAGATTGCATGCTGCGTAAAGCAACTGCTCTCACCCACCTCAACGACTCCGTCCTGTCACAAGTCTCTATGTCCACGCTGGAATCGTTCTGGTTCAGCGGCGCCAACAATGACCAAGTCCAGGGATTCCTCGTCAAGCCCCCGAACTTTGATTCCAACAAGAATTATCCGGTGAAGTTCCTTATCCATGGCGGACCGGAAGGGGCATGGGGAGACGACTGGAGCTATCGCTGGAATCCCGAGTTGTTTGCGGCCAACGGATATGTGGTCCTCATGATCAACTTCCATGGGTCGACGGGATATGGCCAGAAGTTTACTGACGCGATCAACGGGGACTGGGGCGGAGCCCCGTTTGAAGACCTCATGATGGGGCTCGACTACGCCGAGAAGCACTATGCGTATATCGACCAGGACCGCGAGTGTGCGCTCGGCGCGAGCTATGGCGGATATATGGCGAATTGGATCCTCGGACATACCAACCGATTTAAGTGCATTGTGAGCCATGACGGCATCTTCAATGCCGAGTCGGCGTATGGCGATACCGAAGAGCTTTGGTTCCCCGAATGGGAATTTAAGGGAACACCTTGGACCAATCGGGAGATGTACCGGAAGTGGTCTCCGCACTTGAGCGCGACCAATTTCAAGACCCCCACGTTGGTGGTACATGGGCAGCTCGACTATCGTCTCGATGTGTCGCAAGGATTTGATTTGTTCACGACCTTGCAGCGGCAAGGTGTGCCGTCAAAAATGCTCTACTTCCCCGATGAGGGACATTGGGTGCTGAAGCCGCAGAACTCGCAGCTTTGGTACGAGACGGTGAATGCTTGGGTGGACCAATGGATAGAAAACAGGAAGTGACGAGCTAGTTGCTGGTAAGCAACATGTGGTGCTCCCTCCTTGGCGGCCATCTTGGGGTGGCTGTCCTGCTCTTGAGACATCCTGCGCACGTAACTAAGAAGCTGTTCTGACGGAAAGATTAGTTGCGTTTCTCATCCCAAACCAGCCACAATAGCAATCCGTCGCGGGCGGGTGCCCGCGCTAGACTCATGCGTGGAATTCGGCTCCTCCTTTGGGTTGGGATAGCTCTCTTCGGCGCACTCGCGTTCGCCACCGTCGCCCTTCATCGCGGTGAACAAATCAACGCTCTTTGGCTCGTCATTGCAGCGCTCTGCACATACGCTGTGGGATATCGCTTCTACAGCAAGTTCGTTGCGGCGAAAGTGCTCGGACTTGATTCACGCCGGGCCACGCCCTCCGAGCGCCTCGAAGACGGTCGCGACTTTGTTCCTACGAACAAATGGGTGGTTTTCGGCCACCATTTTGCTGCGATTGCTGGCCCCGGACCGCTGGTCGGACCCGTGCTAGCTGCCCAGTTTGGGTATTTGCCCGGAACGTTGTGGATCCTGATCGGGGCTGTTTTCGGCGGGTGCGTGCAGGATTTCGTAATTCTCCTCTTCTCCGTCCGGCGCGACGGGAAATCACTAACCGAAATGGCCAAGCAAGAGATCGGACGTGTGGGAGGATTGGTCGCATACGCATCGGTCATTGCAATCTTGATAATCCTGCTCGCAGTTTGTGCGCTGGTGGTGGTGAATGCCCTGAAGCAGAGTCCTTGGGGGACGTTCACAATTGCGATGACGATTCCAATTGCGTTTCTCATGGGCGTATATCTTCGCCAACTGAGGCCTGGCCGAGTCATGGAGACCTCCGCCCTCGGTTTCGTTTTGGTGCTGCTTGCGATCTGGGGCGGACAGTGGGTTTCGCTTCATCCTGCGGTGGGCGCGTATTTCACCCTGGGAGCGCCGGGCTTGGCGATCGCCATCATTCTTTACGGATTCGCGGCCTCGGCGTTGCCCGTCTGGCTGCTGCTCGCACCGCGCGACTACCTGAGCACATTCGTAAAACTCGGCACGATTGCGTTGCTCGCGGTTGGAATTGTTCTAATGCATCCAACGCTGCGGATGCCGGCCTACACCAGGTTCATTGATGGAACCGGGCCGGTGTTCGCCGGCAAACTGTTTCCGTTTGCGTTCATCACCATCGCGTGCGGCGCGATCAGCGGCTTCCATTCGCTGATCTCGAGCGGTACCACGCCGAAGCTGGTTCGACGCGAGCCTGAAACGCGCATGATTGGCTACGGCGCGATGCTGTGCGAATCGATGGTGGCAATCATGGCAACGGTCGCTGCCTGCGTGCTGGAACCGGGGACATATTTTGCCATCAATAGTCCGGCAGGTATCGCCGGCGCTCTGCCCGAGAAGGCCGCAGCCGCGATTTCCAGCTGGGGATTTCCTGTGACCGCGGAGGGAATGCACCGGCTCGCGGAGAGCGTCGGAGAAATGACTCTGTTCAACCGGACGGGAGGCGCCCCTGCGTTTGCGGTAGGGATGGCGCATATTTTTTCTAGCAGTCTCGGGGGGCAAGCGGTGATGGCGCTGTGGTACCACTTTGCGCTGATGTTTGAAGCCCTGTTTATTCTGACTGTGCTCGACGCCGGAACACGCGTGGGTCGTTTCATGCTGCAGGATGCGCTCGGGCATGTGTGGAGGCCGCTTGGGCGCACGGGATGGTATCCATCGGCACTCGCAACCAGTGCGCTGATCGTCCTGGCATGGGGATATTTTCTGTGGCAAGGCGTGCGCGATCCGCTCGGCGGAATCAATTCGTTGTGGCCATTATTTGGGATTTCGAACCAGTTGCTTGCCGCGGTTGCGCTGTGTGTAGCGACGACGATCACGATCAAAGCGCGTCGCGCAAGGTACGCCTTGGTTACGTTGGTGCCGTTGGCATGGCTTGTGGTCGTTACATTCACCGCATCATGGCACAAGATCTTCGATCCCGACCCTCGGATTGGCTTTCTCGCCCAGGCCCGGCAAATTGCGGCGGCGGGGGGAAACGCGCGGCTCACCTTTAACAACCAGCTGGATGCGGTTGTCACCGCAATTCTTGTGATGATGGTCACGTTGTTATTGGTCGAATCTGCTCGGCAATGGATGGCAGCCTTGTCGGGTCGAAAGCTTTCCAGTACGACGGAAACGCCCTTCGTGGCGACCAGGCTGGTGGAGGAACAAGGATGAAGGGTCTTCGCATTCTGCATGCTATTCTGCGCGAGATTTTCGAGGAGTCTGCATATGAGCGATTTTGCGTCAGAGAAGGTTTGGGGCGCGGGCGTGGATCCTATGCGCTCTTCCTGCGGCAGCGACGAGTTGGACTGAAATGCTGTTAGCCTGAGCTCACACCCGAATCAAGCCAAAATCAGTCGGTGATGGGGGACGGGGTGCACCGTCTGACGCCTACGGATTGAGCACGATCTTTCCAAACATCTGACTGCTTGCCATGTACTCGTGGGCCGCGTGCGTTTCAGACAAGGGGAAAGTACGGTCGATCACGGGTTTCAGCCGTCCGCCAAAGACGTGTTTCAGAACTTCATGCAGCTCTCCCATGGTTCCCATGTAAGAGCCGAGAACCGATAGCTGGCGCGAAAACACGAAGCGGAGATCCAGACCAGCTTGCGAGCCCGTGGTCGCGCCACAGGTGACGAGTGTGCCTGTGGGCTTCAAGCATCGCAGGCTCTCGTTCCACGTCGCCGCACCAACGTGCTCCATCACGATGTCAACGGCTTGCTTGTCGGTGATTTTGCGAACCTCTTCTGAAATCTTTTGCTGATAGTGATTGATGACGTGATCGGCACCAAGCTCTCGTGCTTTTTGGGCCTTGCGCTCGTCTCCCGCGGTGGTGATGACCGTGCAATGGAACATCTTAGCGATTTGGATTCCAGCAATGCCAACGCCCGAGTTGGCACCGAGTACAAGAACCGTTTGTCCAGGGCGAACTCCCGCCCGGCCAACCAGCATGTGCCACCCAGTTAGAAAGACGAGGGGAACACTCGCAGCCTGATCAAACGTGAGCGAATCTGGAATGGGAATAACACAGGCTTGCGGGACAGCCATCAGTTCACAGTTTCCGCCATCCACGCTGTTGCCGCGAACGGAGAATTCGTGACATTGATTCTGCAGGCCCGCGACGCACTTTTTGCAATGATTGCAAAAATGCATTGGCGCAATCAGCACACGCTGACCAACTGAAATCCCCGAGACATACTCGCCGGTTTCAACCACCTCTCCTGCGATGTCGCTGCCGAGAATGTGCGGCAGTCGGACTCCGGGAAGGCCTTCACGCACCCAGAGATCGAGGTGGTTCATGGCGCAGGCACGGACGCGAACGAGCACCTGGTCTTTCCGCAACGGGGGATCGGGCGCGCCTTCGTAACGAAGAACCTCAGGGCCGCCGAATTGATGAATGCGCACGGCTTTCATTGAAAGGAGAGATGCATGCGCTTCGCTCGCTGGTACCGCCAAAGGGCGATGACGGACCACCTGTTGTTAGCGCAATCAACTGGTGCCCAGCCGGCTTGTGCTGTCAGCGCGATGGTTCACAGAACGCGCCGCGCACCACTAGGCAAACTCGATGATATTAATCCAGAGGTCTTTCCTACGTCCAATGCGCTAGAAACCTTGAGAGTCTGCAGTCTCTCAATCCGCCAGCCGAAGGTCTAACAACGAGCCCACTTTCAATGCGAACGGAGATTTGCACTTCCACTCCTTGGAAAGATTAGAGAACCAGTTTCCCCATCAAGCTCTGTGGAACCGAAGCCCCGAGTTGAATCGAAGTCCGGCCCGCGTAGAAATGCTCGAGCTTGGCGAGTTTTTCGAGAAACGGAAAAGCAGCTGCGGTCACTCCCGTGCCATAAACGTTCAGTGATCGGAGTTGATCGAGGCTAGAAACGGATCTCAACGTCCGGTCGGTGATCTTGGTCTCGGCTAAGCGCAGAACACGAAGATGCTTCATCCGGGCGATCGCGGGCGCGGCCCGGTCCGTCACTGCGGTACGCGAAAAGTCGGCAACAACGATGTGTTCAGCAACCGGAGCAAGTGCCTCTAGGTCGGTGTCGCCGAACTTCCCGCCCAATAGCGAAGCATTCAGAACCAGATCGGCTGAACCTCGCGATTCGTAGTTAAGGATGTTGGGAAATCTATCCTGCAGCTGCCTGAGCGCAGATGCGATTTCCGTGCGAGCCTTCGCGACCGTGGCTGAATCGATTTGTGGAAACGAAACTTCTATGGGCGCCACCGCGACAACTCCCGCGGGCAGATCCTTGATAGCGTTCAGCGGAAGAGTGCCGGAAGCGCCCGCACTGATCCAAAGCTCGATTGTTTTCCGTTGATCCAGCGAAAGCGCCTGCCGCTTTTCTTTTGGCATGAAGTCGTCGCTGTCGGGCGAAAGCGTGATTCGCCGAAATAAATCGCTGCCCTCTAGGTTTCCGGGTTTGATGACCGCACCGTGCTTGCCGCCTCTCATCAACCACCCGTAGGAGTCGAGACGCAGATTATTTTTCTGCCTCTTGGTCCCGTGACAAGACGCACAGTGTTCAGCCAAGATCGGTTGCACACGCACTTCATAAAAACTCCCAGGAGCAGCTTCCACAAGAGGAACTGCGCTCGAAAGACCAAGCACCCGACGCAAGGGAGAGGGCATGTACTCAGTCAGATGGTCTTCCCCTTGTGAAACCTGACCGCCACGGTACCCTGTCCAGCAGACCACCAGAACACCGACAGTCAACGTAGTTGCGTATAGTTTTTCGGCATGCGGTCCGACCAACCGGCCACGCAAGGACCAGCCCAACCAGCAGATCACGGCTAGCGAGACTCCGCCCCACATGTGTTGAGTCACAAGTGCACCGGAGTAGCTTCCGCTGCGCGCCAAACACCATCCGAGGAACGCGGCGAACGACGCGGCAATGGTCGCAAGACCGAGAACAAAACGCGACGAGAGGCGCAGGTATGCAAATTTCTCCCATCGCCCGGCGAGTTCTAGCACGGGAACCAAAAGCATTAGCGCGATCGGTAAGTGAACCGCCAGCGGATGAAATCGTCCGATGAACTGTATCCACTGGGCGCGTTCCCGGCCATCGGGCGGGAAGAATATGATCAACGAGAACAGCAGGAGGATCGGCAAAAACGCGAACAGTGCCGCCCGATACCGCTCCCCAAAACGGTGTGCCCATCCGTCCATCAGAAAGGCCAACTCCAAGAGATCCTAGGCCTGCTATTCGAAGAGCAATTCATGCCAGAATTTCTCCAATCACGCGAGCGGGCTTCACGCTGGTCAACTTCTGCTCCAGGCCTTGAAATGAGTAGGTGAGCTTGTGATAATCGAATCCCAACATGTAGAGCATGGAGGCGTGCAGATCGCGAATGTCGACGGGGTCCTTCACAATCTCATATCCCATCTCGTCGGTCTGCCCGTAGGTGATTCCCGGTTTCACGCCTCCACCTGCGAGCCAAATGGTGAATGCACCCGGATTGTGGTCGCGGCCCACGTATTTCATCTCTTGGCCATTGCGATTTTCACGCATCGGCGTGCGGCCAAATTCGCCACCCCAGACTAGCAGCGTGTCCTCCAGCAAGCCGCGTTCTTTCAGGTCGGCCAACAACGCCCCGGTAGGCTGATCCACCTCCCGACAGCGGTCGTTGAATCCGAGGTTGAGCGCTTCCTTGGCATCAGCACCATGAGAATCCCATCCCCAATGGTAAAGCTGGATGAAGCGCACACCTCGCTCGGCAAGTCGTCGTGCCACCAGGCAGTTGTTGGCGAATTCCGACCCAACAGGCTTACAACCATATCTCGCGCGCACCGATTCGGGTTCCTTATGAATGTCCATCGCATCGGTCGCGTCCATCTGCATCCGAAACGCCATCTCGTACTGCGCAATTCGGGTTACCGTCTCGGGATTGCCAAATTCGGTGTGCGTCTGCCGGTCTATGTCATCGATCGTGTCCAACATGGTGCGCCGCAAGGCACGATCAACTCCCGGCGGGTTATTGAGATACAGCACTGGCTCGCCATGCGATCGGCATTGCACTCCCTGATAGACGCTGGGCAGGAAGCCGGAACTCCATAACTGCTTGCCGCCATCCGGGGACTTGCCTCCCGACAGTAGAACGATGAATCCGGGTAAGTTCTGGTTCTCCGTTCCCAAGCCGTAGAGTACCCACGATCCAAACGCCGGATAGCCGAGCCTCGGGTTCCCGGTGTGCACCAGCAATTGTGCGGGAGCATGGTTAAACTGATCGGTTCGCATGGACTTAATGAAACAGATCTCATCAGCATGCTCGGCAATGTATGGCAAACGATCCGAGATCCATTGTCCGCTCTTTCCCGCCTGCTTGAATGGGTACTGAGAACCTAGAAGTTTGGGAACACCACTGATAAACGCGAATCGCTTGCCAGCCAGAAAAGATGCGGGGCAGTCCTGGCCGTCCAGCCGCTTCAGTTCAGGTTTGTAGTCGAAGAGCTCCAATTGGCTGGGAGCTCCTGCCATATGTAGGTAGATGACGCGCCGGACCTTTGCCGGAAACTGCGGAGGTAGTAACGAGAGAGGCGTGGCTGCATCGCGCGCAAATGAGAGATTCGATCCTTCGGCTCCCCTCGCATTCGCGGCAGCAACGTATTTCGCCAATGAGGTGCCAAAAAACAGCGTCCCTATCCCACTGCCGAGCGATCGCAGAAAATGGCGGCGAGTCTCGGCCTGAACGATCGCCAATTGAAGCTCAGAGTTAGCCATAAAACATCACCGAGTTAACGCGGCATCCAAGTTCAGCAAAACGCCAGCCACTGCCATCATCGCCAACCGGTTCTGACCCGAGTTTGGCGCCGGTGCTGCCGATACTAGCAACCTTGCGCTCCCCCGCGTACCCGAAGCTTTCGTGACCATGCCGCGCAGGGTCGCCAGCTCTGTTTCCGTCAGGTCACGAGAGAGAACCAAATGGGCGCCGTACTGGAGTTGCCTGTCGAGATTCGCTGAAGCCTTCAACATACGAGCCGCTATCGCCTCGGCTGCCTCTGCGTAAACCGGATCATTGAGTGTCACCAGAGCTTGCAGCGGCGTGTTGGTAGGGATACGGCGCGCAAGGCTGGTGTCGTGATCAGAGGCATCGAACACAAGAAAACTTGGATATCCGCTGGTTCGCTTGATGTAGGTGTAAATTGCTCTTCGGTATCGGTCTGGTCCCTTCGCGTCCACCCATTTGCTCTCGTTGTAAACCGAATTCCAAACCCCCGGGGGTTGCGGGGGCATTACCGGAGGTCCGCCCATGGCCAGATTCAAAAGTCCACTTGCCAGAAGCGCCTGGTCCCGGACCATCTCTGCGCTGAGGCGTTGTCCGGGTCCACGAGCCAGCAAACGATTGCGCGGGTCTTTTTCGCGCAGTTCGGGTGTCGTTTTCGCGCCTTGGCGATAGGTCGCGCTGAGCACCATTTCGCGCAACAGCGCCTTCATATCCCAGTGAAGATCGTTTTGAAAATGTAGCGCGAGCCAATCGAGCAGTTCGGGATGACTTGGTTCCTCTCCGACGCTGCCGAAATTCTCAAGGGTTTCGACAATGCCGATACCAAACAGTTGCTCCCAATAGCGGTTTACCGCGGTGCGCGCTGTAAGGGGCTGTCTTGGAAAAAAGAACCAACGCGCCAGCGTCAGCCGGTTCCGTGGCTCTCCAGCAGGAAGCGGCGGAAAAATGGCAGGTACATCGGGACTAAGTGCCGGACCAATCTTGGTGAGAAAATTTCCGCGCTCGAATTCCAGAGTCTTTCGGACTTCATATCCCGGCTGCTCAGCCATCACAGGTGTCTCAACGGCCGGAATTTTTTCCAGTTTCTTCTCCAAGCCCGTGAGCTTTGCAAGGTCGTTGTGGTAGTTGCGATCGGAACTGAGCTCGCTCCATCGGGTGTCTCCGCTGGCATAGAGCCTTGCGTTCTTCACCAGGGCGGGCTTGCTCGAAATCGAGTTCACTTGCGTCAAATGTATCTTTAGGTGGCTCCCGGGTGAGAGCGCGATCGGCGAGCCGGGAATAGCCACCAGCCAGCGGCTCTGAAACAGATTGGGGTTCGCCGCAAAGCCACCCGTTTGCCCATCGCCTTGCCGTCTCGATTTCGCTTTAAGAGCGCGAGCCACCGTATCAGAGAGATCTGTTTCGGAGTCCGGTACAAAATCGCGGAAGGCGATTTGTTTCTCGCGGCCATCCTTGCCAACGACCCAAGCGTCCATTTTGTCCACAATGAAACCTAACCCAGGAGAATGCTGCGCAATCTCAGGATTAACGGGAAACACTTCGATTCGCAACGCCGTCAAGCTCCCTACCTGTGCGGTTAGTTTGATTTCATACACGGATTTCCCTGGAGTAGTTGAAGCCGCGGCGAACTCATCATCGTGGACAGGAAAGGTTACTGGCTTAACCTTCGCTTTTGCATCAGCGAGCTGTCTCTCTTCAACAATGGCCTTCGTCAGGTCACGAATTGCGTTCTGTCGGTTTTTAACCTCTTCGTCCTTCGGTTCCTTACCTGGCAGCTTTCGCTGTTTTAACTCGCCTAGTTCGCGTTCCAGTTCAGCGACTTCCCACCGCAGCGCCGGCGTTTCGCTGGCAGTGGCCGAGGTAATGGTTGCGGGTATCCACCGGGTCTCAGCTTCCAAGCTACGACCTTTGTCGACCAGTGACGTGGTCAGCGCCGCGATCTCCTGCTGCAATTGGGCTGCTTGGGCATCGTGTGACCGGTCTATGGGCACACGCAGAACAGGCATGTCGCTCGGGTAATCGGCGTCCTCGCTCGTATTAAAGAACGCGAGCGACTTGTAATACTCATTGTGATGGATGGGATCGTAAGGGTGGGAGTGGCACTGGACACAATTCATGGTCAAGCTATTCAGCACCGACCATGTGGTTGCTGAGCGGTCCATGACGGCAACGAGCCGGAATTCCTCATCATCGGTTCCCCCCTCGTCGTTATTCGGCGTTTGACGGTGAAAGGAAGTTGCAATCCGATCTTCAAAGGTGGCATTGGGCAGCAGATCTCCGGCCAGCTGGGTGATGACAAATTTGTCGTATGGCAGGTTGCGGTTGAAGGCATCGATCACCCAGTCGCGATAAGGCCAAACTCCGGGCCGCTCACGATCGGCTTCGTAACCCTTCGTGTCTGCGTAGCGAGCAAGGTCCAGCCACATGGCCGCCCAACGTTCGCCGTAACGTGGCGAAGCAAGCAACCGGTCCACCTGTTTCTCGTAGGCGTTCGGCGACGAATCCGCCATGTAGGCGGCCTGCTCCTCCGCCGTCGGCGGGAGCCCGGTCAGATCGAGGGATGCCCGGCGTAATAGCTCCGACTTTCCCGCTTCCGGAGATGGCTGCAGCCCCTCCTTTTCCAGTCGAGCGAGAATGAAGCGATCCAAAGCCTGCTTCGGCCAATTGGAATGCTTCACGGAAGGAATTTTTTGTGGTTTGGGTGCCACGAACGACCAGTGGTCCTCCCACTTGGCACCCTGTTTGATCCATCTCCGGAGGAGCTCGATTTGTTCGGCGGGTAGAGGCGCCCCATGATACGGCATTCGGGTTTCAGGGTCTTTGGAAGTGATGCGGGCGATCAGCTCCGAGGCGCTGGGATCGCCCGGCACAATGGTTCGTCGGCCCGACTTTCCCACTCCGAGCGCTTCCTCACGGTATATGAAGGAAACGCCGTTCTTCTGGCGCACTCCGCCGTGGCATTGTACGCAGTTCTGGTTCAGGATCGGCCTGATGTCGGTGCTGAAATGCACCTCATCTCCGCCAAACAGCGAGAGCTTGCCGTGCCACAGCAGGAACCCGCCGAGAGCCAGGGCAGCAGCAATCGGAACCCACACCAATCGCCGGCGTCCGATCGTAGGCCCGCTCAGCATAACCTCCATATAAGTAGCACAAACCTGGCCTCATAGAAACACCCCAGTCAAGTGAGTGCAGAGATCAGGGGCCCTCGACTGGCGCCTCCCCGCAACCCGCGGAGCACCGCAGGAGGTGGCCATTTTCCAAAAGTTCGTCTTGAGACCGACCGGCGAGCATCAAGATCAAAAAACGGAGCGCGTGCCAGGTTACTTTTCCAAGAGACCTTTCCAACGGGCCCAGGCCTCTTGACGGGCTTTCTTATTGGCCTCATTTGCATCCGGAGCTTCCCCCGCTCGCATGAAGCCGTGTCCGGCACCTTCGTAGACCACTGGATCGAAGGCTTTGCCCGCGGATTTCATCTGCGTCGTAGTATCAGGAAGCGTCGCATCAATTCGCGCATCGTTTCCCGCGTAAAACCCATACACTGGGGCCTTGATTCTGCTCATGGCATCCTTGTCAGGCGGACCGCCATAGAATACAAAAGCGCCGCTGAGATCCGGGCGGTTGGTGGCGAAGCGAAAGCTTTGACTACCGCCCCAGCAGAAGCCGGCGACAAACAATTTTCCGTTCGACGCAGGAAGTTTGCTCGCGTAATCGGCCACGCTATTGAGATCGGCCGTGACTTGATCGGGACTGAGGTGGCTCACGGTTTCCGTGACTTTGTCCGATGCGATGTCAGATGTGCGTCCCCCATTAGGCCCCATTCCAGAAAGTAGGTCCGGCGCGACGGCGATGTAACCGGCGGCGGCTACTTGGTCGGCCAAATCCTGAACCCAATCCGACATGCCAAAGATCTCGTGAATGATCAGGACGACCGGTGTCTTAGCCTTGCTCTCGGGATATACGACGAAGGTCTCTACCTGGCGCCCATCATGCTTCACGGTGACCCATTCCCGATGGCGGGGCGATTTCTCCAACTGAGCACGTGCCCAATCTTGGGCCCAAGCCGCCTGCGCAAGTAAAACTGCCAAAACGAGAGCGAACCAGTTCATACGTTCTCCTTTGCCTGCAATATTTCTAATCACGGATCCGTTCCATCGCACTTCAACCCCTGTGATCGCCTGTCCTTCTGCCTCGCGTCTTGAAGAAGTGATGCAATCTAAGCACACCGGTTGCACCGTGTTCACTCTTTGCGACTAGGGCGTCCCCACACCTCCTTCGCTGTGTCGGCAACGAGACGTAATTTGCCCTCCTCGTCCTGCATGGTTACCAAATTTCCCTCCAACGTCGAAGCAAAGCCGCATTGCGGACTCAAGGCCAGCCGATCAAGGGGGATAAACCTCGACGCCTGCTCAATGCGTATCTTCAACTCGTGTTTTGATTCCAAGTTGGCTTTCTTTGAACTGACCAGGCCCAACACTACCGTGCGATCTTCTGGCACTTGACGCAAAGGTTCGAACCCCCCGGAGCGCCCGTCATCGTATTCGAGTAGAAAACGATGGAATCGGGTCTTCCGAAAGACTCTCGTGATGGGACCATAGTCTCCGGCGGCATAAAACTTGCTTTGATTATTTCCCCGACAGAGGTGCAGGCCGAAGATGATGCCCGGGTGGTTGCCGATCACGGCATTGTCCATTTCGGTTGAAAGATCGAGCAGCCGGTCGGGATCGTTACCGCGCTTCCTATAACCCTCCCGCAGCTCGGGGTCGAGCAACGCAGCGTATTGAGGGGAATCGATTTGAATATAAGTGCACCCAAGACGGATCAGTTCTGCGACTTCGTCGCAGAGAATGCCGACCAGGTCTGCCAAATAACCATCGATTGTGGGATAAGCTGAGGCGGACTTTTCTTTGTCGTAGTAGGCCGCGGCTTGCTGCGCGCTAATCATGGTCGTTTTGGCCGGATGAGACGTTCGGGCTCGAACGTAGGTAAATTCTTCCGCGCACATCGGCCGCTTGCGACGAAGCTTGGAAACTACGACCGGACGTTGCAACACAAGTCGTTGGCCTTTTTCATCGTGAAACGGGATGGCCCATCCCCCGGTTTTATCGAAGCCTTCGACGGCATCGATGAGGTGGCCATAGAAAGCATACCGGCGCATCTCGCCGTCGGTGATTACATCCAGCCCCGCACGTTCCTGCAAGGCGATTGCTTCGTCCACAGCGCGGTCTTCCATGCGCTTAAATTCCTCCTCGGACATCTCGCCCAGTTCGTGCTTCTCCCGTGCTTGTTTCAAAAACTCGGGGCGCAAGAGACTGCCAACAACATCGCTTCGAAACATCATTTCCTCCTGGCTAGAACTCAAGTCCTAAACCTGCTCGAAATCCGGGTGTCGGGTTCGGATTTGCCTGGGAAGTCCTGTGCAAGCAAGTGGGACTCGACAACCCCCTGCGAATGATCCGATGCTTATCGGGAGCAGTGGCATCTGGAATGCCACACGCCAATGGAAGGTCACCAAGCTTCCGATCAAGCATCATGAATGCCCATTTCACCACGTCTTCAATCCGCCTGACAGGCGTGAGGTCGCAATGCCAGCTTTGGCTCTCCGCCCAAAGAGCATCCAAGTTGATCCGGCAAACCAGCACTCCGCTGTTCGAGATGACAGATCAAAGAGGACACGTATTGCAGTATCGTTTTGGACAAATTGGGAGTGTCATGCCCGAGAGTTTGCAGACGACATTTCGTGAGTTCCTTGATGTGATCCGCGTCCCGGCATACCTGTTTGACCCCGAAAGCAGGCACTTTGTCGCGGCAAATTCCACTTTCTGTGACCTCGTTGGTTATCCTGAACCAGAGTTGATCACACTGGAATGGCCGCTCATTATGGCGGATCACGGGGAAGTGGTTCGTGCTAACCAGGAGATTGCTGGCCGACAAGAAGACGTCTTCGTAGCCAACGATTTTGGTTTCCGCAGAAAAGACGGAACCCGCGTCAACACTCAAATCCGGTACCGTGTTATGCGCCTGGTGGACGGCGAAGCTACCCGCCAGGTGTACTTCGCAGCCGTAGTTTCGGCTAGCAGGAGCAAGCCCCATTAGACCCGAAGCACCTTCTGTCCATCAACATAGGTTGTTCGGCGCTCTGGTCTGGCAAACCCAAAACAAGGGGCTGGAACTTGCGAAATCTGCGCAACGAGGTGCCTCGATTTTGCTCCCTGAGATGCTTGATTGGAATGTTGATGTGCTTGCTAAAAGCACAGGCCATCAATTGTGGAACAACAGGTATAGAAAGCCGCAGAATGCACCGGCAGTGATGGTCGTCAACACGCCGTCGAAAAGCATGGCCCTCCATTTTGAACTCGGTACTGCCTGCCTAGTCTCCATAATCAGCTGACCTCACTCCTAAAAGCCTGCCGCTTAAGTAAGCTCCAAAGCGGCGGATAGAACCTCAACAATCCCGAGGTTCGTTGTAACGACGACACAATAAAGTCGCGCTGTGTTCCTATCCACCTGTCAATTTTTACAGTCTCCGAAGCTTGGCATGCTCCCCCAGGAGGGAGGAAAGAGGCTAGACGAATAGTGTGGGTTTGGGTGCCCACACCGCCGGCAGTCGCCATTCCGATTCCTTCACTTCTGAGAACGGTTTGCGGAAATTGGAACTCTTAACAGTCACCTTTTCGCCGAATCCTTGATTGAATGCAGAAACGTGGCTTATGGAATCAAAGGAAGATCTTCGCCCGGATCTCTCTCACGGGCTTTCGAGTTCTGGCGGTGGGAAACGCAGGTGCCACCCGTCCTAGGCGCGATCGCGGGCTTGGTTGACGTGATAGGGTTCTTAACCCTGAAACTATTCGCCGCTCACGTTACCGGCAACTTGGTTTTGATTGCGGCGCTGGTGGTGGGAGGAACCTCAAGATTAGATCAGGTTCTCGCCATTCCTACGTTTGTAGTGGCCGTCGGTACCGCGTGGCTCATAGGTAGGCGCTCTCAGAAAAGAGGTCCGAGCCTTGGAAGGGTGCTTTTGTTTGTGCAGCTCGTGCTTCTCACATTCGTCCTCCTGCTAAGCATTTTGTGGCACCCCTCGAACGGACTCAACTCACTTGTCCTCAACATCACCGCAATGATTGCCGTTGCGGCCATGGCTGCCCAATATTCCTTCTTAACTATGGTGATGCCTAGTGCACCCTCAACAGCCGTGATGACGGGGAACCTGACAATCGTGACCATAGCTTTCCTGGACCAGCTGCAAGGTGTACCGTTAGCCGAAAGAAAGTACAAGCCATTGGACAAAACTTTCCCTGTTCTGGCGAGTTTCCTTGCCGGTTGCGCAGCAGGTGCCGTGGCTGTGATTGAGCTGGGAGACTGGGCCTGGTCGATTCCGGTTGTCCTTGCGGCGATGGTTACGATGATGTTTCCGAGGGAAACGACAGCGACCCGCTCCATGCAAGAAGGCGAGGACGATCCCTTGTGATTGTTCGCGAAAGCAGCGGAACCACGCACATCGAAAATCGGTGGCTAGTCGCCTTAGCTGTCCTTGCGGTGTTCTTAGTGCTGACTCTTCTGTCTGGTCGCGTAAAGACGTTCCCTGTCTGGGTGCCCTGTACGCTCATGGTGGCCTTTTTTGGATCAGAGCTCGCCCTCAGGTTCGCGACGGTAAAGACGATGTGGTTACGTATCGAAAAGTTCGTAACCGTAACATTTGTCCTCGTCGCCGGCGTCGCCTTGATGGTCAACCTGGGATACGTGCTTCGACAAATGGTGCATGGTTCGAATCGGCTGAGCAGTCTTACGCTCCTGGAATCAAGCATTGCGGTGTGGGTCACGAATCTGCTTCTCTTCTCCCTGGTTTACTGGAGGATGGATCGAGGCGGTCCAGAAGCCCGAGCCAACCACATCGATACAAAACCTGACTGGTTGTTTCCTCAGGAAGGCGCGCCTGACAAGGCTCCAACCGACTGGCGCCCGACCTTTGTCGACTACCTTTTCCTTGCTTTCTCCACCGCGACGGCCTTCAGCTCCACCGACGTTTTGCCGATAACATCCCGAGCGAAATCCCTGATGATGATCGAGAGTGTGGTCTCGCTCGTGACCCTGATTGCCGTTGTCGCACGCGCGATTAACACACTGGGGACTTAGGAGTTACTAAGCTGGGCAACAAGCGAGTCTCGACGGGTTGACTGACGAAACGTCGGTCTTTGCTGCCAGGCAGAGCCAACGGCGATTGACTAGTCAACGCCTAAGCATCTCCTTTTGCAAGGGGCTTAGTACGACAAGGTGGGTTGTCGCAGTGGCTGGTTGGTCGTCGGAGACATGCTTCAGAAGCTCGCGTTCTTCAGGTGAGAACTTCTGGTACCGACCCGAATCGATCCAGCGTCGTCGAGCAGCCGGGGGCATTCCGCGGAGTGTTTCAAGTGCGTTCTGCACCTCTCTTCGAAGCGTTGGACGATTGCCGATAGTCCTTATTTGATAGCGCTCGTCCGCGGTATTGGTGTCCGGTGGTTCGACTCCCTGGTATGGGGCGGGTGTCGTTTCTGGGGCCCTGGTTGCGGGCACGCGAGGAACGGAGTGGGATGCCTGCGGAGCACAACCTGAGCTGTTGCAGCGTTCGTTGTCATCTCGTGAACACTGATAGCGATAGTCGCATGAAGCATCATAGCGGTAGTAAGGAGGAGGAACCATCCAAGCGCCATAGCCGTACCAATACGGATATGCCGGCCAAAGGGAATATGGCGTCCAGCCGAACACGATACCGAATCCCGGCCCGAATCCAGAGTAAGGATAACCCCAATAGCTTCCATGGAATCCGCGGTAGTAGCCACCGGGCACGCCATAGTAGCCAGCGTGCGCAAACCCGCGGTGTCCGACGGAATAGGCCCCGGAGATGTGCCCGCCTCCGCCTCCAACCCGGAAGCTTCCTCCAGCATGAAACCCATGACCCATGCCTGGCTGCGCAGCCACGAGAGTCGGGGCGATAGAGAGCCCAACCCGCAATACCACTTTGCAAAGAAAATGTCGCACTTGAGATCTCACCTCCCTGCTCTGCACTCGCCGCCGAAAATGTTAGCTCCATTCGACTAAGGATGCACTGGTAATCTTGACAGTTTAGGTAGGAAGATCAAGGGAACCCCTGCAGAGGCTAAGGGCGCACAAACTTCGCATCATCCACGGTGGCATTCTGCGTAACTTGGAGCAAATGAATGTCCAGCGTCCGATTAGGGCGGGTAATAACCACATGCAGCGGAACTTGTACGCCGTCGAACGCTTTGTAATTACCGTAATCGATCTGGGTGGGGTTCAAGCCAAGGGGCGAGGAGCCAAAACGCAGCTGTCGGAGCAACAACCCGGTCTGCCGGTCGAAATACAATTCCAGGGGTGGGCCAGACGGGTTGGTGGCGAATAATAGGATCGCGTCGTGCTCACTAACCTTTTCTGTCCTTATAACTTTCAATTCCTGGAAGCTCTTCCTCACATTGATAGGAAATTGCAAATCCGCGTCCAGCCGCGCGCCTTCAATGTCCGCCCGTGGCATGTCGCGAACCGGGCCAGTCGGGGACTTCACCCATCCGTTTTGACTATCAAAAACCGTAGAGCTGTCTCCCGCGGGCAAATGCACAATCATCGCCTGCCGGGCCGGCGATTTGGAAAGAATTTCAATAGGAAGACCGGGTCCGCCGCCAGCGAAAGTAACCGTGCCGCTGGCAACGCGGCTCGACACATTCTGCACGGCCACGGCGCCTCCAAGGGCTTGTACGTACTTTTCGATTACATCATCCGCCGATGGCAGATTGGTTCGACCACCAGCTTGCCCCGTTGCCGATCGAGCTTCGGAAAGGTATGGGGCTGTGCTGTCGAGCATCGGTATGCTCACGGGTTTTGCGAAGCCGCGGTGGCAGGTGTAACAAGTTACGGCTCGCTCTCCCTGAAACTGGTCCTTATCGAGTGCGAACATCATCTGGATCATGCGGCGGGCGGTTTGTTTAGATTGTTTGTCGTCTTTATCGTAGGCATCGCGAACATGGCAGAACTCGCACTCGACGCCCAGGGATGCCGAGATAAACTGCATCGCCGGAATCAGCTGATCCGGCGGAACGTCCTTCAACACTTGCAGGTTTTTGAACCTTGGCGGCGCAGCCTTCTCTTGCGCGTTCATCGATGGTTCTCGCAGCCTAGATCCGCAAAGCAAAATGACGCCGATCGAAGCCAGGTTCAGTAGTAAAATACGCACCGCTCTGAGAATGATTCTGCCCCGGGTATTCATTCAGCGAACTGGTCTCCGTGGATGGCTATTTTGTGATCCGTGAAGTCGGTATGCATGGACGGGATTGTATATTTTGGCATATGGCAACTCACACACTCGCGGCTTGAAACTTTGCAAGAGCCAATGGCATGAGCTCGGTCCATTGCAGGGGTGCTCGCAGGCGAATGGCAGCTCAAGCAGACCTTGTCATAGAAGGCAGCATCTTGCACTCGAGATTTGTGCGGATCGTGGCACGCTGTGCAGGTGAGTCGAGCCTCACCATTTCCCCTACAGCGGCTTTGCTCCAAACGGGGGGCAGGAAACCGAAGCACGAAAATCCCGCTTACGGGATTGAGGCTGACATCAGCCGACGTGCGGTGACAAGCACCACAGAAATCTATCGCGTCGGCCGGGCCGAGGCGAGCCGGATTGAAAATCAAGGACGAAGTCTTCGCATCATGTTCCAGGCTCATCTGCGCGACATGTTGCGCTCCCGGGCCATGACATGCTTCACAGGTAACTCCCGGAATCATTTGTTCGGGACGAAATACGCCATTCGTGCTTGAAGCGGTGGAATGGCACCCAAAACACAACGGAGGCTCGTCCGGGGACATGCGCCGGCCTAGCGCAGTCTCGATGCGGCTAGGTTGAAACCGGGTCCTCCCGGTTGTGAGGTCCAATCCGTTTAGGGTTTTGTAGTAGCTGACCCGGCTTTCAAAATAGATTCCGTTCCGCTGATACAGAAAAGTATCCCCGAACTGCCGGTCCCCGAATACCCAGTTCAGGGCCGCTGAGGCGGACTGCTGGCCGTTGCTGGTCGAATACTCTGCTCCGCTCGACGTCTGAGAAACTGAATAATCGTAGGATCCGGTGCGGAATTGCATCGTGTGCGGCATATTTGTGAACGCCTCGGCCGTCGCCGGTTTCACTGCATGCGCCATGGGCGTATTCGTCTGCGTGGCAGCGATATCCCGATGGCATCGTCCACAAGTCTCCGAGCCGACGTACTGATCGCGCGCGAAGGTACCCTTGGTGGGCCACCACCCGGGATCAATCAAGCGAATTTCAGTTGTCGTGCTGACCGGGTTTTGCTGACTCGATGCGGGCGCTGCAGAGATCACGAAGGCGCGTGGCGCCACTAGAAGCAGGACACCCAGAAGCGAAACAGACCTCGACATATTCGGGATCGTCTATTCTATCCTGATCAGTCTCAACATCTACCGATACAGACTCTCGTCTCACTCGTCAGCCGAGCCGGAGACACTCTTATTTAGACTTCAGCTTCGCCAACTCGTCCTTTACGCGGGGTGCCAACGGAGAGTCAGGAGCTTCCTTCAAATACTCTTCAAACTCCTTTGCGATTTCACTCTCTTGGCCTTTGGCAGCAAGTGCCTGCGCCACGATCAGGTGTGAAATCGCAAATTGCTTGTGGTTTTCAAGGGATGGCACTTTGCGCGCATTGGTGAGAGCGAGATCGGTTTCGCCATTTTGCAGCTCTACGTTGGCGAGAGCGGTAAGGATCTGCGCGTTTTTCGGTTGGTCGGCAGCAGCGCGCTCGAGATAAGGCTCGGCCTCTTTGTATTGCTGGTTTTCGTAATAGAACTGACTCAAATACAGATTGGCCTGTTGCAGCGTGGGATTGATCTGAGTGGCACTGCGAAACGACTCTACTGCGCTCTTAGCGTCCTTCAGTTGAATCTGCACCAGGGCAAGATTGTTGAATGCGTCCGCATATTTTGGAAACAGACCGATCGCTTTCTGAAAATGATCTTTAGCTTCCTCATAGTGTTTCTTGTCCATCTCCTTCGATCCCTGCTTGAATTCCTTCTGGGCATTCTCTGGGATGACTGCAGCGAAAGCTGGACCGCCGGTCTCACTGGCAGCCGTTTTGGTCAGCTGCACCTCTAGATTTTCGTTGATGTACGGCCCCCCGATGGCCCCACCCGCCTCAATGAGATCGCTCGTTTTTGTCTCGATGTCAGGCCCGCTTATCCGTACCCGATAACGCCCGCTGGACACGGCGTTGAAGCTTGCGCCGCCATTCCCATCGGTTGTCCGCATATCCACCATGCCCCCGTACGACGAAAGCAGTTCCACGTGTAATGATGCTGCGGGCCGATGGCTCTGCTGGTAAGACACACGAACGGCTATGGTGGTGAGTCCGCCAGAAGTACCACTACTCATCGTTGTCGGTTGCTGTGCGGCACTTGCCACAGAGAGAAAAGCAACCGCCATGCTCGGTAACCAAAGATGATTCGATCTCATGACGTTCCTCCATTCCTTTTAAGAGAAAACCACCTCGCTACGCGAATACCCCTTTCCAAGCGAACCTTTCACGAGTGCTAAATCAGAAACCAGAAATCATCGGCCACTTGGAACGAGCATCAGCAATGATTTGCTGACCCGTACTGCCCCGCTACTCCTTGCTTTCCCGCTTGGTTGGAACTTCCAAAGGCAAATCTGCGGTTCCAAACAATCCCGTGAGGTTGTCGCGCACGCCGAGCCGCAAAATGTACTTCCCAGGTGCCAACCGGATCGGCACGCTCATGGGCAGCTCTTGCTTGCTTACCTTCTCATAAGTCGGCTCCGGCAGGGATGCCTCCGCGGTCTGCACTTCTGCCTTTACCCGCTTGCCATCGGGAGTGAACGCCTGCACCTCAAACTGCAGCATGCAGCGGTGAAGGTTCCCGGCTTCGGTTTGAAACGAGAGGGTGGAAGGATCGATCGCGAATTCAACGACTGTGTCCGAATTCGGCTGCGGAGGCAGGGCCCGCGCCATAAAGGTCACTTCCGTTGAGGGCAGCGAATTGGCTGCTAACGCGGCGGTTAGCATATGCTCACCGTTGTTCTTTTTCCAATCCGTAGGATTCGTCGCGAAATATCCGCGCCGGTAACGCAACTGTGTGCCCGGTCGGTCCACCTGCAATTTGACATTACGGAACTTCCCATCCCACTTTTTATTGATGGGGTAATAGCCGAGCATGTAATAAGAACTCGATTCTTTCAACGCGGATCGAATGGCTTGATCAAGGTCGTTGCTATTGCCGAAGTAGCGTCCGCCGGTGTCGCGGGCAATCGTTTCAAGGGCATCGTGGGTGGAGAATCGTTGAAAAGATTCGCTGCTCAAAGCGCGATTGGCGTCGATGCCAAGATGAATCCGGCCTTCCGAGTCCCGACCGCTGAGGCCCGGATCTCCAATGCTGTTCGGCGCCAGGCCCCCGGCATCAATGGTGTAGGTGGCTACATGCGCATCGTTCAGCAGATTGATGGTCCGCCGGATTTGATCGCCATAGTTTCTTTCTGCCTCCATGGCGCTGGGCGAATCCCCCACTACGGAAAATGGAAACCCCGTAGAAAACCACAGCAACACCTTGCGTCCATTCTGTCCGGACATGAACCGGCCAATTTGCTCTAAGGCCGAAAGGGTGGTCGAGATACGGATATCGCGCGAGAAGTTTTCCGATTCCCGCTCAAAGCGGTCCATCATGTAGGCGATATCTTCGAAAATGGTGGAATTGCTTCCACCCGCGGCCAGGGTAGCGGGTAACCCGGGATCCGGACCGCTCCCGGTCGGCCCGCCCTTGGCTTGTGCCGGCAGATTGACAATTGCCGCAGGAACGGAAGCTGACGGCGTTTCCATCTGACCCGCGGTGTGCCCGAGGGCCGCCGTCTCAGCCAAGTAGTGGTCCAATGCCGCTCGCAACAACAGCGGATCCTGGGTGAAATTCTGCAGCACGGTAAGCTTATTGGTCAGGGCAATCACCGCCAGTTTCGTGTTCGGGTCGTATTGCCGAGCCAAGAACTTCAGCATCTGCTGCTTCACGTAAATCTGATTTTGAGCAGGCGTGTTGAGGCCGTCGAGCAGCAGCACGGCAACTGTTCCGTTTTCTGAATTCGACTGCGTTACCGCAGGGCGGTTAGTGGTTACGTGCGGAGGAAGCACTGGCGGCGCTGCCGCATTCGCGTATTCAGAATTGCGCTCGGCGAAGGATGCGATGCGCTGACGAACGCCGCCTTCAGTCACCGTGAAGTCCTCCGGTTTCAGACCCCTGACCGGGTGGCCTTCCTTATCGAGGACAACAGCATCCACCAGCACCATGCGAGTGGTGACGCGCATCACCAACCCGGGATCTTTCGGCGCAGGAGAAGGCTGCTGCGCTGCGACGAGCCCCCCGGCAAGAAGCAGCAGCGTCCCGATATTTATCGCGAATTCCTTCATCAGTAGAACCTTCAACTCGCTTGCCGGTTACTGCTGCGACACATGGGGCTTGGGCCTGAGCTTCTGGTACATCAGCATGGCTTGTTCTGCGTCATTGGCACGCCCCTCTCGCCGGTACGCAACGCTCAGCTGATAGTAGGCGTAATCGGTTGGGTGAAGATGGATGGAGGTTTCCAGATCCTGAATGGCATCCTTCACCTTTCCCTGTTCCAACAAGGCCTTTCCCAGCTCATAATGGGCGTCGGAATGATTGGGCTGCCGGTTCACCACATCCTGCAACAATGGGATCGCGACATCTGCCTTATGCATCTGCAGCCGCACATATCCCAACTGATATTCCGCCGGGATGTAGCCGGGATTGACCGATAATTCCTGCTGAAATTCATCTGCCGACGTATCCAGCTTCCCCTGCTTGAGAGCCACCATTCCAGACCCATAGTGCGCCTCGGCAATGTGCGGATCGAGTTGCAGAGCCTTGGCAAATGCTGCCAGAGCCTCGGGATAATTTTGCTGCTGGGCGTAAGCCTGACCGAGCATCAGGTGTACCGCCGGCACGTTTTGACCTTTTTCGAGCATCCGGGAAAAAACGCGTGCGCCGTTTTTTGCGTCGCCGCTGCGCACGAGCGACACACCGGCGGCGTATAGCAGGCCTGCGTTGTCTGGCAACTGATCGAGCACCGGGCGCAATGTCGCCGCGCTCTCGGTAAACTTGTCGCCCATGAAGTAGCAGAGGCCCAGCATCTCTCGGAGAGAGAGATCATTCGGCGTGCGGTGGAACTCCCGCTCCAGCGGCCCGGCGGCTTCATCGTATTTCTCCGCTCGGTACGCAGCCAGGCCCCAGTTGCGATCCAGGCCAGGGATCGAGGGCTCCCATTTCGCTGCTTCTTTGAATTCTTCAGCGGCCTGGGTGTAATGTGACGCGCGCGCGTCAATCACCCCCAGATTGTGGTACGCCCGTCCCAGCAAAGATGCCATGGATTCCGTATACGCGGCCTCGACTTTGGCATCGGACGGCTGGGAATCGCCTGGACGTAACATCATGGATTGAAGTTCCTGCTGGTCTGAGTCACCGTACGCTTTCCCCGGATCGCTTTGGACGGCACCTCCCCCGTCTTTCTGAAGCGTGGCGCGAAGCTGCTGCGCCTTCGCCGACTCCGCATCGGCTTCCGCGTTCTTCCCCAGCTTGTGCAGCGCTTCGGCGAGGCCTTCATAGGCGCCCGCCATGGCAGCATCCATTTGCTGCGCAGTGGGTGTCAGCTTTATTACAGAGCGATAGGCGTCCACCGCCTTTGCCCATTGCTGCTCGGAGGCGTAGCATCGGCCGAGGTAAAAGAATGCCCGCGAGTCCTGAGGCTGGAGCCGGATGGCTTCTTGCAGCGAGGTTTCCGCTTTCGCCAGTTCCAGCTGGCTCTCGCTGGGCGCAACATCGGAGGCTTGACTGCTCAACCAGGAGGAAAGCCCCAAATAAAAATGAGCGTGCGGATACCTTGAGTCCAGCGTGATCGCCTGCGCGAATTCTTTTGCCGCCAGCTGCGGATATCCGGTCGCCAGGAACGCCCGCCCGATTAGTACGTGCAGCTGGGCGCTCTCAGGCAGGGAGTTCTTCATCTCGTCGAAGAGCACGGTCGCGAGCGAGTTCTTCTTCAATTCCAGCTCAGCCAACGCAAGGCTGTAGGCCACGTCAAAATCGGTGGAAGTAGAAAGCGCGGCCTGCAGTTCGTCGGCAGCAGCTTGATAGTTCCCCTTCAAGAAATCAATTTTGCCGAGCAGAACGCGGCCACGAAAATGGTCCGGGTTCTTCTGCAGCACCCCCCTCACATCCGCTTCAGCCTTTGGCATGTCGCCGGAATAGAGCTTGGTGATGGCGAGATCTACAGCTAGATCTGGATTTTCCGGGTCGGCTGAAATCGCCTGCTCGAGCAACTGCTCTGCTCGAGCGTAGTCTTGCCGTGCAGCGCGGAGATTGCCCAGGTGGTCGAGCCCAATGCCGATTGCCCGGCGATATTCTTTCGCTGCGTTGTCGAAATCCCCAGCTAGTTGATAGGTCTGTGCCGAATCGAAATGCTGTTGCGCGGGGTCGCTTTTTCCGGCCTGGGTTTGAGGTGCCGCGCCTCTCGATGTCGGGCCTCCACTCCGGGTAGCGGGTGGCGCTTTTTTGGCGGGCGCCTGGGCGGCGAAGGTGGTGGGCGTCGCCAATGCCATTAGAGAGGCGATGAGTATTCCCCGATTGATTGCGAGGAGCATCATTGTCGATCGGACTTCGTATTCGTGGATTGCGAAAATATCTCTCGCTTCATTTTGTCGTTCACTGCCTGGTGCAATTTCTGGTACGTCTCCGTTTCCAGTTTTGCCTGTTCCGTCATTCCCAGCCGCGAATACACGAGTCCCAATTGATAGTGCGTTTGCGGAATATCTGGCCGGAGTTTCAGCGCGACTTCCAGCGCCTGACGTGCACCAGCTATATCGCCCTGGCGCAACCGGATCACGCCCAGCTCTTGCTGGGCACCGGCATGGTTAGGGTCTGCCTTCACCACCTCTTCCAAACCCTTCTTGGCCTCGTCAAAATTTCCCTCGCGCTCATCGAGCATCGCGAGGTAATAGCGCGCGTCATGGTTCGTGGAATCGAGCTGGAGGCTATGGATGAACTCCTGACGTGATTCGGCGTCGTTTCCTTCGTCGTACTCGATCATCCCCAGCAAGAAAAGTGCATGCGGATCATTCGGGCGGGCCGCCACCATCTTCTTCGCCAGCGGGTACAGGATTTCCTGGAATCGCTGCGTCTGTTGCAAAATTCGGCCATAGATGTACTGCGCGTCAGCATTTTCCGGTTGGAGGTCATAGAGGCGCTTGGCTGCTAGCCTGGCGAGCTCGATCTCTCCGATTTGCATATATTCGACCGCCAATTTCATCAGCACTGCGGGGTCGTTCGGCTTGATCGCGTTCGCACGCTTTAGTAGCTCCAGCGAATCTTTCCACCGGTTCTCGCCGGCCGCAAGGCGGGCGGAATCGAAGAGGATGTCAAACGATTTGGGCTGGATTCGGAGCGCCTCGGCTAGCAACTGCCTCGCTTCCGATTTGCGCCCTTCGACTTCCCGAACCCGAGCCAGCACGTGCACGTAATCGGCGCCAGGCTTCGCGGGTCGAATTCTCTCCATCAACTTCGACGCGTCCTGGACGTAGCCGTTGTGCAAGAGCACGGCAACAAAATCGAGTGCCGTTCCCTGTTTGGCCGGCGGCAGGCGCAACACCTGCAAGATCAGGGGAGGAACCTTCTCAGGTTGCGCCAGTTGGAAGTAGTCATCCGCCAGCAAAGGAAGCACAGCCGCCGGGCGCGATGTCACGGGAATGCGCTCCGCTGCCGCCACCGATTCGTGATATTTGCCAGTCTGCTCGTAGAGCGTGGCTAACGCCAAGTTGGCATCGCGATCGTGGGGCGCGATCGCGACGATCGCTTCGTAAGCTGCGACCGCCTCCGCCGCTTTACTTTCCGATTGGTACAAGGCTCCCAGGCTGCGTTGCGCCTCGAGGCTGGGGCCAATCTCAAGCACGTGACGAAACAGTGCCTCGGCCTCTGCATTGCGTTTCTGGCGCACGCGTAGATCCCCCATTAGCTCAAGCGCCCATATTTCGTTCGGATGAGCCGTCAGCACGTCCCAAAGCTGCTGCTCTGCGGCGGGTAATTGATCGTGGCGAATCAGGTCGGAAATGCGTTTCTTTGCTGGGACTTCAGCGGAAACAAGAGAGCCGAGTAGAAAGACCACCACAACGAGCGTGACGGGCCGCCAACGCTTGCACTCATCCTCTACTGCGCGGCTTACCACCTACCCAGGCCCCATTTCCGTCCAAGGAATGAACTTGCACTGAATTAAAAAGGTGGGCTGGACCAAAGTCAAGCCCACCCTTGCTTTTCTTCGACTCGCGAGCGCCCTAGAAGATTAACTTCAGTGCGTACTGAATCTCGCGGTTACCCAGGTTGCTCGAGAACGGTGTGTTGCCGAACGTCGATCCAGCCTGCAAAGTACTTCCGGTCACGATGCCGTTCACGACCTGCCCACCCGTGCCTACGTAGTGCAAGTTCTGGTTGCTATCCAGGCTCGAGCTGCCGTAGCGGAACATCGGATGGTTGAACAGGTTGAAGAACTCCAACCGGAATTGCAGCTTCGTATTTTCGCCGAGGGCTTTCGGCATGCTCCAGTTCTTGTCGAGCGCGAAGTCCACATCCCGGATCGCCGGTCCATGGCACTGTCCGGTGTTGCCAAAAGGCCGCTGGCCGATGGCGTAGCCGTTCATCGTAAACGTATTGGGATCGATGTACTGCAACTTGTTCCCACTGAAGCAGTCCCCTCCGGTCATGAGGGGACGAACGCTGAGATTCGTGAAGGCGCCATTGCCGACGGCTCCCCACGGATCCGCACCAAGGGTCCCGGTGCAAGGTGTTCCCCCGGCTAGACTGACGCAGGTGGTGCCTTGCAATCCGCCCGTAATAGTAAGTGCATTGCCGGTTGCGATGCTCACCACCGTGCTCGTCTCCCATCCACCGGCAACGCCCTTCAAAAGGCCATTTTTTCCATCAAGGGTAGGTAGGTTGTAAACCAAGCTCGACGAGAACACGTTCGTCCGGTCAAAGTTGGATAGTCCACGGCTGGCCCGCGTATCGTAAAGGTCTGCGATGCCGTCCTGGTTGTTCGGGTAATCGCCTTCGGTGTTTGCGATGTTCTTCGACCAGGTGTAACTCGTCTGGAAGATAGAGTTGCGCGACAGTTTCAGCGTGAACTGAGACTGCAGTGAGTGGTAGATGGAATCACCGTAATGCGACCATTGATAGATCGCACCAGGCGCTCCTCCGTACTTGGCTCCGAAGGGGAACAGGCCGTTAGCATTGTCCCCGGACGCGCGGGTAAGCCACGCCAGACGGTTCTGCGGAGCTAGTTGATCAATATCCACGTAGGTAGCCAGGTGAATGCCGCGCAGGGCTACGTAGCCGACCTCCAGTTTGGCATTGCGGAAAGGCGCGACTTCGGTTGTAAGGTTCCACTGCCAGCTATTGGCAAGGTTAGGACTAATCTGCACGCTCTGGGTTCCCGTCCCCCCCGAGCTGAAGTCGAGCATGTTCACGCCTGGCGAATAGGCTGGGCCATCGAGC
Source organism: Terriglobales bacterium (assembly GCA_035606605.1). Classification (GTDB taxonomy): domain Bacteria; phylum Acidobacteriota; class Terriglobia; order Terriglobales; family Acidobacteriaceae; genus Gp1-AA145. Next base: position 122,184 of record DATNEX010000033.1, read on the forward strand.
GTCCGCTCAGCGCCGGTGCCAATTGTGAACGGCGGATTCGCGCCGACCAGCCTTGTGCTCGTGCCGCTGATCGGATCGCGGGTAAAGAACTGTCCGATGCCCGCTCGTACCACCCACGTGCCGCGGCCGGTTACGTCATATGCGAACCCAATGCGCGGCGCGAACAAATGGTAGTTCGAGGGTACAATGCTGCGATTCTTCGAATAGACGCCTCCTGCAAAGCCCTGTGCCGAGCACCCATTAGGCGCCCCTTTCGCCAGCACAATGCCGTTGCAAGGGGAAGTACCGAGCGCGGGGTCGTAGGCGGATGGGTCAAAAGCAGCTAACTTGTCATCCGCCAGCCATGCGTCAGGCATAAGCGAGTAACGGACGCCGTAATCCAGGGTCAACCTTTTGGTTGCCTTCCAGTTATCGCCAAAGTAGAACTCGACGTCGCGCCAGCGAGGTTCGCTAATGAGATTTTTCGAGTTCTCGTTGATTCCCCACATCACGTTCTGCAGGATCGTGTCCGACCATTGGTTGCCGGTCGGGCTACTCCAGGCAAAGCCGCCCGTCGAGTCAGAAAGGCTTGGCCCCGGGGTGGTCCGCTGCGCTGCCGAGTAAACGTAACCCGCCGCGCCCCACATTCCGCCGGCCTCGTCGCCCTGTTCTTCGTCTTTGGCGTTCTGGTCGTAAAGCACACCCATTTTGAGGGTGTGTGAACCCTTCGTGATGGAGAAGTCGTCTTTCCAAGTGAACAGGTCCTGGCGGTTGTTCCAGGGACCGAGCGTCCCCAAATACGTCGAGCACCAGCAAATCTGCTCCGGAAGCTGACTGGGGTGCAGCTTGCCGCTGGTGGGGAAAATCAGGGGCATGGCGGAGACGATCTGCTGCTGCAGTTTCGGATTATCGCCAGCCTGAGTGATGTTGATGCGGTTGGCCGACCAGGAGAACGCAAAATCATTGACCTTGTTTGAACCCAGGGTCGAGGTCAATTTGGCTACCAACATCTTGCTCGGCTGCGACCAAGAATCGCTCACCGCTGGCCAGTTCGAATCGCCCCACAGACCACCTTCGTTGTATCCGTGCAGCGGGTTGACCCACGATTCATTGGTGAAGTTAATCATCAATGCCGTGCTCTTGGTGAGGTTATAACTGCCGTTCACCATATCTTCGCGCCAGTCCAGCGGAATTCCTACCTGTGACACCCAATCGTGCGAGGCGCAGAGATCGGTGATGTTCGGTGCCGGTAGCTGAGAAAGATATGCCTGACCGGCGGGACTGAGCTGGGCACCGGGGATCAGGTATCCGGGGAAGGGCTGACCTGTGTTCGGATCCCGAGGCATAGCTGGCCCGCCGCAAGTAACTGGAAGCGTCTGACCGGGGTTTTGGGGGTCAGGCTTTTTGGTCAGAAAAGGATCCAGGGTAGGATCGGCACCTGCCGCAATTCGGGCAGCTGCTAGATCGCTGAAATCGCCGCCTTGCTCTGCCATCGTGGGGATCCACGCCTGCCGCACCTGGCCACGGCGCTCACGATTCCACTCCTCCGACCAGAAGAAGAACGCCTTGTCCTTCTTAATCGGTCCACCTATTGTGAAGCCGTAATCGTTGCGGCGCAGAAAGTTCTTCTTTCCGCAAACGGGATCGCCGGGGACGCAGCCGAGCTTTTGCTGGCCGAGGAAAAAGTTCTCCGCATTGAGCACATCATTGCGTCCGAAATAGTAAGCACGGCCGTGAAACTGGTTCCCGCCCGATTGGGTCACGATGTTGATCTGCGCGCCGCCCGCGCCGCCGTACTCTGGGCCGTAGCTGTTGCGAAGGATCTTGAATTCCTGAATGGCGTCGACCGAGGGATAGACAAGAATGGTGCGCTGTGAGCCCTGGTCGTTGTTGTTGGCTCCGTTCACTTGCCATTGGTTCGCGTTAGCCGGCGCGCCGCTAAAAGAGATGTCCACCCCGGCCAGCAAGCCCTTGTTCTTGTTGTCAAACCCTCCACCAACTGAGGCGCCCGGCATCAGCGTGGTCAATTCGATGAAGTTGCGCCCGTTCAGCGGCAACTGGCTCACCTGGTTGCTGAGCATGACGTTGCCAACTTCGCCGTTTTCGGTGTTTAGATTGATCGCCGCGGCCTCCACGGTCACCGTTTCCGTAGTCGCGCCTACCTCCAGCCGCACCGCAGTCGTCGTGACCGACGCAATGTGTACGCTCACATCCTTCTGGGTCAGCGTCTTAAAGCCTTCCTTTGTCCCCGTCAGCGTATAGGTTCCAACCGGGACTTGAAGAAAGCTGAAGTTACCCTGCGCGTCAGCGGTTGTCTTACGGACCGCTCCGGTAGCCTGGTCGGTCAGAGTTAACGCGCTGCCTGGAAGCGCAGCACCACTCTGGTCAGAGACCGTCCCGGAAATGTCACCGGTGGTCTTCTGGGCCAACGAAAGCGGCAGAAACGTGACTGAAAAAATCGCAAAAACGGCAATCAGCTTCAACAGCCTAGAACCCATGGACTGCCTCCTAAAGAACGGTTTGAATGCAGGGCCTATGAATCGTCGCTTTTGTGCTATAGAGCACATCGAGAGTAGCTTGTAGTATTTTTGTACTAAGCTTGTCAAGAAAAAAGTTAATCGGCGTTGGTGCCTCGCTAGCTCTCGGCTCTTGTGGAATACCGGTATTCTAAAATCCTTATTGCGCCACAAGAGGCAGCCGCACACTCCACCGAAGCAGCCACGAATGGAAAAATCTAGCGTGAACCACTCCCTCGCCGCGCATCAAAACGATGCCATCCAACCGCGAGACCGGAGGCGAGGAGCTCCTCGTTCGAGCCAAACTTTTCGTTGCGCTACATTTAGGTACTTGCCTGCCAAAATGAAAAGGTCTTTACGGTAAGCTGAGGAGTGTTAAGTTAAGCCAACTGCCGCTATGTTATTCATATAGTGAGGGAAAATGGCCCCCGAGTTTAACGAATCCGTTCCTGTTCTTTACGGTTAATAGCAGTTTGGTTGTGCACAAACCTGCGACTTCTCGCGTGTTCTAGACCCATCGGGAAACGAGATTGCCGGAAGGCGGATCCCCACTCTCAACCTGATATATAGCAGCCCAAAATCGCGCCTTAAGCAGTCCATCGTCCAACTGGATTAGTGTTTCGCTCGTGACCGGTCCTTTAGCCCGCAACAGGGTTGCGTCTGAACCAGTTTGGGCCCACGTAAAGGCAAAACCGGCGGGGGGTTAAAGGTTCTTGCTATCGTCCTGATTGCACTTCGGTTTCAGGGGCTTGCGAGAAACGGCAATCGCGGCAGGCATTACCTGTAAAGAGTTGGTAAAAGTTCGTCCAAATTAAGAGGATATGTCGTGACAAGCTTGGTTCCTTTGGGGTAATGTCCTGTCCGGGAACTCGCGATTGGGCGAGGAACATCAGGGCCACGTAAACCCTTCTTAACCTGACCAGGGAGTCCAACCATGTTGCTGGATCAGCTGAGGGCCTGGACGCCGTCCACAGATGCTGAGAAAGAAGCTCTTTTAGAGCAACTCGAGCGCCTTCTCGAGAACCAGCACTTTCATAAAAGCAAGCGATTCCCGGCCTTCTTGCGTTTTGTGGTTGCAGAAGCACTATCGGGGCGGTCTGAAGGTCTGAAAGAACGAACCTTGGGTATTGAGGTATTTGGGAAAGATCCAAACTACGACACCACAGAAGACCCGATCGTTCGAGTGACCGCTGGCGAAATTCGCAAACGGATCGCCCAATACTACCAGGAGCCAGGGCACGAAAAGGAAATTCGGTTGCTCCTGCCGGCCGGGTCCTATGTTCCTCAATTTTATACGCCTGAGGAAATCGTTCCCGCCATGCCCGAGATTGCGGAACTCTCCGAGGCGCCAAAAATCTCGTTACCGGAGCCATCAGGGTCGAAGCATTCACTCAGATTGTACGCGGGTCTGCTGATTGTCATTCTATTGGCCGGGGTTCTGGTTTGGCGATTCTCGCGCCCAGCCCCAATCGATGCGTTCTGGGCGCCGTTCTTCAAATCTCCCGATCCCATTCTTGTCTGCGTGGCAGACCAGAACCATTACTCGACGATCGTGCTCCGCGACGCGGCGGATCCCAAGCATCAGACCACGTTGAATGACCGCATGGTCGCGGTCATCATTGACGACGTCAGTCCTCTCGTGAATATTGCGGGCATTCTCCACGCCCATGGTCGAACCCTTCGCGTACAAGGCGAGTCGGTAACCTCATTCAGTGATCTTCGACAGGTGCCGTCAGTCTTCATCGGGGCTTACGACAACGGTTGGACCCTTCGATTTACCGCTCCTCTCCGCTATCACTTTGCGAATAATCCCGAGATGACGCAATTTTGGGTGGAAGACCGGGAACGGCCCAGCAGTCGGGAATGGCTTCTTGATCGCTCACAGCAGGCAACTGGGACTTACAAGGATTTCGCTATCGTGAGCCGAGCACTCGACCCAAATACCGGACGCTATGTGGTAGTCGCGGCGGGCATCGCCCGCGGGGGGACGATTGCTTCCGGGGAATTCCTGGTCGATCCGGCCCATATGGAAGAGCTAGTAAAGGTTGCTCCCAAGGATTGGGTGCACAAGAACCTAGAAATCGTGATCGAAACGCAAATGATAGACGGACGTTCCGGTCCTCCACGAATTGCGGCGGTTTATGTGTGGTAGCTGAGGAAGATGCCTGCGGGAAATACCCACCCTTTGATTCCATTCCAAGCTGTCCCTGTTGCGAAGGTGATATTTACGGCAGAGAACGTTAGCAAACCGGTATTTTTCAATGTATGCTGTCTCGAGAAACTCCATTCAATAGACTTGAATTGCGTTCGCGGAGTACTGGCGTAGCTTGGATGTTCGAAAGGTTGTGGCTCACGTCGTGCCGGATGTCCCGTCTAAGCAGGATGTCAACCGCTTGCAAAACGCTTGCGGTTAGAACTATCGCAAAGACACACAGGCCGCTTAATGACCGTTCTCCCAAAAAGGGATACCCGACAAAAGAATCGGCCGGTTACTTTGCAGATGGTCGCCCAACGCGTGGGGCTTACAAAGGGAACCTGTTCCGCGGTGTTGAACCAATCCCCGGCGTCCCGCTCGGTTCCGGCGCACACTCAAGAAAGGATCCTTGCAGCGGCTCGTGAGCTCGACTATCGCCCCAGCTTTCACGCCCGCAATCTAAGCACAAAACGAACGTACATGATCGGAGTGGTCGCTCAGGAGATCGGCGACTTCTATGGTTCACCGATTATCAGAGGCATTGAGCGATATCTTCTTAAGAAGGGATATTTCTTCCTCACCGTCGCTCACCGTCACGACCGGAAGCTGCTGGACAACTACGCGCAACTTCTCTTAGATCGCGGCGTCGAAGGATTCATCACAATTGACACGGTTATGGATCACCCTTTGCCGCTCCCGACGGTTGCCATCCCGGGATACCGACCGTTGAAAGACGTCACGAATCTCATTCTCGATCATCGCAGGGGAGCACGGCTGGCCCTTCGTCATCTCCTCGAACTCGGCCATTCCGAGATAGCTTTCATGAAGGGGGCCAATGTCAGTTCCGATTCAACCGATCGCTGGAGCGCAGTATGCGAAGTTGCTGCCGAACTGGGCGTCCGCATGCCGGCCAGCCTCGTAGTTCAAATCGACAGCGATGATCCCACACCGCGGTTGGGTTATTCTCCGGCCAAAAAGCTGCTCGGCCGCAAGCGACCGTTCACGGCCCTGTTTGCGTATAACGATATCTCTGCGATTGGATGCATTAGGGCCTTTCAAGAGGCGGGGTTAAAGGTTCCAGAAGATGTTTCCGTGGTGGGTTTTGACGACATAAGCATTGCTGTTCACAACCACCCAAGTCTCACCACCGTGCGTCAGCCGCTCGAAAAAATGGGGGAAACCGCCGCCCGTACTTTGCTGGAACGGCTCGAAGGGCACAGCCCTTGGATGCCCAAGATCGTAATTGAACCCGAACTGGTGGTTCGCGGTTCGAGCGGCCCAGCACCGACGGAGAGGACTAGCTTACGCGCTGCTTCGTATACTGCGCAGCGCGGCTAATTTTGCAATACCTTCGCTTGCGAACGCAGCCGGAAGGTTGCGTCACAATCCCACACCACAGGAGAAACTCTCGAGCATGCAACGTGTATTGTCAGCTTCTGGGATGGCGCGAGTTCTGTTCATTGCCATCACTGTGCGGGTGGGACGAGCGAAACCGCAGTTTTCCCAGTAGAATCGCCAGGCTCCTCACGTTATCATCATCATTCTATGTCCCGGGGTGTTTTGGTTTCCGTCTGTTGCCTGCTGCTACTGATTACCTGCGCGTTGGTCGCCCAGAACAACTCTTCCGCCACTCCAGTCCCACACTTCGTGGATGTCGCGCCAGAGGTCGGGCTGACACGTTCGCATCTGGCATCCAAAGAACAGCATTACATCGTTGAATCCATGGGCGGGGGAGTGGGCTTCTTTGACTGCGATAACGACGGCCGTCTCGACATCGTCGTAACCAATGGATCTAGCGTTGACCGCTACCGTGCGGGCGGCGACCTGATGGTCACGCTTTATCACCAGGATGCCAATGGTAAATTCAGCAACATCACCGATCAGGGCGGGCTCTCGGTCAAAGGTTGGGGCATGGGGGTCGCGGTAGCCGATTTCGACAATGATGGCAATCTGGACCTAATCGTCACTGGCTACGGACACACGGTTCTCTATCGCGGACTAGGCAACTGCAAGTTTGAAGATATTACCGAAAAGGCCGGGCTTGGCGGAATTACCGGCTTTGCCACGGGTGCCGCTTGGGGCGACTATGATCGCGACGGATTTGTTGACTTGTTCGTCTCCCGCTATGTTCATGTGGATATGAACCATCTACCTGCCTTCGGCAGCGATGAAAAATTCTGTCGTTTCAAGGGCGTGCTCGTGCAATGTGGCCCCTGGGGGATGGTGGGCGAAGGCGACTACCTGTTTCACAATCGCGGTGATGGCACCTTTGAAGATGTCTCAAAACCGGCGGGGATGGACGACCCGCAGCACCGTTATGGTCTGGGGGCAATATGGGCCGATTACGATAACGACGGCTGGCCTGACCTGTTCCTGGCGAACGATGCCGGCCCCAATTTCCTTTACCACAATCGCCACGATGGCACCTTCGATGAGGTCGGCATGTTGGCTGGCGTGGCCCTGGGTGATGATGGCCAGGAACTCGGTTCAATGGGAGTGGATTTTGCCGACTACAACCATGACGGAAAGCTCGACCTATTCGTTACCAACTACACCGATCAAGTCGATAACTTGTATCGGAACCTTGGCGGAGGCGCATTCTCGGATATGGGATGGGCGGCGAAACTCGGCCAGCCAAGTTATCGGTACGTGAAGTGGGGCGCCGGTTTCGCAGATTTTGACAACGACGGATGGGTAGACGTATTCGTTGCCAACGGACACGTTTACCCGCAAGTGGACGCGATCCCCGGCAGCCCGGGCTACAAAGAGCCGATGCAAATGTTTCGCAACAATCGCGACGGGACCTTTGAAGATATTTCCAAAACCTCAGGCGTTTTCGATGTCCCGCCTGAATCGCGCCGTGGCGCCGCTTTCGGGGACGTTTATAACGACGGCAACATTGGCATTCTCGTGCTCAACATCGGCCAGCCGCCGTCGCTGTTGATCAATAGAACCAGCAACACCAACCACCGTGTTGGTTTTCATCTGATTGGAACCAAGAGTAATCGTGCCGCCGTCGGCGCGCGAGTCACCATTCATGCCGCCGGCGTCATGCAGTTCAACGAAGTTCGGGCTGGGGGCAGCTATCTCTCGCAGAACGATTTGCGGCTCCACTTTGGCCTGGGGGCTGCCGATAAAATCGAGACCATGGAAGTAACCTGGCCGAGTGGACAGACCGAGTCGCTGCGCGATGTCCAAGCCGATTTCATCTACACAATCACGGAAGGCAAAGGGATCACTGCTCGCATGCCGCTATCTCCGCCACCTAAGCCGAGCCCATCCGCCACCCCCGCGACTGGAAACCGCTGAGTTCGCACTTTTTCAATGAGTTCAGAGATGACTCGAAAGAGATCAAGATGGTTGTCATCGGCGGTAAGAGGAGCTTTAATCCGCTCTGCGAAGCGTCCCTCCGCTGACGGCCGGGACTATCGCGATGAATGAGCCATCCGTTAGGGGTGTGCTCAATCCGCCGGTATAGCGGATATTTTCGTTGCCCACGAAAATATTGATATGCTGCCGGACTTGCTCCTGCTCATTGACGACGCGATCGCGGACCCCTGGATAGGCCAGCCAGAGCGCCGCAAGTGCATCGGCGACAGTTCCGCCTGGAGATTCCATCTCAACTGTGCCGCGTGCGCCGGTGAATTCACGAAGTGCAGCGGGTATGTGAAATGTTACCTTCATCAACCTTTCACTTTCCGCGAAGAGCGCCGAGTGGTGGGATGCGGTTTCTTGGAGGCGGTACTTTCTCCTTTGGAGACGACAGGAAATACGCTCCCCGGGGCTCCGTCTTCAAGCACGCCACACCGCACACAGAGAATCGACGGCAAACCTCCAAGAATTCGCTCCCAGTTCTTGCCCTCATCGTTCGATGCAAACAACTGTCCGCTACGAGTTCCGAAATATATACCCACCGGATCGAGTGAATCGGTGGTCATCGCATCGCGCAGTACCGTCTCGTAGGCCCCTTTTTGAGGCAGGCCTCGCATCAGCGGTTCCCATGAGGTGCCGGCATTCCGGGTACGGTAAACCCGCAACCGTCCGTCGCAGGCACAGCGAAACTCGTCTGACTCGACCGGAACCGCATAGACGCAGTCCGGATTCCGTGGGTGGATCACGACGGGGAAGCCGAAATCTGAAGGAACACCGTTGGCGATGTCGATCCAATGCTCTCCACAGTCGTCAGACCGGTAAAGCCCCCAATGATTTTGCAGAAACAGGCGTTCTGGGCGCGCCGGATGTAATGCGATTTTATGTACGCACTGACCGAATTCGGGATATTTTTCTGGCGTGAATGTGGTTCGAATACCACGGTTCTGCGCAGTCCAGGTTCGTCCGCCATCCTCGGTGCGATAGACGCCCCCTGACGAGATCGCCACATACATCCGCTGCTTGTTTGAGGGATCAAGCAGAATAGTGTGCAGAGCAAGGCCTCCATTGCCGGGCATCCAACGTGGCCGGTGCGGATGATCAAACAGTCCGCGCACAAGCGACCAGGTTTCACCCGCGTCATGGCTTTCAAACAGGGCAGCGGGTTCGACTCCACAGTACAGTCGGTTCGGTTCGTCGGTGGGGCCCAAAGCGATCTGCCAGATATTCTTCAGAGACGTTCCGGTGTCGGCGGGAAATCGGATCGGTAATTCTCGCGGGTTCGTCCAACTTTTCCCAAAGTCGTCGCTCGAGCGAAGCATGGTCCCCCAAAAACTCGCCGTCGAAGCCCAGATACGGCGCTGATCTCCGCGATTGTCATGAGCCAGAGCGTAAACGCTTTGCCCGTGAAAATAAGGGCCTCCCACATCCCATCGCCGGCGTTGAAAATTCGACCGAAGGATGAAAGCTCCTTTGTTCGTGCCCACCAGCAACACCAAGTCGTTCTTCCTGACCCGAATGTGTTGAATACTGTGCAGGGTTGTGGTGCGGGGCTGAGCGGCTCGCTCGAGGGCGGGCTCGGGGAACGCGATTGCCGCAGACTGGACTGCTTCCAAGGCTGCCTGGACTTCGGCCGCTCGCTGATACCGTTGCGTCGCTTCCTTCGCTAGGCAACGCTGGATGATCCCCCATAAGCCGGGGGGCACTGGTGGACCGAGGGGCACAGGGATTTCACGCATGATGGCGGCGCTGATTTCGAAGCCGGTACGCCCGCCGAAAGGCAAGCGACCAGAGGCGGCTTCGTAGAGAACCACGCCTAGTGCCCATAGATCACTGCGGCTATCGGCAGCGTCACCGCAAAGGACCTCTGGTGCCATGTAGGGAAGCGTGCCACTGACGCTGGAATGCCCCTGGACAGTTGAAAGCGATAGCGTGGGGGTTTCTAGGATTCCGGCACCAACTCGTTTGGCTAACCCGAAATCCAGAACTTTTACAAGGCCCTCGGCTGTGACGACGATATTGGCCGTTTTCAGATCTCGGTGCACGATGCCCCGGTCGTGAGCGCGAGACAGGGCACTCGCAATCTGCACGCCGTAGCGCAGCACGGCTTCCGGAGGTAGTCCGATATCCCCGGCCAGGGCATGCAATGACTTTCCCTCCACAAGCTCCATGACGATGTAAAGATCGCCATCGATCTCGCCTACATCGTGGATGGTGCAAATATTGGGATGGGCGAGCGAGGAAGAGGCCCGAGCTTCTTGCAATAGTTTGTGCCGCCCGGAGCTATCGAGAACTGGTTCTTTCTTGAGGACCTTGACGGCCACATCACGATGCAACACTTCATCGTAGGCGCGATAAACCGCGCCCATACCACCTTCACCGATCTTGGCAACGACGCGACAATGGCCCAGAACCTGGCCGATCACAATAGGCTCCCTCCGCTCAATTTAGGCTGAGCATTCCAGTGCGTCAATGAAGCCAGGAACAAATGCCCTGCTTCTCAGCCTGCTTCAACATAATCGCCCGATAGATCTCTTAGGCGTCTGCGCGCCAATTTCCCCGCAGCCAAATCGCCCGTAATGGCTGTACAATTTCTTGATTTGCGGCGTGCTACGGAGACGAATCATGGAAAGACGCGAATTCCTGAAGCAAGCGGCTCTGGGAACAGCGTCGCTCGCTTCCACCGCTCGCTCAGCACTGGGAATTATCGGTGCCAACGACCGCGTAAACCTCGGATTAGTCGGAGCCGGCGGCCGTGGAAGCTTATTGATGAAGTTGGCGGCAGCCCTTCCAAACGTGGAATTTACGGCCGTTTGCGATCTCTATCCGCCCCAAGCAAACGCTGTGCAGCAACTGGCGGGGTCGCGCTGCCAAACTTATAACGATTTTCGAAAGCTCCTGGAACAAAAGGACGTAGATGCAATTCTTATTGCAACTCCCGATCACTGGCACTCCATTCCAACGATATTGGCCTGCAAGGCGGGTAAAGATGTTTACGTTGAAAAGCCGCTAGCGTATTCGATCAAAGAGGGCCGCGCCATGGTCGACGCCGCCCGCCAAAACCATCGTGTGGTACAGGTCGGCACGCAGCATCGTTCGGCACCTCATTTCCGTCAAGTTGAACACATCGTCCAGAGTGGCCAGCTCGGCCCCATCCATTTCGTTCGCGTTTGGAATTATCTCAACATGAGTCCGGACGGGCTCGGGCGCACGCCTGACTCAGATCCTCCGCCGGGCTTGGATTGGGATTTCTATTTGGGACCTGCTCCCACGGTACCCTTTAATGAGAGCCGCTTCCTACGAACCTATCGGTGGTTCTGGGACTACGCCGGGGGGATGACGACGGATTTTGGTACGCACCGATTCGATACGGTTCATCAAGTCATGCACGCTGACCATCCGCTTACCGTGATGGGGTGGGGCCGTCGCTACGAACTGAACGATGGGGCAGACGTGCCCGACACGCTGCAAATCACATACGAGTATCCTGGCTTCGTCTTGAGTTATGAGGCTTCCATGCTGAATGGGCATGGTGTGGGAGCGCACGGTGTGGGCAGGAAATATTACAGCGCTCGTGGTTCCGATGACCGCCCTCACGGCATGGCCTTTTACGGAACCAACGGATCCTTGTTTGCGGATCGTATTGGGTTTGAGGTTTATCCTGAACCTAAGGCATCATCCATACCCGGATTAGGATCGAAGTCGAGCAATGCCGAAGGCTGGCGTACCGAACGCGCCGAGGCCACAGGCGAAGACGCTACTGGGCTTCACTTGAAGAACTTCATTGACTGCATCCGTTCCCGGGAAAAGCCTGTTGCAGACATCGAAATTGGGCATCGTTCAACCACCGTGCCTCATCTTGGGAATATCTCCATCCGTACCGGCCACAAGCTGCGCTGGGACGCAACCAAGGAGGAGATCGTCGATGACCCAAGAGCTTCGTCGCTCCTTTTTCGACAAGCGCGCAAGCCTTGGGACGAAATCCTGCAATCCTAAGCCCTGGCGGGAGAGCATTCCGCTGAAGGCCCTCAGGTGGAACGCTACTAACCCGCGCTTTGTCGAGGAGACATTCCAGACCCGAAAGCGCTCCTCAATGAGACCGCCGGACGGGTATCTTCCGCCATGCGACGATGGCGCTCGCAACAGCGAAGACTGCACACAGGAGAACGATCAAGCGGAAGCTAAAGACGAACGCTTCAGCAATGGCGGAGCGGATGGCACCCGCCGCTCGCGAATCCACCCCGGAAGGCGCATCGAGGCTGCCTAGTTTGGCAGCATTCGATTCCAGTTGATCAACAATGTGGGCGTCCAAATTCAGTTTGGTAAGCGACTGGCGCAACGAATGAGCGAAGCCTGCCACCATGACGGCTCCTAAGACCGCCACGGCCAATACGCCTGCGATTCGCGCCACGGCATTGTTAATCCCCGAAGCGGTTCCAGCCCGTTCCTGCTCGACGGAGTCCATGACTACGGTTGTCAAAGGCGCAACACTTATGGCCATACCGAGGCCCAGGACAATGAACGCTGGAAAAAACGAGGACCAGTAATGGGCGCGCACACTGGGCACAACAAAGAGAAGGAATCCGGCCGCGGCAATCAGCGGGCCCACCATCAGCGGGATCTTTGGGCCGTACCGCGTTATGAGACCTCCAGACCAGCGCGACAGCAAGAACATCAACAAAATCATGGGCAGAGACGCGGCACCGGTCGCGGTTGCCGAGTACTTCTGAATCTGTATAAAGTTCAACGGAAATACAAAAAAGAAAATGCCCACGGCGGCGTAAAGAAATGCTGTCATCAGATTTGCGCCGGCAAAGCTCGCAGACTTGAAAAGCTTCAGCGGAACCATCGGGTTCCTGACACTCTTCTCGACCAGTACAAACAAAATCAGCGACCCAAATCCAACCATCAAGCTGCCAACTACGCGAAAATGGGTCCAACCAAAGATCGACGATTCCAGGAATCCGTAGACAAGCGCGGCCAAGCCGAGAGTCACAATCGTCGCACCCAGCCAATCGATGCTGGCAGGATGGGAACTGCGGGATTCCGGTACGCGCCACAAGGAAATCAAAAAAACAACAGCAGCAAGAGGAATATTGATGAAAAATATCCAATGCCAGGTGGCATGTTCGATCAACCACCCTCCGAGAACTGGGCCAAAAGCAGTGGTTATGGTCGTGAATCCAGCCCACGTCCCGATGGCCTTTCCTCGAGACTCCTCGTCGAACGATGAGCTGATGATCGCGAGACTGCCTGGTACGAGGAAGGCGGCAGCAATCCCCTGAATCGCGCGCCAAACTAACAGGCTCCTGATGCTCCACGAAAAGCCGCAGCCGGCGGACGCAAGCGCGAAGCCCACCACACCGTACAAGAACATAGCCCTGCGGCCGAAAGAATCGCCAAGAGCGCCACCCACCAGTATCAGGGCAGAGAGAAATAATCCGTAAGATTCGATGACCCATTGCACATCGACGATGGTGGCGTGGAGGCTTGATTGAAGTGCGGGCAGAGCGACGTTAACGACGGTCATGTCGATGAACGCCATGCTTGAACCGAGAATGGTTGCTGCAAGAATCCAAGGTCCCGATTTCTCTGCACATCTTGCATCGGGCGCTCGGGCCCTGATCAGGCCTTCATCGCATGGCTGCTTCATCTCGAATCTGGATGCTCGTTGAGGATGAATGGATTCCTAGTAGTATTCAGCGCTCGCGGCAAGGACAGTACATCATCGCACCGCATCGACTGCAAAGCTGTTGACCAAAGAGATGAAAGCCGGCTTGCGTCACACCGAGGGCGGTTCTGCTTCAACAGAAGAAGAAGACGCCAAGGTCCCGCGATACGGTTCCACGGGAAACCCCATGTCCTTCCAGGCTGCGATGCCTCCTCTCAGAAATCTCACGCGTGAGAATCCAAGCGCAAGAGCATGACGTAAGACCCTTCGGCTCGTCTTTTCGCTCGGACACGTGCAATACACAACCACATCCTGATCCTTAGGAATAATGTTCGGCCTTGCCAAGACATCCTCAGGCGAGACCCTCTGTGCCCCGGGAATCTGTTCTGGATAAGCCAGGAGATCCAGTGCTTGGCGAACATCAAAGATAAGTACCTTCCGGTCGGAGTGGATAAATGCGTGAAGTTCCTGGGGTGAAACGCTGTGCCGCTCTAGTTCCCCTTCGATGTTCTTTCGTTTTTGCCAACCGTAGATGACAAGACCTACTATCGCAACAAGAACAACGATGATGAGCGCCAGTGACATTCAAGCCCCCCGTGGCTGCAAGGATAGGCTAGCGTTGAATGCTTCTTTAGATACAAACTCATCAGAATCGTTGCAAAACACTTTGTTCCGAACAGGTGTGGGTTCCCCTGGCAATTAGGGTTCGAATCGCACATCTCCCCGGAAGGCGGTTCTCGAAGACGATCTCGCATCGACGTGCACTCGTGCGAAGGCGGTGCTTGCGTCAACGTGAGCCGGAAGTCAGGACTTTCAGGAAGTCGTAGTAAAACTGTACGCCGCGGAAAAAGGACGCCACCGGAACTCGTTCATCCGTGCCGTGCTCACGATGATCATTACGCTCGGCCTCAATTCCCGAGACTCCGTAAGTGGGTAAACCTACAGCCATCGTATGGACGGCGTCAGAAGCGCCGTTTGCCATCGTTGGAAACAAGGGAGTGCCTGGCCAGATTTTGGCCGCAACCGTCTGGGCGGCATGAAACACCTCTGGATTCGGCGGGGGCGGTGCGAATGGGTGCTGTTCGGGAACCGTATCGGATGCGTCGTGATCATCTGCGATATAGCGAATCTGTAGCTGCGGATCATCGAACACCTCGCCTAGGTCTGCCCGAACTTCCTGCTTAGTGTGCCCGGGCAAGATTCTGCAGTTCACCACGGCCTCGGCTCGCGCGGGCAAGGCGTTATTAGCATGCCCTGCTTGAAGGCGCGTAGCAACGCAGGTCGTGTGTAGGCGGGCGTTGTCCATAGGGTCGCGAGACAGACGTTGCACCGCATCCATGTCTGGGGGGGTACGGAGCATCGCAAGAATGTCTGCTGCCCGTTGGCTGGGTTCCACTTGCGCCATATGCTCGTAGTAGGCTCGAGTGACGCTATTCAACTCGAAGGGAAACGGATGGCTCTGCAGTCTGACCAGCGCATTTGCGAGTTCGTAGATCGCACTGTCAGGACGCGGCAGTGAGCTATGCCCTCCCGGATTCGTAACCACCACCTGGTAGTCAGAATAGAGTTTTTCAGTCGCATCGACGATGACAGCCACGGGTTTGTCATGATCCATCTGCACCTCACCGCCATCGTGGTTCAAGACGAACTCGGCATTCAGGAGTTTCCGGTGGTTCGTCAAAAGCCACTCCACGCCATTGTCTTTCCCGCCTTCCTCCGCGGCCGTTAGTGCGAGGATTAGATCGCGATCTGGAACATACCCCTCTTTCTTAAAACGCATAAGCGTGGTCACCAGGATCGCATCCCCATCCTTAATATCCTGAGTCCCACGGCCGTAGAAGTAACCACCCTTCTCGACAAACTTAAATGGATCGGTAGCCCAATCCTTCGGCTGCGCCTCAACGACGTCCAGATGGCCAATCAGCAACACAGGCTGGTGCTTGCCGGAACCGTGCAAGCGCACCACAAGATTCTTGCTTCGCTCATTCGGACCGCCAATGTAAATGTCACGTTCCGGAAATCCAGCTTCCCGAAATCGCTGCGCCATTGCTTCAGCGGCCCGGGTCACACTGCCCACAGATTCCGTCGTATTGATTTCAATCAATTGTTTGAAAATGTCACGCGACAATTGCTTGGTTGCGTCATCAAGTTGCGCGTACAAAGCCCCGGTAAACGCCAGCACTGCTGCGATCAGGAAAAGGTGTTTCAAACGTTCCCCCAGTTGGACGATTGCGGGCACCTGCATCGCCCCGGATTTAACACCTGGTTAACGAAGTCGGTGGCCTTTTGTCGTGGAAAGAAACAGAATGGTCGGCGCCATCGGATTTCGAACCGTGAGTTCCACCGCGGTTAAATATTTAACGAACTGATCTTACAAGAACTTACAGAGGCTCGCAGGGCGAGTTTCAGAGAGCACTCTCCGAGAAGTTCAAGCGCTCTCCATTGCGGTCTGAATTGGTCATCACTTATCCGATTCTGCCGGACGAGAACTCGGGACGCCACTTTAGCTAGAAGGTGGCGAAGGATCTCGCACTCTCCGGATCCAGAAGCTGGAGGGCCAGACGCGGTCCTGATCCATCGTCGGAACGAAGCGCCGCTTTGACTTGGGCATTTGAATGTAGCTGTGCGCCCACCGCGGAAAGCACTGTTCAAGCACATTGGAATGACGCAAGTACATTGCGCTGGACGCCCACAGAACTTCAAAGTCATTGTTGAAACTGAGAAATGCATGTAGCAGGTACTGCTCTGACCAAAAGCAGAGGCGCTTCAAGACCGCATCCCTCGGGTAGTCGGATGGCAGGAAAATATCGTGAAATTGGACGATCACTCCTGCCTTAAGACGGGGAAGAATTTCCAGATACTCACAAACCACATCACTCCCAACCGCTATGACGTGGCTTGAGTCGATAAATAGAATGTCTCCACTCTCTAACTTATTGACCAACCTTAAATCCATGTCCTGTATCGCTTTGGGTATTTGGATCACCGTATCTTCCCACCCATTGCGCAAAAAACGATCCGGGTTGGGATCGATTGACACCAGCTTTCCCTTACTCTGATCACGTTCCATATTTTGTTTGAGAGCGGTCGCCAACACACGAGTTGTGTGTCCTGTCCCAATCTCGAGTACGAGTCTAGGCTTGAACTGCCGGACCAAGCTATAGGCCACCTCGGCGTCCACCGCTTCAAAATACCCGTTGTTATAGTGATAGTTACGTTGTTTAGGGTCACTCGCGAAATTCCATTCCTCTCGGTACTTGCTGCTCAAGGCGCGCGCCAATTTAACCTGCTTCCCCAAGTCGAAACGGCTGCACGGCGGAAATGAGTAGATTGGCCAATCACGCTTTTCCAGTTGGGAAAGATTCGGCACGGGATAGTAGAAATGATTGGGTGTCACATTGATTCCAATGTTCTGTAACAAGCGAAAGCTTTTTACCATAGCCGGAAGCGCGAATCCCAAAGAATGCAACTTTCTCGCGCATCCCACCACCATGCGCGCGACCAGACTTTCTGAACGCCGTGCAGATTCGCGCTCTGGGTCTGCAACATCGGCACGCGCTCGCCATAGAGTGGGCGGGTCTGACGAGTTGGCGTTTGAACTTGGCACGATAGATCTACCTGAACCGAATAGGGACAACATCTGTGATGTGGGAAAGACTTCTGGGGTGTATAGAGGAACAGCGTTAAGGGCCTTTTCAGAATTTCCCTAGATCGGCAACGGCGACTGTTCCCGCTACTCGATCTCTCATCCCGCAGGAAATCGTGAGATTCTTACCGGCTACAACCTGCTGAACGGGGTTGTTCGCGAAGCGCTTAGTTCCGCTCATTGCTTCAGGCTCACTTCCGCCGGGTGTAGCTCCCAGGGTGTGCCCACCTCCGCCGAACCACGGTTGTGCTCGAAATCCCGGAAAGCGAGCCCCAGCACTGAAACCGGTAGCGCTTGGGGTAGTTCCGACTGGGCTACGTGTTGATTGCTCACATATCTCAGCCGGAACCCGTGTTTTGCAAGCCCTCCTTGCAAGGCTTTTCGATTCTCGCAATATTCACTGTCGATCGGCGTTTCCACAATTACCCGCGGAACAGTTTTGTTCGGATTATCGGCAATTTCCAGGTGTATATCGCAATCGAATCGAATCAAGCGAGCATTTTGCAGGTAAGCAGTCGGAATTTGATAAAGCGTGAGTTCCCGGCCCATGCGCTGGGTGGTATTGGTCGGGTCGGGACCCGGCGGCCATGCCAGAATTTGTGCAACCGTGGTTTGGACAGGCGCGATTTGGGGCAGGGGCACATGCTTCTCTGCATGACGGAAGTCTTGCGCCGGAGTCGCCAGGGGAGTGCAGTCACAAATCGAATTACCCCCACACGACTGCACGAAGCAAAAAGCGACCAGGCACGCAGGAGCCTAAAATGCGCTTCGGCTTACAGAAAGCATCGTCCAACAATTAAGGGATGCCCTGGTGGAGCTTATGGCTGCTTGCGCGATCGAAGTCCTCACACAGATGCTCCGGAAATCACCTCAGCATCCGTTCCCCCCGGAAAGCTCCTCAAAGAGAGCCAATTGGAAGAGTACCTTCCGGATGCGACAATGGCGCCCGCCAGGGAGGACCGCACACAGGAGCACAATCAAGCGCCTCTGCCACCCGGAAAGCCAATCTTTGCCGTGATAGTCCTCACGTGAGAACTCTCAGGGTTTCTCGTCGGAGCCCTGCGGCGATGTCCCCAGTCTTGAGCCGCCCGTAGCCTGAACTCGCTCTGCTTCGGCGCGCTCCCTTCTCGAGCTTTCTTCTTCTCCGAGTTGTGCATAGGCGTCGGACAGAATGCGATGTGGGTCGATCGCGTCCGGCCGCAGAGTCCCGGCCTTTTGTAAAAGCGGAATGCTGTCGGAGGCTTTCTGCTGCATAACGTACATTCGCCCGAGCAGCAGATTGGCAGCGAAGTTATTAGGGTCGAGGCGCAGAGCTTCTTTGAATTGTTCCTGCGCTTCCTCATTGCGCGCCGTTCGCTGGTACACCATTGCCAGATAGAAATGCATCATGGACGAACTATTTAACTGAGAGGCAGCCGCTTCGAATTGCGGCGTGGCTTCGCTCCAGCGGCCGGTTTTGACCAACGCGCAACCCAGCTCGTAGCGGGCTAGAGAATTCTCCGGCGTGGATTCGACCACATGTTGTAAGGGAGGGATCGCGTTCTCGTATTGTTTGAGCGAAACGTAGGCCCGCCCCAGAAGCAGGTATGCGGTCCCGGCATGAGGCTCCCGCTTTATGACCTCTTCAAGAAGTGGGATTGCTTCCTCATAACGTGCATTCTCGGCGTGAACCATGCCTTCATATAGCAGATTGGCTACCGCAATTTTTTGTTTGGGATCGGGCCCAGAGGCCTCGGCCTCGTCCGCGATTGTTGGATCTGATTCCAGATAACCGAGTGCGTGCAGACTCTCTCTTTGTTCGACCGTCAATTGCGTTTTTGTTGCTCCGGCAACGGAAGTGTTGCGCCGGAATTCTGCCATCTGTGCTCGGGCTGTATCGGCGACCGCGTTCAGTCTAGAGGCCAGGTTGTGTGCCGCAGCCTCATCAACCATTTGATCGTAGAGTTCCCGCTCGGGTGCATCGACGTACAAGTATTCGTTCAAGCGCCACGAACGAAGCGGACTCCATCCAAAGGAAAGATGGCCGTATCCACTCTCGGAGTAGATGGCGCGTTCCTGGTTGGAATTCCCAGGAGAGCGATTCGCTGTGGCTGATGGCAAAACCGAGTGACCCTGCATGGCTTTCGAAACCGGCAAATGGGCCGCTTCCAAAAGGGAGGGCGCAACGTCCACCAGCCCCACGCGTGTTTCAACCCTCCTGGCTGCGCTCTGCCCCGGCACTTTGATCAGTAAAGGAACGTGGATGGTTTCGTCGTAAAGAAAAATTCCGTGATGGCTTTCGCCATGCTCCCCAAAGGCCTCGCCGTGGTCTGCCATCACCGCGATTACGGATTGATCGAAAACGTTGTGTACCCTGAGCTCGGCGATCAACCTTCCGACGATGGCGTCGGTGTACGCGATTTCGCCGTCGTAAGGATTTAACTTGTAGCGGCTTCGAAAGGGTTCGGGCGGAGTGTAGGGGTCGTGCGGGTCATAAAGGTGAACCCACAGGAAAAATGGCCCCCTCGGCCGCTTGTTCAGCCAGGCGGAGGCTCGCTTCAGGACTTCTTCGCCACGCCGTTCGAGGCTGTGATAGTTGTCCTCGTCCGGATGCCGGCGGTGAAATCCGGCGTCATACACATCGAAACCGCGGTCGAACCCGGGAGCCAATTTGAGCGGGTCGAGCACCAGAGCTCCGACGAAGGCCGCAGTCCGGTAGCCGCTTTGATGAAGCAGCTCGGGAAGCGAAGGAACATCCTGGCCCAACGCGTCCCCCATGTAGTTGACGTGATTGAACTGCGGATACGTTCCCGTGAGGATCGTCGCATGGGAGGGCGTGGTCAGCGGCACCTGAGCATAGGCGCGGGAGAAAACGGTGGCGCGTCGAGCCAAGGCGTCAAGGTTGGGAGTGAGTCCTCGCCCTGAGCCCAGGAACCCCATGCGATCGGCTCGGGTCGTATCAAGCGTGACCAGAACGATGTTGGGATGAGAAGCTGCACCGGTCGCGTGGAGAGGTACCCAGCAAGTTAATGCCGAAATCAAGGCTAAAGCGGTGCGCCGGATCATAGATTTGCAAGTTTACATCGCGGCCAGGCGAGCGATCCGGTGCATTTTGGCAACAAGCTCTTCTAAAGGGGCTGTTCTAGAAGAGTATTTCGGGCCCTGGTCAGCCAAACTGACTCACGAAAAGACATTGATTTGACTTGACTGCAACGGCAGAGGTGACATACCCTTTCGCAAATTTATGAAACCGGTTTCATAGCCGGGGCATTGAGAAATCCGGGCCAAAAAATCCGCTGACTAGGAAGTGTGGCATGAGAGCAAAACCTTCCGTCGTTGTGGTTGCCTCCTTCGTGGTATTTGTGCTGACCGCTTCTTTATCCGGACAGTCCACCTTTGGGACCATTCTGGGAACAGTGACTGACTCCAGCGGCGCAGTCTTGCCCAATGTGGTCGTCCGTGTGACCAACCAGGGGCAAAGCGTTTCGCGTGAGGTGCGCAGCGACATTCAGGGGAACTACCAGGCGGAAAACCTGACCGAAGGCCTCTATACGATTTCGGTCGAAGCCGAAGGGTTTCGTGAGATTACGATTCAGGGCGTCCGGCTGACCGCACGCCAAACCGTGCGCGAGGACCTGAAGCTCACCGTCGGGGCCACGACTGAGAATGTCACAGTGGAAGCCCGGCCTGAACTCATCAACACGGAGTCCCAAACGATTTCAACCAGTATCACCAGCACAGAAGTATTGGCTCTGCCGGCGAATTATCGCGGAGCGGGCACTACCAGCCCGTATAGCCTTTTGGCCTTTCTACCCGGCGTCACTGGCGATACGGGCGGCAACATCTCGGTCCAGGGGACTGGGGTCAATCAGGTCGAATATTCGATTGATGGTATCAGTACCACCAATATTCGATCCTCCGGCCCTCAAATAGAAATGTTCCCCTCCGCAGAGAGCATTTCAGAGCTACAGGTGCAGGGCTCGGGCGGCGGAGCGGAATATGGCAACCCTGCGGATATTACGACGACCAGCAAGGCGGGCACCAGCGCATTTCATGGATCTTTATTTGAATATCTTCAGAACGCTGCCTTCGATGCCACGCGATTTACTGTGCCTCAGCTAACTAAGCCTGCCAAGAGTGCAAATACATTCGGAGGTTCCCTTGGCGGACCCATCTTTAAACGCCATACTTTCTTTTTTGGCGATTACGAAGGCATGCGCTACCGGACTCAAACCGCCCGCCAAGAGACCGTGCCCACATTGGACATGCGGAATGGAGATCTCTCTGCCATTACCCAGGTTCCTCTCCATGACTTGCAGGGCAATCCCTTCCCCGGCAACATAATCGACCCAAGCTTGTGGGATCCAAGGGCCGCCTTGATTCTCCAGTATTACCCCCTGCCCCTTCAGCCAGGCTTGTTTCACAATCACACCCTCAACGTGCCCAATCCGATCCTTTCCGATCAGTTCGATATTCGTATTGACCATACGATTAGCGGCAAGCAAAACGTTTTCGGCCGCTGGACCTACAAGAACGGCAGGTTTGTGTCTCCGTCTGGCCTGGGTTTACCTGCGGAGAATGACTTCGAACACGACAATCAGATCGTGATCGCACACAACTATGCAATCACACCGAACCTGATCAATGAACTGCGCGGAGGGATCAGCCGCAGGCAGAATGGTGGGGTTTTTCCGATCGATGGACCAGCCTTTATGCAGCAATTGGGGTTGAATTCCCAACAGTTGGGACCTTTCCCTCCGGGCGGGTTCCCCGACTTTGTCTTCGAACCCAGGGCGGGCAATGTTGACGCCATTGTTCACACACGGCCAAATCCAGAGCTTTCCCGCAACTTCCAGATCAATGAGAACCTGACCTGGACCAAGGGCAGGCACACCATGAAGTTTGGCTTCGATCTGCGCCGGCTCCACTTGACTACCGCCTGGTATTCAGGGTCATCGCAAGCCGATGACTACGGCGACTTTTTCTTCAGCGGCCAGTACACAGGAGCATACCAGGACATCGGATCCTCCTTTGCGGACTTCCTGCTCGGAGTTCCGTATTACACCTATGTCACTCACACGCCACCGAGGAACATTGATGGTACAACCACTCATTACTACGCCTATGCGGCGGACACCATCCGAGCCAGCAAGAAACTGACCCTGGACGTTGGTCTTAGGATGACTCGGATTCCGCCCTTGTACGATCCCATTAACCTCACCAACTTTGACCCCACCTATCGCGGCACACCAGCGACTCCCGGCAACGCAGGGACGCAGCCAGGGCGCGTGATCATTTCCTCGGACCCTAGATCGCTGGCAGCGACGCAGCCTCTGTGGGCTACGGCCGTCAATGCTTGCAACGACGTAAACAACATCCCGAACTATGCTGGTCCCGATCCGTCCATTCCCTGCACTTCTTTCCTGACCTCGAAACAGGCAGGATGGCCGAAACAATTGCGCAACGTTTACACACACTTCTCTCCTCGTGTCGGTTTTGCGTATCGGCCCTTTGGGGATAACAAAACGGTCATTCGGGGGGGAGCAGGAATCTACGAAGTGACTACATTGGGAGCGGTATTTTTCTCTGTGGCAGGTATCCACGACGGCTTCCAGGGAAATTTTGCAAATGCCGGTGCGGTTGGCGACCCGGGGTTCTTCCAATTTCCCAATGTCCTAAATCCCGACCCCACTAACGCCGGTTTTGGTTCGCAATCATTCTTCACGGCGAATCAGCGGGACAAGAAGGACCCATACAGCATTCAGTGGAACCTGTCGGTTGAACGCACGCTGCACGGCAACACCGCGCTGCGTGTCTCCTACATCGCCAACCGCGCGGATCAGCTCACCTGGAGCCCGAATCTTAATCAAGCCCCCATCATAAATGGCGTAGCCGGGACAAAACCGTTCCCCGCCTGGATTAACGTCAGGTGTCGTTGCGCCGGTGCAATTAGCAGCTATGAGTCCATGCAGACGGAGGTGATCCACAAGTACTCCCACGGGCTTACCTTCCAGTCCACGTGGACCTGGGCGAAGAACCTGTCGGACGTCGAATCGTGGCCCCGCTCCGGCTTTTCCGGGGAAGTTACTGGCGACAAAATGAACCTGTATGACATGCACGCCGATTACGGAAACACCGGCGGTACCCGCAAACATCGTTGGATCACCACCATGGTGGACGAACTCCCGATCGGAAAAGGACGCGCCCTTCTCGGGAATGCCAAGGGAGTGCTGAACGGAATTGTCGGCGGTTGGCGGCTGAGTGCGATTCTCCTGGTGGAATCCGGCCCCTACGATACTCCCTTCATCTTTTTTGACTCCTCGGGCAACGGCCAATTTGGTGGTTTTAACCGGCCTGATGCTGGCGGCGGCAATCCCAATGACTTTCACCACACCCGTACGCAGTTTTGGAATCCTAACGTATACTCCTGCCCTGGCTTTGCCCCGGGAACAGGCTTGTCCAACAATACCCTTGATTGTGCAAGCCTCGCCAACGGCGGCGTCGTTGGCCGCTTTGGCAACGCCGGCGTGGGGTCGCTGGTTGGCCCAGGAACCATTAACCTCTCCCTGGGTCTCGCCAAGGACTTCCAGCTCACCGAGAGAATTAAGTTGAAGTTTGAGAGCAGCTTTACTAATCTCCCAAATCACCCGAACTTCGATGATCCGCGCAACAATCTGAGTGAGGCCAACAACGGTCAAGGCACATTCGGACAGGTTCTCCAGTCTCGAGGCGGTGACGCCGGCGGCAACCGCGTCGGACAATTTGCGCTCAGAGTGGAATTCTGACGCGAGATTCGTTAGTTGAAAGATGGCCGTCCGGGAACTGGGCGGCCATTTTCCCCATCTAGAATGGACTTCTTCATGACAGCATTGAGAATTTCGATCGTCACCCTGATTGCTTGTTTTTCGAGTCAGTTGCTAGGGCAAGCGGCTGCTCCCGCCAAGAGCAGGCCGCGTGTGATCGTGATTGGCGTGAATGGCATGGAACTGGACGTGATTCGCCCGTTGCTCCTGAAGGGCCAGCTGCCCAATCTCTCGCGGGTAATCAAGAATGGCGTTCACGGCAAGTTGCGGACGGTGGATGCACCAAACTGCCCGCGGGTGTATTCGACGATGTTCACAAGCACACGACCGCCAGAGCATGGCGTTACGGGATTTCTGGTGGGCGGCATCACCGCGAACACAAACATGCTGAAGCAGGAGCCGATCTGGTCGTTACTCTCCAAAAATGGAGTGACGGTCGGTATGGCCAATGTGCCTGCAACTTTTCCGGTACTGCCGCTCAACGGGTACATGGTGAGCGGGATGCTTACGCGCGGCAAGAATTGCGAAGACGGGATTCTCTGCGCTCCGAAGCTCTCTGAAGTTGAAGGCGGGGACGCGGTGTATCCGCTCTCACTGAAGACGGAACTGCTGAAGAATGTCGGCGACTTTTACATTGACTGCGAGCGCATGCCGTCGGCGGGCGATCTGAACGGGCGAGAGGCGGCAGTTATCGACAGCTGGCTGAAGAAAGTGCAGGTCATCCGCGACCAGCAGACGCAACTTTTCGACTATCTGCTGACAAATCATCCAACCGACTTCACCTGGATCGTCCAGTCGTGCGAGGACCGCACCGGGCACTGGCTTTATCCGATTGCGCCGTACAACGTTGGCTACAACCCCAGGGTGAACGGCGTGCGTACCGACGCTTTCCCGGACCAGTACATAGCTTTTGACAAAGTTCTCGGCACGATCCTCAAGCACGCGGACGACAATACGTATGTTTTCATCGTTTCCGACCATGGCATCAAGCCGCTTCGCGAGTTCGAAGAAACCGATCCACACGCGCACATGGATCACGAGAAGACGACGCCGGTGATCGCGAAACACGATTTCGCCGACGGGGATGATGTTCCAGGTTCATTCTTCGCGATGGGACCAGGCATCAAGCACGGGCTGCGCCTGATGGGTTTTGAGGCGTCAGTGTACGACATTGCGCCTACGATTCTTCACATTTATGGCATCAATGTGCCGGGGCAAATGCGCGGACATTTTCTGTCTGACATTTTCGAGCGGGAAGAGACAAGAGCGGCGAACTAAGGCTGAGGGCGCATGTTCGTTTTCGACCTGGCAGCTTCGCCATTTCTGCGTAATGAATCAGCGCGCTTGCGGGCTCGCTCTGCTCCCTCCGGCTGTCCTGATGCCTCATAGGCCGTCGCCAGCAGGTCGAAAGCCTCGGCAGTGGCACCAGGGGACTTAGCGAGCGGATTTAAGGTTCGTAGAGCGGATGCAAACTCTCCTGATGCAATCTGAGCCCTCGCCAACTGGAGCAGCACGTGGGTGTCGTGCGGCTGAAGCAGCAAGGCTGCCTGAAATTGATCTTCGGCTTGCTGCGGTTGTTTTAACTCCAAGAAGACTTGTCCGAGCAGCACGCGGGTTTGCGCCTGCGCTGGAGAGATCTGCAAACTGGCCAGGAGGGCATCGCGCGCGCCGTTCAGATCCTTTAGCCTCGCAAGGACCGTACCTTCTTCAAAGGCAAGCCTGGCGTCCTTAGGGAGCATTTCTCGGGCTGTCTTCAAATGCCCGGCTGCCTTGAGGTTCTCACCGGCCTCAAGCTCCAGTTCCCCCAGTTGCGTAAGGGCTACAGGCATGTTGGGATTCAACTCCAGAACGCGCTCAAGAGCACGGCGAGCATCGCCAGGGCGATTGTCCTCGTCTGCGATCATTGCGCGGTGAAGCAGGTTTTGCTCCTGAATGTGATCCTTCGGATCCGGGAGCAATGACGGCTCCGGAACATTCGTGGAACTCGCGGCGTCGTTCCGTCCCAAGTATCCCAGGGCCTTCAGTTCATCGATCGTGTTTTGTCCAAGCGATCCCGAAGGCTGCGTAAACGCGGACGACGTTGATTTCCGACTCGCCAATACCACCCGCGAGGTTTGCACGCGCGCATCCCATGGTGCGTACTGGTTGCGCAATTCAGCGGGATCAGATCTCAGATCATAGAGCTCTGGCCGTGGCGCGTCGATGAACTTGAACCCTTGTGAACGTACCGAGTGCAGTGGTGCCCAGCCAAACCGCAAAGGATAGTCGGTTTCGGCAAGAACTTCACGATTGTTGGCTTGATCAGCGTCGGATAGCAAGGAGTGGCCGTCAATGTGGTCAGGCGCCGGCAAGCGGAGCAAGCTCAATACGGTTGGAAGGATATCCAGCGTGCTCACCTGCGTCTGCACGACTTTCCTGGCGGATTGGGCCTTTGGAAGCTTGATGATCAATGGAACATGAGTTGTCGAGTCGTAGAGAAAAATGCCGTGCGTGTCCTCCTGATGGTCGCCCAAGCCTTCGCCATGGTCACCCACAGCGATCACGAGCGAGTTCTGATACCAGCCGCGCAGCTTAAGGCTGGCTAGAAAACCCATCAAGGCCGAGTCGGCGTAGGCAATTTCGCCGTCGTAAAGACTATCTTTGTAAGTTTGCGAATAGGGGGGTGGAGGCTCGTAGGGATCGTGTGGGTCATAGAGATGGACCCATACGAAGCGAGGGTTCCCCGGATGCGTGCTCAGCCAGCGTTCGGCATGCTCAGCTACAGTCTCGGCGCGACGCTCAACGCGGTTCCACCGCGATTTGTTTTTGGTTGATTTGGGGAAGTTGTCGTAAAAATCAAAGCCTCGATCAAGGCCGCGGGCCAGATTCCTGCTGTCGAGAATGATGGACCCGATGAAGGCTGCGGTGACGTAGCCTTGCTTTTTTAGAAGCTCCGGAAGTGTAGGATGCGGCGCGAGGGGTGTGCCGAAGTCGGTCATGCCGTGACTACTTGGCATGAGCCCGGTGAGGATGCTGGCGTGCGAGGTGTTTGTTATAGGGCTGGGTGTAAAAGCATTCGCGAAGCGAATTCCATCATTCGCCAGACCATCGAGTGCCGGGGTCTGAATTCGGTTGTAGCCGTAGCAGTGGATATGGTCTGCGCGGAGTGTATCGATGGTAATTAGAAAAATATCTGGTTGAATCGCTTTATGATCCCTACTTTGCGCAGCGGAGATTGCGGAGAAAACAAGAAAGGACGCTAACCCCACGCAAACCTGCCGCATAGGCATTCAGAGTAACACCTGTCCAACTCGTTCTCGGTGAAATCCTTGGCTGGTTCTGCTCGCGGCTGGAACCGAAAGAGTCGGTAGTCTGGAAAGTGACTAGTTTAGCCGCCGCCAGCTTCGTGATCAGACCCAGCGCGAAAGCACGATTTGCATCCACCCGCGCGTGGTCGTGGAGTGAGCAAGCACCTCCCCCTGGGCGACTTGGGCAGTATTAGCATCCACCGCATTGATTACTACCTGCGGCGTCCGCGTTGTCGCCCGGTCGCCTCCCTCGCAACCAGATCAATCGTGAATAGAGCAGACCAAACCGACCGTCAGCGGTAGCGCACTCTTCTCTCCAAACCACGTTGACAATCACCATCTCGTATCAGCAACAAACTCACTGCACGGCTGCCGCGACCATCTCCTGGAATGCACGTTCAGGAAGTTCGGAGCAATCTCCTTCGCAGGCTGTCATGAATATGGTAATCATGTCGCGGCTTGGGATGATCCACTCGTGCGTTCCGAATGCGCCACCGTGACCAAAGCTTCCCTTGGGAAGAAGCCCTACGACCCCGAGTGGGCGGTTGACAATCTCCCAGATCAATCCGTAATCCGCACCGGGATACCAGCCTGCCTGCATGCCCACGGTTTGCGGCTCGCGCATAGTTTCAATGCTTACAGGAGAAAGGAAGCGCTTCCCTTTCCACGTCCCTTTATTCAAGATCATTTGGCAAAAATGCGAAATGTCTTCGACCGTAGAAAACAGTCCGAATTCTGGGGCAGGATATTTTGCTCCCTTACGATATGCCGCCGGGTCGCCTCCCAGGATGTCGGACCCTTGGCGAACCAACTTGCCGTTTTGCGGCATATAGACCATGGCAATGCGGCTGATCTTGTTAGCTGGCGGATAAAAAAACGTATCTTCCATCTGCAGCGGATCGAGCAAGCGTGTTTGGATGAAGCTCTCGTATGACTCACCGGAAACCACCTCGATAATTCGCCCGAGCGTCGCGATTCCTGGATTGCTGTAGAGCCATCTGGTACCGGGTTCAAATTCCAGCGGTTCTTTCGCGTACTCCTTCACCGCTTCTGCCAAAGTGTGGTCCATCGTGTGATAGAGATCCCGCATGGCACCTTGGGGATCATTGCGCATACCAGAAGTATGAGACAGCAAGTCGCAGATACGGATCGGACGGGACGCCTTCCTCATCCAGCCATTCACGTTCAATGGCTGATCGCGAAATTCAGGGAGGTAGGTTTCAACGTTGTCGTAAAGACTGATCTTTCCTTCCTCGGCCAGCATCATGATACCCACAGCCGTGAATGGCTTGGTCATCGACATGATTTGAAAAATCGAATCCTGCTTCATAGGCTTGTGTTCCTCGATGTTCTGCATGCCGACAGCGGTTGATTGGATAGTCTTCCCATCCTGCAAAACCATCGTTACTGCGCCAGCACTTAAACCTTTGTCGACAAACTCCTGCAGCCTTTTTTGAATGTTTTGTAAACGCTGCGGATCCAGGGTTGGTTTAGCAAGGTTTTGCGAGAAGGCATTGCCTACCAGGAGAGCAACTGCAACCAATTGCAACATTGAATATCTCAGGATGCTTGCCATCGTAAATTCCTTTCGGTGAGTAAATGTTTCCCCCCTTGCACAGCCCGGTTAACAATGCCTTCCGGGCTTGGGTTGCCCGGACAAATTCTGTAGACAATGGCCCGGATTGAACGCAGCTAAGGCAACATTCAACCATTTCTGCAGCGTTGCTCGCCAGTACGACGTTTAATTACAATCACCGCGACATTTCTTTCAATCCATTTGCGGAGGGTTCAATGCGATTGCCGCGCGGGTGTAGTCTTTTATCTTCCGTCGTCGCGCTTCTCGCGCTGTGGATTTCGCACAATTCACCGGCCACGGGTCAGAGCCCATCCGAACCAGCGGCCAAGGGTAAGAGTTCATCGTGTCCGAAGGATGACAGCGGATTGAAGTTGCCTCCTGGCTTCTGTGCGACTGTCTTTGCCGATAGCATCGGTCACGCCCGCCATTTGGTGGTGGGATCGACAGGAGTCGTCTATGTGAACACGTGGTCGGGAGACTATTACAACTTCGACAAGGTTCATGAAGGCGGATTCATCGTTGCCCTGCAGGACAAATCAGGCATCGGGAAAGCCGACGTGATCGAACGTTTTGGCGACACTGAGAAGACGGGGGCTGGCGGAACTGGCATTGGTATTTACAAAGGATGGCTTTACACCGAGATCAACGATCGCATTGTGCGGTATTCCTTAGGTGCAGGTGCCACCGTCCCGTCCGGTGCTCCGCAAACGATTGTTTCGAAGTTGCCGCTGGGCGGCGATCACCCGATGCATCCCTTCATCATTAGTAACGATGGGAATCTCTATGTGGATGTGGCCAGCGCAACAAACTCCTGCCAGGCAAAGAATCGGCAACCGAAGGTTTTGGGGGACCAGCCATGTAGGGAACTGGAGACGCGCGGTGGAATATGGCGTTTCGATGCAAACAAAATGGACCAGCTGTTCTCTCCGTCTGAACGATACGCAACCGGAATACGCAATGGGGAAGGCTTTGCGATCGACTCCGTCGGACGCGTCTTTGTAACTCAACACGGGCGCGATCAACTGCACTCAAATTGGCCAGACCTCTTCAAGCAGGATGAAGAAGCGACGTTGCCGGCGGAAGAGGTGATGTTGTTGAAGGCCGGCGGCGATTATGGTTGGCCCGAGTGCTATTACGATTCGTTCCAAAACAAGTTGGTGCTCGCACCGGAATATGGAGGCGATGGCGGCAAAGCTGTCGGCATTTGCGCCAGCAAGCTCCCGCCGGTCGCAGCTTTTCCTGCTCATTGGGCACCAAACGCGATGACCAGTTACGACAAAAGCAAATTTCCCGCGCGGTACAGGAACGGTGTTTTCATCGCGTTTCACGGATCGTGGAATCGGGCACCTTACGCCCAAGGTGGGTACAACGTAGTTTTTCAGCCACTCGATGGCGATCACGTATCGGCTAGCTGCGAGATTTTCGCGGACGGTTTCGCAGGAACCGTCAAGAGTCCGGAAGGTGCGGAACATCGCCCTTCAGGGCTGGCAGTCGGCCCCGACGGCGCGCTGTACGTATCGGATGACATTCGGGGACGCATCTATCGAATCACCTATACCGGCAATCCAGCCGGGCCGTCCCCGAAGGCGACTCCATGCCCGACCATAGCCGCGCCTGCCGGCAGGATCGTGCAGACGGAAGCCACCCCGCCCGAAAGCAATACCGCTGACCTGCCGGTTCCTGAAGGCTCATCGGCAGCGATGGTCGCGTTGGGGAGCCGCATCTACCACGGACAAGTAGGTGGTGCCACTTGTACCGGATGCCACGGCGCGAAAGGCACCGGGACGCCCGTCGGCCCCGATCTCACGAAAAGGAAATGGATGTGGAGTGATGGCAGTTTTGCTGGAATCTTAAAGGTGATCACTGAAGGTGTGCCCACCCCGAAACAATTTCGCAGCCCTATGCCGCCTATGGGAGGAGCGCAATTGTCTGACACTCAAGCGTCGGCGGTCGCTGCCTATGTTTGGGCGCTGAGTCACCCTAAGCGCGAGCCAAAGTGAACGCTCGAGCCTTTCCTCAGCTGGGCTGCAACACGGATGTGGGCATGAGGGGTAACCGCGGCATCCATGAATCATGTCGTGGGGATTCCGATGCGGCGAACCAGATCCTGAAATCGTGGATCGCTGCGCAGAGGATTGAGTCGGGGATCCACCCCGATCCATGGTATTCAAGTGGATCGCTGCAGGAACGCTTGCTGCAACGATTCAAGCGCCTTTTCGTTGTCGCCTAGCTCTGTGTATGCGGTTGCTACAAGGAATTGGCAAACATACTGCTGCTTGGCCTCTTCCAAGGCTTTGTGCAGAACTTGAGTGGCCTTGGTCTTTTCCCCCACCTGTGCCAGCGCCGATGCCGTGGTAGCCAGACCACTTGGGAAGTCCGCCACGCGAATGGCATCGTTGGCAACCCGAAGTGTCTCGGCATGCTTACCCATTCGTGCGTAAGCGATAGCGAGAACGATGTAAGGAACTCCGTCAGAGGGCGCCAACTCCATTGTCTTTCGGCACTGATGAATGGTCTCGGGCATTCGACCCGAGAAATAAAAAATCCACAGCGCTTCCTTGCGGCTTTCCACCGCTAACGGATCGTAAAGATAGGCCTGTTCAACGCGGGAAAGGGCTTCGTCGAAGTGGCCTAAGGTGGCGAGATAATTGGCGTACCCCAGCTGAGCCTCGGGCGAACTTGGATTGATCTCGAGTGCCCGGCGATATTCTTTCTCTGCCGCCGGCCAATCCCAATCGAAAAATAGATGCACATAGCCGAGCTTCACGTGGCCGCTGGCAAGATTGGGATCGAGCTCAACGGCGCGCTGCGCGGCTTCTTTGGCTCGCGGCATCACCTCGGCCGGTGAGCTGTAGTAAGTGGTTGCGGAATTGTAGGCTTCGGCTAGGGCCGAGTAGAGGCGAGCATCGTTGGGATCGCGCGTGATCCCATCCTGTAAATACTGAATCGCTTTAAAGACGCTCTCCCGCGTTCCCAGCTCCAATTCGTGCAAGCCCAGTAGATATTTGTCATAGCTCTCAAGATTGACGTGCGGCGGCTCTGAAGCATTCGCCGAAACAGGCAGCAATTCACTTGAAAGAGAGCGCGCTACCCTCTCGCCAATCTCCTTTTGAACGGTGAGGACATCGGTGAGAGGGCGTTCGTAGGTTTCCGCCCAGACGTGCGTCTGTGACGCCGCTTGAATCAGTTGTGCAGTGATCCGCACGCGTCCACCGCCGCGGCGAACGCTTCCTTCGAGCACATAGCCAACGCCAAGTTCTTGGCCAATTTGGGCGATTGGCTCCTTCGTGTGCGTATATCGAACAACAGAGGTGCGGGCGATCACGCCAAGTTTGGCCGGCTGCGTCTGCCCAAGCTGAGCGATCAATTCCTCCGTCAGGCCATCGGCAAAATAGTCCTCGTTCGGGTCCCCACTCAAATTGGCAAACGGCAGCACCGCCAGCATGACCTTTTGTGGGGGAGGATTTCGTTTTGGCAACAACCGCCAAGCCACGATCATCGCGGACGCGGTAAGAACCGCAGCCAGCAACCAGGGCCAGAGTTTTCGCCTCCGATTCCGAAGCTGTAGGGGGATTTGCGATGCGGTGGGGGCGGGTGCTACTTCGATGTAAACCGGCTCGTCGCGCGCCTCGAGCAAGCCGGCAAAACGATAGCCTCGTTTGGGGACAGTCTCGATGAATTGTCGTCCATCCGGTCCTTCCCCCAAGACCTGCCGCAGATTGAAGACGTGTCGGGCAAGATTCCCCTCTTCGATAAACACACCCGGCCAGACCTTCTGCAGCAGCTCCTCCTTCTCGACGATGTGTCCGGCCTTTTCCACCAATACGAGCAGGGTCTCGAGATCTTTTGGTGGAATTGAGACCGCCTGGCCGTCGCGCAGTAGCACCTTCTCCTCAGGGTCGAGACGGTAAGAGCCGAATTCGTAGATGTGCTTTGTTTTCAAGGCAGTCGCCAAAGGAAGAAATTCTCAATAATTCTTTCAGAACTCCTCAAAGACATTTCCCGCACCAGCTTGGCAGTTTTGTGGGAACGAAGCAGTCCGGCCGCTTCGAAACGCTTTCGGATTGCGGGCGATTTTAGCGCATTCCGACATATTTAGGAATGGACAAGCGGACGGTTGGTTCCCTGCTTCACTTCGGAGGGTTGGACTATGAAAATCTTGCGGCTCGAAAGCCACTCTCGCTTCCCGATGACGGCATTCTTGGTTGTCGCTACTTGTCTGGGCAGCGCTTTGGCGCAAACCGGACATACGCACCCCAATCCAACAAATAATCAACTTACCCAGGCCCAGGGCGTTCTTTTGCAAGCCGTGCGCGACTCGACTGCAAGGTTCAAAGATGTCTCTGTCGCTGAGTCGGAGGGTTACTCCCTGCTATTCGGCTGTGTGACTGGACCAGATTCAGGTGCAATGGGGCTTCACTACGTGAATATGGCGCTGGTGGGCAGCGGCGTAGTTGATGCCACAAAGCCTCAGATCGTGATCTACGAACCCCAACCAGATGGTCGTTTGCGATTGATCGGGGCTGATTTTCTGGTATTGGCCGATCAGTGGGACAAGGCCCATCCCGGGCAAGGAGCACCCCAGCTCATGGGGCAGCTCTTCCATTATTTCGAGAGTCCCAATCGTTTCGGCCTGCCGCCCTTCTACACGCTTCACGTATGGGCGTGGAAGCCAAATCCAAACGGCGCATTTGTGAACTGGCATCCCAACGTTTCATGCGCAGCATTCTCCGGCCAGGCTCCCTAGCGCGAGGATCAAAACTTCGAACAAGAACATTTTGAACCTGAGCACCACCCTCGAGCCGTGAGTAGCGGCCTTTAAAAAAACCGACAGGCACGAAAATGCCTGCCGCAAGACATGCCAACAGAAGGAGATCCTTATGCGGCAATTCATTGCAATTACCACCCTCGCCATCCTCACCATTTCCGCCGGGCATACCGCTCCCGCAGACTGGGCCATCAATGCCACGGCGATTGAGGCGTGCAGCTGCCCACACTTCTGCATGTGCTACTTCAACTCACATCCAGCCGCGCACCACGAGCACGGCAAAATGGACCACTATTGCCGGTTCAACATCGCCTACAAGGTCAACAAAGGTAACTATGGCAGCACGGATCTGACGGGGGCAACTTTCTGGCTCAGCGGGGACCTCGGCGGTGATTTTTCCACTGGAACTATGGACTGGGCCGTCCTTACCTTCGATAGATCCCTCACGCCAGAGCAACGTCAGGGCTTAACGGAAATCGCAACCCATGTATTTCCCGTTAAATGGAAATCTTTCCAAGTAGCAGAAGGTAGGATCGACATTTGGACATTCGACAAAGATCAAGCGCATGCAATGCTGGATGGCGGCAAAACCGCGGAAGTCAAATTACATCGTTTCAGAGGCATGACCAGCGAACCAGTGGTCCTCAAGAACGTGAAGTATTGGGGCACCCCACGCAACGATGGTTTCGTTATGATGCCGAACGATGTCGAAGCTTATCGTCAAGGCCCGAATGCATTTGAATACAAGGGAACGAATGGATTCATGATCACGATTGATATGAATTCAAAAGACATGACCGTCGCGACAGCTGCCCCCGCACATTAGCCGAAGTTCGAGGGTATCTCACTCTGGGCACTTCAGCACTGCTAGGGTTGCCCTCGTCGGAATTTTCGCATCCTCTGAATTGCCGCTATATCCCCGTGGGCTGGGCCGTGAAGATTCGCCAGCCCCGAGGCTTTTTTTGGCAAACCAAAATCACTCGGATCTCCTTCCCATCTGGCTTCGCAGGGTTGATGATCCCCATCGGAATACCCAAATGCCGAGTGCCATATTGACCAGCACGCCCGTGCTGCTGTGATTCGAGCAATTCAGCCCCATCCGAGGGCAAGAACCTAGGCACGGCGTCGCCGAGGAAAATCAGCTATGCTCAAACCCTGCACAGGATTGTCTATGGCTAACGCTTACAGCGGTCCAAGCATTGATGAATACCTTCGTGAACGGTTGATGCCGGTTGAAGGTGCGATCCCCCATATTCCCGGCATCGAAATGTTTGGCAACTCCATCCCTGCGGGGACTGTCGGTGGCGATCTTTTTGAATACATCAATTTTCAACAGCGTTACGACATTGATGCACGTATCGAACGAGCTCAGCACCTGGCAAAGGAGTACCTCGAACCACTTCTTGATGGCGCACCGGCACTCAATTGTGTTGACGATCACGTGCGCTGGCTTAAAGGAAGGCCGGGCTACACGGGGGAAATGGAATGCGAGTACAGATTTGCGAAGAGTTCTGAGCAGGCGCGAGTTGCCGAAGACTTACGCGACCTTTATTCCACCGCCGGTGTCCTGATCGTAGACGCGCAGGGCCATGGAATCATTTCCGCGAAGATCGCCTCCACGGTTCACGATACCTTTCACTCGCTGATGCTCACCGAACTAGACCGATATGGAAAAACAACGCCGGAGCTGCTCGAAAATCTTAATCTGCGTTTGGCGCAATCGGTGACTGCCCGAAACGCTCTGGGATTGAGCGAGCAAGAAGACGGGCGCGAAATCGCGACGATGTTGTTCGGTGAAGTTCGTCCTGGTGGTCACTTCCGCTTTGCAAACTTTGGGCATCCTCCGCCGCTCGTGTTTTCGGCGGAGTATCGCAAGTTCATGAATATAGATGAAAAACGCATGGTGCAGTTCCTTGCCCTCGGCTTGCAGATTCCCTCAGATCATCCCGATCGCAAGAGGTATTACAGCTTGAACTTCAGGCAAAAGGAGTTCAACTCCGCCGACGTTGCCGAGATCACGCTAATGAGTCCGGGAGATATCCTCGTGCTCTACACCGATGGAGTCTACGACGGCAGCGACCAACAGAGGCGCGAGGTCCTGGAAATAATTGTGCGCGAAAGCCATCGGCAATCGGCAAAGGACATCTGCAATGCATTGTTGGATGAGGCGGTAAAACAAGATCAGCGTCTTCGCGAGAATGGCGACGAGGCGTTGATCGATGATAAGACCGTGTTCATCATAAAGAAATTTTGATACCAAGGATGAATCAAACGAGAGCGAGAATGGCGCGCTCCTCGGAGTGCAAGGATTAGTAAGCTTAAAAAGATCTTGAAATCGCCGACATTGTCAGAGACGTCTGCTAGATCAACAATTCTCCTTCGTACAGACGCTCAAGGTTTTCCTCGTGCTATGGGCAGAGTATTTGCGCGGCTCTCCTCCAAAGCAATAAGCCCAAGGAGTGCGCCCCAGTGGTAAAAGCGGTCACTACTGGAAACGTCATCGCCGGTACCGAGGATCGCGTTGTAGTTTTCGTGGACGTGGCCTTTCTCGCGCCATTCCTTCAGAAACAGCTGATATGACTTAGTCGCAAACTCGCCACGGATGCCCGCGTCATCGTAGTTGCAAAGACCAAGATAAACGAGGTAATTCATGGGTCCCCAGATGCGCCCACGCCAGTAATTCTGCTCGTGGAACGCTGGATCGTTCCGAGCGATAGAGGGAATCACCCACTCGCCCCAGAACTCATCCGGGTTGCGCAGGTGTTTTTCGATCATGATTTTGACCTGTTCGGGTGTAGCCACTTTCGCTAGCATGGGGTAGAAATTCGTCGGCGACAGCCGTGTGCTGTTCTCTCCCGTGTGCAAATCTCTATTGAGAAAGATGCCCGTCTTCTCGTCCCAGAGCGCTGCCAGTGCGGCACGATAGCGAGCCGCGCGATCCCGGAGCTCTTTCGCTTCAACGGTCTTGTTCAACCCCTCAGCAATCTCAGCCAGCGCGTTGCAATCAGCGACATAGAGGCTAGTCATGCCCACATCGGCAAATTCGAGCATATGAGTGCCGGGGTCGTAGAAAGTGCCATCGTACATGGGACTGTTATCAAGACCCGATTCATAGACTGCCGCCTGCCAGGTACCAGATGCGTCCTCGGTGCGCTCACGCCAGTTCTCGCCGTCGCTGCCGAGCACGATGAATCCCTGCATGGTCCGGTGTTGACTCCACCAGCGGTTCCAGAGAAGAAGTGACTCAAAAGTATCCCGTAGGAACCAGCGATCGTGGAACTTGTGAAATAGCCCGAGGACTGTTATGGCCCCCACTGGCGGTTCGGAGCGGTCAAAGCTTTTCCAGTTGCCAGCGCGAGCGTAGTTCGGCACGAATCCCTGGGGCGTCTCTTCGCGCAATTCCTCGATGGCATTGGCATAAGCCAGATCTTTGTCGCCGACACCGGCCAGCACGGCTCCGAAGAAGGTATCCCAATCAAAGAGAACATAGCCACCCCAAGAAACGCTCCAGTCGCGGCTTACCGGCGAGATCACCCGGTTGTGCTCCGGATCGAAGATGGTGTCCCATGCAATCGTGGTCTGAATCGCATCTACAATCGGCGCTGTTGCGTTCCCGTCGCCGGCTGATTTCAGGTAGGCTGCCTGTCGCTTTTCAAGGATGGCCTGAATCTCGGAAACGCTTCGCCTGGCCCCGGTGCTTACGCCGACTGGATGCGTCAGCTCAGCCGCAAAGTATGCTCCGCTCATTGGTAGTTGGCCACGCCGCAGACGATCGTCACGCAGGGAGGCGGAGGGAAGTTCATCTTCGCAGGTGCAGTAGATGCGAACGGTGGTCCCTGAGCTCCCGCGCGCGGTTATCAAGCTCGTCTCTCGCAGAGCAGTTCCGGATCGGTTCCATAGAAAATCCACTCCAAAAACCACGGTTGGGGGGATCGCGAATTTTCCAGCTGTATCGAGCGGCGTCACCAGCAATACCAGGTCACGCCCCTCATGCCCGCTTTCGACGCGCCACTCATGGCCCCTCCAACTCACCCTGAGCTGCGTGTAACTCCCATCCCATGAGTGCGGACCAGGAGAAACCATCCCTTGACCGACGGAGGTTCGACGCAAGAATTCGTCTCCGAAAAAGGTCGTGTTGTGTTTGAACCCGATGTGAATCGCGAGTGCTTCTGGAAGGAGTACATGGGTGGTCATGCTGTCGGTGTCCCATGTATTCCAACCACGTGCCAGCCGCTGCTGCAGTTGGGAGTATTCTGGCGACTGCGATTGCGAAAATGCAGGCTGAGCTGCCGGCAATACAGAGAGGCTTGAGGCAAGTACAAGATAGAAGGACGAGCAGACTCGCATTGAGGAGGATCTTTTTTGCCGGTGGAGGGCGGCCAAACGGGTTAAGAATCTCTCTATAGTCACTGGCCCGCTCCCTCGTCGTGAAGGCACAAGGGTACGTTGACCGACGCAGGCGGTCAATCGGTCGATAGATCGCCTCTCCCTCATTGACGAGGCACCTCAATAGTGTTTTCTCCAACACGACAACGGGCGTCCCACCCCTGTTCGCGCCCCTACCGAACAAGTTGTTGATGGAGTTCGGTTGCTCCCGGGGACCCGCAATCGAACCCGTTCCTTTCGGGACGCCTTTTTAATCCACTTCCGTGCTTAAGTAGCTTTTTCCGTTGCACTTACAAGAATTTGCGTATTGGACGCGACTGGTTCAGTGCTGCTTTGTGCGATCTTTTCTCGAACCGACGGGCAGAGTTTGGGCACTAGAACTCGTCCTAGTAAGCGATTGAATCTTAGTAGCGTCCGACGAACTGCCTACGCTTGCCGCGAATGGGCATCACCAATCGCACCGGCGCATCGGAGTCGGCTGGCGTTCTTGTTGGAGTGCACAACATGCTTACAAACAGACCGAAAACGAAAATTCTGGTAGACGGCGGCGACCCAGATGAAACCTT
The DNA here is from genome assembly GCA_035606605.1 of Terriglobales bacterium. GTDB lineage: Bacteria > Acidobacteriota > Terriglobia > Terriglobales > Acidobacteriaceae > Gp1-AA145. The sequence continues at coordinate 160,924 of DATNEX010000033.1, forward strand.
GAGAGTCAAGAAATTGCTCGGGTTTGTTGATGGGCAGACCACGAACCCGAGCCTCATCGCGAAGAATCCCGAAATCCAGCAGCGAACTAGCTCAGGGCACACATTGACACCTGAGGAGGAAATGGGCGAGTACCGGAAAATAGTTCAGGCCATCTCCCCATTGGTGGGCGAGGCTGGCGTGTCCATAGAGGTTTTCGCGGACCTCGATACGAGGGCCGAGGAGATGCTCGCTCAGGGCGAGGAAATGTTCTCTTGGATCCCGAATGCGTACATCAAGTACCCGTGCACGCACGAAGGCCTAAGAGCGGCGGAAATGTCAGTGCGGCAACAGATTCGCGTGAACATGACTCTGTGCTTCTCCCAAGAACAGGCGGCTGCTGTGTATGCCGCGACGAAGGGATCGAAAAAACCGGTGTACGTATCGCCTTTCGTGGGTAGGCTCGACGATCGCGGCGAAAACGGCATGGATGTCGTTAAGAACATCAAGACGATGTACCGCAACGGCGATGGCCACGTGCACGTTTTGGCCGCAAGCATCCGTAACCTTGATCACTTGTTTGCCTGTTTTGCATTGGATGTTGAGCTCGTGACCGTTCCCGCAATGGTTCTGGGAAAATGGGCCGCCAGTAACTTCCCCTTGCCGGTTCAGGATTTCACCTATAAAGCCGTAGGCGCCAATGGCGAGCCCCTGAAGCAGATTCCATATAAAGCGCTCGATCTTAGTATTCCTTGGCAGAGCTTTAACATCGCCCATGAGCTCACAACCAAAGGTATTCAAAAATTTGTGGCCGACTATCGGTCTACCCTCAAGCGCTCGGCTTGAAGGGATAGCGGCCTGAAATCACGAGTCACGACCTGCACATTGTCCCGCAGCCTGAGTGGGCGTGGTGCACGAAAACTGTTGTAACCATCTAGCTGGCGTCCGCCGCAAGGTACTTCACAAAGATCACCTCATTTTGGGCTTCGTTGTAGATAAGCTCATCCGCCATGGAGCGGGTCATGGCGATGCCGAAGCCACCTGGACGAATGCCTAGCTGGTCACGGACGGCCATGTGCGCAACCGGATCGTCGGCGGGTTGGCCTACAGCGGCATGGGTCAAGTCTCTAAAGCTGAAGCCGGGGCCTGGATCGGCGACGCGGTAGAGCAACATACGCGACGATCGCACATACGCGATCCGTACCTTGCGGTTGGGATCGAGCTTACCTCCCCATTCGACTGCGTTGAGCACCAGCTCGCGAAAAGCCAATCCGATTGTATTGCGCATATCATCAGGGAGATCGGCATCGAGGTTCATCAGAAAAGATTGAATGCGCTCGGCTGCCTCGCGTGTGCAAGGAATCAGCAGCTCCAACCAATGCGGCTTGGCTGAAATGACTTCGATCGGCGGAGAGGCGCCCTGCTTCAAAGCACGCTCGGCAAGCTCAATGGCCTCTTTCGGAGGAAACGGCTTGCTTACGTACTCATAAGCCTGCTCGCGGATTGCACGCAGCACATTTTCGGGAGTGCTGTCGGAAGTCATGATAATGACTTTGGGATGTGATTCGCCTGCGCGAACGCGGGCAAGTACCTCTAGGCCAGTCAGCTCTGGCATCCAAATATCGAGGAACGCAAGAGCAAAGTTTGTTTTCTGGATCTTGTGCAAGGCCTCCGCGCCATCACCTACAGCCGTAACTGCGTACCCGGCTTTTTTCAACATGCTGGAGATAGCGAAACGCGTAGGGCGGTCGTCGTCGGCAACCAGGATTTTGTGCGGTTGAGACGGAGCGTGGCTCACAATGCCACCTCCCATTGGGGTATCTAGGTTTCGCCCCACATGCTACTTCCGCCAAGACGTCGGGTCAACCGCTCGTCGCGACTGAGCCCCTAATTGCACGATTGTGAACTTTGTAACAAAATGAGTGCCACCTCTTGTGTGGCCTTGGAGAAGTATGAGTTCGGTGCCCATTTCCGATCAGCCAACCGAGCTTGATTTGCGCGAGTTTGCCGACCTTTCTCTGAATCTTCTATGCATCGCAGGGACCGACGGCTATTTCAAGTATCTAAACCCCGCCTGGGAAACCGCGCTTGGCTACACCCGGAAGGAGCTGTTCTCGCGTCCTTACATTGAATTTGTACATCCCGACGATCGGTCGGCCACGGTGTCCGAGGCTGCGCA
>DATNEX010000036.1:0-9766 GCA_035606605.1 Terriglobales bacterium
GTTGCTCTCGAGGTCACCCTGTCGAGCAGATCACTCAGCTTACTTCGGACTGGCGAATTTTATTAAGCCAACCCTTTCAGCCGTCGACGCAAGCAACATTAAAGAGTCACTCCACACCTGTCAATGCGCTTTTCACATTCCTGGAAAGATTTCTGTGAATGCTTTTGTGGAAAACACGGCCTTCATTCGAATGTGCTCGCAAATCGGCCGATTCGGCTTTTGAGATTCTCAACCTTGCTGCCGCTCATCTTTGATCTCCGATCTCCTCGACGTGAACGCTTGTGCCTGACAATGGACAATGTCAGCTGCGTTTGATCCCCATGCGAGCGGGGTGATCGATGGATGTCCCACTTCGTTTGCCATGTGACTAGTCGCGCGGCGTCCACCACGCATCCCATACACCCATGAATCAGTCGGAAAGGCGAGTGCCGCAACCATACCCCATCACACCGCCCATTCCGGGGCCGCAGCCAGGACCTAAGCCCGATCCCGAGCCGCAACCTGGAACGGGTCCGGACGTGAACCCTCCGTTTGATCCGGATCCCCAGCCGGACGTAGTTCCCGTACCGTTCCCTGAACCGGATCCGATGCCTGTGTAGCAAACGAGGGGCATGCTCGGCGCATGCATCAAAACGCTCTCGATTGATGAGCAGACCGCGCGACTACCTGGGGTTCCAGGCAACCATGGAACGGGACAAGTCGGTCCCTGTCCCATTTTCGGTTACGCGACTTTTTCTTTGGGCTTCTCGCGTAAGGCAGTCCGATAGACCTCGAGGTATGCCTTCGCCATTCGGGCGGTCGAAAAATTTTCTTCTACATACTTGCGAACTGCCGCCGCATTGAGGCTGAGATCGCGTGCATGCTTGGCCATTGCGACTACGGAGCGACAAATATACCCAGATATTCCCGGACTGATGATTTCCGGCACAGAGCCGCCCGGCATGGCCAAAACCGGCGTGCCACAGGCCATCGCTTCCACCATCACCAGCCCGAACGGCTCGTTCCATTGGATCGGAAAGAGCATCGCCCGGGAGTTCCCCAGCAGTTCGTTTTTAGTAGCCAGGTCAGCCAAGCCGATGTATTCCACCAGCTTTCCGTCGAGGTGGGGCTTGATCTTCTTTTCAAAATAGTCTCGATGAAGAGGTTGAATGTCCCCCGCGATTTTCAAGGGGATTCCAGTCCGTTTTGCCACGTCGATCGCGATATGAGTTCCTTTGAGCGGAGCGATCCGCCCGATGAAGCTCAGGTATTCTTGCTTGTGCTCAACCAGGCGATATTGGTCGATGTCAATACCGTGATGAACTGTATGCATTCGTGGCATGGCTTCTTCTCGGCATTGCGCATGACTGATGCAAACGTAGTGGATATCCGGGAAGAAGGAGTAGAGCTCACTCAACTTTGGATCGTGCGGACCGTGTAGGGTCAGCACCATCGGACGACCGCTAAAGCGTCCAAAGGGGAGGCCTGGGGCTGACTGCACATGGAGGATGTCGCATCGCGATTCGGCATCATGGATAGCCCATGAGGTGTGATTCACATCGCGAATCCACCCATGTTCTGGGTTCTTGATTGGCCACTCGGCGTGCTCATAAAGTGAGCGGCGCGCAACCGGCACGGTCGACTCGCCATTCGCGTAAACCACGACCTCGATCCCCATTTCCTGCAGAGAGGTTGCAAGGTGGGCGACGAACAATTCTGTGCCGCCGTAGTCAGCCGGGGGAACCGCAATCATGGGTGGTGCGATGAGAGCGACTTTCAACCATTTCTCCTGCGTGCAGTAGCCGTAACCGTGTCGACCGAGCACGTACTTGGATGCTGTAAGTGGGGATCGAGGGAGCTGGCCCTCAAGAAAGGCCTGTAGTGCCGGAGTGTTTCTTGTCTCTCTTTATCGCTGCCCGAATGGAATGGACCCGCTCGATGACCAGGCCCGGCTCGATGTCGATAATTTCGAACCCGAAGCGGCGGTAAGTATCTTCATGGACCTTTTCAAACTGCAGGCTCTCCTCGAAGGTGAGGCGCCGGGCTGCGGTGGATGTGATGTATCCGAGATTGCGTATGAAGAACACCCGCTGTTCATACACCCGCTCCTTTGTGATGCGTTCCAACTCGCTCGTGAGAAATGGCGACTGTGCATGTCCGAGATAGACTGCCAAAGCCGCCGTGCAAACAACCGAGCGATCATGAAACTGGATGTCATCTGGTAGATAAGAACTGCGGATCTCGCGTTCCCTCTGCAGACGCGCGATGGTATCGATGAAAGCCGGATCCCGCCAGGGTTCGATCGCGTTGCGGGCGTGGGCGGCAGCAATGACGTCCGTGGCTGCTTCTTCAACCACGCCAAAACCATCGAGCTCCAAGTGGCGGATGATTGCTGTCTTCCCGGCCCCGGGAGCACCTGTAATGATGAATTTCTTCAGGTTGTTTCCTGTCGCAAACGATTTTTCGGTGGCATTGGCGAAATAGCACTCCTCAGAGTCCTTCGCTCTGGCCTTCGGGTGTGTGCGGTCGCCGTGGGTTGATCGAGCATTCGCAAGAGTCGCACGATTCGCTGTTACACCCGGCTCTCCCCCGTTCGGCCGATTCCTGAGCAAGATCGCTGGGCTCATTGCACGTTGCGAAACAAGAGGAGCGCTGCTGCCGCCCATGGTGAGGCACCGCGAACGGGTTGCATGTTGCTGATTTACGGAACCCTTCCTCGATTCGGTCCCACCAAAGCACATTTCTCATTGCAAAACTGTTGTGCATGAACCGCTGCCGGTTGACTCCTTTTGCAAAGCGATGGGAGTATCGCCGCACGCCAAAGCACCTTCGAGGGTCTTTGTGCGGCAGCCGGGTTGTCTCGTGTTGCGCAATGGCTGCGTCCGCGTCGAAATCTCGCCCTTCTGCGAGGAGGAGGCAATTGCATATGTTGAGCAAGATTCAAAGTGCGTTCCTGTTTGCGCTTCTATTGTCGTTGGCAGCCCTGGGGTATGCGCAAGGCGGCGCAAACGGGACGATTCTTGGAACCGTGACCGACAATTCAGGCGCGGTCGTGGCGAACGCTACCGTGGACGTCACCAACACGGCAACCAACGTTACCAACCACACACAAACAACATCATCAGGAGACTTTACCGTCCCATTCCTGCAGCCTGGCACTTACAAGGTTACCGTCCAAGCAACCGGATTTCAGAAGGCCGTGACCGATTCGATCACGCTGGTTGTTGGTCAGCAGCAGCGCATCAATGTAGCCATGAAGCCGGGTGCGATTACCGAAAGCGTTGAAGTGCAGGCCAGCAATGTTTCACTGGATACCGATACCGCTGCTGTATCGCAGACGGTTACGCCGCAGCAGATCGAACAGTTACCGGTTGAGAATCGCAACTTCGTTGGCCTCTTATTCATCGGTGCCGGCGCAGTCCAGACGACCGGAGAGCAAAATCAAATGCGGCAGCAGGAAGGCAATGCAATCAGCATTAACGGCGGCCGCCCGACTTCCAACAATTACACATTGGATGGACTCGTGAATACGGACACTGCGCTCAACACCCCGGCCGTGATCCTATCCCAAGATGCCATCCAGGAGTTCAAGATCCAAAGCGAGAACTATTCCGCGGAGTACGGATTCAGTGCCAACCAGGTCAATCTGGTAACCAAGACTGGAACCAACCAACTGCATGGTACAGTCTTTGAGTTTCTTCGGAACGATGCTTTTGACGCCAAGGCTCCATTCCAGGCGAGTCTTCCTGAGTTGCGACAGAACCAGTTCGGATTCGTGGTGGGTGGACCAATATACATCCCCAAGGTTTACGATGGCCGCAACAAGACGTTTTTCATGGTGAACTACGAAGGTTGGAGAATCCGAACCGGATTCAATCAAAGCACCTTCAACGCGCCAGACCCAGCACAGTTGAACGGTGATTTTTCCGCCTCAGGTTTGGCCCTGCCCGTCTCCGCAGGCGGCACTTGTACTCCAACCGGTTCGACCGCCTGCATGCCGGTTGACCCCAATACTGGAGCTGCGTTTCCCGGCAACGTCATTCCCACAAACAGGTTTTCGATACTTGCCCAACAAACTCTCGGTCTGAACATGTTTCCGGCGCCCAATTGCCTTACTGCGGATTGCCAGGGAAACTACCGTCTGACAGTGACCTTGCCACAGACGTTGGATCAACAGACCTATCGCCTGGATCAAGATCTGGGTCGGATCGGAAAACTCTTCTTCCGCTACACCACGGCCAGCTACGACAGCCAGAACATCAACGGCTCCATCAGCCTCCCCTATGGAGTTGGCACCTTCAACGAGAAGTCCGAGAACTGGATGATTTCACACACCAAGAACATCGGCTCTGGCATGGTCAACAACTTCCGCTTTGGCCGCTTGGAACCTATCGCGATTCAGGGCGGCAATCCAATCACCGCAGCCCAAGTATCTGCGCTGAACATCACCGGCGTTTACCCGAACCTTCCGAACTACGCACGTCTTTTCCCATCCATCGGGTTGGGCACTCCCTACACCTCTGTAGGGAGCCAGGGCAATGACACCACCACCAGTGACATTCCCACCTGGGAATTTGCCGATACGTTGACCCTAGTGAAAGGGCGGCATACCATCAGCACCGGATTCGACTATCGTCGCTGGCTGCAGAAACGTGACTTGTCGGCGGACTTTCTTGGTAACTTCAACTACTCCAACGACACCATTCTCAACAACAACAGCGGGTGCGCGACGGCTTCCAGCCATTGCGGAACCGGAAATGCCATCGCTGATTTCCTGTTGGGCTATTACAACGGTGCGTCAACTTTCCAGCCAGGCCCGTTTAGCCCTACCAACGTTGCGGGAAATTTGAACCAGTACCGGTTTCTCTACGTCGCACCCTTTGTTCAAGATGATTGGAAGGCGACCAACCGCCTGACAGTAAACCTCGGGCTACGCTGGGACTACCGCTCGGTCCCAACCGAGAAAGATAACAAGATGTTCTGGTTAGACACGGCAAACGCCGGTGGCGGGCTTTGCTATGCCGACAAGGCTTTAGGAACCTCCTCGGTGCAGAGCCTGGGCGGTCCGATCGCACCCAGCGGCAACGGTTTTTATCGCTACTGTGGCCGTTCGAACCCGATGGAAGCCTCCAGGAATCCTTGGGCTCCGCGCATCGGCCTCGCTTATCGCCTCAATGACAAGACTGTCCTGCGTGGCGGCTACGGCATCTTTTTTGATTCGTTCGAGACACGTGAGATCGACGATTCAGGAGATATCTATCCGTTCGTAGTACGCGCCAATATCAGTCCCGTATCGGATGCGGCCAACTGCGGCACCGCCGGGCAACCAGCTTGCCAACCAAAGACAACCGATACGATGTTTCCCCCCGTGCCTCTCCATCAGGTGTCTGTGGCCAGTGACGGCGGGCAATTCTTTGCTGTGATTATTTCTGAACATCCAAGGAATCCGTACGTTCAACAGTGGTCAACGTCGATCCAGCGGCAGTTGTCTCAAAATACGACCCTGGAAGCCAATTACGTTGGCAACAAGGGCACGCATCTTCTGAACCGAATCAACCAGGCGGTAGGACCGCCGCCTCCAAATCCCGCTGCTTGCGATCCTCTCACCGGGGGCTCTGTCTCTAACACAGCCGCCCAGTGCCTCGCCTCACAAAGAACGCCGTTACCCAACATCACCCAAGTGTTGGGATTTCTGGACAGCGAGTTCAACGGCTATTCGAGCTACAACGCCGGGAACTTGAAGCTGGAACACCGGTCCAGTTCCATGGCCTTCCTTGCCGTGTATACGTGGGCCAAGAGCCTCGACGACAAATCCGCGGCAGCCGGAGTTGGTTCCACAAATGCGTTTGCCGGCCACTTGGACGACCGCAACCCGCAACTGGACTATGGCCGTTCTGACTTCGATGTGGACCACAGATTTGTGGCGAGCATGGTTTATCAATTGCCCTTCGGACGCGGAAAGCGATTTGGCGGCGGCATGAATAAGGCCATGGACCTGGCCTTAGGCGGATGGCAATTCACAACCATCGCAACCTTCCAGCGTGGATTCCCGTTTTCCATTCTGTGCAACGGAAACATTGTTGTTCAGACTTCGAGCTTCAATAATCGTTGCAACCAGATCGGGGACCCTTACCCGAGTGGGTTCCACAAGTCGATCAACAGCTGGTTCAACAACAACATTACCTACTCCACCTCGCCCACTGACCCGAATGACGCTTCTCGGTCGAGCTGCGTAGCCTCAACTTCCAACGGAGCGGCTTTCTGTCAGCCTCTCAACGGACAATACGGAAATACGGGACGCGACATCCTGCGCGGCCCTGGCATTAACGATTGGGATATTGGACTGGGAAAGGATTTCAAGTTCACCGAGAGAGTCTCGTTCCAGTTCCGGGCCGAATCGTTCAATGCTTTCAACCACCATCAGTACGGATATGACCCGTTTACGGCAACGTCGATCGGAGCGCCCATTGATGTCAATCCCAACGACTTCAAGCTCGTCAATGGAGTTAGTCAGAGCACATTTGGGAACGTCATAGCAGCACGGCCAGGCCGTATCATTCAGTTCGGCGGGAAGATCGTTTTCTAGGCGTCAGCCGAACACCTTCTCCCGCCGGATGGCACGTCCGGCGGGTTTGTTTTTATCATCGGATCGTCGTGCTATTACAAGTGGCCTGGGGTAAACTCGCCCTCGTGAAACTGGTCAGAATCTTGGTCTCTGTTTTGTCAATGCTAGGAGGGCTTTGCCTGGCACAAGAATCCGCGTCCATTCAGGAGCAATACAATGACGCTCAGGCGGCTCTCAACGCTGGGGACTATCGCCAGGCACAGCAAGCCTACGAGAAGCTTGCAGTTGCAAATCCACAAGTGGCGGAGATACACGCCAACCTCGGCCTCATCTACTTCCAAGAAAGAATGTTCGAACCCGCAGTCAAGGAGCTGCGGCGAGCGCTCGAACTGAAAGCTGCTCTCTCGAAATCCGCAGCTGTTCTCGCGATGTCACTTTCTGAACTCGGCCGCTACAACGAAGCTATTCCCGGACTCGAGAAAGGCTTCCGTTCGAGCGATGCGCAGACGAGGCGAATGTGCGGCCTCGAGCTAGAGCGCGCATACACGGGGCTCAAACGCGACCGCAAAGCCGTTGAGGTCGCGCTGGAATTGAACCGTCTATACCCGGACGATCCAGAAGTCCTGTATCACAACGGAAGAATCTTTGGGAATTACGCCTACTTAACCATGCGGCAGCTCGTCCGAGCGGCGCCAAACTCGATCTGGCGCCATCAAGCACTGGCTGAGGCAGCCGAGAGCCAGCAATCCTTCGACACCGCAATCGCTGAATACCGGCAAGTCCTAAAGATAAACGCGAATCAACCCGGGATCCATTATCGATTGGGCCGTACCCTGCTGGCCCGCGCGCGCCAATCGAATTCCAGCGAAGATCAAGCCGAAGCCGAGAAGCAATTCCAGCAGGAACTTCAGATCGATCCCGAAAATGGCAATGCTGCCTATGAGATCGCAAGGGCACGGCAAACGGATGGTCGACCCGCCGAAGCTCAACATCTCTTCGAGCAGGCCCTGAAATTTCATCCTGATTTCGAAGAGGCACACTTGGGATTGGCATCGGTGTTGACATCTCAAGGAAAGCCTCAGGAGGCTGTGTTGCACTTGCAAGAAGCAATCGAGCTCAATTCTGACAACGAGGTTTCATGGTACCGCCTATCGCAGGTCGAACGCTCCCTGGGTCACAGCGAAGGGGCACAAAAAGCGATGACCCAATTCAAAACGCTCCATGATCAGAGGATGACGGAAGAGGGAGCCGGACGGCGTTTCTTCGCCGGCGACGAGGAGGTTACCCGACAAGAGCTGGACGCGGATGCTCCGAAGTAGGAACCCCTTGGGGTGGGCTCTCCCCGGAAGTCCTGTACCAACAAAGTCTTTCTGAAGGCATCTAACCCCGCCGGAGGTCGCGATGATCGCCTTTCTTTGCGAGACGTGCGGCAAGCTGAAAAAGCCGGAGCAGAACTGGATTTTAGGGATGGCGGCGGAAAGCCTCGGCGCGGTTTCCGAACGTCGCGAGATAAACATTCTCTCCGCTTGGGAGGAATCGCAGGCTCTCCATCCACTTGCGGTGCATTTTTGCTCAGAGCGTTGCAAGGAGCGCTATATGAACAAACTTTTTAGCTACTCCGCAGCATAAAAACGACCGCGAGTGCTTTGTTCTTTGCGAGACGCGGGCGGATCCGCCCAGTCGATGTCTAATTCCATAATTCCAAAGAGTGTCGAGAACCTACGGAAGCGCCCGCCAAAGAGGTCGCCGGCATTGAGTTTCCGCCAGCGGCAGAGGGCCAATTGAGAAGGTGAGCAGGGCAGGCAATGGGCAGAAGCACGAGCTAATGTCTCGCCACATCTCCCCGCTCACACCATTTTGACGGGGTGTCAACCCACCAGGTTGCGCGCGATGCCCAAAAAATCGAGGGCTGCCCCTTGTGCCACTTTGGGCTTATCCGGCTGGTCTGGATTGGACGTTGAAAGCTTCGGAACCCTTGTGTTTTCTGCGGCTTCCGAAATAGCGAGTTCCCGGTTCAACTGTTCGACTAAGGACAGAAGCTTATCGCCATCTTTTTCTTCGTTTACCAGGGCAAAGTTGTTCGATTTGTTTGGTAACAGACACTTCTACACTCCCAAATGCAGGAAGAAGTAGCGGACGATCAGTGCGCTATACTTCCTTGGACTGCAAGAAGGAATTTGACTCGCTTACGGTCTTTTTGAGGTGCGCCATCACGCGCCAAGATCTCAATGCCGGCTCAACGGTGCTGAACTCCTGGAAGGAGATCGCGAGATACCTAGACCGTGGCGTTCGAACCGTACAACGCTGGGAGCACGAATTGAACTTGCCAGTACATCGCATCGGCAAAGGCAAACGCAGCCCAGTATACGCAAACGTCTCAGAACTAAGATTCTGGCTCTCCACCTCCGAAGCGGCTAGGAAGGAGTTTGGGAATCACGTGATTCCAGCGAACCCCGGACCGATGCCTCTCGCAAGGCCAGGCGTCAACCCCATCGAAAATGCGCGTCGTCTGCTAGCGGCGGCGAAGGATTTGGCCCGGAAGATCGCAGAAACAAGCGTTCGCCAGCGCCGTCAGGCCGAGGAGCTGCAGGCTCGCATCGTCCAGATGAGAGCGAAAGTCAAGTAGCGACTTCCGGATTCCCCGAGTCCGTTTCTAAGCTCTTAGGAGGGGAGTTCGTCCAGATTTCGAAGATTGCACAAGCGACGGCGGGGGCGAATTGCGTTGTTGCCTCGCATACAGTTCAGCGACCTCGTCCCGCAATCTTTCCACTCTCTCTTGCAGGGCAATCACTCTGGCGTGTGCTTCTCCCTGCAATCTTTTCGCATTCGTGATCGATACGAGGACGCTTGAATAATCCGGCTTGGGGAATCCCTTTCGCCTCACCCAGCGGTCTAATTCCTCGGAATGAGCGATGACATGGCGACGCGCTCGCGGAGCCGGACGGTGGACGGGCAAAACCGTCAATTTCCCAACGCTGAACCGTGCGCATGCCGCAATGCAGATAACACCCGTGTCTGTTGAAAAAGACCCTCATTTGAGGCTTGTGCCGATGCAACGGTCAGGTTATAAGCAGACCAGCGATGCTGCTTTTCACTGCAACGTTCGGAGGCCTGCTGCTTATGATGGGCAACCACTCCCCTTCAGAATCGCTGTTTCACTACTTCCGCCTCGAGGATCAGGTTCCTGAAGATCATCTGCTGCGCTTGATCGATCGCCACGTG
>DATNEX010000063.1:0-5339 GCA_035606605.1 Terriglobales bacterium
AGGATTTCAATCTTGCCGGTGCAGACCTTATTGAGCGACTGAAGACTTTTCGACGTCATGGGGTGCACGTGCTCGGATCGTTTATTTTCGGGCTGCCTAGTGATCGCCCTGAAACCTTCGATGCGACCGCGGCTGCGGCCAGGCAGGCGGACCTCACCTTCGCCCAGTTCGTCACCCTAAGCCCGTACCCTGGCACTGTGGATTTCAACCGCTGGGAGAAGGGCCTTGGCGCGAATCCGCCCACTATTGCTGGTATTCCTCTCACCCGCCGTTGGCTCATTCCGCAAGCGCTGCGCCCGAAGTTGTATTGGGACCATCCCGTCATGTCCGCGGAAGAAATCCGTTCGCGCACTCAGCAAGTGTGGGATAACTTTTACAGCTTCGCTTCCATCTGGAAACGTTCCCGCTTCATCAGGTCAAGCCGCGGACGCCTTGCGTTTCTTCTCATTTCGAAAATTTATCGTCAAATGTACGCCGATACCGGGATCGCCACGGACAGCGCACGGGTCTCGCGCTCCGGAAGGTGGGTGCGACTACTGGGCAGGCCCTGCCGCCATCTTTTTGCCGGGCGTCCCATGCCACAACTGAAAGTGCCGATTTGAACGATGGTTCGCAGACTCAAGATTGGACACGGCTAATTCTTCTGCACTCAATTGGCAAAAACCAGGCGCTAGCATTCACGAAGCGGACTGGCTGGTCCCATCCCCGGGTGTTACTGCGGATCCTGCTCCCGCTGTTTGACCTGTTCCGCAGCAAAATGGTTTCTGGTATCAAGATAGGGTAGGGTTAAGTATTCAATGTTGTATGGAGGTGTTTCGTTGGCAGAAGTTCGATTGCAAGAAGGTGAGTCCATTGACAGTGCTTTGCGACGCTTCAAGCGCAAGGTGCAGACGGAAGACATCATTAAGGAAGTGAAGCGTCACTCCTTCTACTTAAAGCCGGGTGCAAAGCGTCGTCTAAAACAAGCTCTGGCGCGAAAGCGTGCCCGAAAAAAGATCCGCAGAGAGCCGGATTAGCTTGTCACTTCGCGCTCCAGGCGGTACGGGGCTTGCGAAGTTTATCCCACCACACCTTGGGGTCGCTAGGTCGTTCCAGCATGCTCTCTAGCTCCTCTTTGATCTGCAGCAGTCGAACTGTACGCATCTCCAACGCAGAGTCATCAAGCGGCGAGTGTTCGGTTTTCTTGGCGTAGCGAGTGTTCATGTTTTGCAGGTGCGCAATTTCCTGGCGAAGGCTGGAGAGGTGGTTCGCAAGATAGGTCACGTGTCGCATCATACGCCTATTTGATCGACTGCATCAGCGGCGCAAGTGCTAGCATCGATGCCGAGGTTTGCCGTAGCTAGAGTGAATGTTCCCCCGTAGCGTTTGTTGCCAGGCACTCAGGATTCCCACAAGTGTCGGCAAGTTTACCCGAAGCGGATTCTGTCAGTTCCTGATACCAGGCATCATCCCAATCTTGCGCTTTTTCTTCGCCTTTTTGGTGCCTCGTGAGCGATATACGGGTTTTGCAACAGCCACAGCGACGTGCCACAATCCTGCAATTGTGAAAATTGCTCATCGCGTCAGTGAAAAAGGACTATGTTGACGCGCATGATCTCTTCGCCGCTTCGGGAGGTACTCTCGCCGCTCACCATGGTTAGGAGCCTGCTCTGGATTGCAAGCGTTTTGAAACGCCAGCTCACGTTTTTTTAGCAACCCTAACTTTATCCATTGCCGTCAAATTGATCGCACAACGCGACTCAATTTAGCTCACTGCGCCTGCCAAATCGAGAGTCGCATTGTAGTCAGGGACAATCACCCCCTGTGCGGCCAATGAGGGCTGCGCCACCCCGCTCGGAAGCGACCACCCAATTGGAGGTGTCTGCCATGATGAGATCAGTTCTGATCGCGGACGACCAAGAAAGCATTCGTCGCTTGCTCTGCTTCCTATTTTCTTCTCAGAGCGATTTCGAAGTCTGTGGGGAAGCGGAGAACGGCCAAGAGGCCGTCGAAATGGCCCAGCTGCTCCATCCCGACTTGATCCTGCTGGACCTTTCGATGCCAGTCATGAACGGTATCGAGGCAGCGGGTGAATTGAAACGTTTGATGCCTATGACCCCGATCATCGTATTCAGCGGGTTTAGTGATGTGTTGTCCGAGGGCGAGGCTCGAAAAACGGGAATCGCGGCATGCGTTTCGAAGGAGGAGAGTCTTTCGGTACTGCTAGACAAAGCGCGTGCTGCCGCGTGCTATCCCCTTGCAGCTTGAGGCTCTCCTCGTTGTTGAGAACGGCGTTATCACTCATTGATCTTCCGCGCCAGCGTCCAGTCTAGCGAAGTGCGTGTGAAATGACCATGTAGGAGAACACGTTGAACGCTAGGGCCGGCGCGACGAGACACCACGCCGCAACCACTTGCCAAAATTCAACTTTCACACCACCAGCACACACCGAGAGTTGGACCGTTTTGACTGCCGCCACGAGCGTTGAAACGGGAAGGAAAAGTGCAACCAGCATCCACCAACCTTCGAGTGTGTGTTGCCCACGCAAAGGAAGGGTGTGAGAGATGTAGAGAGTAACCAGAACGAAGATAGCCCCGTAAGTCGGCAGCATCCATAGAACAACAGATTTCAGACCCCCGTGTGGCATGGCGGGAGTGTACTCCGATTCTCAATTGGCGAGAACAGGAAGGCGACACCAAGGCCGGACATCCTTAGGTAGCGGAGCTGGGCTTATTGTAGTCCCGGAGATCACATTGCTTGCGGAACGGAGTTTCAGTACGTGCCAGATTCGGGCTGGCTAAAAGTGATTTCCCCGGAATGCGAAAGCGGATCTAGCCCCGTGTCACCCCGTGGCAAGATCGATAGTTAGGAACGCATCAGATATTGAGTCTCAGGAGTCTTGCATTCATCTTAGCGTCAGCGATACGGTGTTCGCGTGCCCTGTACTGCGCTGCTGTCGATTGCCCCGACCACCCTCCCCACAGAATTAACAGCGGGAGGAAAATGCCTGCAAGAATGGTTACAAAAATGGCCAACGTGTCCATGTTAGCTCCTCCGCACAGTTTACATCTGCCGTGTCGATGAGCGATATAGGGACTCATCGCAATCGACGAAATGAGTTGCTGGGCGCTCGGTTTGGACGGCCCAACGTGTCAAAACGGTGCAGAGACTCTCGAAGAAATGCCGCCGCATTGAGCCGAACGAACACTTAGGTAACATTGACTGCTGTAGCCTCCGCTGCAATCCTGCTTGCAATGCCACGGAAGACCGACAAGAGCCGCAAACAAGGCCGACCGCCTCGAATCCGTGTCCCCAACGGAGAAAAAGTAATCTTTACGGTCGATCACCAGAAGGTCCTTGGCATCGCTCAGCGCCTTTCGTTGACGGGCGGATCGGCACTGCTGGTTAAGGGATCGTTTCCAGTGGGAACGCTTGCTGAAATGGCTCTGGGCACCGTTTTTGGGAAAGTAAATGCGCATATCGAATTTCTGCATCTCGGAGCCGATGGGGTTCCGCAGGTGCAGGCATTCCGTTTCCTTGCGATGGACGACGTAAGCACCAAACGGTTTAACGCCGCCCTAAAGCAAATGCAGAAGGCCGGGTTTTCGGATGCCGTTGAACAGAAACCAACGCTCATCGATACGGCGCTCGAAGGCTGGAATAAATTGCGCGACAGTGTCCGCCAACTTTCGGGGCGACGAACCTGATCGAAGCTTGATCTACGTCGGCCCGAACACCTTGCTTTACAAAGCCCTAGCGTGTATGGTGAGGGCCGTCTTCGATACGGTAATCCCGCTGTCCTTTACTGATTGATCGCGGTGCCAGCGACCATCGAAAAGAAGGCTGCCTGCTTTACTGACTCGTCGGCGCATTTACGCCAGACGGGGTTTTTGCCGCTCCTCGCTCTTTCCTACGGGTATACAGCAGGTGGTCCGTTTGGCTACGAGGAGATCTTTCGTGCCTCTGGGCCTGGCATGTCACTGCTGTTTCTGATGTTTGTCCCATTCGTCTGGAGCATTCCCGTCTGTTTCGCTGCTGCGGAAATGAACAGCATCCTTCCAGTGCAAGGGGGTTTTTACCGCTGGGTGCGAGTGGCGTTTGGTGATTTTTGGGGTTTCCAGTGTGGCTGGTGGAACTGGACAGGAACGTTCTTACTGAACTCCGTCTACGGCGTTTTGCTGATGGACTATCTGCACAACTATATCCCGGGTCTAACCGGTGAATGGAAGTGGGCGGGGGCTACGTTCGCTCTCTGCCTGCTCAGCTATTTGAATATCAGAGGAATCCAGATCGCCGGTGGCCTGTCCATCGCCCTGCAATTCGCGATTTTGGTTCCCGTCGCGTGGCTCTGCATCGCTTCGCTATTCCACTGGCAGCACAACCCAGCCTTGCCTTTTGTTCCACCCGGGACAGCCTTCGGGAGTGTATTCGGAAAAGGCCTCGCTCTAGCCATGTGGAACTACGCTGGCTACGAGCAGCTTTCGAGCGTGACAGGTGAGATAAAAGACTCGCAGAAGACCTTCGTGCGCGTGCTGCTGTGGAACACGCCCATGACGATTCTCACCTACATCCTTCCGGCGACACTAACACTGGCCGCTCTTGGCAATTGGCAAAATTGGCAGACAGGTTACATCGTAACCGCGTCTACCCTGATCGGTGGGGGAGTACTAGGGTTCGCCATGCTGATCGCGTCCATCATCGGCACCGCTTCTCTCTCCAACAGCACCATTCTTTATACGACGCGAATTCCGGCCACAATGGCGGAAGACGGCTATTTGCCAGCATGGCTCGGCAAACTTCATCCGCGCTACGGTACACCAGCGCGAGCCATCGCAGTTTCGGCGGCTGTGTGCTGCCTGCTGGCGAGGACCAATGTGGTTGACCTGCTGGCAATCTACATCTGGACGCGGATCGCAACTTCGATGCTGACGCTGCTAGCAGCGTGGGGACTACGCCGCAAGCTACCTGATGCGCCGCGATTATTTCGCATTCCGGGTGGCACTTTTGGTCTTACCGCGGCAATTGTTCTGCCTGCCGCCCTCTGCGCGGTAAAGATCGGATACAGCGAGGCTTGGATTTTCCGTTATGCACCGGTGTTGCTGGCCACGGGACCGTTAGCTTATGTCATTCTCCGCAAATGGTTTGGTTTTGTGCCCGCGTCCCTGCCTAGCACAGGTGATTTCACTCATTGACCAATTCGTGGGCCTCGATGAGCTCTATCAAAAGGGATGTCAAGAAAAAAGTTCTGCCTCGACCGGAGTGGAGAAGTTTTCTCGAGATCCAGCCCACGATGATTAAGCTTCCCTGGAGAAGTTTGACTGGTGCCCATTCTCATAAGTGTCCTCTGGTGAATTAGCGGT
>DATNEX010000071.1:0-59737 GCA_035606605.1 Terriglobales bacterium
ATGTCACCTTCTTGCACGGCGGCACGGCCTATGTTCACCCATCCATCGGGATTCTTAGGATCAATCTCCGTCACCTTATCGAAGGCCGCCTCCGCCCCCTTCAAGTCGCCTTGCAGGAGAAGGCCAATTCCATAGTCATTCCAGCGCTGCCAGTCTTCCGCCTGAAGCTCGGTCTTGGGCTGCGCAGCGGGAGCGTTGCGTCCAACTACGTTTAATGTCACTTCGTTCTCGGCGATGGCCACGATAGGAACGTCAGGAATCTTCTCTTGCTTTGCGGAAACTCCCTTCAAAGGCCCGCTAAAGACATATTTGTTGTCGTCATAACTGGGCTCAACTGGCGCTGGCGGCTTGGTTGGATCCGGCACTCCGGCGAAGGCAAACTGGGTGTTCCACCAGGCGAACTTGCGATAGCAGAGGCGCGCATGAAGCGTGATTTTGTTTCCGGCACTTTCCGGAATGTGCATGCGGTAATGCACCGTGTCGGCCGCCCCGGGCGGTATAAGGCGCACATAGACCACGGAGCGAGTTGCCCATGCGTTGCGCTTGTTGACCGGATTGCCGTGCTCATCGATCTGCAGCGATCGATAGAAGTGAGCTCCCGGCTCAACTGGACCCTTCCCATTGTCTTCGACCATACCGCTCCAAAAAATCGTTTGCCCCTTGTCGTCGGTGGCCTTCAATTCAAGCCACGTATCGTATGCGTCGACTGTGCCGCCGGGAAAGAAGTGTCCGATTTTTTTCGTGCGCACAACGACATCTACGCGCTCGGTATCGCCACGACGAAGCACGGGCTGGACGCGATCGAGAGGCGCGGTAATTGGCGAAGCCTCGGTGGTTGCTGATTGAATCTTTGATTCGGACTCTTCGCCTACGGCAAACGTCGTCTGAATATCGGATTCGGTCGACGCAACCGCCTTCGCCTGAATCGACTCCGGCGAGATGGCGAAAATATCAACGCTCAGAATGCCATTCTTCAGGAAGTTTTCTGTCAGCTTCAACTGCTCGGCATCCTCGTTCGCGATCGGAACTGCCGTATTCGCTCCCGGGAAGCGGTGGGAGTGCACAAAACCGTTCAGGTTGCCCTTGTCCGCGGAATGCGTGAGTGGCATGTGGCAGTCGGCGCACTGCTGCGAAACCTTCGGGTAATAAAAAGAGCGAGCACCCTGGCCCGAAATCCCGCTGGCTTGCCAGTTGTCGTATTCGTTGAAGCCGCGAGTCCAGCGGTAATGATTCACCGGGACATCCAGATGCACCTTGTGGCAGCTGGAGCAGAACTCGGGCGTCTGGTCGCGCATGAAGGGTTTCAGGAAGACACGGCGATGGGGCTCTGGATTCAGGTTTACCAGGAAGTCATGCAGCGTGCGCACAACAGGGTTCTTACTGGCCGCAAGTTCGTGGAGCTCCGGATACTCAAGGTAGAAGTCGCCCTGCCCCATCGTGCTCTTCACTTTCGCAATGGAGTGGCACATCATGCAGCCAAGGCCGGCCTGCGCTTCCGGGCGGTGCACGATCTGTTTGATTGGCGTGTCCATGAGTCCGCTGTAAAGCACCGCCGGATCATGGCAGCCGCCGCACCACTTTGACGGTTTGGTGCCGACCCTGTCCTGCATGTACTCAATGCTCTTGCGGTACCACTGATTGTTAAAGGACGAGAAGTGATGGGCCGAACTCTGCCACTGCTGGTAGATATCGGCATGGCAGCGCTGGCAGGATTCCGATTCCATGAAGAACTTGCTGGGAATTCTTTGCTTCCCGTAAACCTGCGCAGAGCTCGGAAAGAAGTCACCCTGCGGTCCATCGCCTTCATCGTTCATGCTTTCTGGCGAGTTGGAAGGATTCTGAATGCGCAATGAACTCTGCCAGCGTGAATTACGCGAGCTCCAACCCGCCCAGCTGACTCCAGCTACAACGACCAGACAAACTGCATAACGCAGGGCGCTGCGAATGCGGCCGGATGCGAGCCAGCCTCGCGTCCCCGCCCAGTCCGCGAACAGCACTCCGCTTCCTATCAGGCCGAGAAGAATATGCGTATAGAAAAGGTTGTAGTCAGCCCGGAGGGCACCGACCTTTATTAGTACGACTCCGAAGACGGCGGAGGCGGCCACCAGCAGCCAGCCGAGCCGTCCCATCCAAGAACCGCGACGCAACAGGCGGTACAACAGAACCAGGAGATAGATGCTAGCGATCAGCCCCACCACTGCGTGGGCTAGGACCATTCCGGCATAGAAGACATTCGCCTGTGGGAATGCATATAGATAGACAGCCGAAAGGAAGAGAAATATGAGAGCGCCGCTTAGAAGCGGACGACCGAAAAGTGACTTGAACCTGGGGGGCATTTTTCCGGCTGAGGGGCGGTCCACGACTGCCTTGCGCATCAACTAGGCTAAATTCCCCGGCAACGTGGCGGAATAGTATAAAAAGATTATTCGCGAGTGCCTGGGGCAGGATCGAGGTCGGGCAACTGCCAGGCTCCGCGCTCGCATTCCAGAATTTCCGAAACTGAGAGCACTATCTCTTCCTGCCAGGGTCGGGCTACGACCTGCACGCCGATCGGCAGCCCGTCCTTCGACTTGGTCATCGGCACTACTGCCCCCGGCATGCCCAGCAGGTTGAACCATTCACAGTAGCTCCACGCATCGAGGTATTTCACGGTTTGCCCATCGACTTGCCATTCGCGCTCGCCATGTCTGAATGCCGGGATGGAAGCAACGGGGCACAGCAAAACCGGAAAGCGCTCCATCTGTTCAAAGACTTGCATGCGAACAATATCGCGCTGAATCCATGAAGTAAGCAGCGACTGCGCGGTAGGCGGCGGTTCCTCGGCAACCCAGGAATTGAACTCACGGAGGATGGGACTGAGGTCGTCTTCATGTCCTTTCAACATTGGCCCAAGCAACATGGAGCCCGCGACGCCGAAGAACGTCCACCACAGGTCGCGTGCCTTGTCGAGGCCTTCGGGGCGAAATGGCTCAACTTCGAACCCGGCAAGCTCTAGCGCTCTGGCCGCATTGCGAACCGCGGTGCGAGTTTCCGGAGTCACTCGAGTCCGCCCGTCCTCTTCGAAATACCCGATGCGAATTGTTTTCCGACCCTCTGTTTCACGCGACCACGTCGGCCAGCGCACCGGAACGGGAGCAGCGGAGGCATCCCCGATGTCCGGACCCTGCATGACTTCGAACAGCAATTTCACATCGGCCGCAGATCTCGCCATTGGACCGACGACTCCAAGCGAGGCGAAAGGTCCAACCGATTGGGGATAATGTCCTGTGGCGGGGACGCGACCTGGGGTGGGTTTGAGCCCCGAGATTCCGCAGAAATGCGCCGGGACACGAATGGAGCCTCCACCATCGCTTCCAACCCCTCCGGCAGAACAGCAGGAGGCAATGGCCGCAGCTTCGCCCCCAGTGGATCCCCCAGCGGTACATGACAGGTCCCAGGGATTATTGGTGCGGCCGTAGAGAAGATTGTCGGTTTCCCACGCCATCAAAAATTCCGGCGTGTTGGTGGTTCCCAAGACAATCGCTCCAGCGGCGCGCAATCGTTCGACGAGAGAAGCATCCTTCTGCGCCACGTGGGCGGCGCGCAATTTCGTGCCTGCTTCGCAGCGCATCCCTACAACTTCAATCGAACTCTTGATGCTTATGGGAAGGCCGTGCAGAGCGCCAAGATCTTCGCCTCGGATAACAGCGCTTTCGGAGGCTTGTGCCTGACGCATCGCGTTCTCTGCATCAATTTCGACAAACGCATTGATCGCGGGATTCAGCTTCTCAATACGCTCTAGATGGGCGCGCACGAGATCCCGAGGCGACACTTCTTTCCTGCGGACGAGTGCTGTCATTTGAACCGCAGAAAGGCAGGTGAGATCTGAGGCGGACACGAAACCAGGAGTCTAGCAGAACAGGGCCCGTCAAACACTTCACGTCCGAACGGCGAGCAAGATGCAGCCCCCCGCGACACGGTCCAGATCAGTGCCGTCCAGCCACGGCACGACGGCTCTTCGGCGGCTCAAGCAACACGCGAACCGCCTCCGACTTCTTTGCATGACGCTTTCGCAACCACGCCTCGAGATCGCGGCGGCATGCGACCGGCATTTCCGTGAAGAACAGTCCCGCACGCCCGGCTTTATCCGCCCAGATGAAATCGCCCGTAGCCTGCACGACATTGGTTGTTCCGGGCAAGAGAAAGCGAAGTGGCACGCCACGGAACGGCATCAACGGCTCAGCTGCCTGCACGGACAGTCCTTGCTCGGTCAGATCCTGGACCAGCGCCGGGACAGTACCGCCCGGCAGCTGTAAGTAGGCAAGAGCCTCGCTCTTTTGTCGCGAGGAGCGGCGGTGGTCACTCTGCATAAAGCACTGCGCCGCCCTGAATGAGTGCAGCACCTGAAGCAGATCAAGCGGCTTGTACAGCACGAAGTTGCCACCCGCCTGAAATACAGAGGCGATCGGAGTTCCCGACCCAATCATGCCAAACAGCACCGGCTTGCGCTTCGAGGGCACGACGCGAGCCATCCTCGCAACCTCGATGGCGTGCGGCAGATCAAAGTCGACAACCAGCGCCGAGTGACGTCCTCTCGCAACGAGTTCCATGGTGTCCGAAGGAGAGAGCGAAACACGATACTCCATTCTCAACTCGGCAAAAGCCGTAACCAACGCTTTCACTGCACTCGTGTTGCGGGACATCACTAGGGCGTTCATTGTCATGGGGGCAGATTAGAGGCGCTGGGAGGATGGGTAAAGTAACAGCTGTAATCGGGCGGGGGTTACCGGCTTGCACTGGTAAGTGCATGAAAAAGCAGGACCACCCCGGAGGCCAAAGACAGGCGGCATGTTGCGGGGGTTAGGGACTGCGCATCTTTGGGCTAAACAGCGGGCTAAGCAGCCCGTCGGCTGCGCTCAGCCGCCGAAGCCCGCTTCTCGCGGAACAGTTCGATCATCTTACGATTGAACACGGGAATATCCGAAGGCTGGCGGCTACTCACCCAATTATTATCACGCACAACTTCTTCGTCCCGCCAACTGGCCCCGGCGTTGCGCAGGTCGTCCTGAATGGTGTGATAGCTGGTCATAGTGCGTCCCCGGACACAACCAGCGGAAACCAGCAACCATGGCGCGTGGCAGATCACGGCGATGGGTTTCCCCTGTCGGTCCATCTCTCGCACAAACTCCTGCGCCCGCGGCTGCACCCGAAGGGTGTCTGCATTTAGAGCGCCGCCAGGAAGCAGCACTGCGTCAAAGCGGCTGGGATCAGCTTGAGCCAGAGTGACGTCAACGTTCACACTACTTGCCTTGTCGTGATGATTGAAGGATTGAATAGAACCTTCTTTAGGAGCAAACAGCGTGGTTTCGGCCCCCGCTTCTTGGAGCGCCTTTCTGGGCTCCAGCAGCTCTGATTCTTCAACCCCATCGGTCGCCAGAATTGCCACACGCATACCTTCTAACGATGAATCCTTCACAAGGTCCCTCCCGTGCGATTCTCACCTAATTCTTTCGAAAAGGCTGAGCTGATTGGATCGGGGGAATACTGTATTCGCGTGTTTTGCACCGCAAATTCACTCACCGTCGTTCAGCGGTCTTGGGATCTTTGGACTGGAGCCGCTCAAATTCCGACAAGGCAGTCTGAGCATTCTTGCTATCCGCCGCGTTGGGCGTAAGCTTCAGATAAGCCTGAATGTGTTCGACGGCGCCCGAGTAATCCCCGTGTTTGCCGAGGAGTAAGCCATAGAGATACTCGAGTTGCGGAACCGCATGCCTCGTATCTAGACGCAAACCCCGCGTGGCGCTGCTTTCCGAACGCAGAAAATCCTGCAGATTGTAGTTGGCGACAGCATCGAGGAACCAGAACATCGGCGAGGAGTTCGGAGCAAGCTGAACCATTTTCCCGGTCGTCTCCGCGAGGGCTTTCCATTCCTTCTGCCCGGCCTGCACCCGGGCAAGTTCGAAATAGGCTGGAAGGAGATTGGAATCGTGGCTGGCCGCTTGTTGAAATGAGTTTTGGGCTTGAGTGAAGTCATTCTGCTGTACTTGTGTCCTCCCAAGTTCGAGCCAGGCGAGGGCAAATCGTGGATAAACCTGGATGGCTTTTCGGAAGTAGTCCGAGGCAGAAGCCCACTTGCCTTTCTTTTCTTGTTCCTTCCCCTTCTCAAACTGCCGCTTGGCTTTGTCCGGTGCTGCAAGGGAAGCAGCACTGACCGTAAAAGCCTCGTCTGCACTCTGTGCAGTAGAAAGCCGTTGCAGGACAACCGTACCCACCTGGATGATTCCTGTCCGATGCTCTCCAGCCAAGGAGACTTCGGTTGAACGGTAGCCAGCTGCCCGAGCGGAGACGCTGCAATCGGCCAAACTGAAGCTCGAAATTTCAGGGGTGTCCCAGCCGTTGGTTTCCGCAGGGCGCACCGCATACAGAACGAGGCTGAATTGACCCTGGTCGTCCACGTTTGCCGAAGCCCGAACTTTCGATCCACACTCCAACACCACCGATGTGTCTTTGGCGATGTCAGCGCCGCCTTCGACCTGCACCTTACCGACCAGTGCGACGGTGAGCGCACCGGGCGGGGTACCGGAAATTGTTGAAGGGGCTTGGGACTCGATTTGTGCTTGTGACGGGTTCGTTAAGGGGAAAAGCAGGAAGAGCGAAGCAACAAACAGCGAGATACGCGACTTCATGGGGCCTTACCTTGCGAACTTGCTGGTCTTTCAGATGAGGCTTGGCCGCTCGAGTCAAGTCAAAGACAGACTATGGATGGAAAAACAATTTCGTAACTTCGCGGCTTAAAACCTGTAGCACTCTCTCCAAAACGAGCTAAGGTCAATTACTTAAGAGAGTTGCGAAGCCAAATAAACCGAGCCCATAGGGGAAGACTTCGAATAAAATGAGCTCGATTCGGCGTTGTGGGCGTTGGGCCTCAACGTTTTTTGGTGCCGGTTGTCGCGTCCATTCAAGAAGAAATCCGTTCTGGTTCGAGTACTCCTAGAGTGCCGGAGCTGCTGGCCCCACCTCGTCGGGATTGCCGGGCTCAGCATCGTATCTTTACCCCTTACCCTGCTCTACCCTTTGCCTTTGAAGGTGGTTGTCGACAGCGTCCTTGGAACACAGCCGCTACCTTCATGGTTAGTTCACTGGGTGCCTTTTCTGCGGTTCAGAACTGCTTCCCTAGAGGCTGCCATCGAGATCCTGCTGGCGATCGCAGTCGTGGTGAGTATCCAAAGCCTCGCTGCCTGGTGGCTGCAAACCTATACGGGTGAAAAGCTGGTCTGGGACTTTCGAGCTCGACTGCTCGACCATGTGCAGCGTCTGCCTTTGATGTTCCATGACCGCTATGGTGCGACCGACTCGGTCTATCGCATCCAGCACGACGCACCTTCGATTCAATACGTCACCATCCAGGGACTCGTCCCGCTCGTGACCGCAGTCTTGACTTTAGTGGCGATGATCGTGGTCACGGCACGAATGGACCTAGTACTTGCCCTGATTGCCCTGACCATCACACCAGCTCTATTCCTCCTCTCCCTCGGTTGTAGCCGGATCGTGCGCAAACGTTCGGAAACCATCAAGAACCTGGACAGTTCGGCGCTGGCCGTGATCCAGGAAGTGATTGGCTCTATTCGAGTCATCAAAGCCTTCGGGCAGGAGAACCGCGAGCATGCTCGCTTTGTGCGTCGCTCGGCCAAGCGCATGTCACAGCAAGTGCGGCTTTCAATTCAGCAGGCAGTGTTCAATGTGCTGATCGGATTAACGATCGCGATTGGAACCGCAGCAGCTTTGTATTTTGGCGTGCGCCATGTCCGCGCGGGAACGCTGACAATCGGATCTCTGCTGATGATCATGGCCTACATCGCCCAGATTTATCAGCCGCTGCAAACCTTGACCGGCAAGGTCACGGATTTGCAGGTTTGGCTTGCGAGTTTGGACCGCACCTTCGTGTTGCTTGATCAACAGCCCGAAATTGCCGAGCGTCCTGGGGCACGCAAACTGGCGAGCGCCAGAGGCGAATTTGAATTCCGGAATGTCAGCTTTGCTTACGATGATACCGGGCGCGGCTTACATGAACTCTGCTTTCGGATTCCAGCTGGTTCGCGGGTTGGAATCGTCGGCGCAACTGGTGCGGGAAAGACGACTTTACTCAACCTGCTGATGCGCTTCTACGATCCCGGCTGCGGCGAGGTGCTGCTCGACGGTCACGATATTCGCGACTACCGGATTGCCGACGTGCGTAGGCAATATGCCGTTGTCCTGCAAGAACCCGTTCTGTTTGCCGCCAGCATTGCGGAGAACATCGCCTATGGGAAACCAGACGCTAGCGATGAAGAGATCATTGATGCGGCTTCAGCGGCAGCCTCCCATGATTTCATTCTCAAACTTCCGGAAGGTTATGAAACGCCGGTTGGCGAGCGCGGCTCGCGCCTGTCGGGAGGTGAACGTCAACGCATTTCGCTGGCGCGCGCATTTCTCCGCAATAGTCCGATCCTGATCTTGGACGAACCGACCAGTTCGGTCGACGTACACACGGAGGCTGCAATCATGGAAGCAACCGAGCGCCTGATTTCCGGGCGCACAACCTTCATGATTGCCCACCGGCTGAGTACGCTAAAGAGTTGCGATCTGGTACTCGTGCTCGATCACGGCCGATTGGTCGAAGTCAAAGAATGCGCACCGGACTCGTGGATGCAGGTCGCAGCTACCTAGGCTCGAGGTAAACTCCGCCCGCCGGAGACTGCGATTCGAACCTGCGCCGCGAGAGTAAGCGCTGTGTGGTTCTCCAAACAACCAGAGCCGCATTCGTTTTCTCGAGCGCGGCGTAGCGAATGACGACTCGCCCCATGATCGAGGTCCAACCTCTTGCTGCAAGGGACTCTATCCCCAGAATGCATGGGGATGACGAAGCTTCTATGCTTTCTCAGATGCTGAAGCTCCCTTATGCCGCATCTCCGAGATCCGTATCAGTCCGGGCAGGATGTGGCCCATCTGTCCCGCGGCTTTGCCGAACTCGAAGTACAAACGGCTGAACAGCCGGTAGAGTTCGTCGTATATGCGTTGCTCGCCGGGGTCGGGGGTGTAGGTTTTGTGGGTCGGCGAGACTCTGTCTTGCGCTTCCTCGATGGTCTTGAACGTGCCCGCCGCCATGAACGCAAAGATCGCGGACCCGACGCTCGTGGTACTCTTCGTCGGCACCAAAACCGGGCGGCCCAGTACATTCGCATACACCTGGTTGAGCACGTCGTTTTTTTGTGGAATCCCGCCGGCGTTGATGACGCGAGCAACGCGAACACCCTTCTCGTTCATGCGATCGAAGATTACACGAGTATGCAGGGCAGTACCTTCGATCGCGGCAAAAAGTTCATCCTGTGCTGTCGTCTGCAGATTCCAGCCCAAGGTGATACCGCGTAGGTTCGGATTTACCAGGATCGTCCGGTCGCCATTGTCCCAGGTCATGCGCAGCAAACCAGTTTGTCCCGCGCGATAGTTTTCCAGGCCTTGGCTTAGGGTGGAAACATCGGTGCCCGCGCGCGCTGCGATCGCGTTGAAGATGTCGCCGACCGCAGACAGTCCTGCTTCGATTCCAGTGCGCTGCGGATGCACGCTTCCCTGCACCACGCCGCAAACTCCGGGAACCAGGTTCGGCGATGGCGTAATCCCAATGATGCACGTCGACGTGCCAACAACATTCACCATGTCATCGGTGCGGCAGCCGGCGCCAATCGCGTCCCAATGCGCGTCGAATGCGCCGACCGGAACTGGGATCCCGGCCTTCAGCCCCAACTTTTCCGCCCAAAGGGGAGAAAGGTGTCCCGCAATCACCTCGGAAGTCGCATAGTCACCTTCCAGTTTCTCGCGCACCCCCTTCAGCAACGGATCGACAGCGACCAGGAACGACTCAGGGGGAAGGCCTCCGAGCTGCCTGTTCCACAGCCACTTATGTCCCATGGCGCAAATGCTGCGCTTCACCTTCTTAGGGTGGGTGATTCCGCAGAGGGTGGCCGCGACCATGTCGCAATGTTCGAAGGCAGAGGCAAATTTATCGCGCTTGTCGGGATTGTGACGCAGCCAGTGCAGCAGTTTGGAGAATCCCCATTCCGAGGAGTACACCCCCCCGCACCACTCGATCGCCTCGAGCTTTTTTTGGTGCGCGATGGTGGTGATTTCCTGCGCTTCGCCCTTGGCCCGGTGATCGCACCAGAGGTAGTATTCACCTAAGGGCCGCATCTCGGCATCGACTGGAATGACCGAAGAGCCGGTGGTGTCAAGCGCGATGGCTTCAATCTTGCTGCCGGCAATGCCAGCCTGCGCGGCCGCAGCTCGCGTCGCATCCGCCAGGGCACGCATGTGGTCGTCATGCGACTGCGTGGCGTGCTCGGGATCTTCGCGCTTGCGATGCAGCGGATACTCAGCGACCGAGGAACCCAACATCCCCCTCTCGCTGTCCACCAGGGAGACGCGAACACTCAAGGTTCCGAAATCAACGCCAGCCACGATTGCCATTCAAGCCCCCCTCAAGGCTTCAAGGTTTCAGAATTTCGAGCTTTCAAGTCCTATCGCAGCGAAGTGCAACCGGTGAGCTTGGGATTGTGAAACGTCGGAAACCTTGCCAGCTACATACAACATTCAAGTGCCTTGTGATCACGCCATTTCCGGCCGCTCGTGCCAGTACATGTCCCAATCCAAATAACGGGTTGCGGCTTCATAAACCGCGCGAGCGACCGACGACAGATTCGCCGAGACGTGGTGCTCGAAGCCGTTTTCGCAGATGTAATGCAGCAGCTTCTGCATCTTCGGAATCTCACATACCCCGGCGCCACCGAAGGTGTTCAGCGCGTCATCGGTGAAGCGACCTTCGCCAACATAGCCACGAATCTTGCCTTCCAGATCGCTGGTCGAGAAACGCGTGAAGGTCATCTTCTCCGGCTTGATGAGCCCAACCACCGTTCCAAATGTATTTTCTTTACCCACGGTCCCGGCGATGATTTCCTGAAAATCCATCTTGAATGAGCGGAAGAAATGCTTCGGCAGGTTGGCACAGTGGAAACAAACAGCCTTGTCGGGATTGTTTCCGTAGTTATTATTCCAATCGAGTAATGCCGATGGCGTTCCCGAAGCCAACTGCATCGCGTGCATCCCCAGCACACCCGCGATATCCACTTCGCAGGCGCTCGAGAGCAACTGCTCGCTCATCATGCTCATGACCGTACAAGGCACCACTCCGAAGTTCTCTTCGAGCGAGGTCCAACACTGGATAGCGCTGATCTTAACCTCGGTAGCCGCCATCCATTGGTCGATCACGGCTCCGAGCTTCGCCATTTTGATCAGCGATGCCGCGGGCACGTCTTTCGCGTCAACGTATTTCTGAATGGACGCCAGCTTCCCTTGGGCGGCAGGGTCGGAGTCCTTCATACGATCGATGCGGCCGAGGACTTCGGAAAGGTCCAGCGTCTCGATCGAAATCCCGTTGTGTTCCAGAATTTTTTCGCTATAGCGCACAGTATTGAAGGCAGTTGGACGGGCGCCAATTGCGCCGACTCGCAGGTTGCGAAACCCATTCGCAACACGGCATACCGCTGCAAACCACTGCAGGTCCTTGGCAAATTCGGGGGAGTCTGGAGCTTCGGTGTGGAGCGTGGTAATTGAATAAGGAATGCCGTATTGCTTCAGATTGTTGCAGGCGGACATTTTTCCGCAAAAGCTGTCGCGCCGAAAGGCAATCGTCATTTTCTTCGGATCGTCAGGTGTCGCCTGAATCAGAACTGGAACGCGCAGTGCGGCCAAGCGCAATGTGTCAGCGATAGCACGCTCTTCGCCGAAGTTCGGCAGGGTCACGATAATGCCGTCGATCCGGTCTGCATTCTTTTTAAAAAGCTCGGCGCAGCGTGTCGACTCCTCGCGAGTTTCGACGGCTCCATACTTGCTCTGTTCAGGGGTAAGCGCGACCACTTCCATGCCCGCCGCCTCGATAACCCGAATCATCTCTTCGCGGCCGCTCTTCGCCAGGTGATCGGGAAAGAAACCACGGTTCCCGACAATCAGTCCCATTGTCATTTTGTTGTTCGTCATAAAACCCCTGTAATAGTTCACGCGCGCACTAACGCTCAGAAAACGT
Organism: Terriglobales bacterium; assembly: GCA_035606605.1. GTDB lineage: Bacteria > Acidobacteriota > Terriglobia > Terriglobales > Acidobacteriaceae > Gp1-AA145. The sequence goes on from DATNEX010000071.1 coordinate 12,092, forward strand.
ATTCTCTGCCGCACGCGATCGTCGCCTGGAAGACCGCCCTGGGACCATGTACGAACGCCAGACCGGCATCACCAAACTTAAGCGTTCTTGCCCGGGCGAAAAAGGAACAAGTACGCTCCCCCCAGCACGATCAGCAGTGCGCCCCACCACACCGGCGCATGCAGGTTCGAGAGCACCGTGTCAGGCGGATGCGATAGTTCTGCAATGCCGCTGATGAAAATCAGAATCCCGTACACGAACAACAGCAGGCCCACGAAGAACCAAACTGGAATGATGTGATGTTTTTCGCTCATCGTCTCACCAGAAGATAATTTGCAGAATTACGAAGATGCCCATCGCTGCCACTCCCCAAAAGACCGGCTTGTGGAACAGAGTTGCATGCTCCTCATGCGCGATCGGCGTCAAACTGTAAACCAATCCGACCAGCTCCTCATCCGCTCTCGGCTTGGTAACGAGTGTGACCAGAACCGTGACCACAACACAAGTTACGCATGACCACAACGCCTGGTACATGTCCTGAGCCAATCCTTTCGCCAGGGGAGAGAGGGCAAACACGCGCACCCAGCGTTCTGGATCGATCTTCATCAGCACGAACATCGTCACCGAGGAGGTGGTTCCGGCCAGCAGGCCCAAAAAACCTGCCCAGCGCGTGACTCGCTTCCACAACATGCCCAACACAACCGTACCGAACAGGGGCGCAATGAAAAAGCCAAAGAGCGCCTGCACGTAGTCCATGATGCTTGCGAAGTTCATCACCAGGTAGGCGGTGCCAATACTGATGATGAGGCCTATGAGCGTGCACCAGCGCCCCATCGTAACGTAGTGCTTGTCGGGCGCGTTCTTATTCAAGTAGGGTCGATAAATGTCGTAGGTCCAGACGGTCGCAAACGCGCTGACGTTTCCCGCCATACCCGCCATGAAGCCCGCGACCAGCGCAGTGATGCCAAGCCCAAGTAAGCCAGGTCCGCAGTAGCGAGCCAGCATGAGCGGCAGCACTTCGTTGTAGCTGTGTTGGCCTGCTTGTACCGCACTCTCAGGAACCAGGTGCATGTGGCTGCCATCGGGATTGGTCAGCACGGCGAGTCCCAGAAGGCCTGGCAGGATTACGATCAGTGGCACAGCCATCTTGAAGAATGACCCGATGACTGGCGCCAGCTTTGCCGAGCGGATGTCCCTGGCTGAGAGAACGCGCTGTACGACGAGGAAGTCCGTCGTCCAGTAACCCATCGACTGGACGGCCCCAAGACCAAATACGATTCCCGTCCAGTGAATTCCCATCGGGTTGTTCGCAAACGAACCCATCGGTGCCCACATGTGCGTGAAATCCTGGCCGGGGAAATTATGTTGAATGCGCGCGACCATGCCACTCCATCCGCCGGTCTCGATCAAGCCCAGGATGGGAATGAGGAGCGCGCCGAACCAGATCAGGAAGAACTGCAACACTTCGTTAAAGATGGCTGAAAATAGGCCTCCAGCGGCGACGTAAACCCCCACCGTCAGCGATGACACCCAGATGCTGAAGTTGATGTCCCAGCCGAGAACCACCTTCATCACCACCGCCATTGCATACATGTTGACGCCGGACATTAGGATCGTCATCACGGCGAAGGTGACGGCGCTCAATCCCGCGGCTTCCGTGCCGTAGCGTAACTTCAGGTAGCCCGGCACGGAGTGCGTTTTCGAAATGTAGTAGAAGGGCATCATTACCAGGCCGAGGAAAATCATGGCCGGGATGGCGCCCACCCAGTACCAGTGGGCCGCCATGATGCCGTACTGATATGCCGATCCTGCCCAGCCGAGCAGTTCGAGCGACCCTAGGTTGGCGGAGACGAATGCCAGACCCGCCACCCATGCGGTCATTTCACGACCAGCGAGGAAGAAGTCTTCGCCGGTGTTGGCAAATCTCTTCAGGTAAAAACCAATGCCCAGTACCAAAAGGAAGTAGAAGACAATGATGGCCAGGTCCACGCCCGAAAGCCGGACTAGCCGTTCTGCCAGGAACGTCGCCAAGAGCGGACTCATTTTTTCTCCCCTGCCTGACCGTAGTATGCGTTGCGACCGTGCTTGCGCAAGAAGTGCCGGTCGTGAAGCGCACTTGAAATTGCCCCCACTTGCGGATTCAAAGTCGTCGTAAAGTATGCCATACGCGCGATTGATTCCAGCACCACGGCGTTGTGGGCCGCCGCTGCGGCGTCCCTGCCCCACGCAAAGGGACCGTGATTGGCGACAAGTACAGCTGGTATCGCATCGGGATCCTTGTCGCGGAACGTGCGCGCGATCGCTTCCCCGGTATTCCACTCGTATTCGCCGGCAATCTCCTCCTGGGGCATAGGATCGGTCACCGGCACGGGCGCGTGGAAGTAATCGGCATGGGTCGTTCCCAAACACGGTATCGCTCGCCGCGCCTGCGCCCAAGCTGTCGCATACTCGGAATGGGTGTGAACCACGCCGCCAATATTCTTGAATCGCTGGTAGAGCAGAACGTGCGTCGGCAGGTCCGAGGATGGCCGCAGATTGCCTTCGAGCACCTTGCCATTCAGGTCCGTAAGAACCAGGTGCTCCGGCTTCATCTTGTCGTATGGAACCCCACTAGGTTTTATGAGGACGACCGCCTCGTCCCGCAGAATGCCACTGGCATTTCCGAAGGTGTACAGAACCAAGCCGCGTCGAACCAATTCGAGATTGGCTTCGAGCACCTGCTCACGAAGCTCTTGCAGCGCTTTGCTGGAACTAACCGTAAGGGACATTGAGTCGAGTCTTCGTAGAACTGGGGCCGCAATTGTCTGCGGCCCATCTGTCTGTTCGAAACAGGTGCCTATCTCGTCGAAAACCGGAAAACCGTCACCGTGTGGTACTTCTGTGTCGGCTTCAATTCAGTTGATGGAAAATTCGGGTGGTTCGGCGAATCCGGGAAGTGCTGCGTTTCCAGGCACAGTGCGGCGCGGTGCTCATAGACCTTACCGTCCTTCCCCTTTATGGTCCCATCGAGGAAGTTCCCGGTGTAGAACTGCACCCCCGGTTGATCGGTGAGGACCTGCATCACACGCCCGCTGACCGGCTCGTAAACCTCGGCCGCTTCCGAGAGTTTGCCGCTGCTGTCGAGCACCCAGTTGTGATCATAGCCATGGCCTTTATTAAGCTGATCGTCCTTGCCGTCAATGCGAGCTCCGACCGCGGTCGGCTTGCGGAAATCAAATGGCGTGCCCTCAACCGACGCCAATTCCCCGGTCGGAATGAGAGTCGGGTCTACCGGGGTGTAACGGCCGGCGTTGATCTTCATCTCGTCCTTGAGGATGTTGCCGTTTCCCGCACCGGCCAGATTGAAGTACGAATGGTTTGTGAGGTTGACCACGGTATCTTTGTCGGTGGTCGCCGAGTATTCGATCTTAAAGTCCTTACCAACCAGCGTGTAGCGCACGACGGCCGTGAGCTTGCCGGGAAACCCCATTTCCCCGTCCGGGCTCTGGTAAGTGAGTTCTACTCCGTGGGGAATGATCTTGCCGGTCCACAGAACCTTGTCAAAACCCTTGGGGCCACCATGCAATGCGTTGGGGCCATCGTTTAGGGGGATCTGAAAGGTTTTGCCATTGAGCTGGAATTTCCCCCCAGCGATACGGTTGCCGTAACGACCAATAATCGCGCCAAAGAAAGGTTTGTTCCCCTCGATGTATTCCTCGGCGGTGTCGAAACCGAGCACCACGTCGGCCGACTTGCCATTTTTATCAGGGACCTTCAAGGACTGAACAATACCGCCGTAGGTAATGATGTGGGCCTCAATCGCTCCATCTTTGATCGTGAACATCTCGACGGTTTTGCCGTCCGGTGTTTTGCCAAAGTTCTTTTTCGTGACTTGTGCCTCAGTACCAGCTGTCATCATCAATAGCGCAATTACGAGAGCAGAAACCCTCATCTCGCACTCCTCCATTCTGTTGCGTGCGCATCCGGCGGACACGCAAGACCACGGGCATTGTAAGCGAAGCGAACAATTATCGACGATTGGCTCACATTTGTAAACGTTTACTCGAAACAGCCTTTTGGCGGCGTTCCGAGCTATGCCCGAGAAACTATCCGGCACTGGCCACTTCTGCTCCGGCGCCATCGGAAGCCGAGCACACGTAAACATCGGGATGAATTCCAATTTCCTTCTGGTAGCGTGCGGCAATAGCGGCTGCGAAGGATTTTGCCTGTTCTCTCTCGACAAGATTCACCGTGCAGCCACCAAACCCGCCGCCGGTCATGCGCCCGCCAATCCAGCCAGGAAGCCCCTTGGCAGCTTCGACCATGGCATCCAGTTCACGGCAGCTCACTTCGTATAGGTCCCGCAGGCTCTCGTGCGAATCGAGCATCAGTTTGCCCACTCCAGCCAAATCACCATTTTGAAAGAACTTCTTCGTCTCCAGCACACGGTCGTTCTCCTTGACCACATGCAAGCAGCGGCGGAAAACCACCTCCGACATGTCCGAGCGGCGCGCTTGGAGTTCATGAACCGTGACATCGCGTAATGCCCTAATTTTTGGATTCGAGCGCGAAAGTATGCGTACCCCTTCTTCGCACTGCGCCCGGCGCACGTTGTACTCACCGCCGGAAAGCTCGTGTTTCACCATGGTGTTGCAAATCACAAATTGCACCGGTTCGGGGATGGCTACCAGGTCGTAATCGAGGGAACGGCAATCCAGCAGCACGGCATGTCCGGCTTTGCCATGACATGAAACAAACTGGTCCATGATGCCGACACGCGCTCCAACGAATTCGTTCTCCGCGCGTTGGCAGAGCTTCGCAATTTCTTTGAGCTCCAGGGTTTTCCCGGAAAGGCTCAAAAGCGCAAGTGCGGAAGCGACCTCAAGCGACGCCGACGAACTCAAGCCGGAGCCAACCGGCACTTCGCCGCGCACCAGGAGGTCAGCACCGCCGAAAGCAATGCCTGCCTTCGTCAATTGAATTGCGACCCCCAGCACGTAGTCGCACCATTCCCCAATTTTTTGGGGAGGCAAGCTCGCCCGAAAGAACTCAAACTTTTTCCCAAATTCGGTAGAGTGCAGAACCAGCTTGCCGTCACTTCGAGGAGAAACCGTTATGTGCGTATAAAAACCGATTGCGCTCGGAAGCACGAAGCCGTCGTTGTAGTCAGTATGCTCGCCAATCAGGTTCACACGCCCGGGCGCCCGAAATAGTCTTGTCTCGGCGCGCATTCCCGGCTCAAGAGTTTGCAACAATTCGTCAGCGTTCAGTTTTTTCACTTGCGGCGCGGTCCCCTCGTCCTGACTAAGAACCTCTATCAGAGCAGGACGAACCCCGCTATTGTAATGGCAGTTGGTTTGTGAGAGAACATACTAAAGTCTGACTGGTATGTGAATCGGTGTCGCTCGGAGCACGACAAGACTCCATGGGAAACAAATTGGATTCAGTTTTCCGCGAATCCCCGCACCGCAGGTTCAATCCTTTAAATAATGAGTGGGTTTTGGTTTCACCCCACCGGACCCAGAGACCATGGCAGGGGGCAGTCGAATCGGTTCCGCAGGCGCAAAGGCCCCAGTACGACCCATCTTGCTATCTGTGTCCAGGCAACCAGCGCGCCAATGGGGCACTGAATCCGCAGTATCACTCAACTTTCGTTTTTGAGAACGACTTCGCCGCACTTAGGAAGGACGTGTCTGCCGCGCGCCTTGATGTCGATAGTCGCGGCCTGCTGGTGGCTGAAACGGAGGCGGGGATCTGCCGTGTGATGTGCTTCTCTCCCCGCCACGATCTCACGCTGGCTACGATGGAATCTCAGGAAATCGAGCCCGTGATTCGGGAATGGAGCGCGCAGACTCAGGAACTGTCGCGTATCGAAGGTATTCACCACGTTCAGATCTTCGAGAATCGGGGCGAGATGATGGGAGCTAGCAATCCCCACCCCCACTGCCAAATTTGGGCCACCGCTACCGTGCCTCAGGCTCCCGCACGCGAACTTCTTGCGCAGCGAAACTATCGGGACAAAAATCATTCCTGCCTACTTTGCGAGTACATGGAGCTCGAAGAGAAACAAAACCGGCGTATCGTTTGTTCTAACCCTGGATTTATTGCTCTTGTTCCCTTTTGGGCGGTTTGGCCGTTTGAAGTATTGGTGTCGAGCCGTCGCCATCTCGCCAGCTTCCCCGAGCTTAAGGACGGCGAAGTTTCCCAGCTGAGCGAATTGCTGAAGCAGCTTACATCCACCTACGACCGCATCTTCGATGTGCCTTTTCCCTATTCGATGGGGTTTCATCAGCATCCTTTTGATGGAGATGCCCATCCGGAGTGGCACTTCCACGCGCACTTCTATCCGCCTCTGCTACGCTCCGCAAGCGTACGAAAATTCATGGTGGGATTCGAAATGTTGGGAACGCCGCAACGCGACATCACGCCTGAACTGGCTGCGGAGAAACTGCGATCGATCGCTGCCAAGAAGCAGTGACCCCCTAAACTCGTTCAAGGACAGTCGCAATCCCCTGCCCGACGCCGATGCACATGGTGCAGAGGGCGTACCTTGCTTTCCTGCGCCTAAGCTGATTCGCGGCGGCGATTACAAGCCGCGCCCCACTTGCGCCGAGAGGATGTCCGATGGCAATCGCACCGCCATTCGGATTCACGTGGTCTGCGTCGTCCGGCAATCCTAAGTCGCGTAAGACGGCCAAAGACTGTGCCGCGAATGCCTCGTTGAGCTCGATTACGTCTAGTTGGGAATGCTTCAGGCCGGTCTTTGCAAGCAGACGGCGAGTGGCCGGAACCGGTCCGATTCCCATGACCCGAGGTGGAACGCCGGCCGTGGACGAACCCACGACGCGCGCGATTGGATTCAATCCATGCTCCGCCGCAGCATCTTCCGATGCCAGGAGAATGGCCGCAGCACCGTCGTTTACGCCCGAAGAGTTACCCGCCGTAATCGTCCCCGTCGGCTTTACGATCGGCTTCAGTTTGGTGAGCGCCTCGAGTGTTGTCTGAGGACGCGGATGCTCGTCCTGGGACACGATGGTTTTGCTTGTGCCGGAAATCGCCACGGGAATAATTTCCTCCGCGAGTTGTCCGTTCCGCATTGCCGTAGCGGTCCGCTGTTGGCTACGAAATGCAAAGGCATCCTGGTCCTGGCGCGAAATCTTCCACTCTTCGGCCACATTTTCCGCCGTCTCCGGCATGGAGTCGGTTCCATACTTCTCTTTCATGGCGGGATTCACGAACCGCCAGCCGATTGTGGTGTCTTCGAGCTTTGCCGATCGCGAGAAAGGAACTTCGGCCTTTCCCAGAACGAACGGGGCGCGCGACATACTCTCAACCCCGCCTGCAATCACCAGCGCTGCTTCACCCGACTGAATAGCACGGGCGGCGATTGCGATGGCTTCGAGGCTCGAGCCGCAGAGACGATTGACTGTCGCCCCCGGCACCTCCATTGGGAGCCCAGCCAACAGAAGCGCCATACGCGCCACGTTGCGATTGTCCTCGCCGGCCTGATTCGCGCATCCGTAGACGACATCATCGACCGCACCCCAATCGACTCTCGAGTTTCGCTCTACGAGGGCCTTGATGGGAATTGCCGCGAGATCATCGGTGCGCAAGGGCGCCAGAACTCCCCCATAACGCCCGAAAGGCGTGCGAATGGCGTCACAAATGTAGGCGTTGCGTGTGCTCATTTTGGGTGCAATCTCAGAAAGTTTACATTAGCCTTGGTGGAGCAGGTTCCCTGCTTTTCCATTTTCCACTCCTTACCTGCTCACCATTTACAATGTCCCTCGGACGCGCCCTGCCGAGTTGGGCTCTCAACCAATGCCGCACTTCCTATCAGCATTCTCTATTGTTCTTGCCCAGCCGGGGTTGGCGCAGTACGTCCGCCGGCACTTTCTTGACACCACGTTCAAGGGCCTTTATCAAGCCAATGGTTTCGACCTGGCGCTGCTAATCCCCTATTTCATCGTTTTGATCCTGCTTGCGTCTTACGGCATCCACCGCTATACGCTGGTTTATCTGTATTACAAGAAGAAGCAAAACGCGACCAAACCACCTCAAGAGTTCACCGAGTTGCCCCGGGTGACGGTGCAGCTACCGATCTTTAATGAGCAGTATGTCATTGATCGCCTTCTGCAAGCGGTGTGTCGGATGGAATATCCTCGCGATAAGCTCGATATTCAATTGCTCGACGACTCAACCGATGAAACGGCAAGCGTGGCGCGTGAACTTGTGGAGCATTACGCGAGCCAGGGTTATCCGGTCGCGTACCTGCATCGCACAAACCGCGAAGGCTTCAAAGCCGGAGCTTTGCATGAGGGATTGAAAGCTGCGAAGGGCGAGTGCGTCGCCATTTTTGACGCTGACTTCGTTCCGCCCCCGGACTTTCTGCTTAAGACTGTTCATCACTTCACCGACCCGACGATCGGGATGGTGCAAACCCGATGGACTCACATCAATCGCAACTATTCTTTCCTGACAGAAGTCGAGGCCATCTTGCTCGACGGTCATTTCGTACTGGAGCACTCAGGGCGCGCCCGCCATAATGTTTTTTTTAACTTCAATGGGACGGCGGGCATCTGGCGGCGTAAGGCGATCGAAGATGCCGGCGGCTGGGAGCACGACACGCTCACCGAAGACACCGACCTTTCCTACCGAGCACAGCTAAAGGGATGGAAATTCATCTACCGGCAAGACGTCGAATGCCCCGCCGAGCTGCCGGTTGAAATGACGGCCTTCAAAACTCAGCAGGCGCGATGGGCAAAGGGACTGATTCAGACCGGCAAGAAGATTCTTCCCAAGGTTCTCAAGAGCAACCAGCCATTCAGAGTAAAACTCGAAGCCTGGTACCACCTCACCGCAAACCTGAGTTACCCCCTGATGGTGATCTTGTCGGTTCTGCTCCTGCCCGCCATGGTCATTCGCTTTTATCAGGGATGGTTTCAGATGTTGTACATCGATATTCCTTTATTTCTGGCCTCAACTTTTTCCATTTCCAGTTTCTATCTGGTCTCGCAACGAGAACTTTTTCCCCGTACCTGGCCGCGTGCCTTACTTTATTTGCCGTTCTTGATGGCACTCGGGATTGGTCTGACACTTACGAATACCATCGCAGTGCTTGAAGCCTTGATCGGAAAGAAGTCGGCGTTCGCACGGACGCCCAAGTATCGCGTGGAGACCAAAAGGGATGTTGTTCGGGGATCGAAATACCGTAAACGTTTGGGCTGGGTGCCCTGGGTTGAACTTTTGATCGGAAGCTATTTTGCTCTAACTGTGTACTATGCGCTGGACAACGAAAACTACTTCACGGTTCCCTTTCTTCTGCTGTTTGTGATCGGCTATTGGTATACGGGATTGATGTCGCTATTGCAGGGCCGTTTTTCTTCCCTGTCACTTTCCACCGGAAACCACACCAAGCCGTATCCGGTGGGTGTTTGACGCGCAGGTTTCCTTTCGGTTCACTTTCTGGGTTAGAATGCGTCTCGCTTCCTTTGCGATCTTCACGCATGTGTAGGAGGTCTGCTATGACGCAAGCGCGTATTTCCCTTTACATCTCGCTGATGATTGCGCTACTTTCCCTAACCTCGTGCGGGAGTGGGCACAGCGGCGAGCAGTATGTATTTATCTCCACAAACATTAAGGTCCCTTATTGGCAAACTGCAGCCGCAGGATTTTCCCAGTCTGCGGAGCAATTGAAAGTCGGCTTTCAATTCACTGGCCCCGACACCTATGACCCTGCCGCCGAACGCGATGCGCTTGACCATGCGATTCAAAACAAGCCGGCGGGAATCCTGATTTCGGTGGCCGACGCGAATTTGCTGAAGGATAGCATCGACCGCGCGATCGCCTCCGGAATTCCACTGGTCACCGTGGACTCCGATGCACCCGCAAGCAAGCGCCTATTCTTCATCGGAACGAACAACTACCAAGCGGGATTGGCTGGCGGTAAACGCCTGGCGCTGGAACTCAAAGGGCACGGAAACGTGGTGGTGTTCACCATGCCGGCTCAGCCAAACCTCAATGAACGTTTGCACGGATACAAGGACGCGCTCGAAAGCTCTTCCCAGGTCAAAATCGTTCATCTTGTTGACATCAAGGGAGACCCTCGGGTGGCGTTCGATTCGACGAACGGGTTTCTTGCCAATGACAAGAAAGAGCACATCGACGCCTTCGTCTGTCTTGAGGCGCTTTCGGGAAATGAAGTCGCGACGGTACTCGACAACAACGGCATTAAAGGGCGAACTGTTATCGCGATGGATACCGACCCTGCCACACTCGAGTGGATCAAGAAAGGTGTAGTGGTCGCGACGATAGCCCAGAAGCCCTTCACGATGGCGTTTGTCGGATTGAAGATGCTGGATGCTCTGCATCATCAGAATCTGCCGAGGCTCGATAAGGATTGGGCGAACGACGGGTTCGCCCCCATCCCGGCATTTGTCGATACCGGCTCGCAGATCTTGGACAAGAGCAACGTGGATAGCTTCGCGTCGGCAACCAACTCTTTAACCGGGAAATGATCGAGGGCGAATGAATCAAAGAGGATGGATGTTCTGGCTGGCTACTTTGCTGTGCCTCTTGGCATCACCTGTTTTCGGCCGCGAACGTCAGCCCAACGCTGACTATCACGCGCGTCGCGAAAAACTTGCAGCCAAGTTGGACGGGGGGGTGGCTCTGCTATTTGCACCCCCCGAGGTTGAGGGTCCGAATGCGGTTTATGGCTACTTTCCCGAGGCCCGCTTCTACTACCTGACCGGTTGGGGTGAGCCGGGAGCAGCGCTCCTTGTGGCACCGGCGGCGGGACCGAAGAACAACAATCCGGCACATCCCTACACGGAAATTCTTTTCCTGCCCAGCCGAAACTATTCCCAAGAAAAGTGGACCGGTCCGAAGCTCGGTCCAGATAGTCCCCATGCGGCGCAAACCACCGGGGTTGACCGTGTAGAGTCACTCGACAAGTTACGCGCAGTGCTCGTGGATTTGTTTCCTGCGCATGGTCCTGAGGTCTATACAGACGTTCCCGACTCCGATGATGCTTCGAACTCCAGGCAGCCACTGGCGTGGCTCGATAATGCCAATGCTCTTGCAGTAGGCACGTCCTACAAAGACATTCGGCCTCTGCTTGACGCTTTGCGGATGGTCAAAGACGCCGGTGAAGTTGAGCTCATTCGAAAAGCAACCGAGGCCTCGATTGCCGCGCAGTTCGCCGCCATTCGCGATATCAAGCCAGGCGTGACCGAACGCGAGATTTCGTCGGTTCTGCAGTATGAGTGGGGGAAGCGCGGATGCGAACGCCCGGCCTATGCTCCCATCGTTGGGAGCGGCTTCAATTCCACGGTTCTTCACTACTCGGAAAATTCAGGCACTTTGCAGAATAATGATGTGGTGGTGATGGACGCCGCGGGAGAGTATTCCCTCTATGCGTCCGACATCACACGCACGGTTCCAGCAAACGGCAAATTTACAGCTCGGCAGCGTGAGATTTACGAAATCGTTCTGGGCGCCCAGAAAGCGGCTATCGCAGCCTTTCAGTCAGGGAAGTCGCGCATAGCTAAGGGGCAGCCCGATACGATTTATGACGCCGCCTTTAACTACATCAACACGCACGGCAAGGATTTGCACGGTGCACCGCTGGGCAAATACTTCATTCACGGACTTGGCCACTATGTGGGGTTGAATGTCCATGATCCCGGCGATTACTCCGTGCCGCTTGCCCCCGGAATGGTCTTTACCATTGAACCCGGCATCTACATCCCGGAGGAGAAGCTTGGCGTGCGAATCGAAGATATGTTCTACGTGGACAAAGACGGAAAGCTGATTCGGCTGACCGAATCCCTACCGCAATCGCCGGATGAGATCGAAAAACTGATGTCCGGCAAATGAATAACTTCAGATCTCCCTGGAGAGAAGAGTCTTGAAGCAGCACATCTACCGATGCGAACTGGAGTGGACCGGAAATGATGGCCAAGGCACCAAGACTTACTCCAGCTACCGGCGAGATCATGTCGTCCGGGTGAATGGCAAGCCGCCGATTGCGGCTTCGAGCGATCCCACGTTCCGCGGCGATAAAACCCGCTACAACCCGGAAGAACTGCTGGTTGCAAGCCTATCTTCGTGTCACATGCTCTGGTACCTGCATTTGTGCGCAGTGAACAACATCACGGTGCTCGAGTACCGCGACAGTGCCGAGGGAGTCATGCGAGAAAATCAGGACGGATCTGGCGAGTTTACTGGCGTTACCTTGAAGCCACAGGTCCGCATCGCGGAAGCGAGTAAGCTGGCTGAAGCGGAAGGCTTGCACCACAAAGCACATTCCTTGTGTTTCATTTCCCGCTCGGTAAACTTCCCTGTCGAAACATCGGCGACCGTGATGGGAGACCAGGCTGGCCAATAAGGAGCAGGGCGCGGCTCGGAACTGACTGCTTACTAGAGTCCCATCCCCCTTTTGTCACCCAATCGTTTGAGCGAGCGTACAATGTCATCGCTCCCCGGGATCAATCAAAAGGAGTTTCGCCATGAAGCGCTCTGCCATCGTGCTTTGCTACTCGTTATTCTTCCTTTCTGTACTACTCAACCCTCAAAGCAAAGCCAAAGCAGGCGGTCTGCCACCGATCATTGACCGCGACTTGTTTTTCGGAGACCCCGAAATCGCAGGTGCCCAGATATCTCCCGATGGGAATTACATTTCGTTTCTCAAGCCGTGGAAAGACACGCGCAATATTTATGTCAAGGGTGTCAACGAGCCGTTCAGCGCGGCCCGCCTTTTGACCACGGAAACCAAACGTCCGATACCTGCATACTTCTGGAGCCGCGACAGCAAGTACATCCTGTACGTGAAAGACCACGACGGCGATGAGAACTTCAACATTTACGCCGTCGACCCTTCGGCTAAACCCGCGGCCGGCGCGGATGCGCCGCCCTCGCGCGATTTGACCGGACTTAAGGGAGTGCGCGTATTTCTATATGATCTGCCGAAAAAGGATCCTGACATTCTCTATATGGGCTTGAATGATCGCGACAAGGCCTGGCACGATTTATACAAACTGAAGATTTCGACCGGCGAAAAGACGCTGGTGCGCAAAAACACCGATCGAGTTACACAATGGGTTTTCGATCTGGACGGCAATCTGCGAATGGCCACTCGCTCCGCAGAAAACGGCGATACGGAATTTCTGCGGGTCGACCCCGATAAATTCACCAAGGTCTATTCCTGCAACGTGTTTGAGAGTTGCGGCCCGATGCAGTTCCAGCCGGGCACCCAGCGCGTTTATATCCAGACGAACAAAGATGCCAATCTGATTTCGCTTGCGCTTTTTGATCTGCAAACCGGCAAGGCGGAGACAGTGGAATCCGATCCACTTGGCAAGGTTGATTTTTCCGGAGCGCTATTTTCGGAGGCCACGGATCAACTCGTTGAGACCTGGTACACCGCCGCGCGCACAAAAACCTATTACAAGGAGAAAGCTTTCGGCGACGACGTCCACTGGATCGAGCACAAATTTGCCTATCCAAAGTTCGAGGTGCTGGTGGTATCGCGGACGCGCGATGAAAGTAAGTGGCTCGTAACTGTCGTGAGTGACACCGAACCGGGCCAGACATTTCTCTTTGTTCGCAAGACGCGGACCCTCATTCCGCAATTCAAGGTCAGGGAAAAACTGCCTCGAGAGAATTTGGCCGAGATGAAGGCGATCTCATATTTATCGTCTGACGGCCTGGAAATTCCCGCCTACCTTACTTTGCCCAAAGGAGTTCCAGGCAAGAATCTTCCCACCCTGATGTTACCCCATGGCGGTCCGTGGGGGCGCGATGGTTGGGGATATAACCCGCTTGCCCAGTTTCTCGCGAATCGCGGCTATGCCGTGCTTATGCCTAACTTCCGCGGCTCCACTGGATACGGCAAAAAGTTTCTTGACGCGGGCAATCTCGAGTGGGGAAAGAAAATGCAGGACGACATTACCTGGGGTGCGAAGTATCTCATGGCCCAAGGCATCGCCGATCCCAAGCGTATCGGCATCATCGGCGGCTCCTACGGCGGATATGCGACTTTAGCTGGCGTAACCTTCACCCCCGATCTATACCGAGCGGCAGTTGACATCGTGGGGCCTTCCAACCTGATCACGCTGCTTGATTCTTTCCCGCCGTATTGGGAGCAAATTCGAAAGATGCTTTACGCGCGTATGGGCGATCCCAGCACGGCGGAGGGCAAAGCCTTGCTGGTCGAGAGATCGCCTCTGACCCAAGCCGACAAGATCAAAACGCCTCTGCTGGTGATTCAGGGAGCTAACGACCCCCGCGTGAATCGCCGGGAAGCTGAGCAAATTGTGATCGCCCTGCGTGATCGTGGATTTCCTGTCGAGTATTTGCTGGCGCCGGACGAGGGCCACGGCTTTGCACGTCCGGTCAACGAACTGGCCATGTTCATCGCAGCAGAGAACTTCCTCGCCAAACATCTGGGCGGCCGAGCGCAAGAGGGTGGTTCCCCAGAGGCCACGAAGCGCCTGGCCGAGATCACAGTCGATCCGAAAACTGTCGTGCTGACTAAGAAAGTAGACCCGAACGCGATCGGACTGCCCAAGCCCGCGGTGCCGCTCGCGCCTGCCACGTACAACTACAAAGCAAAAATCTCCATGGGCACGCAAGAGATCCCGTTGACGATCACCACTAGCATCCAGGAGGAGAATGGTGCTTGGAGTGCGGTCGACAACATGCGGACGCCGATGGGACAGATAACCGGCTCTGCGGTGCTCGACAAGGATACGCTGGTCGTCCGCAAGCAGACTGCCGTGCAGGGTCCTACGAACATTAAGCTTGAATTCACCGACAAGAAAGTCAGCGGGACGATGAGCATGAATGGACAGGACCGGCCCATCAACGTGGATCTAAGCGGCCCAGTTTTCGCTACTGGTCCAGGAAGCATTCAGTGCATCGCCACTCTGCCGCTCGCGGAGGGATATACCACCAACTTCCGTAACTTCGACGTCCAGAGCCAGAAGGAGAAGCTGATGGCGCTCAAGGTCGCCGGATCGGAGAACGTGAAGATCGACGCGGGGACCTTCGACAGTTACAAAGTCGAAATCTTATCTGCCGATGGCGGCAACGACAAGGAAACCGTCTGGATCGCAAAAGACTCGCGCAAACCCGTGAAGGTGGAAACCTTGCTCCCGGCAATGGGGGGTGCAACCATGAGCATGGAACTGGTGCCCTGACTTCGCACCCTTAAAACTCGGGGGTGTTCTGCTCCGCCGGGTTTTCATTTGGTATCCTAGGTCATCGTGCGGATGATCTGGTGGTATCTGATCGTGGCAGTCGCCGCCGGAGCGGTTCTGTGGGCCGCGTTGTCCGCGTATATATGGGTACGCCAGCGTCTGCGGCAAGCGGAACACCAGACCACCGAGCCACCCCAGCACTGAGGAGGACAGATGTTGCATTCTGCTAGCCAGACAGCCGCAGTGCGCAACCGCGTTCTTGAGTACGTTTTGAACCTTGCCGTAATCGCAGGCGCGAGTTTGCTCGTCGCCGCATGCGCGCGAATTTATATTCCTCTTCCCGGTACACCCGTACCTCTGACGGTTCAGAATTTTGCAGTGCTCCTGGTGGGGCTCGCGTTGGGTCCATGGCGGGGATTTGCAGCGCTCGCGTTGTATCTCATTGAAGGCTCGTCCGGGCTGCCGGTGTTCAGTCCCACCGGCCCTGGGGGACTCGCGCAACTGGTCGGACCAACCGGTGGATACCTCATGGCCTACCCGTTCGTTGCTGCGTTAACCGGTTACATCTTTGCGTGCGGGAAACAGAGCTTTGCTCGCGCAGCGCTGGCTTCGACAGCGGGCGAGATTCTGCTTTTTGTTTGCGGTCTGGGTTGGCTGTACACGCTGACACACTCGTTGCAACAGGCAATCGCCCTCGGCCTGTACTGGTTCCTCTTCGCCGAAGTCCTCAAGGTCATGTTCGCCTCCGGCGCAGTGAGGACCTGGAGTCGGGTGTTCCCGCACGAATAGAATTTCGATCACTGGAGACTTCGTTGTCTACAATAGCTGCTGAAATCCGCGAAATCACGATCGCTCATAGCCCTGATTCTGACGACGCTTTCATGTTCTACGGACTTGCCACCAACAAGGTGCAAGTGCCAGGCCTGCGGTTCTCGCATACGCTCTGCGACATCCAGTCGCTCAATCAAAAAGCGATGGAGGGCGATGGCCTCTACGATGTAACGGCAGTGTCGTTCCACGTCTTTCCGTATATTCAGGGCCGCTATGCACTCATGACGTGCGGTGGAAGCGTGGGCGAAGGCTATGGTCCCATGGTGGTTGCCACGCGCGCGTTCTCGACCGGTGAGATCAAAGGAATTCGGATTGCGGTTCCCGGCAAACTCACGACCGCCTATCTCGCACTGCAGCTTTTTTCTCCGGGAATTGAAACCGAGGTCGTGCCTTTCGATGAGATCATCCCCGCTGTTATGCGGGGCAAGTACGAAGCAGGTCTCATCATCCACGAAGGACAGCTTACCTATGACAAGTCGGGTTTGTATCGGATTGTCGATCTAGGAAAGTGGTGGCAGCAAGTGACAGGTCTTCCCCTGCCGCTGGGAGGAAATGCAATACGCCGCAGCCTGGGGCACGAGTTGATTTCCAGCGTTTCCCAGGCGCTTCGGAACAGCATTCAATACGCCCTAGAGCATCGCGAGCAGGCCCTCGCTTATGCCATGCAGTTTGCACGCGATCTCGATCCCCAGATGGCCGACCGCTTCGTCGGCATGTATGTGAACGAACGCACGCTCGACTATGGTGCTGACGGGAAAGAGGCCATCATTCGGCTGCTGGATATGGGGCACAGGGCAGGCGTGATCACGGTCGAACCGCAAATAGAGTTTGCGGAATAGCTGGTTCGAGTCGGGTCGTGAGTTCGCGGTTCCCAAGTCAACAGGAGGGACGCGGAAGACGCACGAAGAAGCTTGCGAATCTCCTGGATATCCTGATTCGAACGCAGAGCCAATCGCGACCCATCGGGATGCCGTGGTAGGATCATCCCATCGGCGGCATTGGATGCGTTTCGCTCATCGCCCCATTCCTTTCTTTTTCGCGTGCCTTGTTCTCTTGTCAGGCTTCCCCCTGCATGCCGCTGAGCCAAAATGGCAACTGATCAGCTCCGATCATTTCCAGGTAGTCACCGACGCCGGCCAAAAGAAGGGTCACGAGGTGATTGCTCGCTTCGAGCAAATGCGATCGGTTTTTTCCGAACTCCTGGGGCGCAGAAAAGTTCGCATGTCGCAACCGATTGTGATCCTCGCGCTCGCGAACCCGGGTACCTACGCACAACTTGCACCGCAGGGCACTAGCCTTCCCGCGTTCTTTCTCCGCGGCGAGGAGCGTGTGTTCATCGTTATAAATACGTCTGTCGAAGACAGCTGGCGTGCAGTCGAGCACCCGCTTGCGCATTACTTACTCGATTACAACTATCCTCCGACCGCAGCCTGGTTTGACGAAGGGTTTGCAGAGTATTTTGCATCGCTCTACTTCACCAATAAGAACACGCAGTTGGGGAGCGATCCTGAGCTTGCCTGGCCGGGTCAACCAGCGTATTCAGAACAAGCCCCCGGGCTGAAGTCTTTTACCGAACTCTTGAGCAACCCGGTGTGGCTGAACCTTGCCGACTTGATGCAGATGCGCAACCGGGTAGTCAATGGGCGCGAGGGTACACACCATACGCTTTTTTATGCACAGTCGTGGGTTCTGATGCACTACCTGCTAAATCAAAACAAGCTGACGCAAGCGGGAACCTATTTCGATCTAGTCGAGAACCAGCGCACGCCCTTCGCCGAATCGGTGCAACAGGCTTTTGGGGTAACTCCCGCCCAATTGGACCAGCAGGTCAAGGATTACTTCCACTCCCTGAAGCCGCTCCAGACATCCCTCGCGGAGGCGCAAGCGCCTACCCCGCCGGCGACGCCGGAACCAGTTCAAGTCTCGCCGCTACCGTTTCCTGCTGACGAGGTCGCAGCCAGCTCGCGCGACTTGCCGGCGCGTGAGGCCGATGCTCTGCTGGCCGAAATGGAGTTACGCATGCCGGAACACCGCGAAGAAGCAATCCAGAAATTGCAGGCGCTCGTGGAAGATCCCAAAACTGAGACCGCAGTAGCACACCGGGCCCTGTCCTGGGCTTATGTCCAGAAGGGGGACTCGAAAGCTGCCTTTGAACAGTTGCGCTCCGCACTAGGGCTGAACAACTCCGATCCTTGGTCGCATTTTGGAATCGCTCTGGCTGCTTACCATTCGGGAACCCAGAAGGGTAAGTACATTCAGGGCTTGGCCAATACGATGGAAAGCCTGCAATTCGTGCTGGATGAGTTTCGCGAATTCGCGCTGGGCTACAACATCCTGGGCTGGGCACGGCTCGAGGGCGGCGGCGCCAATGGTGCCGTTGAGGCAATGAAGGTCGCAGTACAACTAAGTCCGCGAGACGAGTCGTATCAGTTCCGGCTGGCGCGCGCCTTGCTTGCAGCGAAGAACTTCGACGAGGCAACTGGCATTCTGGATCGCCTGCAGCATAGTCATGATCCCCAAATCGCAAAGGCTGCCGCAAAGGACTTGGAGGACTTGCCGTTCCTCAAGAAGTACGGCGTGTCTCCCGAGGAACAGGAAGCGCGCAATCAGGCTGCCAACAAGATGGCGAAAGACGTTGAGGAATCAGAGGCGGATGAAGGCGACGAACCTCGAAAGTCCGTGGCTCCGGCCCCAGTCACCGACAAGCGCCCGGTGAAATTCATTAAAGGCCGGATTCTCTCGGTCGATTGCTCGCAAGCACCGGCTGCAGCAGTGTCGGTCAGCGATGGCCGAAACACATTAAAACTTCGCGTGCGCGACTTTAAATCCACCACCGTGATCGGCGCGGGCGAATTCTCCTGCGGCTGGAAGAATATTCCTGCAAGCATCAACTATCGGGACGGCGGTAAGGCCGAGAGCGACTTGGTCTCCATCGAAATTCAGCATTAATGCGATGGGGCCACGGTTCGGTCTTGGTCGTGGCCCAGGTCAGACTGCGAGCTAGCTCGCCACTATCTCAACCAGATCCTGAACGGTCGCTTCGCGGTAGCGCCCGGTAGGGTCCACGAACCCAGATGCCTGATAGCGATCGTGGTGGCGAACCCAATCCCCAAGAGTGAAGGTGGGACCATTTTCCTGGCGGCCCTTGGGCGTCAGGTCGATCAGGCTGTAGGATCCCAGCAACTCCTCTCCTCCCCGAGCGTAAGAAGAATAGGTGTGGAATACCTTCCCGGAATCGTCTTTATAAAAAACGCTCGTTCCCGACATGTCCTCGCTCAGAAAGGAGCCGCCGCGGTTTTCGTAGTTGTAGTAAATGCTACCGCTCGCAACCTCCTCAGGCTTGAACGAAACCTGGTAGTCGTAGTTGAATTCGCTGCCACTCGAGGAAAGCCACTTGAAGTTCCATCCCATGCGCTTCTTGAATGCTTCAATTTCTGCAAACGGCGCGCGAGAGACTACGACAACTGCAATGTCCTTCTGTTGGACATGTTGCAAGGCCCCATCAAGATGATCGGCCAGAAACGAGCAGCCGACACATCCTTCCCTCCAGCCCGGACCGAACATGAAGTGGTAGACGATCAACTGGGTCTTGCTGAGGAATAGTTCGGACAGCGTCTCGTTGCCGTTCTGGCCTTCGAACACGTAGGGCTTGGTGACTTCTTCCCAGGGCAGTTGGCGGCGTTGGCCTGAGATTTCATCGCGCAAGCGCGTAAGTTCCTTCTCTTTGGTGAGGAGCTGTTTGCGTCGTTCTAGCCAGACTTCGGGACTCACGACTTCGTGGTTTTGCAGGTCGTTGCTGGGCGTTGCTTCGGACATGTTGTTCTCCTATCGAGCCAAAGTTTGATTAACACGGGAGCCGCGCTATTCTGGGTCTCACTTCCTCTGCGCACTTTGTGTACAGCTACCTTCGCCAAAATCGCCGCGCCGCCGGTTGCTGCTGCTTTGGCGGCCATGATCGTCAGCGCCGAAATGCAGAATGGGCACATCGAAGACCTCGGAATGAGTGGTGCCTTTTATAAATACCAACTGGTTGGTATGTTAAGCGGTACAACGACTAGGCCCGCAGAGAGTCCAGATAACTCATCATCCGCTTCTTTCCGGACTTCAGCAGCTTGGCATCCTGCGAATTCTTGGCCAAAGATATGTAGCCTTCGTAGAGAGCGATGACGAATGTGGCCTCGTCGTCAGGTTTGATGTTTTTCTTCACGGTGCCTTCGTGCTGGCCTCGACGGAATGCGCCTGCCATCGAATTCCGCCAGTCAGTCAGGATCTTTGCTAGGCGTTTACGAAAACCCTCATCGAGTGGTGACATCTCCTGCGACAGATTATTGAACGGACATCCGCCACGAATTTCCGAGGTTTCGGTGCCCGTGGACTCGACTATGTGGATCAGGGTATCGATCGGGTCCCCCGATTCGAGCGGTATGACCCACTTCTCCCGGGTCAACTTGCCGATCACCTCTTCGATGATGGCGTGGCCCAGGGCTTCCTTGTTCGCGAAGTGGTAATACAGCGCCCCTTTGGTCACCCCTGCCCTTCCGAGGACAGCGTCCAGGTCGGCGCCTTGATACCCTCGCTCATAGACCTCCTGGAAGCCGGCATCAAGCAAACGGCCACGGGTTCGCTCAGGATCGCGGCCAGGGCCGGATTTCCGGGGGTTGGATCGACTCGCAGTTAACATACCAACTAGTATGTATGTTGGACCTCAAAAGTCAAGCGAAAAGATCCAAACCGCGCAAGAAATGGCCTAGCCTACCGCCTCGGCCTTCTTCTCGGGCCGAAGCAGGGGAAATAGGATCACGTCACGGATGGACTGCGCGTTGGTGAGTAGCATGGTCAGGCGATCGATTCCCACGCCAACCCCACCCGCCGGGGGCATACCGTAAGAAAGCGCGCGGATGTAGTCTTCGTCCATCTGGTGGGCTTCCTCGTCGCCGCGCTCCCGCTCTTTGAGTTGCTGCTCGAAGCGGCGGCGCTGATCAACCGGATCGTTCAGTTCACTGAAACCATTTGAGATCTCCATTTGGCCAATGTAGATCTCCCATCGCTCGGTCCAGTCTGGCTCGTCGGCTTTTTGCTTCGAGAGCGGTGAGATCGCCGTAGGGAATTCGTAAATGATGGTCGGCTGCGTAAGCTGTTCCTCGGCGACTGCTTCAAACAGAGCAGCGATGGTCTTCCCTGCCGGCTCACTCGGATCGTATGGCATGTGCGAGTGCCCGGAGTTGAAGCGCTCGACCAGCGCCTTGACTGAATCGTGCGCGACAAAATCGGCCATCGTCGGCTTTGCTCCGGCTGCGTCAGGCCAGTTTTGAATGATTGCCTCCCGCATGGTTAGGCGACGCCAGTTTCCTTCGGACCAGTCGATCTCGCCGTCACCCCACTTCGTTTTCGTGCCCCCGGTTACGTCTATCACTGCCTGTGTGATGAGCTTCTGTGTGAGATCCATCACCACGCGATAGTCGGCGTAAGCCTGATAAAACTCGAGCATCGTGAACTCGGGGTTGTGACGGGTGGAAATGCCTTCGTTGCGGAAGTTGCGGTTGATCTCATACACGCGATCGAATCCGCCAACCGTAAGCCGCTTCAGATATAGCTCCGGCGCGATCCGAAGGTAGAGGTCGATATCCAAGGTGTTGTGGTGTGTGATGAACGGTTTCGCTACCGCACCTCCGGCGATTGGCTGCATCATGGGTGTTTCGACTTCGATGAAGCCCTGGGCATCGAGAAAACGACGCATGGATTGCACCAACTTGGCCCGCTTTAAGAAGACGTCGCGCACTTCCGGATTCATCACGAGATCGACATAGCGTTGCCGGTAACGCAGCTCGACGTCCGTGAGTCCGTGCCACTTCTCCGGGAGCGGCAGTAAATCCTTAGACAGGAAGGTGATTTCCTCCACGTGGACCGACAGCTCGCCGGTCCTCGTGCGGAACAGGTATCCACTCACGCCGACGTGATCGCCAAGGTCAAGCAGTTTGTAAAGTTCGAATGCTTTCTCGCCCACGGCATCTTTCTTTACATAGATCTGGAGGCGAGAACCATTCTGTTGAAGGTGTGCAAATCCCGCTTTGCCCATCAGGCGAATGGCCATAATCCTGCCCGCTACGCGCACATTGACGCGAGAACCCTCAAGCTCCTCGCCGCTTTTGGATAAATAGTCGGCGAGGATGTGTGGGATGGCATGCGTGAATTCGTACTTCGTCGGATAGGAACGCTGCCCGAGCGCTTCAATCTGCTTCAGCTTTTCCAGTCGCAGTTGGTATATGTTTTCGTCGAGAGCCAAGAGAAAGCCTTTTCGTTCGTAAAACAGCGATTATAGAGGATTGAGTCGTAGAATCATCGGGATCGTTCGATTGCTAGACTTGAAAAGATGCAATCGTCCGATGATTCAATGATTCAATTTCGGTATGATTTCATCGGAGCCTGAAATGGCCACACAAACCGCAAGCACTCCATCCGCGAGTTCCGCGACCTTCTCGGCCAGCCGTTGGACACGCGGCAATCACATCTTCCCTACACGGATTGTCGTCACTCCTCTGCATGTGAGCCGGGTGAAGTCCCGCCTGTTCGGGACGACCGAAGAAAGCATTGCCATTTCGCAGGTCGCGTCCGTGGAAATTAGGACGGGTGTGATTTGGTCAGAAATCCGCATTGACTCGACCGGAGGCGCGGAACCGATCACCAGCCACGGCCACAGCAAGGGCGATGCCGTCCGCATTCGCGAGTTGATCGAAAGCTACCAGGCCAGTCGGGTTTCGGGGAGCAAGTAGATGGCTGCAGATACCACGGACCGCGGAGAGCAAAAACACTCCAAGGGAGATTCCTCCAGCAAAACTAGTTGGGCGCAGGTCGGAGACTATGCCCAACTGGCATTTCTGTTCCCCGCTGCCACCCTGGTGGGTTGGCTCATCGGTGTAATGCTCGACAAGTGGCTGCATACCAAATGGCTCTATATCGTGGGCCTACTCTTTGGGATCGTTGCGGGATTTGTGGAGTTGATCAGGACGGTAGCAAAGAACAATCGCCGACCTCCTAAAGTCTGAGGTCGTTTCGTCCAGGAGTTTACAATTCTCCCGTGAGTGAATCACCTGCGAACGATTTCTATTCCCGCGCGCTCGCACGCATTCACAAATTCATGCTCGTCTTGGGAGCGGCGGCGATCGTCACCGCTTCAGCAATGCTAGGGTGGCGGATTGCCCTGGGTTTTGCAGTGGGTAGCGCGGTTTCTTTCCTGAATTTTTATTGGCTGAAAAAGGTGGTCGCGGGGATCGCAGCCGCCGCGGCGCACTCCGGAACAGCGACCCCGAGCCGGCGCGTGGTGCAGCCCTTCCTGCTGCGCTACTTTTTGATGGCCCTCGCTGCGTTTGTTATACTTATTGTTTCCCGCGATAGCCTTTATGGATTCTTTGCGGGGCTGTTCCTGCCCGTAGCGGCAATGTTGTGCGAGGCGGGGTACGAGACATACAAAGTGGTCCGTCGGCGCTGATTCAGCATTTCTTGCTCGGCGACGGAAACCGGCTAATAATCCCTGAATTTCATGCCTGAACAACTCTTCCTAACGCGAGTTCTGAACCACCTCTTCGCCGGTCCTGTGGACGCGCTGCTGCGCGTGTTTCATGTCACCCCAACAAATCTCCAGGCTCCGATTTCCAATGCCGTTGCCATGGAAGTTGCGGTCATGGCCATCCTCCTCGTGCTTTTCTTGGTTGTGCGGTCGCGCCTTTCAGTGGAGAGTCCCGGCGGCCTGCAACACGTTTTTGAGGGGCTTCACAATTTCATTCAAGGCCAGAGTCATGATGTGATTGGTCATCACAGCGAGCGGTTCACACCGTTCCTGATGACTCTCGGTCTGTTCATCTTGCTTTCGAATCTGTTGGGGCTGATCCCGGGGCTCGAGTCACCGACGGGAACGGCAGTCGTTCCATTAGGCTGCGCCCTGTGCGCCTTCATCTACTACCACGCGCACGGCATTCGAAAAAGCGGCTTCGGGTACCTGAAGCATTTCCTTGGGCCTTCGGACCCGAAGATGTCGATTTTCATCAGAATTCCTGTCGGAATTCTGATGCTATTTCTGGAACCCATCAGCCATCTCGCGCGGTTGTTATCACTGACCATCCGACTGTATGGGAACATGTTCGCCGGCGATATGGTTATCTTGGTCTTTTTCTCGCTCATACCGATCGGGGTTCCGGTCTTGTTCATCGGCTTGCATCTAGGTGTGGCTTTCATTCAAGCCTACGTTTTCGTGCTGTTGGCGACAGTGTATTTGAGCGGGGCTGTAGGGGAAGCACATTAGGTTCAGGTTTCAATTTTCTGGTTTCAAATCGCAATTTGGAAACTGGAAACTTGAGACTCGAAACCGAGTCTCAGTCCGCTCAGCGTGAGGGCGTTTGCACGGTAACGTCAACCACCTACTGACGGCAATTCATAGGAGAGAAGCATGAGACAAGTAATGAGCAAAGTGTTCATGGTGATGTCGGCCCTCTGTTTCGCGATGCCTGCATTCGCGCAGGGCAGCGCGGCGGGTGGCGGCACGAACTGGGTCGCGGTTGCGGCCGGTATCGCGATGGCGATTGCGTCCGCCGGCTGCGGACTGGGTCAAGGTCGCGCTGCTGCCTCCGCCACGGAAGGTATCGCACGGAACCCTTCAGCGGGCTCAGCGATTCAGACAGCGCTGATCATTGGACTTGCGTTCATCGAGTCGCTCGCGATTTACACGCTGTTGATCGTGTTCGTGAAGATGTAGTAGCCGTAGTTTCTATCGGAGGGTGTGTGGCCAGTTGTCCTCAGGATGACTGGCCATTTCCTTTTTATGCTGATGTCGCAGCTGGTTGCGAGGGATGGTTCTGGGCGCTAGGGAACTTGGCAATTTCCGGGAGCGAAGGGGGCGTAAGCGCGCTTCGCGTTATTTATTTGCTGGGCGTGACGTCACTCACCGGAAGATCCCAATGTGACAGCAGGATCTCGAACCGGCGCTGCTCTTCTTTCTTATAAGTCTCTTGATCAGGCCAGAGTTGCTTAATTATTTTCTCCTCGTCCGGGTTCGCCGTCGTGGCCACCGTTGAATTCTTGAAACGAATCGTTACGCGGTAGTCCCAGCGCGCCTCTTCAGTCATGTGATTTGCGGGCGTCTCGATCTTGACAGTAAGAATGCGTCCACTTTCAGCTTCCTTCTTGAGCAGCGGATAATGATTCTTCAGGAAAAGCTGTAAAAATTCTTGCTGATGGCCCCACTGCGTTTTGTAGTAGTACTCCATCGCGTAGGGCTCGTTTGCGCCACCCTGCGGCGGTGCTCCTTGGGCCACTAACGAAAGACTCGTAGCGAACGCAAATACGACGATCATGAAGTTTCGCATGTGCCTCCCAGCATGTGCCTCCCAGATTGAAGCCCCCACTGCTCGAAACCCGCGAAGAGTGGTGCAGGCGTTTTGGGTTCAAAAGCTTCAAAGAAGCGCCGAACTACTCTCCCTCGCCTTCCAGAATGCCAAGCGCTACATCCATCATTTCCTGATCAACTTTGCGATTGGTTGAAGTCGCCTCCGCAAGCGCAATTGAGGTGATCTTGTTCCCTTTCAACGAGACCATCCGACCGAACTCGCCCCGGTGGACCATATCGATTGCGCCCAGCCCGTAGCGGGTGGCAAGCACGCGATCAAACGCGGTCGGCGAACCCCCACGTTGAATGTGCCCGAGAACCACCGTGCGGGTTTCAAAGCCCGTGCGCTTCTCGACTTCCTGAGCCAGGGCATTACCGATGCCACCGAGCCGAGCGTGTCCGAACTCATCTTTCTCTCCGCCCATCGTGACGGGAGCGCCGGATTTCTCGGCGAATTTCGCACCCTCCGCAACCACGACAATGCTGAAATAGCGCCCGCGATCATGGCGGAGGCGTATCTTTGCCGCCACCTTGTCGACATCAAACGGCTCCTCGGGAATGAGAATGACGTCGGCGCCGCCGGCGATGCCGCTGTAAATGGCGATCCAGCCGGCATCGCGCCCCATGACCTCCACCACCATGACACGGTTGTGTGCTTCGGCGGTGGTGTGAACGCGATCTATGGCTTCTGTAACGATATTGACGGCGGTATCGAATCCGAAGGTGAAGTCCGTTCCCGAAAGATCGTTATCAATCGTCTTGGGCACGCCGACAACCTTTACGCCCCGGGCGCCAAGTTTGGTGGCAACTCCGAGTGTGTCGTCACCGCCAATGGCGATGAGCGCATCGATACCATGTTTTTTGATGGTCGCTTCGCACTTTTCCAGACCGCCTTCCTTCTTGGCAGGATTCGTGCGGGAGGTGCGCAGAATTGTACCGCCACGGGGCAGAATTCCAGCGACTGCGTGCAGGTCGAGCGGCATACTCTTATCTTCGACTAATCCGCGCCATCCCTCCAAAAACCCGACGAAGGTATCATGATAGTGAAAAGCTCCCTTGCGAACCGCGGCGCGAATCACAGCGTTCAACCCCGGGCAATCGCCTCCCCCGGTCAATACGCCAATTTTCATTTCTGCTCCTTTGTATGAGTGCGTGTTTTCCCGCTGCAGAACCCCGAAGGATGCTGGGTACACTACCGGCGCAGTCTTCGCAGCACGAAAGAAGGTAGATTATCATCCGCAGCAGGCGCGAACAAAGACGAAAACGCCTCGCGGGACGCACTGATTCAGTTAACGCGATATAAGCGAGTCAAAGCGAGTCCTGTGGGATAGACTCTGGATGATGCGCGCCCTGGGAATTGACTGCGGCACTGAGTGCACCGGCTACGGGGTGGTTGAAATCGATGCGCGCGACGAGCTGCGCTGCATCAGTTATGGCGGTATTACGTTTGTTCGCCACGCCCACATGGCAGAGAAGCTGCGGACAATTTTTGAGAGTCTGACACGCGTCATCGAAGAACATCGGCCGGATCAGGTGGCCATTGAAGATGTGTTCTACGCGGTAAATGTAAAGTCCGCCTTGAAACTGGGCCAGGCGCGAGGAGTTGCCATGCTTGCGGCAGCTTCTAAAGGATTGCCGGTAGCGGAATTCGCGCCGCTTAGCATCAAATCGGCGGTGGTCGGTTACGGAAAAGCTGAAAAGCAGCAGGTACAATTGATGGTCGCCCGATTGCTTCGTCTGGAGGAGATTCCCCAGCCCGCGGACGCAGCCGACGCGCTGGCGATCGCAATCTGTGACCTTCATACAGCCGCCACACTACGACGTCAGGCGGCCGGCCGATAACGCAGTTGTTTTGGCATAATTCTTATCCATGAGACAAAATGGCTTCCGAGTCGCATCGTTCCTGCTGCTTGCATCTGTGCTGTCATTCGGGGCGGATGCAAGCCCCGCGGCGACGGTCCAATTCCAGTTCGACTTCCCGCACTCGAACCCTGCTCATTACGAGATCACGGTTCAAAGCGATGGACACGCCGCCTATGTCTCCAACGGAGACCTGGGGAACAGCACCAACGATGACACCACGCCCTTCGAGTTTTCGATCTCCCAGAAAACGCGGCAGGATATTTTCGAGCTCGCCAAGAAGGCGAATTATTTCAGCGGGACAGTCGATTCCGGTAACGCCAGGATCGCCAACATGGGCAAGAAGACTTTGATTTACAAGGACGACTCGCACAACACGTCTGCAACCTATAACTATTCGTTAGATCCCGCCGTGCAGCAGATCACGAGCATTCTTCAGGATCTCTCAACCGTTCTCGAATACGGCCGTCGCCTGACTTGGTTTCACAAATATCAAAAGCTCGCCCTGGATGATGATTTGAAGCAGATGGAAGAGCGTCAACGTACGAAAACTTTGGGAGACCTCGAGGCCATCGCGCCGCTCCTGAAACAGATCGCTAATGATCAGTCGGTGATGCGCATGACGCGCGCCAGAGCCATTCGCTTACTGGACGCCGTCGGGAAATAGACACCTATCTGACTACAATCCCCGCATAGCCTACACACATCTCTTTGTCGCCGGAAGTCTCGGCCGAGGTTGCGTACTGTACCAGTTCTGCCTTGGTCGCTCCCAAGAGCTTGGCGGCTGTCAGCATGGCAACAGCAGGTCCGAACCCGCACATGCTGATACTCTCGTTTATCACCGTCTGGTAGAGTCCCTGCGGATCCAGGTCGAGAATGGTCCTGATCGCCTTGTGGTCTTTCATCCGGGTCGTTTCGTCGTCCTCGTAGTGATTCATGTCGCTTGAGGCTACCATCAAGACTTCCCTGGGCGAAGATCGCACGACATCCGCTACAGCCGCCCCCAACTCCTCCAGCAAAACCAGACGCGACGTCCCAACCGCGACAGGCACGATCTGCAGGTCCGGGCAGAGCGTCTGCAGAAAAGGTAACTCGACCTCAATAGCATGCTCGAAGCGGTGAGCAGCAGCGTCGTCAGCAAGCGCGGGGCACGATTTCAGGAGGCGCGCAGCTAGGTCCGTGTCAATTGCCACTTCTCCAAGCGGGGTACTCCACTTCCCTTCGGCCATTACTGCCAACGGATGCCCGCGACCGGTGTGGTTAGGACAAATCACGATGCATCTGGTGGGAATCTGGATCGAGGAGAAAACCGCGCCTGCAACCCTTCCCGAGTATATGTAGCCGGCATGGGGAGCAACACAGCCGATGGCAAAAACCCGCTCGTGCGAGGGCGAAAGATAGGACGAGAGATCGGAGCGAAGGACGTCGGGATTGGCAGGGTAGAACTTTCCCGCGACTACAGATTCCCGCACCATGTGTCCTCCTCAACTAACTTGTGCGACCGCGGGTCGCGTCAGCGCGAGAAACAGCTTGGCATTTTGCTCTAGCGAAAGCGCTTCGGCCCTGACCGAAGGCTTGATTTTCGCACGTAGCATGGCCCGCGTGAGGTCTTCGGATGCATAACGCGTCTTGAGGTTGTTCCAAAGGGTCTTACGTTTCTGGCCGAACGAGAGCTTCAGGAATCGTATGAACTCGCCTTCCTCCACCGCAAGTTGATCGAGCCGCTGCGAAGGCGTGAGCCTCACTACTGCCGAATGAACCTTCGGCGGCGGCACAAACGCCCCGGGAGGCACGGTGAACAACTGATCCACGCTGGTATAGAGCTGGGTTGTCGCCGAAAGCAGTCCGTATTCCCTCGACCCCGGCTCGGCGGCCAGCCGATCGGCAACTTCCTTCTGCACCATCAGGACGAGCAACTCGAAATATTTCCGATACTGAAAAAGCCGCAGCAGAATATCCGAGGTAATGTAGTAGGGCAGATTGCCCAGAACCCGCACACGCTCCGGCGCCTGTTCCATGCCCGGGCGGGTGCTCCCGGGGCGAGGACCGAACAGAGTGTCGAGATCAATCGCAAGAATGTCCCCTTCAATGACTTCGATGTTCGGAGTGAGCGAAAAATTCATCCGGAGTTGCGCGGCCAGGACGCGGTCGGTTTCCACTGCGATCACACGTCGAGCGCGCTTGACCAGCATGGAAGTGAGCGCACCGCCACCCGGCCCGATCTCAAGGACGGTGCTCCTTGAAACGTCCCCCAGAGCGTCAACAATACGTGCCGCAGCAGATACGTCTTTCAGGAAATGCTGCCCCAGCCTCGGTTTCCTGCGGGGCACTCGCGCGCTGGATGTCTTCATTGACCCTCGTTCGCCCTGCCAGTTAGACTGTGACCCGACCGAAACGTAACACGCTATCATAGTCGAAGACCGGCGGCCCCCCATGCACATCGCGTTCGTTGCTTCCGAATGCGTTCCCTTCTCTAAGACTGGCGGATTAGCCGACGTTGTTGGAGCTCTGCCGCGTGCGTTGGCCGCGGCTGGCCATCAGATTAGTGTGTTTTCGCCGCGTTACCGCCTCACGCGTGTACCGGATGAGCGCACGGTTGTTCAGAGCATTACCATCCCGTTTGATGATCGCTACCGATTTTGTTCTATTGTGGAAGGGACCGGGTATCCAGGCGTACGGTTTTTCTTCGTAGAATACCCGCCATTCTTTGATCGGGACGGCCTCTACGGCACTGCTTCCGGCGATTTTCCCGACAATGCAGAGCGGTTCGCCTTGTTCTGCCGAGCCGTGTTGGAATGTTCGAAGGTCCTTGGTGTTCCCGATATCTTTCATTGCCATGATTGGCAGTCGGCTCTGGTCCCCGTTCTGCTTAAGACACAGTACTCGGAAGACCCGGCACTTCGTGCCGTGGGAACCGTGTTCACGATCCACAACATCGGGTACCAGGGCTTATTTCCTCCAGAGATCCTGCCTCTGCTTACGCTGCCTTGGGACTTGTTCACCATTAGCAAGATGGAGTTTTTCGGAAATGTGAACTTCCTGAAGGGAGCCCTCGTTTACTCAGATTTTGTAACCACCGTGAGTCGCAAGTACGCACAGGAAATCCAGACGACCGAATTTGGGTTCGGCCTGGAAGGCGTACTGAAGGACCGGGCAGAAACGGTTGCCGGCATCCCCAACGGAGTCGATTACGACGAGTGGAATCCGCAACGCGACAGATTTATCGCCGCGCACTACAATCCCGACGATCTGACCGGCAAGCAGCAGTGCAAGCGCGATCTGCTGACCAGTTTTGGCCTGTCTGAAAAGGACGAGGAGACTCCGCTCGTCGGGATCGTGTCTCGCTTTGCGGCACAGAAGGGCTTTGACCTGATCGGGCAGGTCATTGACCGGCTGGCACTCGAGGACATCCACTTTGCAGTGTTGGGCAACGGGGACCGGCTCTACGAAGAGATGTTCATGCGCCTGGTGCGCCGCGTCCCTGAGAAATTCGGGGTGAAAGTTGCGTACGACAACGCTCTTGCACACAAGATCATTGCGGGTTCGGACATGTTGCTCATGCCCTCTCGCTACGAACCTGCGGGATTGACCCAAATCTATGGCCTTAAGTACGGCACCGTCCCCATCGTGCGGGCAACCGGCGGGCTCGACGACACCATTGACCTTTGGGACGCTAGGAGCAAGAAGGGTACGGGCTTTAAATTCCAGGAATACATGGGCGACGCGCTGATGCGAACCATCCATCAGGCACTCACCGTCTACCGCGATCGCGATTCGTGGCAAAAGCTGATGCGAAATGGCATGGCGAAGGACTTCTCGTGGAAGGTTGAAGGACGGGAGTACATTCGCGTGTACGAACGAGTGCGGCAACAGCACGCCCAAGCCATCATGGTCTGAAGCTATCCCATGTCTTCGCTTCCGAAAACCGTCTTTCATGTCGACATGGACGCTTTCTTCGTCTCCGTGGAAGAGTTGTTCGATCCATCTCTGAAAGGCAAGCCGGTTGTTGTCGGCGGGCAGCGTGACGAGCGCGGCGTGGTCTCGGCAGCTTCCTATGAGGCACGGAGGTTTGGCGTTCATTCGGCGATGCCGCTGCGCACGGCGGCAAGGCTGTGCCCACAGGCGGTTTTCGTGGATGGTCATCCCGACCGATACCGTGAGTGCTCGGCCAAGGTGCACCAGGTACTGGAATCGTTTTCTCCGAAGGTTGAGATGGTTTCGATCGACGAAGCCTACCTCGACATGACGGGTACTGAGCGCCTGCATGGGCCTCCCCTGCTCGCCGCAGACAAACTGCACCAGAAGATGAAGGCACTGACGCAACTCAACTGCTCAATTGGGATCGGTCAATCGCGGCTTGTCGCAAAGGTCTGTTCAGGTAAGGCCAAACCTCATGGCGTGCTGTTCGCCATGCCAGGGCAGGAGGCTAAGTTTCTTGCACCGCTCGACATTCGAGAAATCCCCGGCGTCGGCAGAGTTACAGAGCAGAAACTCCACGAGCTTGGAATCTTAACCGTCGGCGACATAGCGACGTTGGCGGACGACTTTCTCGAATACCACCTCGGTAAATGGGGGCTTGCCCTCAGAGGTAAGGCCAATGGCGAGGATGCAGGCGCCTGGTTCGAAGGCGAGATCGGCGAGTTCGAAGGCCCGAAGTCGATCAGTCATGAACACACCTATGATCGCGACACGGCAAACATCATTCAGATTGAAGCGACGCTGATGCGCTTGTCGGAAATGGTTGGACGTCGACTCCGCGAGCAACAACTGCATGCTCGCACGATTCAGCTAAAACTTCGTTACCAGGATTTCACCACCATTACGCGCGCCCGCTCGTTAGAACAACCCACCCAACTGGATAATGAAATCTACCGCGAGATCCACAAATTGTTTCACACCAACTGGCGCACGGGATCAGAGGTTCGGTTGCTCGGGGTCCACGCGTCATCCTTCGACAATGGACCCGCCCAGGCGAGTTTGCTAGGCAGGCACACCCGGGAGAAGTGGGAACAGGCTCTTACTGCCGCCGATCGATTGCGCGATAGGTTCGGCGAATCAAGCGTCACCCTGGGAAGTGGGATGAAAGGCGGCTTCCGCGAACGCACCCATGAGAACCCCGCTGCCTTACCTGGGAAAAGCAAGCCAAAGAAGTAAACCTACGGCGACGTGGGCGGCGGGTTCAAAAAGCACGCCGATTGAGGCAAGACGACCTGTGCCGGCAAATTTGTCGGCGGCACCTGCCATTGCGTATTCGTAAAATCGAAGAAACCGGTGCTGGGGTCATCCATATCAGACTGCGCAGCATCGCGCTTGGTCAGGGCGCTGAGCTGAAAACGTTTCTCAATGAATTTCAGAATTGCGGTCGTGTCCCGTACCTGGTGGGAGACGAAGTTTTTCTTGGTAAATGGCGAAACTACGACGAGCGGCACTCGGTAACCGGTAATCGTGAAATCGCAATTCGGACCCGCGCTGGGATTTCCGAAGCAGGGGTCGTTGGGAAACAAATCAACCGGCGGAATCCCGTCCGGACTAACCGCCGGCTGGGGGACTACGTGATCGTAGAATCCGCCGGGTTCGTCGAATGTCAGAATGAAAACCGAGTCCTTCCAGCTTGAGCCGGGCGTACACGTTCCGGAGGGCGGCGCATTGTTCTGCCCGCACATGACCGCGTTGATCAAGGTAGATACGTAATTTGCCCCTGCCTGGACGGAACAGCACGCCGGATTCCCCGGTAGCGGGTCATTGTCGGTCGGATGCTCGTCAAGACCTGCAGAGGAAGCAGGCTCGATCTGTGCAACCGCCGGGAGCGTGCCGTTCACAGCATCGGTATAAAACTGCGAAATAGGAACGATGTTGTTGGTGTACTGCGAGGGGTTCGCCTTGATCTGGGCGCCAAACGTGAAATCATGCAGATAGCTGCGGCTCACCAGGCAAGCAACATCAGTGGGAGTGTTCTGGCAACTCGTTCCGACTGGGTTCACGTAAATCTTCCAGCTGATGCCGGCGCTCTGCAATGCCTCAAAAATGGTCTTGGCCGGTATCAGAGCGCTGTTCGAAGGCGGGTTGGAGCCACGCTGATACACGTAGCCGTTCGACGTTCCCGCAATCATGAATTCTCGGTTCGGAGGAGTGCGTGTCATCACCGGTGCGAACCAGCTATCTGATGTGGCAAATGTGGACGCCAGGGCATAGTAGTAGTTGAGATCGTTATGGTCGTAGTAGCCCATGGCGCGGATTCCGTCAGTATCGAAGTAGGGAGCCGGCGCTCCGGTACGGTCAGTGTGCTGGCGTGCATCATTGGCCGCGGTATCGACAAATCCGTCCAAGGTTGCCTGCGACGAAACTGGATCGTTCACGTTCCAGTCACGATGAGATTCTGACCAAGATGGGCTGGGATTCTCGACGCACAGAGATTGAAAACGGAATGACTGAATGGCAGGACTGCTGCTGTTGATCTGACAGTAGAGATTATTGGGAAAGGGGAATGCGGGATCGCAGCCCGGGTTGGTCGGAGCAGGGCCTGCCTTGGGATCACCCGCTGGATTGAATTGCGCCAAGCCGTCGAAAGTCTGGTCGGGGATTCCGCTCTCCGCCCAGTACTGGCGCATCGCTCCGAAGTAGCTGTCAAAGGAACGATTCTCCTGGGAGAGGAAGATGATGTGATTCACGCTCTGCAGGCTCGCCGTGAAGTTCGCGGTCACGTCGCTGCCAGCGAACGTGACGGTGCAGGTCGTACTTGATCCCGTGCAGTTTCCAGTCCAGCCGCCGAATCCAAAGCTTGTTGCCGGGGTGGCGGTCAGCGTTACTTGCGAGACGCCACTGAAAGTTGCCGAGCAGGTACCTGGGCAATTGATTCCCGGTGGATTGCTGGTGACCGTGCCGGAGCCCGGGCCGGCGACATTGACGGTGAGTTGCGAAACCCCTTTAACCAGACCTTGACAAGCGCAGAGCAAAATTAATGAAAAGAACAGACCTATAGCTGCAACGAGCCTGCACACCATGCCAATGATTCCTCACTATTTCAGCGGGAACTTGGATGTAGAGCGCACCTCTCTGGTTGGTTCGCGCGAGGGATCATGCCCCAGAGATGCGCATTGTTTACAGCGGTTTAAAGAGAGCTCGCAAAGGTCCATCTGGAGCTGCCTAGCCTCCCCTGCTCGTCGAATCATGGGGTTTGACGTTGATCCTCTTTCCCGGCAGCTCTTCCCTTTTCGGGAACTCGCATCTAACTTCCGGTATTCTATCTACGTGTTTACCAACAAAGGAAGTCTGTCCATGAAGGATTTTCGCCCTGCTATTTCCGCCTTCTACCTAGTTGCTGTTCTCTTCGTCTGCGAACTGCCAGCGATTGGACAAACATGTTTTACGGCGGATGACATGGACGCGGCAACCCGCACGGCAATCCAGAACGCCGGTATGCGGTACTTCGATATGGTGACGCGCGGGGACACAGCCAATCTCAGACAAAACTCGATTCCGGCGGTCGCCAATAACTTTGCCGGAATTGAAAACACCGTCAAGGGAAAGCAGTCAGAGTTTGCCGGAGTCCGCGCCACCCCGCAGTCTCCATTCCTGCTTAAGGCCGAGGGTACAGCCCCTATTGAGAGAGCAGATTTTCTTTGTGGCGTGTTCAACGGACCGCAGGCTGCTAAGAGCGCGGAGTTCGTCATTCCCAATTTGCCACCAGGGGCCTATGGCGTTGTTATGCTGGATTTCCAAACCCCGAAGGATCCCTACACATTGTCGTTCATCCTTCAGCAACAGGGGAATGACTGGAAGCTTGGCGGCTTCTTCCTTCATCCAAACCGTCTGCTCGGGCATGATGCAAACTGGTTCCTCGAGAAGGCCCGGGACTTCAAGGCCAAGGGTCAGACCCACAACGCCTTCCTGTACTTTTGGCAGGCTCGGGATCTCTCCATGCCCTTGTCGTTCATGTACACGCTCTCCACGGACAAGATTTACGACGAGCAACAGACCGTTCGTCCGAACGACTTTCCGATCGATGGCAGTACGGCACAACTCGCAGGTCCGAATGGAAAGGCCTATAAGCTGACAGCAATTTTCGTATTGCCGGTCGATCAAAGCCTGAATTTGATCGTTAAGTATCTGACCCAAGATGTGTCGGATACGGCTCAGACATTTCAGGAAAACACCAACGTCATGAAGGCGATTCTTACGAAGTTTCCTGAATTACGGGATGCTTTCGACGGCGTAGTGGCGAGGGCTGTGGAGATGTCTGGCAGGGACTACGGTTCGATGCTGGCCATGAAGGATATTAAGTAGCTCGTACCCTTCTGCTGCCGCAAGAAGCGCGACGACCACCAATCCCAAAAATATCGCGTGGTACACTTTCTCAACTCTTCGTGAGGGTTGAATGGCTATCGCGACCTCTCCTCAGGCAGTCGCGGCGGCAAAAGACCGCGTTACCCTGCTGGCTACTCAGACCGCACGGCTTGCCTCCGTAGATGTTCTCCGCGGCCTTGTGATGGTCGTGATGGCGCTCGACCACACGCGGGACTTCTTTACCTACCTCAGGTTCGAGCCGGAGGACCTGAGCCACACCTACGGCTGGCTATTCTTCACTCGCTTTGTCACTCACTTTTGCGCTCCAACATTTTCATTCTTGGCTGGAACCGGCGCATATTTGGCAACAACGCGAGGGAAGACCGTGTCGCAGGTGTCGCGCTTCTTTCTGACTCGCGGACTCTGGCTGGTTTTGCTCGAAATCACGATCGTCGACTTCGCCTGGACTTTCCTATTCTGGCCTGCAGCTGGGGTGATCTGGATTCTAGGCTGGAGCATGGTCTCGATGGCATTGCTTGTGCGAATGCCAGTTCGTTGGGTGGGTATTTTTGGCCTCGTAATGGCCGCCACCCACAACCTGCTGGACAGCATCGGTCCAGCATCCTTCGGGAAATTCTCATGGCTGTGGATGATGCTCCACGTGCCCGGCGGCATCCAGGTCACGCCGCATTTCACCTTCATGAACCTCTATGTGCTGATTCCCTGGGTTGGAGTGATGGCGACAGGATATGCCTTCGGAACGGTGTTGCAGCGGCCTGACCGTCGTAAATGGACCCTGGCACTAGGGCTTTCGATGACGGCGCTTTTCTTCCTCTTACGCGGGCTCAATCTTTACGGCAACAGCGTCGCTGACCTGGGATATGGCTTTCCGGTCTCCTCAGGACCATGGAGCGTGCAGCCCACCACCACCCTGACCATCATCTCCTTCTTCAATACGCTGAAGTATCCGCCCTCATTGCACTACTTGCTGATGACGCTTGGACCATCGCTAACGCTGCTGGCGTTGTTTGACGGGATTAAGGCCGAGCGCGGGCTGGGACGAATCCTGCTGGTCTATGGCCGGGTACCTCTCTTCTATTACGTCCTGCACATTTATCTCATCCACCTGCTGGCCGTTGTCGTGGCCCAATTATTCCACCAACCGGTGTCTTGGTTGTGGCATGGAGCCATGTTCGTGCTAGGCGTGCCAGCGGGATACGGACATGGCCTGCCCTTTATTTACGGAATCTGGTTCCTGGTTCTGGCGATCTTGTACCTACCATGCCGCTGGTTCATGGAATACAAGCGGCAGCATCGGGACTGGACGTGGTTAAGCTATCTCTGAGCTG
This sequence comes from Terriglobales bacterium, assembly GCA_035606605.1. GTDB lineage: Bacteria > Acidobacteriota > Terriglobia > Terriglobales > Acidobacteriaceae > Gp1-AA145. The sequence goes on from DATNEX010000071.1 coordinate 48,952, forward strand.
TTGGCCTTCCTACAAACCCGCACCAAGCTCACCAACAGGTGCCCTGCGGTAAACTTGACCTAAAGAAGCGCAATCTGTTGCACTCTCTAAAAGGTATTTTTCCGCATCTTAGGAATAGACATGAAGAACCTGAACATCCGTTTTTTCGTGCTTTTTCTGGCTGTTGCGATGGTTGGCAGCAGCCCTGCCTGGGCCGTTAGTCGTGAAATCGTTGAACTGCAGACCCAGGTGCAGAACCTGCAAACTCAGCTCACGCAAATACAACAGTCCCTCGATGAGCGCATGGGCGTGTTCCGTCACCTGATGGACCAGAACACCGACAGCATCAACAAGGTGACCACCGCGATCACCGGTATGCAGACGGCGCTGCAGAAGGAGCAGAGCGACTCCAGCAATCGCGTCGACCAATTGTCGGGGCAATTGCAGGCATTAAACGACAGCCTCGACGAGTTGAAGGCGCGGCTTGGCAAGGTTACCAAGCAACTGGAAGACATGCAGGCGGCGCAGCAGACGCTTGCCGCGCAGGCCAACCAGCAAGCTGCCGCTGCCCAACAGCAAAAGGAGGCAATGGCGGCTCTGCCCCCCGACGTCCTCTACAACAATGCCCTTCGCGACTACAACGGCGGGAATGCTGACGTGGCACGGCAGGAGTTTAACGACTACGTCAAGAACTATCCAAACACTGACCTTGCCGGAAACGCGTATTTCTATCTCGCGGAAATGGATTTCCACGCGGGCAAGTACCCGGACGCCGTAAAAAATTACGACCAAGTGCTGCAGAGCTTTCCTGACGGCAATAAGGCGGCTTCCGCCGAACTCAAGAAAGGATTTGCCCTGATTGAGTCAGGAGACAAGGATGGAGGTATCGCGGCTCTTCGCCACGTTGTGCAACGATACCCACGATCCAATGAAGCACTTCAGGCGCGGGACCGACTACGGAAACTTGGCGTATCGACCACCGCCACCCGCACCCGAGGCTAGAACTCCCCTAGGAGAGAGGTCCCGTCCCGTCCTCTCTCCTTATTCTTCTGCGCCTGCCTGGCGGGCGACCCTCCAAGTAACTATTACTGCCCGGCCCTATTACCGCCGTAATGGCTCGTGACACGAGCATTACAAATCAAATGCAAGTCCCGGACAGAATATGCAAACCGAATGAACCAAGCACTTGCCAAATTGTGCTTCGTGGCTGTGGTTTGCATCGGCTTGACTCCGCTCGGAACCGCTCAAGACGATGCAGAGCTTCGGCCAGCCGCAGAAGAGACAAAACCGGTGCCGGTCTTGTCCGGTGGCGCGGCCTTTGTGCCCACTTGGGACTCCGGGAATCCTGTAATGGTCTCTATCATTTCTCCAGTCTTGCTTGTGCCCGTGAACCGCAATCTGATCTTTGAGTCGCGTGCGGAGTTCGAGGGCGATTTCGTCCGGCGCAACGGAAATTCTGGCGACTTCACGGGAGCGGTCGAGAAGTCTCTTGAGTACGCGGAATTCGATTACATCGGGAACAAGTACGTCACGTTTACGGTCGGACGATTCCTCACCCCATTCAACATTTTCAATGAGCGGCTTTATCCGAACTGGATACGAAACACGCAAACGGATCCGTTGATCTACCCGATTGGAACTGGAAGCGACAATGGATTGATGGTGCGCGGCGGTGTAAGCCTCACCAAGAGCGTGACCCTGAATTACGCTGCATATTTTTCCGCCCTGTCCACCATCGATCATTTCGAATCGGAGCGCCATGCTGGAATTCGTGCCGGCCTCTTCTTCCCGCATCGGCGGCTTGAAATTGGAGTGAGCGAGCAACATCAGTTGCAGGATTCACGGTTCAACCGTTTTGGATCCTACTTGCAATGGCAACCGGTGCGTCTCGCCTTCGATCTCCGCGCCGAAGGTGCATATTCTCGCGAAGAAGGTAGCGGGCTTTGGGTGGAGGGCGCGTATCGTTTTCGGAATGCTGGCGCTGCTCTCTGGCGCCGTACGCAAGTGGTCGTCCGAAGCCAAACGTTTCAAACCGGCACTCTGGCGGGCATCAATCCGGATCTACCAGCCGTTGACACCAAACGCACTGAGTTTGGCTTGAACTACTACCTCACTGACGGTTGGAAGGGGCTCGCAAGCTATGGTCGTACCTTCACGGCCTCAGGCAACGGCAACATCTGGACAGTAGGGATGACGTACCGGTTCATCATTCCATTGGGGCCGACAAGATGAAGCTTCTGCACACGATCATTCTCGCAGCAACCATCACCGCCGGGGTCGCCTATGCCGGGTCAGCTGCTGAAGCACCGGCTCCAGTGACGCAATCCGCACAAGCTTCGGCGAATCCCGTAAATCCGCGATGGATCGCGGAGGGCGAGAAGCGGTTTCGCATCAACTGCGGACGCTGCCATCAATCCCCACACAAATTTCAACCACGAATTATGGCAACTGCCGTTCGACACATGCGGGTTCGGGGCATGCTGACCGATGAGGACATGAGGTACGTGGTGTATTACGTGACGCACTAATGTTGAGCCGAGTCAGGAATGCGACAGGTGTCTGGCTTATCAGCTTTTCCCTACTTGCCGTCGCCCAAGTCGGCCCGATCGCGCCACGGGTGATTGAGCTGACGGCCGACAAGGATAGCAAGTACAGGCTGGGTGGCAAAGTCGCGTCTATGCTTGAGGTCTCTCCGGGCGAGCACCTGGTTTTGCGGATTACTGCAATCCGCGCCAAGCAGGTTGCGCGCGACGGCAGTGTGCACGGGCTCGCCCTACTCGACAAGGATGAAAACATCGTACCGGGCTGGAGGTTTTACCTGCACCCCGGGACCCAAGATTTGGAAGTCACCGCACCAATTCAGCCGGGGCGATACACGGCTGTGTGTATCGTCATCTGCAGCGATATGCACGAGGACATGGGTTTTACGCTGGTTGTATCGCAACCAGCCGCAAAGTAGAGGAGTTCGTATGAAGCCGTTCGTGACGCTGTTTGCCCCACTCTTGCTATTGGCGTCTGCCACCGGAGGCACCCAAAGGACATCTTTTTTCGGCGAAATCTCCGATTCCCAATGTGCGATGAATGTGCACTCATTGAGCCGTTCGCACGAAGAAATGATTAAGCGACGCACATTGGGAACCGACGCCGCGTCATGTTCAAAGGCTTGTGTGCGGCGCGGCGGCGAGTGGGTGCTTCGCTCGGGTGAAAATGTGTACCACCTGCTGTACCAGGCGGGGGTGGAACAATTCGCCGGGCAAAAAGTCAAGGTGGTCGGAACCCTCGACTCCAGCATCAACACAATCGACAACTACCATATCGACGCGGACGATTCCGCGCACTAAAGTAGCCCTCTACTCTCCCCTGGGGCGAACTCTCACCGCGGTCTTCAGCTTGATATCAGCAGACGAGCTACCAATCCTCACATCGACCTGATTGGCTTCGATATCCCACCCAGCCCTGTCGGTATTCCAATAAGCAAGGTCAGCTGCCTTGAGAATGAACTTGACGGTAGTCTTTTGCCCCGGAGCTAATGAGATACGCTGAAATCCCTTCAATTCTTCCTGCGCCCGCTCTACCTTCGATCCAATGTGCGCGACGTACATTTGTACGACTTCGTCGCCAGCCCGCGAACCTCTGTTCCGCACATCCACGGTTATTCGGACTTCACCATTTGCCACAACTTGAGAAGAGCTGGCCCTCAAATTCGAGTACTCGAACGTGGTATAGCTCAATCCATACCCAAAGGGATAGAGCGGCTTCCCTTTGAAGTACATGTAGGTGCGGCCATGGCGCAGGTTGTAGTCCATCATCGGGGGCAACTGATCCAGTGAGGCAGGCCAGGTCGTCACCAGGCGTCCGCCCGGGTTGTAGTCGCCGAACAGAGCATCCGCGAGCGCATTCCCTTCTTCTTGGCTGTTGTGTGCCATATGAAGAATTGCGGGCACATGATCCTCGGTCCATTGAATTGCAAACGGAAAACTGGCGATCAATACAACCACCGTTTGCGGATTCACGGCGTACACCTGCTTCACCAGCTCTTCTTGCTCAAGCGTGATCGATTGTCGATCGATCGCTTCTTTGCCGTCACTCGGCAGCGGACATTTGGCCCAGCCCGCATTGCAAGTGGGATGATTGCCGACGACAACGATCGCCACATCGGCACCGCGCGCGATCTTCACGGCAGCATCGTCGGTATTGTCGTGAGCGAAGTCAACTTTGACGTTGCTCCCCAGCTTGCTCTTGATTCCTTCGAGGGCGCTCACGGAATAACCTGGCGTCCCGCTATACCAGTCGAGGGCGACGATATCTGCATACGGTCCGATCACAGCAACCCTCTTCAGTTTCGACCTGTCGAGCGGCAAGGTATGGCTCTCGTTCTTGAGGAGAACGATGGACTCCCGGGTAACCTTTCTCGCTAACGCCTTGTGCTCAGGATTGTCCCAAACCGGCTGTTCGCCTTTGATTTTGTTGTAAGGCACGATTTCGGGAGGATCAAGCAACCCGAGGCGGATCATCACCCGGTAAACACCGCGCAGGTTGTCGTCGATCTCGGCAAGGTTAATGAGCTTGCCATCGAGCGCGGCTTTCACGCCATCCCGATACCGATCCAGAAACTGGTTGATGCCGGCATGAATAGCACCCGCGGACGCTTGATTGATGTCCCCGTAATACTTGTGTTTCGTTACCGTGTTGGTCAATCCTCCGGCATCGGTGCAGATAATTCCGTCTAGTCCCCACTCGCGCATGGTGATGTCCTTCAGAATGGGATTAACTGTCATTGGAGTACCATTCCATGCGTTATAGGAGGCCATGTAAGCGCGTGAGCCTCCCTGGAGCACTCCCATGCGGAATGGCACGGAGTAGTACTCACGCAGCAGGCGATCGTCGAAGTCGGAGGAAGACCCGTCGCGTCCGTTCTCATTGCTATTGGCAAGAAAATGCTTCATGAGCGAGGCAGCCATCCAATACTTCGGATTGTCGCCCCGCAGACCGTGAGCGAAAGCTGCAGCCATTGTCCCGGTTAGGAATGGGTCCTCACCAAATGACTCTTCGCTGCGTCCCCAACGAGGGTCTCTGGCCAAGTCCGCATTCGGGGCGCGCACGACAATGCCGACCCGACGATGACGCTCGCCCCGGTAGTTGGTCGTAAACTGATCATCCGTATTGAAGGTGTAGCGGGCTTCGTACGCTTCGACTGCGGCCGCCTGCCGGACTAATTCGGGATCCCAGGTCTCGCCCAAACCGACGGACTGGGGAAACTGCGTGGTCGGCAAAGGCTGAAGGCCGCGACCGCCCCAGCCTCCCGGGCCGCCAAGCGCGACTCCGTGCAGGCCTTCAATGTGGGATGAGCCCACGATACCAAGTCTTGGCACACTCGGGTCCGTGCCGAGTGCCGCGATCTTCTCGTCCAAAGTCATCAGTGAAAGGATGTTGTTGACGCGCTCTTCGATCGGGTTGTTCGGGTTTTGGAAAGGATACTTGTAAGTTTGCGCCCATGCGTTACTGAGAAAGACGACTAATGCAATGAGAATCGGCCACCGAGCGATGATTTCCATGACATTCCTGAACAGAGGGGATTGATGAAGGATGTCACCAGACACCGCCCCGCGATGGAAATGCTAAAAGTGCACACCCAAGCGGCAACTCGGGGGTAAGAGTTCTGCTTCTACTACTAGGATGGGGTCTTCCCCGAGTAACAGGTTCACAAAACCGAGCCACGTGCCCTCATTTGACATAGTCGTTCACCGCCTGAGGCTCATGTATTTCAACGCGCGCCGTTGTGTGCTGCTGCTGCTTTGCATTATATCTGCCGCACACATCTATACATGGTCTCAAAGCATTCCCGAAGGTAATCCCAACTTACTGAATGTCACCGGGGTAGTGGTAAACAAGCTGACGCGCGAGCCTATCTCGAGGGCGCTTGTCTTCTCTCCTGACAACCGGATGGCGGCGCTCACCGGCGACGATGGTCGTTTTCAGTTCAAGGTTCTAAGGGACGAATCTCCCCAAGGGATCTTTAAGGTTGGCACCGGAGTCGGCGGGACAACCACGTTCTTAGCGCGAAAGCCAGGATTCTTGCAGGACCCCGATGGAACTCAAACGCTCGTCCCTCCCGATCTCGTCATTGCTATTGCTCTGATTCCAGAAGGAATTATTCATGGGCGTGTCCTAACTAAGTCTAATGAACCTGCGGTTGGAATGAATGTCCAGTTATTCCAGCGTCAGGTCCAGGAAGGCTTGTGGCGGTGGACCCCTTCCCAAACAACTCATACGAATTCTAGCGGCGAGTACCGCTTTGCCGAGCTCGCTCCGGGCGAATACAAGGTAATGACTCAAGAAATGCTCGACAGCGATCTGGAGAGCCCGGTCCCCGGAAGCCAGGCGTATGGCTTCCCTCCTTCGTACTTTCCCGGAGTCCCGGACTTCGCGTCTGGAACTGCCATTACTTTGAGTGCAGGCCAAAAACTCCAAGCCGACATCCCTCTGGCGCGCCAACCTTATTACTGGGTAAGGTTGCCGGTGTTGAATGCTGAGAACACTCCCGGCCTCAACATCAGTGTCTTGGCGGAGACCCAACCCGGACCAGGATATTCTCTCGGCTACAACCCCTCGACTCACAGGATCGAAGGATTACTGCCAAATGGCACATTCAGAATCCAGGCGCACGCTTTCGCGCCGCTGTCTGTCAGTGGAGAGGCCACTTTCACGATTTCCGGGCATGAGGTTGATTCCCCAAGCCTGACTCTCGGAGCCGACGGTGCGATCCCTATTAGCGTGCAAGAGGAATTCAATTCGGAATGGAACAACCAATCAATCTGGAGCAACGGGAAACAAAGTTTCAAGCTGAGTGGCCCAAGAGTGTACTTGCACGTGTCTCTTGAACCAGTGGGGGATTTTTCACAACTTGGAAGACCATCGCTTAGGCCCATCCTTTCCCGACCGGACGAGTCTCTTCTGATCGACAACGTGCCGCCGGGAGCATACTGGGTTCGGTTCAACACGTACCGGGGGTATATCCAGTCGATGAATTCCGGTGGAGTGGACCTACTGCATCGTCCCTTGGTCGTGGCGTCCAGTTCCCCTCCACAAATCGACATCACCATGCGCGATGACATGGCACAGATTTCAGGGGCAGTCTCGGACATCAAGGCGAACGGAGATTCTCTACCTCGCCGACGCTCCATTGTGCCAAGCCAATCGCCCGCCCGCGTCTACTGCGTGCCTCTTCCTGACAGTAATGGAACGTTTCAGGAAATCGCGGTTATGCCTGACGGCAATTTCGCGTCCGTGCCGATGGCGCCCGGTGCTTACCGGGTGCTGGCTTTTGCCCATCCGAAACCCCGCCTGCCCTATCGAGATCCGGTAGCCATGCGCGTCTATGAGACTCAAGGGCAAGTCCTCAACCTGGTGCCCGGGCAAAGCGAGCATTTGCAACTTCAATTGATCCAAGGAGATTGAGAACGAATGTTGGCTCCCGAAAGACAAAAATCAGCTTTCGTTCTGACCTTTATCGCTGCCCTCGTGCTGGGATGCGAAGGTCAAACAACAAGCGGGGGGACATACCGAATCTCGGGAACAGTCGTAAGCAGCACCGATGGTCATCCGCTTTCACGTGCCAGGGTTGTTCTTGCGAACGTGAAGAATCTTGGAAGGCCCTTTTCACTGTTTTCCTCGGAAGATGGTAGCTTCTCCTTTTCTGGATTGCCGGCGGGCAAATATTCGCTTCAAGGTGCAAAACGCGGATATCTAACACGCAGCTATGACCAACACGAGGTTTTCTCCACCGCCATCGTCACCGATGCTGGGCTCGATACTGAGCACCTCGTTTTGCGCTTACCACCCAACGCTTACATTTTTGGCAAGGTGCTCGATGAGAACGGCGACCCGGTACGGCATGCCAACGTCATGTTGTACCGAGTGGCTCACGAGGAAGGTACCAGCCAAGTGCAGCAGAACCGTGTTGACAATTCAGACGACCTCGGGGCCTACGAACTAGGGCCGGTGCTGCCCGGCACTTACTTTATTGCGGTGCGAGCGGAACCTTGGTATGCCGTCCGTACGCCAGCACCTACATCCGACATGAAGGACGATCCCCCGACGCAAGTCGATCCCGAATTGGACAGCGCCTATCCAACGAGCTATTTCGGCGATACCACTGATCCTGATTCGGCGACCCCGATTCAGGTGCAGGCAAGCGATCGCGTGCAGGCTGACGTCCACCTTGCACCAGTACCTTCGAAGCGCTTTCTTATACGTGTTCCAAAGGACACAGTCCCCCAGGTGCAGGAGATTGGTTTAGGAGGTGAGACTCGTGGTGTTCAGGTCAACCAGCAACGAACGGACGAGGGATCATGGGAGCTTTCGGGACTGCCCCAGGGAAAATACCAGCTCTCAATCGCTGGCGTAGAAGGTGAGAGCACGGTCCGTGATTTGGGTGCAATCACTGAAGGCCAAGAAATCGATGCCACTTCTGCTGAACCACTCGGTGGCGTAAGCATTGCTGCGCAGGTAGCGGGCCAAAACCCCGCTCTCGGGCAAGTCTACGTAGGACTGCGTGTGCCCCGAGGGATCTTGCGGTATTGGGACCGCTGCGACTCAAGGGGAGTAGCACACCTGAAGGGCGTTGCCGCGGGGCGCTACGAAGTCGTCGGTTGGGACAACCGTGGTCGTTACGCGGTGTCCCATGTATCTGTGACGGGTGGCGAACTGGCGGGATCGACGGTTGAACTGGGCACAGGAACCATGGCTGAAATTGCGGTCGCTCTAGTTCGAGGACAGGCGAAGCTTGAAGGCATCGTAAAACGCAACGACAAACCTTTTCCGGGAGCGATGGTGGTACTGGTACCTGATAATTTGAACGCACACGCGGATCTCTTTCGCCGAGATCAGACGGATTTCGATGGAACGTTCACACTGAATGAAGTGGTGCCGGGAGACTACGCACTGGTGGCAATCGAGAACGGCTGGGACCTGGAGTGGTCACGCCCGGATGTGCTTGCGCTCTACCTGAAGCAGGGGAGAAAGATCAGGGTTACCGCGGGCAGTAACGGTAGTATCAAGATTGAGGAACCGGTCGCAGTTCAACAAAGACAGTGAATCCATATGGATGCCCTCCACGGGAACTTGAGAGGCGGGGCATCGTCACATTGCCACGGCAGATGCGAGCTTGCTTCGGAGATGAAGCAGACGTTCGCCCGCGGCGGCAAGTGTTTCTGCGCGCTTCGCGAAATGAAATCTGATTAAGTGATTTACCTTTTCGTGGAAGAAACTTGATCCCGGCACGACCGCGATACTCACTTCCTTGGCCATCCATTCACAAAACGCCACATCACTCTTCCACCCGAATTCCGAGATGTCCACCATGACATAGTAGGCTCCTTGTGGCTCGGTGTAGCGTAGGCCAGCGGCTTCTAGATGCTCGAGGAACATCGTTCGCTTTTCGGTGTAGAGCCGCTGCAGTTCGTTGTAGTAGCTGTCGGGAAGCTCTAAGGCCGCTACCGCAGCCTCCTGCAGGGGGGCCGCAGCCCCAACGGTTAGAAAGTCGTGCACTTTGCGGGCTTCATTGATCACTATCGGCGAGGCGATCACATAACCTAGGCGCCATCCCGTCATTGAAAAGGTCTTTGAGAGGGAACTGCAGGAGAGAGTTCGGTTGAACATCCCTGGTAGAGAGGCAAAATAGGTGTGCTGGTGCGGAGCATAGATGATGTGTTCGTAAACTTCGTCCGTAAGCACGAAGGCATCGAACTCCTCCGCCAGGTTAGCAATAACCTGCAATTCTTTGCGCGTGAATACTTTTCCTGACGGATTCGACGGGTTGCACAGCACTAGCGCCGTCGCCCCCTGTTCAAAGGCTCGCCGCAATTCCTCCACATCAAATGAAAATTCTGGCGGTCGAAGCTCAACATGGATAGGGACGGCGCCGCAAAGGATTGCATCAGCTGCATAGTTCTCGTAGAACGGCGAAAACACAATGACCTTGTCCCCGGGATTGCAGGCAGTCATCATGGCAACCATCATGGCTTCGGTGCTGCCACATGTGACCACGATATTGTCGTCTGGATCGAGAGGCAGCCCCATGAAACGCGACTGCTTACGCGCGAGGGCAGCTCGAAAGTTTGGAGCGCCCCATGTGACTGCGTATTGATGTGGTCCTTCCCGGGAGATACGCTCGAGCGCATCGAGGGCTGCTTGCGGTGGATGAAAATCAGGGAACCCTTGGGAGAGATTGATTGCACCGCACTGGTCCGCAAGGCGTGTCATTCCACGAATAACGGACTCGGCAAAACTGGCTGTACGCAGGCTAGTCTTCGGCATGAATAAACGATTCTCTCACGCGCGGAGTTGAACAAATCCTGCGCACCACGTGGTGCGCCGTGGAACATTTGCCGGGCCACGGTTGTCGCGAGTAGAGCCTTCCCTGCGTTTCCCAATCAGGCTGTCCGATTCCCTGCTTGCGGCATCGATGCTATTATTAAAAGGACAATCCCGCACTACCACACTCCTCAGTAGCTCAATGGCAGAGCATCCGGCTGTTAACCGGAGGGTTGTAGGTTCGAGTCCTACCTGAGGAGCCATTTTTTTTCTTACAGTTACTGAACCTGTCCTGCACTCCCCTCTCGCCATTGTGCCCATTTTTGTGCCCCCTCGGCATCAAAAGTGGTCGCGTTTGAGAGCTTGTCCACTGCCTCACGGCGGGCCGAATGTCCGATGTGACCATATCGCTTCGCCATGCGGACTGCGGTGCTAGCACTCCATCCCATGATGTCGCTTACGACGCTGAACGGAACCCCGGCTTCCAGCATCC
>DATNEX010000089.1:0-3811 GCA_035606605.1 Terriglobales bacterium
GGTAAGGTGGAAATTCGCCACGGAGTGGAAGGCGGCGCGAAGGGGGGGAAAGGACGGGTTGTGTATTTGGGCAAGACGGCCCGCCATGCCGTTTGGCGCTACCTGGCGGAACGAGAAGATGGAACAGATCCCAATGCACCGCTGTTCACGGTCCGTCGAGGACGTGCGTTCAATCCCGGCACATTACGCCACTTGATCAAGAACATTGCTGCACGAGCGGGTGTAAAGAAGGCGTACCCCCACAAGTTTCGCCATACCTTTGCGATCACGTATCTGCGCTCTGGTGGAGACGTATTTACCCTACAAACTTTGTTGGGACATGGCAGCCTGGACATGGTCCGGCACTATGCCCGAATTGCCCAGGTGGACGTTGAGCAGGCTCACCGTAGGGCCAGCCCTGTAGATAATTGGCGGCTGTTTCGATTTCTGGAAGGTCCATACGCTGATCCGTTCCATAACGGCCTCTATTCAGATGTGATTACACTGACCAATGAAGCGCTTGTTGATATCGATAAGATGCCGACGGAAGAAATCTATTATTGGCGAGGGATGGCAAAAGCCAATTTGGAAGATTGGGATGGAGCAGCGCAAGACTTACGCCGGGCGCATTTACTCAATCCTAATTTTCTCCCAGCTGGCAAGGAATTGAAACGCATTCATTCACTGGGATTAGCTGCCTCGCTGGATGATGCTCCAAATCCTCTGTTCACTGATTTAGTTTCAAGTCAGAAATCTTATTTCGAAACAATTGCAGGATCACCTATATTTTGTTGAGAACTCAATTTATTTCGAGCAGTCTAGTGTTAGCTTCGATTCAACCACCTTACTTGCTTGATCACTATTCTCTGGACTCGTCGGGATTAGTTGTTATGTGCCACAGTTATGACGACTTTTCCCTGGGCGTGTCCTTCTTCAAGATAGCGGATAGCATCAGGAACCTCACTCAACGGGTAACATCTATCAATCACAGGCTTTACTTTGCCCGCTTCAAGCAGTTCTTTCATAATAACCAAATCGTTTTGGTTTGGTTTCGCAACCCCCATGTTACCCATTTTCTGACTCCCAGTCATTGAAATCCATGGTCCCTGGAGCATCGCTTGAGTCATTTGAGCCATGGAACCTCCGGTTTGAACATAAACACCCTTGGGAGTTAAAGCACGCCAATAATCTGAAATCGAGCGATCTCCGTTCGCAGCAAGGATCAGGTCATATTGCTGTCCATTCCTGGCGAAATCTTCTTTGGTATAGTCAATGACGTGATCTGCCCCAATCGCCGCGCCCCTTTGTACGAACGGATGGCAGTGACTTTGCCTTGCGCATTGAAGGTCACCGCGTCTACTAGATAAAGGTCGATCTTTCCATCAACCCCGATATGAAGTTTCCCGGCAACGGTATCTGTGCTTTCGTAGAGTGCCAGAATGTGGATCTCACTGGATTCGGCTTCGGCGAAGTTTTTGACGGTTTCCCGTATGGCTTCCGCTTTGCCGAACACAGAAATGTTCCAGCCGCCCAGGTGAACTTCCTCGGCGAGCATGGTGGAGATTGCCTCCAGATTTTTGTTGGCGTAGTGGTGCAAAGCAGGTGCGAAAAAGTTCGGTATGGTTCATAAGGTCTCCCTGATGCGAATGATAACCTTTCCCGCGGCATGACCCGCACCAACATGACGAACCGCCTCCGCCGTGTTTTCAAGCGGATAGGTGCGGTCAATGACCGGAGCGACTTTACCCGCCTCGATCAAGTCTTTGACAAAAGACAGGTCATCTGCATTGGGGGTTGCCGCCAGATTTGTCATTGTCTGACCGCCACGCCGAGAGACAAGCGGACCCATCATCAGCGACTCGAAAATTTGCCTGCCTTCTCCGCCAACCATAACATACGTCCCCTGCGGTTTGAGCGCGCGGCGATAGTCCGCGAGCGGGCGATAGCCGTTCACCGCAAGGATCAGGTCGTAACGCTGACCGCTGCGAGTGAAATCTTCGCGGGTGTAGTCAATGACATGGTCTGCGCCCAAAGCACGGAGGCCTTCCATTTTTTTCGTGCTGGATATTGCTGTGACTTCCACACCGAAGGATTTGGCAATCTGCACCATAAACGTTCCCACGCCTCCAGACGCGCCGACAATTGCCACTCGGTTTCCAGGCTGGATGCCCCCCTTGCGCAGTCCCTGCAATGCCGTGACCGCCGCCATCGGCACCGCCGCCGCTTGCTCAAAGGTCAGGTTGGCAGGCTTTTCCACCAGAACAGATTCACGTGTGCAAACGTATTCGGCAAATCCGCCAAAGCCCGTGGAAATATCACCGAAGACCTCGTCGCCCGGCTTGAAGCGGGTGACGTTTTTCCCCACAGCCTCTATGCACCCGGCAATATCCGCGCCCATGATCTTATTGTTCGGCTTGAATAGTCCAAATCCCATAATGCGCGGAATTGGTCCGCTTAGCAGGCGGTAATCAGCAGAGTTGACCGAGACGGCATACACCTTGACCAGCACCTGATCATCTTTCGGCTGGGGCACAGCGACATCCGCAAGTTTCAGCACATCGGGCGTGCCGTATTGGTTGAAAACAATGGCTTTCATCAGATGCCCTTTCTATACTTCGGAATCGCGCCATTTCCACGCAAACCAAACGATCAGTAGCAGACAGAGCGTCTCAACCGTGGCGATGAAAATGTAGTGAGGGTATGTCGTCATACCGACCCAGATATAGGCAATGGTGACGATGCCCGCGACGATATTGACCCGGCGATTGATTTCGTACTTCAACACGCGGGACAGGATGATCATAGCAATGCCGAGTTGTCCCATAATCGCGCCGAAAAGCATCAATTGAGGAATGGAGGCGCCGGTGCTGACGGAGGTCCTTGCCAACTCCTCCGCCATGGCGGGGATGAACAGCGAGAGGATGTCTGCTTTCAACATGTTGATCATGACGACGATCCATAGGGTAGAGAGCAGAACTTTCGTGTCGAGCTTTTTGGTGGTATTTGTATTCATTTTTGTCTTACTACTTTCTTATTTAGAATTTGTTGACTTAAAGTGACTGTTATCTGGTTCACTGAAACGAGTGGAAGACCGAGGTCACGTACCTTTCGTGGCCGGTGACTCGAGCACGACGTCCGCGAGCGGGTCGCGGTCTGCGAAGTGCGAATACGTCTCGAGCGTGACCTCCTCGCTGTCGCCGGCCGTCCGCACGCGCGGGCGGCTGAACGGGACCCTGCGAGCGCCGAGGCATACCGAGGTCTGCTCGTGGCCGTGGCGCTTGGCGCTGCGGTCGCGAGCGTGCTTGCCCTTCGGGCCGACGACCTCGTCGACCTCGGCGGCCATCAACTCGTGCAGGACACCGAGCCCGACGCCGACCGACAGCACCATCGGGCCCTCCTTCGCTGCGCCGGCCAGCTCGCCGAGAGCCCCCTAGATGAGGTCGGGCAGCTCGCCTCGCCGGTGCTGTTCAGCCATGGCGACCTGCTCGGACGTTACGTTCCTCCTGTCCTCGATGCTGGACTTCGACAACCTGCACGCTCTCAGCGAGAGCGGACGAGGCGGGAGGACCGCCGTCTCAAGTTCTACGGGCTACGGAGCATGCTCGGCTGCCTTTACTCCAGCTCCCATTGCAACTTCCTTTCTTTCGCTTCAACGAGCGCCACCATAGAGCGAGGTCAGCCCTGTCCGCGGATGAGCCGTAGGCCGGTGACAACCAGCCAGACGAGCCACGTAGCTAGGCCCAGAACCCCGACGAACAACAGTGGCGACCCATCCGCGATGGCGAGGCTTCCAAGCCCGGCCAAGATGGGCAAGCTGCCGCCCGCCACTCCT
>DATNEX010000090.1:0-81291 GCA_035606605.1 Terriglobales bacterium
CAGGAGCGCAGGATTTTTCATGCCCAAACGTACATTCCAGCCGAACCGTCGCCGCCGCTCAAAGACGCACGGCTTTCGCACCCGTATGAAGACCAAGAGCGGACGCGCCGTCATTTCCCGGCGCCGTGCCAAGGGGCGCAAAAGAGTTTCCGTTAAACCTGGGTTCCGGGAGTAAGAATCGGCATCAGGCTTCTGACATCAGGCTTCAGCAAAACCCCAAGCGCCTGACCTCGATGACCTGACGCTTGGGAGCCGTTTCCGAAGCCGCTGTGACTGTAACTATCAAGAATAGTTTCCCTAAGAAGCAGCGTTTACTGCATCACGCGGATTTTGAGCGAGTGTATAAGAAGGGCCGCCGTCACTTTACAGCTCATATGACGGTGTTTTATCTGGCCCGTTCGACTGAGAACCCTGACGGCAGCGTGGGGAGTCGCGTTGGGTTCACGGTCAGCAAAGCGCTGGGTGGAGCTGTCCAGCGCAATCGTATGAGGCGCCGGTTGCGGGAAGCAGTGCGACTGGAGGGAGCTAACCCCGGGCTGGATGCGGACATTGTCATTAATCCCAAGCGGACGTTACTGACCGTCGGGTTTTCCGAGCTCCGGAACGAAGTCGCCAAAACATTCGTAGTAATTGGAAAGACGTTGCAGAAAGAGAAGCGTTGAAGCCTAGCCGCATCCCAGCCGCGTTCCTGATCGCGCTCCTGCAAGCATACAAGCGGGTGCTTTCACCGCTGTTTCTTCCAGCCTGCCGTTACACGCCGACCTGTTCTGAGTATGCAATGGAAGCGCTCGATAGGCACGGCGCAGTGCGCGGATCGGCTCTGGCGATTTGGCGCCTGCTGCGCTGCCATCCACTGGTGCGCGGCGGATACGACCCGGTGCCGGCGGAGGGAAGATCGACCCGCTCTGCAACTGCCATTCTCCGGACAAACAACCACCCCATGCGGCGAAAAGCGCGCCTGCTGGGAGCCTCGGAAGGGAACGCCCGTCCCCACACGGTCTGAACATGCCTGAATACAAGAACCCACAATCCGAACCGGGCATGGACAAAAACATCCTGCTGGTCTTTCTGCTGATGGCGGTCGCTATCTTTGGAGCGCAGTACTATATGCGCAAGTACGCGCCGCAACCGCCGCAACAGCAGAGGAGCACGGCACGACCTGTTGAGCAGCCGATCCAGCCAGGCGCGCCTTCCACCCCGTCGGCAGGTGCGCAGGTACGGACAACCGAGGGCAAATCAGCTGGTAGGGCGGCGCCCGCCGCGCCGCAACAAGCCACCTCGGAATCGGAAACCGTCATCGAGAACGACCTCTATCGCATTACCTTAACCAATCGTGGCGCGGAGGTGAGGTCGTGGATCCTGAAGAAGTTCAAAGACGACCAAGGCAAACCTCTCGATATGGTCAATGCGAAAGCCGCCGCCAAGTACGGCTATCCGCTTTCGCTCTGGACCTATGACGAAAACCTGCGCAACACGTTGAGCTCCGCCCTATACGTGCCGAGCACTACTGCGGCCGCCCTGGCAGCACCGGCGGAGATCGAGTTCGACTATTCAAACGGCGGCCTCACCGTCCGCAAAATCTTTCATTTCGACCATAGCTACGCGATAAGCCTTGACACTTCTGTCTTTTTGAACGGGAGCCCGGCTTATGCGTTCCCGGCTTGGCCTTCCGGCTTTGGGGATCAGAGCACCCTCGCTGGCTTCGCCTCGGGCCAGCTGGAATATCAATTCAACAACAACACGGAGCACATCAGCGTTAGCAAGATTTCCGGCGGGAACACCCTCCATGGCTCTTACAACTGGATCGGGGTGGGCAGCCAGTACTTCGCGGCAGTTTTCATTCCCGACACCCCGGAGAACCTTCTCGCGGTCACGCTGAATAATCCTATTGAACTCATTCCCGATCCCAACAAGCCGAACGAAACCAGGAACGCCGAGGTCGTAGGCGCGGCCGTCGGCCGGCCGGGAACGTTTACTGGAAGACTTTTCGTTGGTCCGAAGGCGCTCCCCGTCTTAGAGACGGTCTTGGTGCCGACCATCAGCGGCGCTGCCAAAGACCTCCGGACCATGGTCAACTTTGGTTGGTTCACCATCATCGCCCGCCCGCTTTTTATATGGCTGCGGTGGATGAACCAGTTCGTTCACAATTGGGGCTGGTCCATCGTCTTGCAGACGATCGTGATCACCATCGCCTTGCTCCCCCTGCGCTTCTACCAGTTGAAGTCCGCGCTGAAGATGCAGCGGGTGCAGCCACAGATGAAGGCGATCCAAGAGAAGTACAAGAAGTACAGCATGCGCGATCCGCGCAAGCAGGAGATGAACAAAGAGATCGCCGATCTCTATAAGCGGGAAAACGTCAATCCGGCAAGCGGCTGCCTACCCCTGCTGATCCAAATGCCGTTCTTCATCGCCTACTATAAAGTCCTCAGCACAGCCATCGACCTGCGGCAGGCGCACTGGCTGTGGATCCGTGACCTCTCCGCTGCAGATCCATACTTCATCTTGACGGCACTGGTCGTCGTGAGCTTCTGGATTACGCAGAAGATGACGCCGCAGGCTGGCATGGATCCGGCACAGCAGCGGATGATGAACATCATGATGCCGCTGATGATGGGTTTTTTCTTCTTCCGCATGCCAGCCGGCTTGAACCTGTACTACGCCTTGAGTAACGTGATCATGATTCTGCAGACTTGGGTCATGAATCGCACCGAACTCGGCCGGGAGATGCGGGAGATAGCTGCGAAACGGGCGAGGAAGAAAGATAAATAGCTTCGGGCGGCGGGCATTGAGGAGCGAGCGAACCAGCGAGAAGCAAAGAGGAATATCATGCGGAAGCCGACTTTGCTCAGGGCTCACCGCGCCAAGCGCATAGCTATCTATGGACAAAATCCAGGCAGCAAACCAGCTCAATACGTTCCTTGGTCCCGTCGTCAAACACGCGGGCTTCAGGCTTAAATACCGCATCACCGTCGATCCGCCCGTCAGTGACGATCGCGACTGGGAGCGCCCGGAAGTCCTCGTCGAATTCGCCGGCCCTGACGCGCAGCTGCTTCTAGAGCGCGGCGGCGAATTGTTGCGCGCCCTCGAACTCCTCGCCATGGAGATGCTCCGGCTGACCGGCAACGAGCACGAGAAAATCAGCTTCGACTGCATGGGCCACCGCAAGGCACGCCTCGAAGAACTGCGCCTTTCAGCCCGTGTCGCCGCCGACAAAGTCCGGCAGACCGGTTCTCCTTACACCTTCGCACCCATGTCCTCACGAGAGCGCCGGATCTTGCACCTCGCATTGCGCGAGGAACACGACCTACATACTGAGAGCACCGGCGAAGGCTTGCGCCGGTCCGTTGTGTTGTATCCGAAGGATTACACCGCCCCACAACCTCGCGGGAGAAGATAGCCGGTCCGTGAGAAGACCCGCATCTTGGCCACCCGAATTAGCTCTTTGGCGGAGCTTAGAAGAGTAATGGACTAACCGAGGATCCCCGTCCGCCGTCCCACCTTCTCCAGCACCTGTAGGGCTTGCTCCAAATCCTCTTTGGTATGCGTCGCTGTCATAATTGTGCGGATGCGCGCCTTACCCTCCGGCACTGTGGGGTAGGCGATTCCGGTCGCAAACACGCCTTCCTGGAACAGCTCGCGCGAGAAGTCCATGGTGAGCTTGCCGTCGCCGAGGATGATTGGGGTTATGGGTGTTTCGCTAGGCGGCGTGGTTCTCCCGCCAATATCGAATCCGAGGAGCCCCAACTCTTTTTTCCAGAAGCGGGTATTGCCCCAGAGCTTCTCAATCAACTCGGGCTCCTGCTCGAGCACATCGAAGGCCGCAATGCAGGCCGCTGCCACCGAAGGCGGATGCGAAGTCGAGAACAAGAACGGCCGCGCGCGGTGATAGAGAAAGTCAATCAGCTCGCGCGTGCCACAAACGTATCCGCCTAGCGCACCGATTGCCTTGGACAAGGTCCCGACTTGAATGTCCACCCGCCCATGCACTTTGAAATGGTCGATCGTGCCGCGCCCATTGCGGCCGAGAACACCCGAGGCGTGTGCATCATCCACCATCATGATCGCGCCATACTTCTCCGCCAAGTCACAGAGAGCAGGCAACGGGCCGATGTCCCCGTCCATGGAGAAGACGCCGTCGGTGATCAGCAGCTTACGCGCAGGCTGGTCCTTCACGCTAGCCAGCTTGGCCTCTGCATCGCTGACGTTTTTGTGTTCAAAAACCAGAATCTTTGCTCGCGACAAACGAGCGCCATCAATAATCGAAGCATGGTTCAACTGGTCGGAGATGATGAAGTCGTCTTTGCCTAAAATCGCCGAAACGGTTCCAGCGTTTGCCGTGAAGCCCGACTGAAACACAACGCACGCCTCCACATCCTTGAAGCGGGCGATCTTCTCCTCCAACTCCATATGGATCTTCATGGTTCCGGCAATGGTCCGCACCGCACCGGAGCCGACCCCGTATTGACGCGTGGCCTCAAGAGCCGCCTCGCGCAGCTTGGGATGCGTGGTCAGCCCGAGGTAGTTATTGGAAGCCAGATTGATCACCCGTTTGCCGTCAAAAGTGCACACCGGAGCTTGCTCGTCGTCGAGTACGCGCAGGCGGAAGTGCGTACCCTTGACCTTAAGTTCATTCAGTTGGTCGGAAAGAAATGCGAGAGGATCGGTACGAGTTGCAGCAGGCATAAGATCTCCATTCCGGAGCCGCTGCCGGGCCCCGGCGAACTGAACAGTGTAATACTGCACGCGCGTCCTTGCCGGGCCGGTGGTCGACAGCCATCGCAGTGAACCATCTGATTCCGAATCACCGATTGCGTTCGGATGAGTAACTCTGGTTTCCTATCGAAGAGGGGGAAGGCAGCTATCTCAGGGCATCAGAAGATGTGGGAAGCCCAACTAGGAAGAAAGCATGCCCGCCAGTAAGGCGGCACGCTTCGGAAGCTCAGAGACAACGACCGATTCGTGGACGGCGTGCGCGCCATCTCCAACTGCACCCAGTCCATCGAGGGTGGGCACACCGAGAGCCGCAGTGAAGTTCCCATCCGAACCGCCGCCAACCGCAGCCTCCTCTAGCTTCCAGCCCAACTCGCGCGCGATCTGTGCGGCCTTTCGGTATAGGGCGCCCACTTTTGCGGTTCGCTCCATCGGGGGACGGTTCATGCCGCCGCGGATGGTAATTCGGCACTTTGGATCAAACGGCCGCAGAGACATCAAGCGCCGGTGTAGTCTCTCCGCGTCCCGCTTCGTCTTGACTCGCAAGTCCATGAGCGCGCTCGCCTCCGCGGGAACGACATTCGTTCGCGTGCCGCCGCTGATCTTGCCGGTGTTGATGGTTGTTCCGCGCTGCGGGTCAGCCAATTCCGACAGCCTCAGAATTTGCCGCGAGAGCTCCAGGACCGCACTGTGTCCCTTTTCGAAGTCGAGGCCGGAGTGCGCGGACACGCCCTGGACTTGCAGGGTATATTCGCCTATCCCCTTGCGCGCTGTCTTAATCGCACCCTTCGGACCAGCGGCTGGCTCGAGCACGAGAACGGCTTCGGACTGCCGCGCCAGGCGCTCGGTGATTTGCCGCGATGATGCGCTGCCCACCTCCTCATCCGACACCAGCAGCACGGTCATGGGGCGAGGCGGCACCGAATTGTTCCACTGCAAGAGTCCTTCGATCACATGCAGAAGCAAGGCAATCCCAGCCTTCATGTCAAATACTCCGGGTCCCCAGACTCTGTGTTTGCCCAAACGAAACGGCATCTTCGAAATCGTGCCTACGGGATAAACCGTGTCCATGTGTCCAAGCAAAAGAAGAGGTTTTTGACGGGAATTGCCTCGAAAGTCTACTTGGATGTGATTCCCGAACTTTTCCGAAGCGTGAACGCGGACCTTGCCGCCTAGTTGTTCGAAACGCGAGACGAGCACCGTGGCGACGCGGTCCACCGCGGCCTTGACGTCACTCGGGGACTCGAGGGTGACGAGCTGCTCGATGGTGTCGAGAATTGTGGATTGCTGCTGGCGAAAGTAGCGGAGTTGCAGCTGTCGGGTAGGTGTAGTCATCCGAATGGGAGAGCTTAACTCAACGGCTAACGCCGCAAAGGTTTCTATTTTCGCTTTCGCCACGGCTCAAGCCCCAGCCATACTCGGGAGAGACCGGCGCCTCACCACAGCCGAGCGTGAGTAATAAAGTATAATTCTCCCTCAAGTAGACCAGCATGTCTCTCGGCGAATCTGAGCCCGGTGAGGCGATTGCATGGAGACGAACAACTCGCCGCAAATGAGTGAAACCGCTGAAATCCCTGAGAATCCGGCCGCCGAGCACATCCACTACGACATCAACGACATCATGCGGATCCTCCCGCATCGCTTCCCGATGCTGCTCATCGACCGCGTGGTCGATCTCGTGCGCAAGCAGCGCATCGTGGCCATCAAAAACGTGACCATCGACGAGCCGTTCTTTGTCGGCCATTTTCCGGGGTCGCCAATCATGCCCGGAGTCCTGATCGTGGAAGCCATCGCGCAAGCGGGCGGCGCCCTATTGCTGACCGAAGTGTCGGATCGCGATGAGAAGCTGATCGTATTCACTGGAATTGAACGAGCCAAGTTCCGCCGGCAGGTGGTCCCCGGAGATCAGGTGCGAATTGAAGTTGAGGTGCTCGCGTGGCGCGAGGGCAGCGGACGCAAAGCGGTGCGCATGCAGGGGATCGCCTACGTTGAAGGAAAGCGGGCGGCGGAAGCCACCGTCACCTGTCAGCTCGTTCCGAAGCCGGGCAGCCCGGGATCACCGGGCGAGAGCACAACAACCGAGTAGGTTGAAATTTGGCAGTTGGGCAATCCTTGTAAGTAACACCTTGCGCCATCGATGTTGCAAGAAGCGTTGGGGAGAATGGTCCTAAGTTACATAATTTCTAAATTACCCAGCGACAAAATCGTTCCGTCTCTTCGCATACATGAACGTCCACCCCACAGCAGTTATTGATTCCTCGGCGAGAGTCTCTCCATCCTGCAAAATCGGGCCATACTGCGTTATTGGCCCCCAGGTCGAAGTTGGTGATCATTGCGAACTGATTTCCCACGTCGTCATCGATGGACCTACCAAGATCGGCGCGAACAACAGGTTCTTCCCGTTCTCTTCGATAGGCCTGGCGCCACAGGACGTGAGTTACAAGGGCGAACCTACTCGACTCGAAATGGGGGATGACAATACCGTCCGCGAGTTTGTCACCATCAATCGCGGCACAGTAAAGGGCGGCGGTCTGACGAAAGTGGGCAATCATATCCTAGTCATGGCCTACACCCACATCGCACACGACTGCTCGATCGGCGACTACGTCATCTTGGCGAACGCCGCGACCTTAGGCGGGCACGTAACGGTCGAGGATTGGGCTACGGTAGGCGCCCTCTGCCCCGTGCACCACTTCGTCCGCATCGGGGCGCACTCCTTTATCGGCGGCGGAACCACGATCACCCGCGACGTCCTGCCGTTTTCGAAGACGGCTGCCGAGCGCGGTACGCACGCTTATGGCTTGAACTCCGTCGGACTCGAGCGTCGCGGCTTTACAAAAGAGCGCATTCGCAGGATCCATCACGCCTATAAACTTCTGCTCGCGTCGAAGCTGAATACCTCCCAAGCCTTGGAGAAGCTCAAGTCCGAACCCGATCGCGGCGAAGATGTGGATCTGCTGATCAAGTTCGTAGAATCGAGCGAGCGTGGAGTGATCAAGTAGTAGCTACGATGCATGGCGAAGGCCAGGGCTCGCTGGCCCAGCGGGAATGTATAAGATCAGGTCAGTCAATTTCAGCGATCCTTAACGACTATGTCTCCCAAACTCGGTCTCATTGCCGGTAACGGGCGGTTTCCTTTCCTCGTGTTGGAGGCAGCTCGTGGGCAGGGTTACGACGTTGTGGTGGCCGCGATTAAAGAAGAGACCGCTCCCGAGATCGAGTCTCAGGGTGCTGCCGCCGTTTACTGGCTTTCGCTCGGCGAACTGTCAAAGCTGATACACACGTTCCACCAAGAAGGCATCACGCGTGCCGTTATGGCCGGGCAGGTGAAGCATAAACAGATCTTCTCCAGCATCCGTCCTGACTGGCGGCTCGCCAAATTGTTGCTTTCGCTCACGACGCGCAACACAGATTCGCTTTTGGGCGCCATCTCCAAGGTCCTCGCCGACGAGGGCATTGTGCTAGAGAACTCAACCGGTTTGCTGGAACCTCTGTTGGTCAAACCTGGAGTGCCTACCAAACGTGCACCCTCCGAGCAAGAGCGCAAGAACATTGCTTACGGACGCGAGGTCGCGCGCGCCCTCGGCCATTACGACATCGGCCAGACAGTCGTCATTGCGGAGAGCGCCTGCATTGCTGTCGAAGCCATGGAAGGTACCGATGCCACCATCGAGCGCGCCGGTCACATCATGGCGTCGCTCCCTCCCGCTCCGTCTACTCTGGATCGCAACCTCACCGTCGTCAAGGTCGCCAAGCCCAAGCAGGACATGCGTTTTGACGTTCCCGTGGTTGGGGTCAAGACCATCGAGGTGATGCGAAGGGCCGGAGCCACCTGCCTTGGGCTCGATGCGGGCAAGTGCCTCCTCATTGACGGCGACGCCGTATTCGGGGCTGCAGACCGGGCAGGAATCGCGGCCCTCGCCGACTAGGTCGAGGCCCACGACGACCTTCTGATGTCAGCCCATCGTGAGATCCCTGCTCGCGCTCGTCGCGCGTCGGGATGAGAGCGCGGTATATTGAGGAGAGCAATGTCCGAAATTTCTTTCATCATCGACCAACTGACCCGCGCCTTTGATGGCGAGGCCTGGCATGGACCGGCGCTCATGGAGATCCTCGACGGCATTGACGCCAAGACGGCAGCCGCGCGTCCGATCACAAATGCTCACTGTATTTGGGAGTTGGTCATCCACTTGGCGGGGTGGGAACAGGTGGTTTGCCGTCGCTTGCAAGGTAAGGTAGCTACTCTGAGTGATGCGCAGAACTTTGGCTACCTCGACAGCACGACCGAACCATCCTGGCAGAGCACGGTGGCCAATCTTCGAGAAACTCATGCCGAACTCATGAAGATGGTTTCCGCACTGCCCAATTCGCGGCTGGACGATCCCGTTCCCGGAAAAGAGTACGACGTCCGCTTCATGCTCTACGGCGCGGTGCAGCACGCCGCCTATCACGCGGGGCAAATTGCCATTCTCAAACGCGCCCGGCGCTGAGGAACACTCGCAAGAGCGTTCCTGATATCCTGCGGCTCACGATGAGCAATGGCTCCGATCGTCCTCTGTCTGTAGCTGTGATTGGTTGCGGTGCTTTTGGCCGCAACCACGCGCGCGTCTATCACGAACTTGAGAAGACCGGACAACCGATGACGCTCGCGGCGGTCGTTGACACCAATCCAACCCGCGTCGAAGCGCTTGCTCGTGAATTCAACTGCACCGGCTATTCGTCGGTTGATGCCCTGCTGTCGTCCGCAAAGATAGATGCAGCCTCGGTGGCCGTTCCCACCGTGCACCACGCCGCGGTTGCCCGCCAGCTGATGCTGGCGGGCTTAGACGTTCTCATCGAGAAGCCTCTTACCCCGACTCTGGCCGAAGCCGATGAGCTGATTCAACTCGCTTCCCGAGAGAAACGTATTGCACAGGTAGGCCACCTCGAGCGTTTCAATCCGGCTGTGCAAGCCACCTTTCCCATGATTACGAAGCCGCTGTTCTTCGAGGTCCACCGTCTAAGCGTCTTTACCGCGCGTTCCCTCGACGTGGATGTTGTCCTTGACCTGATGATCCATGATCTTGATGCAGTGCTGGCCTTTGTGAAATCACCGGTCAAGGAAATCCGCGCCGCGGGTTTGCCGATTCTTTCGAGCAAAGTGGACATTGCGAACGCCCGGATCGAATTCGAATCCGGCTGCGTTGCCAATTTGACTGCCAGTCGCGTCTCGACTGAACGGGTACGCAAGCTGCGCTTTTTCCAGCCCGGACAATATATTTCCATCGACTATGGCCGCCAGGACGTGCTGATTTTCACCGTGGGAGACGTCACGGGGATACCCTCGGCGAATCCCGATATCAAGATGACCAAACCCTCCATAACCCCGGAGGAACCGCTTCGCGGGGAACTTCGAGCGTTTCTCGATTCCGTTCGTACTCGGAAAGCCCCGACTGTAGCTCTCGAGGACGGACGCCGCGCCCTGGGAGTGGCTCTGGAAGTGCTGGCCCAGATCTCGGCCCACGCCGACAAACTCGGCCTTGCCAGCCCTGCCTGATGCCTAACTCTTTACACTTCTTGACCGCCGAAGTGAGCCTCCTGGGCTAGCCTGAAGACGTTACTTTCGCTCTAAGTGCTTGCTTGGAAAGACTCCTCCTCACGGCGAAAAAAGTGAGAGAATGTAGGCAAGGCGCATCTCATCCCATAGTCCGCGATGTCTCTGACGCAAATCCCGCTTGAGCCACCTCCGTCGCGGCCACAGCCCGAGCAAGGCGACCTTTTCGACGCGGGGACTTGGGAGTCCGCATACCGGGAAATGCACGATTTCCCCACGCTCTTGATCCAAGCGCGTGACGAACTTGCCCGCTCACGCAAGCGGGAAGCTTTCTGGATGTCGGTGGTCGTTCATATCCTGGTCATTTTGGTGGTGGTGAACGCCGACAAAATTGCCCGATATCTTCCGCACCGCAATGTCATGCTGGTTCAGATCCCCAAGGAGAAGAAGGACCTCACTTTCCTCGAGCTTCCGCCCGACGCGCAAAAAGCCGTGAAGCCGCCTAAAACGAATGTGCTGTCCGACAAGTCTCGAATCGCGGAATCGCGTACTCCAAAATTGGACCAGCAAAAGCTGAAGAAACTGCTCGATGCTTTGCGCCAGGGACGCCGAGGCCCGGCCGCGGGTGAACCTCAGCAACAGGCTCCCGCTCCCCCGGCGCAAGTAGCTCAGGCGCCGCCCGAAGCACAACCACAATCCCAGCCGCCTCAGTCTCAACAACAGACAGCGAAGCTGCAGTCTCCGCCGGTGCAACAACGATCGCCATTTGACCGGCCCGCGATGTCAGCCGAGCGTGCTCTCAATCAGGCTGCCGAGCAAGTCGCCAGCAACCGCGGAAGATTCGGAAGCGGGGACGAAGGCAACATGGGCTTGGGACAGCGGCAGGCGAATGCCCGAGTCGGTCCTTTTGAAATCCTCAGTGACACCATGGGAGTGGACTTTGGCCCCTACCTACAACGGGTTCTCCAGGTGGTTCGCGAGAACTGGTACGCTGTGATTCCTCCTTCCGCCATGCCGCCCCTTCTTAAGCGCGGCAAAGTTGCCATTGAGTTTTCCATTCTGAAAAATGGACAGGTGGGCGGGATTGCATATGTCAGCACCTCAGGGGATGTTGCTCTGGACCGCGCCGCCTACGGCGGAATCACCGCTTCGAATCCCTTTCCGCGGCTCCCGGGAGAGTTTGCCGGACAAGCGCTGCGCTTGCGGTTCATGTTTTTCTATAATCCCGACCCCCGGGAAGCGGACCTGCAGTAAACCCGCCGCATCGGCTACCAATTCCGCTGACAAGGATGTCGTCTCAAAGGGCGACCCGATCCTGCTGGACAGGATTCGTACGGCCGGCATACGCCATCCTGATCAGTGTCCTTTCGGCGAACGGCACGTATAGCAGTGCCGCCGTCGAGCCGAGAGCGGGGCCGAAGCCAATCCGGTCCAACAACAGAAATGGAGCGATCGCCCATAACTGGTCAAGGATCAACACGCCGTGGAAAATGCTTTTGAATTTATCCCCCAATCGGGAATAGTCAAAAGCTGTTCCGGAGAGCAGATAAAGACGCAAGGGTATTCCCATCGCAGCGGTTACCAGGGCGGTAATGAATACGATTGGCAGCCCGGCACGCGGCCAAGCCACCCTGTACAGGTCCTCCCCATGGAACAGGGCGACCATGTAGAAAACCAGGTACATCGTCTGAATCAATGCGAACAGGGCGCGGGTCAGGCCGCGGTGGGGTTTAGGTAAATCCGGTTCAGCGTCGCTTTCGACGAGTGACCAAGGATCCGAGGTGGGTTGGGGAACGACCTTTGCCGGGGGTTCTTCTCGCGGAACATCTTTGTGCACTTCGGCGACAAATCGATAGCCGCGTCTTGCCAGCGTCTCAATAAATCGCGGATTCGCCGCCGAGTCGCCCAAAACCTCCCGCAACTTGTTCACCGCAGTGTTGAGGCTGTGGTCGAAATCGACGAACGTGTCAACCGGCCAGAGTCGCTGCCGCAGTTCCTCGCGAGTGACCACGGTCCCCGGCTGCTCAAGTAGTGCTGCCAGGACGAAAAATGGCTGGTCTTGAAGCCGCAACCTGCGGCCTGACCTGCGCAGCTCACGTGCGTTCAAGTCGGCCTCAAAGACACCAAACCGCACGATCTCCGATCTCTTGGTGGGCACGCTGGTAAGTGTACAGCCGGCACTGTATCGATGGGTAAGGTACCTGACGAGCACCGTGAAACGACATGTCTCATGGGTTAGAGAGAGTCGCCAGGCCTGGCTATTTCGCCCGCGAAAGCAGGGTTTGTTCCGGGTCCAGCAGGATCTTCCGCGTTCCCGCAGGAACCGCCATGCGAAAGGTGGTTTCCGTGCCATCGGCAAAAACCCGCCGTAGGTATACGGGTTTGCTTCCGACGACGGCGTATAAGGGAACAGATGTGACCAGTGCCTCCGGAGCATTGCCTTGAACGATTGTGCCGGTCACCATCGCAGTACCCGCCTTGTCCGCGATCTTCACGTCTCGCAGTTCAAAACTTGGAACCGCTGTGCCGCTGAGCCATGACTCAAAGAACCAGTCCAGGGATTTCCGGCCTTCATACCAAAGAGGCTTTGGCAACTGAGCCTCGAAGATCGCGAGCAGCTGCGCGGTCGTGAGCGGCTTGCCCTCGTACTGCGTGCGCACTTCGCGAAGAGCGCGCAGGAATGGCTCCTCCCCTCCTTTGGGTCGTGATCCTGAGGTAGTTAGTTCGGCGTCGCGTAACATTGTGCGCAGCATGTGAAACAGCCACGTCCCCCGACCATAACTGATGGCATCATAGGCGTTGGGAAATTTTGACGAAGACAACCGCAACCCCAAGGTCACCGGTCCCGCATCCATCAACTGCTCACCGTCAGCCCCTTTGAGCAGGAGACGGTCGCGATACTTCTGCATGAGCTTGCGGAATTCAACCGGGTTCTTCGATTCCAGCAGCATCATGGAGCTGTAGTTGGCCAGCGCCTCCATGACCCACTGATCGCGATAACCAGTGAAGGTCACCAAGTCGCCCCACCACTGGTGCGCGGTTTCGTGCGCGACTAGCTGCTGGACCTCAACTCGTTCCACCGGATCATGTTCGAACTGCTCCAGTTCGGCAGGGCTCAGAAAAGCGTAGCTGGAAAGAAAGATGAGTCCGGGCCATCCCTGGCTCGTGGTTCCCGGAATCTGGGTTAGCATCAACCGGCTATAGGGATAGGGCCCGAAGTGTTGGGAATAGAAATCCAGTGCCCGGCCGGCTTCATTGCTCACCATTTGCAGGTTTCGTGAGGGCGACGGGGCAATCGAACGCGACAGAAGCCCGGGCGCCTCGGGCAGAGGTTGCGGCCCGCGAATAGAAGGCGGCATCGGTAGGGGCGCGGTCTCTGCTGCGAGCAGTCCTTTTTCCACGCTGGGAGTGGCGTAGGTCTCCAGATCGACCCCCGCAACGTGCGCCACCGTGCGCGAGTACTTCCCAAGGTTGAATCCTGCCACCGGTACTTTCCGTTCCGTTACCCAATGGGAAACCTGCCGATCTCCTTCCGTCCTTTGTTCTGTGCGTTTGCCCACCGCCACCAGAGTCCATTCCAGGGGATATCGAAACTCCAAGTCGAAGGACGACATAGTAAATCCAATGTTCGGGTACCAGGTACCATGCTCTCCCACAAACAGGAGGCCATTCGCCGCTTCCGACAGCACGGCTCCCGAGTATCGGATTTTCAGCTGAAATGATGCGCCAACCTTCATGGCTGCGGGAAGAAAAACCACCAGCCAATCGTTTCCTCGTCGCGCGAGGTGGGACCCTTCGACCGCCTGATTGTGTATGAACTCAAGCGGATTCCCGTTCTCTTCCACGCTCTCGACCTGAAGCAGGCGAGAGAGTTCAAAAAGCAGAACCTGCCCGCCATCTCGCGTTGGCGACAATAAGAGAGTGGCTGTGGCGGAGAGTTCTGTCGGTGGCTTGATCTCGCTTGTGATGGAGAAATGCGTTATTTCAAAATCATGGGTGGAGAGAAGTCCCGTGTCCGGATCCGCTTCCCCTTCCTGCTGCTTCTTTTGTGCGAACGAGGCCCAGACGTCGTAGTAGTCGTTACCACCCATTTTCTTGTGCTGGCCTAACGAGATTGGTTCCGGCAGCAAGGAGTCATACCGCACCTCGAATGCTCCCAGTCTGCGACCCTGGATGTACGCATGAAGAAAGTGATCATCCGATTTGGCATACTCGGCATTGCGAAAGCTGATCAGAAGCCGTAGAGCGTCGCTTTCTGCCAGGGTGGCTGCGAGTCCCTTGAACTCACCCACGAATTCGCCCGCGTCTTCTGCAGGTCGAAGAGAATTCTTTAGTTCGCCATAAAAATCGTCGTTGAAGCGAAAGTAGGCAAGCGAGAACCGCTCTTCGAGGATGGCCGCACCGGTGAACAGAGCTAGCGACGCTCGCTCCACGGTGTTGGGGGGCAATACAAGGATCTCGCCGTCTCCTTGAAAAATTGCGCCCGTGATGTGGCCATCCGCCTCCTCCGTAAAGGCGATCATCCCATCGTCGAGCGAAATGCTAACCGCACCGCGCACCAGGTCGGTATGACGAATGCGGTAGACGTGAGAGCTGTCCAATCCCACTGATCGCAACCGCAGGTACAAGGACTCAGCCCGGCCACCCGAGGGCGCTTTCGCCTGGGCAGCGGCAAGGCCGCTGAGCGCGAGCAGGACAAAGCCCAACCACTTCACTTTGCGGGTTACGTCGGTCACTTCGGAACCGCCGGTCAACCCTCTAGAATGCGCCTGAATGCGCATATTTGTCATCTCTTGCTGGATTCTGCTCGCGACTTCAGCCGGGCTAGGGTCGTCCCGAGCGGTAATCCATCTCAGGAACGGCGATGCCATCAATGCGGATGGGGTAGAGGAAGGCACCAGCACTGTCCGATATGAAATTGGCGACAACAGCTTCACCATTCCTCGCAGCAAAGTTCTGAGCATCGAGCTAACCCCAGATAGCGATCAAGCTTCCGAAATGACGGTAGCACCTCCACGATCAACCCTCGAGCCAAAGGCTGCCAGCGACCGCGAGTTACTCGAGCAGGTCCTTCGCAATGATGGAGTTGATCGCGATGTTGTCGCCTCCATTGAGGCACGCCAGCACACAGATTCCACAGCCATCGCCTACTACATAGCGGGGAAATCCGAGTACGAGTCTGGCAAGTTCGTTCAAGCAAAGCACGACTTCGAGACCGCGCTGCGTTTTCAGCCTGAAAATCCCGCCATTCTTGCTTACTATGCCGCACTTTTGGTTCGTACCGGGGACAACTTGGGAGCGCTCTCTTATGCCGAACGTGCCACCCGCATTGCTCCAGACTCTGCCGATGCAATCAGTGTGTTGGGCTATGCGCAATTCGCCGCCGGGCGGAATCGGGATGCAATCCAGAGCTGGAAGAAATCGTTGGTGCTTCGCCCCGACGCCACCATTCAGGGCATGCTCTTGAAGGCTGAGCGCGAAACCTCAGCCGAAACAGATTATTCCGAGCGCGCAACCAGCCACTTCGTCCTTCGTTATGAAGGCAGCCAGAGCTCTGGCGTTTTTCGCGATCAGCTACTTTCGACTCTCGAGTCCCACTATCAGGACCTCGTGCACATCTTCGGGAGTGAGCCCCGTTCGAGCGTTCAGGTCGTGCTCTACACTTCCCAGGCATTCTTCGATGTCACCCGCGCCCCTACCTGGATCGGTGCTCTGAATGACGGCAAGCTCCGCATACCGCTCCACGGAGTAGATTCCGTTACTCCGGAGCTTTCACGAATTGTGCGTCACGAACTGACCCACACGTTCGTCAACCAGCTGAGCGCCGGTCGTTGCCCTGCTTGGCTCAATGAGGGGATTGCTCAAATGCTCGAGCCGCGCACGCTGGTGTCTCAAGGTGTTCGACTGACGCAATTGTTCAAGGCCGAGCGAGAAATCCCTTTGAATATGCTCGAGCGCGGTTTCGGGTCGTTCAGCACCGAAGAAGCGGTTCTCGCCTATGACGAATCCCTGCTGGCTGCCAACTATCTCAATGCCCGCTACGGAATGGGCGATATCGTCGCAGTGCTCAAAAGAATTGGACAGGGCGACTCCGTCGAGAGCGCGTTTCGCGTGATTCTCCACAGCGACTACGGGCGCCTGGAGGAAGGCATTCGCGCAGAAGTGGTTCGGGCCTCGCAGTGAATCAGAGGGGAGAAGGAGGTGTTTTCGCCTTGCTGTGGGAGTCGATGCAAGAACGTCATTGGCACGCCACAGATTCAATGCTAAGTTCATCCTGCCTCGCAGTGCTACGAGGAAGACCATGAATGCCCCAGAGATTATGTCGTGGAATGATCCCGTTCACGCGGAGATTCCTAAAATTCGCGACGGCGAACTGGGCGCGCTGTATTACGGGCAGCGGCGCAGCGGGGATTTTTTCGATTTCGTCCGATGCGGTTCCGAACGGATCCTCTTGGGACTTTTTGATGTCGCCGGCAAACTTGAACAGGCCCGGCCGGTGATGGTTGCAGTGCAGAGGAAGTTTCGCATGCTCGCGGCGGAGCTACTCGAAGACCACTCGACAAACGAAATGGAAGCCATGGCAGAACTCTGGATCCGATTGAACCGCGAAGTGATTGATGCGGCAGGCGGAGTTCGCCAGTGCTCCGCCTTCATCGGTTGCTACAACGAACACTTGAAAATCATCAGCTACGTGAATGCCGGGCATACGCCCGGGCTGGTCAAGGATGGGAAGCAGATCAGCGAGCTCGCCGCAACCGCACTCCCTCTTGGCTTGTTCTCCCACGCGGTGCCGGAACCGGGCATGGTTGCTCTGGGCCCATGTCACTCGATGCTTCTGGTTTCCCGAGGCGTGGTCGAAGCAGGTCGCCGCGGGGAAGATTTCGGTTTGGAAGGAGCGAAGCAATACTTAAGAGACGTCGACTTCCAGTCAGCTCACGAGACCTGTGTCGGGATCCTTTCTCGTGTGCAACAGTTCATGGGTACCGCCCCTACTCACAATGATGTGACCGCCGTCTGTCTGCTTTGTAGTTAGGCTGCGGATTCTTCCTCCGCCGCTGGTACCAGTTCCCAGCCTAGGTTTACAATCGATTGCATCTAACAATGTGAGCCGGCGAGCCCGGCCACGAGCTACTTTCCCCGCGGCCCAGGCCGCTGACAAGGAATTCCCGGGGTTTTTATGCATAAGCTTGTCTCTTGCCTCACGATTGCTGTTCTTATCGCGGTCCCGCCGTTTGTCTCCGCAGACACAGTGGTCGAGGAGATCGTCGCCCGAGTCAACAATTCGATCATTACCCGCACCCAGTATCAACGCGAACAGAAACAACTCAGCGACGAGGCCCAGAATCAAGACCCAACTCATGCCACCGAAATAGTTGCGCGGGGCAAGAAGGACGTTCTACGCGGTCTGATTGACCGCCAGCTCCTTCTCGAAAAGGGCAAAGATCTCGGCGTAACCGCGGACACGGAAGTGGTGAAGCGCCTAGACGAAATCCGCAAACAGATGAAGCTCGATTCTTTGGACGATCTCGAGAAAGCGGCTCAGGCGCAGGGGCTCTCGTTTGAAGATTTCAAGCAGAACCTCAAATCCGACATCATCACCCAGGAAGTGATCAAACGCGAGGTCGCCCCTCGGATCAACGTGAGCAACCAGGAGATCCGCAAATTCTACGATCAGCATAAGCAGGAGTTGGCACAACCCGAACAAATTCAGCTGAGCGAGATTCTGATTTCAACCGACCAAGCAGGAGACGACGAGCAGAAACTCAATGCCGCCAAGGCCAAAGCGGAAGACTTGCTCAAGCAGATTCGTGCCGGTGCGGATTTCGCCGATCTCGCCAAGAAGGAATCACAGGATCCCTCTGGCGCCCAGGGCGGGGATCTTGGAACGTTCCCGCGCGGCAAACTCGCCAAGCAACTCGAAGATGTCACCTTCGCAATGAAGAAGGGAGATGTGACGGATGTGATTCGCACCCGGCAGGGTTTCGTGATCCTCAAGGTCACCGATCACAGCGCCGCCGGGATTCCCCCATTCCCAGATGCCCAGGATCGTGTGCGGGACGCGTTATACATGCAGAGAATGCAGCCCAAGATGCGCGAGTATCTGACCAAGCTGCGCGAAGAAGCGTACATCAAGATCAGTCCGGGGTACGTGGATTCGGGCGCCAGTCCCAACCAGACGCAACCGGTTATGACCACGGCCGCCAAAGAGGCGAACGCGAAGGAACTTAAAAAGAAAAAGAAAATGGGATTGTTTTAGTTTAAGCTGGGCGGAACCCAAGCTTCCGCGCGAGTGCGAGTGGAAGCCCGCCTAGAGCCATCATGAAAGAGTTTTTCCTCTCCGACTGCGTGCGCTTTGAAAACAAGGTCATCGTCTCCAGCTTCGTCGTTATCAGCAAGCAAGTAAAGCCGAAGAAGACCGGGGAGCCCTACCTTGCTCTAACTCTTGGCGATCGCTGCGGTCAAATCGAAGCCAAGATGTGGGACAACGTCGAGCATGCCCTCGACGCTTTTGAGCAGGAAGACTTCCTTAAGATCAAGGGCCTGCTCAACAGATACAAGAACCGCTTTCAGCTGACCATCCATAAGCTACGCAAGCTTGGCGATTCCGAAATCGATTTCGGAGACTATCTTCCCAAGACCACCAAAGATGTCGAGGAGCTGTGGCGTACGCTGGGGGATTTCGTCGCGACCTTCCAAGATCTAAACCTGCGCGCCTTGGTGCAGTCATTCATGGCGGATCCGGAGATTTCTGACGCGTACAAGAACGCGCCCGCCGCCAAGAGCCTTCATCACGCCTACATTGGAGGTTTGCTCGATCACGTCGTTTCGTTATTTCGTTCCTGCGATTTGGTCTCTCGCAACTATCCCCAGATCAATCGCGACCTTCTGCTGACGGGCGTGTTCCTTCATGACATCGGCAAGATCTACGAACTGACCTACAATCGCTCGTTCTCCTACACCAGTCGAGGGCAGTTGTTGGGGCACATGGTCATCGAACTGGAGATGTTGCAGAACAAGCTGGCAGCGCTGCCCAACTTCCCCGACGAAATGAAGACATTGGTCGAGCACCTGATCATCAGCCATCACGGACAATATGAATTCGGGTCCCCGAAGCTCCCCATGTTCCCCGAGGCACTGATGTTGCATTACATGGACGACCTTGACTCGAAAATGGAGAGCATGCGAGCCCACTTCGAGCGAGAAGCCGAGAGTGAATCCAGCTGGACCAGCTACAACCCCTCCCTCGGCCGTACGCTGCTGAACACAGCGAAATTTCTTGCTAAAGAGCAGCCGGTCGCCGATGCGGCAGCGGCAGCGAGTCCTTCAGAACCCGACCTCGAGCCTGATCAGCCGGAACCAGAGCCCGTCTCGGTTCCATCCGGGGATTCGCTTCCCTTCGGGGACCATAAAGCTTAGGTCCCATTCCCATCTCGGTAACTCGACCAAAGGCGCATTCCGCTCGTTTGGTGCGCACGGTACATCAGGTCTGCCCGTTTACCACAAACGCACCTGTACTGTTGTGAGTTGATCTCCTGAGTACCAGTTGCGGATAATCTTCCCTTCAGGGGAGAAACTATGAAACTGCGCCTACATATCATGTCGCTTGCTTTGTTGCTAGCCCTCGGAGTGGCTTGCAACAAGCCCAGTTCGACCGGGGACAACTCGGTACCCAATGGCGACGACGCCGCTGCCGGAACCAGTGATTCACAGCAGTCCGCCAGTTCATCGCAGCCGCGCGTTCCGGAAACGGTGACCGTCCCGTCGGGGAAAGTCATGACCATTCGCTTGTCTAGCGCTGTGGGCTCCAAGATCAGCCAGCCGGGCCAAAGCTTTGGCGGCAGTCTGGTGAGGGCTGTTGAAGTCAACGGGGAACAAGCGATTCCGGTTGGCGCGAAAGTCTCGGGAGAGGTTGTCGATGCCAAGCCCCTCGGTCGTTTCGCCGGCGGCGCTTTGCTGCAACTGCGGTTGAACTCAGTAACTATCCACGGCGAAGAGATGCCGGTGCAGACCGCGACCTTCACCCAAACGATCAAAGGCAAGGGCAAGCGCACGGCGGTGATGGCTGGCGGAGGGGCAGGCCTTGGCGCCCTTATCGGCGGATTGGCTGGAGGGGGTAAAGGTGCGGCCATAGGCGCCGCGGCTGGCGCAGGGGCGGGTACCGCCGGAACCGCGTTCACAGGGAACAAGGAAATCGTATTGCCGGCAGAGTCTGCCGTAGCCTTCACTCTCAAGTCGCCGCTTAAGCTAAGACGCTGAGTAGGGAGGACAGCTTTCCGAACAACTAAGAATGAAGAACTCGGCCATCAGCTAAACTGATGGCCTATTCTTATGTTCGATTTCTCCCCATTTCAGTTCATCACCTTCGATTGCTACGGTACTCTCATCGATTGGGAGACAGGCATTCTCACTGCGCTCCAGCGAATTCTCGAGCAGCATTCGATCCACCGTTCTAATGCCGAGGTTCTGGCGCTCTACGGTGACCTCGAGGCCCAAGCAGAAGGCGGAGAGTATCAATCTTATCGCGAGGTTTTGCGAAAAGTGGTTCGCGGGATGGGAGAACGATACCGGTTCGAAGCGACTGCCGCAGAACAAGAATCGCTTCCCGATTCCATTGCCTCCTGGCGTCCCTTCCCGGACACGGTCGATGCGCTCCGGCAACTGCATTCAAGATTTCGCCTGGGGATCATCTCAAACATCGACGATGACCTCTTTCGCGCCAGCGCTGGTCAGCTCGAGGTCAATTTCGATCACGTGATCACCGCGTTTCAGGCACGCGCCTACAAACCCTCGCCGACCATCTTTCGACTCGCGCAGCAGAAACTGGGGATCAGCACAGCAGAATGGCTCCACGCCGGGCAGAGCATCTACCACGACGTGATTCCGGCGAAATCACTGGGGATTGCGACTTTGTGGGTAAACCGCCCATCTCATCGCCCGGGAGTTGGTGCGGTGCGGCAAGCTGCCGGTGTGCCGGATCTGGAGGTTCGAAGCCTGAGAGAGGTGTCGGAGCTTGCGCTCACTTAGAAGTCGGGCAGAACATCGCGGAATTGGCACCAGCACAGGATCTGCAATATAGCGAGTTGTCAGCACTTGTGGCTCGCCCAGGCTCATAGGCATAGGGTGTGGATGGGCGCCAATCAGGGTAAGCATCTTTGACTCCCCTTGCGCGCTACCCTAGAATTACGGCAGGTGCCGGTTACGACCGATCGCCAGGGAGGCTCTTATGGGAGAAGGACTATTTTCGCCGCTGCACATTCTATTGATCGTGGGCATTGCTCTCCTTCTCTTTGGTCCCAGCAAATTCGCTGCCCTCGGCAAAGGGCTGGGAGAAGGTATCCGCAACTTCAAGTCCGCGATGAAAGACGGCGAGAACGCCAACCCCAATAACCCGTCGAAGAAGTAGCTCGGTTGTTGAGGGTTTCTGGTCAACGGGAAAGCAGATTCCTCCCCCACGTTGAAGCGGTTCAGAATGCCAATTTTGATCAGAGTCCAGCCCACGATTTAATAGAGCCCGTGGTCGCGTAACATCCTCCACACCAGGTCCACCGGCAAGCCCACGACGTTGGAATAATCCCCTTCAATTCTTGAAATCCATCGTGACGCCCGGCCCTGAATGGCGTACGCCCCGGCTTTGTCCATGGGCTCCCCGGACGAAACGTAATCTGCGATTTCCGCCTCGCTCATCGCATCGAAGTGAACGCGCGTTATCTCTGACCGGACGTCGGAAAATTCCTCCCCCAGCAAGCACACCGCCGTAATCACCTCATGCGTGCAATTGCTGAGCCGCCTGAGCATCCGGCGTGCATCCTCGGAGTCCTCTGGCTTACCAAGAATCTCAGCTTCTACGGCGACCACCGTGTCGGCTGCCAAAATCACTCCGCCATGTCCATTGTCGCGTGCCGCCCGCGCCTTTTCGCGCGACATTCTCTCGGCAAACACGCGCGGCTGCTCCCCTCGAGCCGGTACCTCAGGGATATTTGCCGGCCGAGCCACGAAGTTGATCCCGGCGTTTCTCAGCAGTTCCTGCCTGCGTGGTGAAGCGGATGCCAGCAGCAGTGGTTTTTGAATGGACAAAGGTCAGGGTTCCAGAAGGATATTGTCGATCAGGCGCGTATTTCCAACCAACGCCGCCACCGCAACCAGCGCAGGTTTGTCGATCTCACCGACGGGCTCTAGCGTATCCGAGTCAACAATCTCGAAGTAATCGAGCTTCACTGCTGGCTGCCAGACAAACGCCTGTTTCGCGGATGCTCGGATCTTCGCCGCGTCGCGCTCGCCATCATCGAACAGCTTCTGGGCGCGTTGCAAGGAGGCATGCAGGACCAGGGCCATCTTGCGTTCATCGGAACTGAGATAAGCATTACGCGAACTCAACGCCAGACCATCGGGCTCGCGGACAATCGGGCAGACTTCAATCTGAACCGGAATATTCAGGTCCTGCACCACACGCTTGATCACCGCGACTTGCGCCGCGTCCTTCTGTCCGAAGAACGCGACATCCGGCTCGACGATGTTGAACAGCTTGGCGACCACGGTTGCGACGCCGCGAAAGTGTCCAGGACGTGATTTGCCGCAGAGGCGGTCGCTTAGTTCCTCGACCGTGACCCACGTGAGGGAGGGCGCTTGCAGTGGCCGGCCCGATTGCAGCTTGCTTGGGGATTCTCCTTTGGGGTACATCTCCTCCGCACTGGGCGCGAAAACAAGATCCACGCCTTCCCGCTCCAGCAGCTCGAAATCCTTCTCGAGAGTTCGCGGATATCGGCTGAAGTCCTCTTTCGGCCCAAACTGCGTCGGGTTTACGAAGATCGAAACTGCCACAATATCGGATTTTGTTTTCGCGGCGCGCACCAGAGACAAATGTCCCTCATGCAGTGCACCCATTGTAGGGACGAGCCCCAGCTTTTTCCCTTCACGCTTGGCCGCACGGGAAATTCCCCTTACTTCTTCAATGGTGTGGACCAACTTCATGAGAAATCGGCGATTCGCCACACTGAGAATACAGGACAGAAGCCAGACGCGAGCCCCAAGGCGAAAGCCGACGATTGCAGGCCGAGCAGCAGGCGGGCTGAACTTACCTCGTCTTCAGAAGGGGATGTTGCTCGGAACAGGGCTTCTGGGTGGATCTGAGGTCGCATCAAGGCAACCGATGCAACTTAAATGTGTTTCTGGGGCCGCTAGTTCAGCCACCCCGTTCCTTGACACCCCCACTCACCAACTTTTATCCTAAGTCTAGCTCCCCGGAGTACTTACGCCTCAGTATGTGCTGCCGCGGCCTGCGAAAAGTGGGGGCGCGGAGATCCTGAAATGCTCATCGAAATCAGGGAATTGCAAGTCCATCCAGTGGACTTTGACGAGCATCTTGTGCCCGGAACCATTGACTTCGGTGCGGACTTCCGTCAGGAAGCCAATCTCGACAGCAAAGGACGCGCGCAACTTGTCCAGGAACATCACGGTAAGCATCACCTTATCAATGACATACGGATCGTCGGAGATTTCTCGACCCGGATTGGGCTAGCCTGCGCGCGGTGCCTCGAGCCCATTCATCGGGACGTCGCGAGAAGCTTCGAGCTGTTGTACCGGCCGCAAGGTTCTGATGCCGGAAAAGAGGAGCTGTCGGTGACCGCGGCTGAGGCCGAGGTCGGGTATTATCAGGGGGAAGGAGTGCTCCTCGAAGACGTATTGCGGGAGCAGGTCTTACTGGCGTTGCCCCTGAAGGCCATCTGCCGCGAGGACTGCAAAGGATTGTGCCCACATTGCGGGCGCAACCTGAATCAGGAACTTTGTAATTGCGCCGAAGCGTCGGAAGATCCACGCTGGTCGGCGTTGAAAGATATTAGAGAGAAGTTGCAACACTAGATCCGCTCTTAGCCGTTAGCGTTTCGTCACACCAAGCGAAGATTCGCTAAAAAGGCTACGAGCGAAGAGCTCACAGGAAGGACTCTCATGCCCAATCCAAAACGGCGGCACTCCAAGCGCCGCACATCTACACGGCGCGCTCACGATGCCTTGACCGGCGTCACGCTATCCGAGTGTCCGAATTGTCATGAACGCAAGCTGCCGCACCGCGCCTGCCCGAAGTGCGGGTACTACAAGGGACGCGAAGTACTGGAAGTTAAGGAAGCCGAGTAAGCTTTCCCAGATATGCCTGGCGTCATAGCCCTGGACGCAATGGGTTCTGACCGCGCTCCCAAGCCTGAGATCGAAGGCGCGATCCAGGCGGCGCGACGCTTTGGCATTCCCGTTACATTGGTGGGCCCTGAGGAAATGCTGCGGGCCGAACTGTCCCGGCATTCTGCTGCCAGCTCGGTCGCTATTTCCATCGCCCAGGCGAGTGAGTTCATCACCATGGACGACAAGGCGGTGCAGGCCGTCCGCGCCAAGCGCGACTCCTCCATGCGGGTTGGTTTGCGCTTGGTCCGGGAGGGGAAAGCATCGGCCTTCCTTACCGCCGGCAACACGGGTGCCGCCATGGCGACGGCGAAGATGGTGCTGGGAGGGCTTCCTGGCGTAGATCGCCCCGCACTGGTGGCGGTCATGCCGACCGCCGTCCACTCTGTCTGCACTCTGCTCGATGTCGGCGCGAACGTCGATTGCAAGCCTCACAATCTCGAACAGTTTGCGGTCATGGGCGACATTTACTTCCGCAGCATGTTCGGCGTTCATCAGCCTCGAATCGGTTTACTCTCCATCGGCGAAGAAGAAGGCAAAGGCAACGAGCTCACGCGCGAAGCGTTTGCCCTGCTCAAGCGGCTGCCAATCAACTTCGTTGGCAATGTGGAAGGCCGCGATTTATATGGGGGCACGGTTGACGTAGTTGTCGCGGACGGCTTTGTTGGTAACGTTGCTCTGAAAACCTCCGAGGGCGTGGCCCATCTCGTTCGCCATGTTCTGAGAGAATCGTTAGCTGCAACCGTGACCAGCCAGGTTGGCGCACTCCTTTCGCGTAGCGCATTCGCGGATTTCAAGAAGCGTCTAGATCACACCGAATATGGGGGCGCGCCGCTGCTAGGGGTCAAGGGCGCCTGCTTTATCACCCACGGCTCATCGAACGCCAATGCAATTAAGAACGCTATTCGGGTGGCCGGAGAATTTGTCGCGCGCAAGATCCCACAATCGATTGAGCGGGAACTAGCGGCGTTGCACTCGCCGTCGGCTAGGCGTTGATGATTGAGGTCGGGTAAACTTGCTGTTTCGCCAACTGGACAAGCATGACAACCACATCACTTGCCTTTCTCTTTCCCGGCCAAGGTTCTCAGGCCGTCGGTATGGGCAAAAATCTTGCCGACCGCTTTCCGGTCGCGAGACAAACCTTCGTAGAGGCCGATGAAACTCTGGCTATGAAACTGTCGCAGCTTTGCTTTGAAGGTCCCGAAGACCAGCTGCGTTTGACGGAGAATACTCAGCCCGCGATTCTCGCGGTTTCCGTTGCTGCCTGGCGCGTGCTGGACGAAAAGGGGATTAAGCCGGCATTCGTCGCCGGACACAGCCTTGGCGAATACTCCGCTCAGGTGGCCGCCGGGACGCTCAGCTTCACCGACGCGGTTTGCGCTGTCCGCAATCGCGGTAGATACATGCAGGAGGCAGTGCCGGTGGGGACAGGTTCCATGGCAGCGATTGTCGGTATGGACCTCGACACGATCGTCACCGTGTGCGCCGACGCTTCGCAAGGCGAAGTCTGTGAGCCTGCCAATATCAATTCGCCTGACCAGGTGGTCATTTCCGGCCACGCCGGCGCGATTGAACGCGCTGTGAAACTCGCCGAACAACGCGGCGCGAAAAGGGCAAAGCTGCTCCCGGTGAGCGCACCCTTCCATTGTTCGCTGATGAAGCCGGCTCAGGACCGCCTTTCCTTGGACCTCGAAGCGCTCAACTTTTCACCCCCGCAGATTCCGGTGATTGCGAATGTTTATGCTAAGCCTGTCGAGGATGCGATTAGTTCGCGGGAAGCCCTCATCCGACAGGTCACAGGCTCAGTCAAATGGAGCGAATCCCTGCAGTGGCTGATCTCACGCGGTGTCGAGACCTTCGTCGAAGTCGGTCCCGGCAAGGTTCTCTGCGGTCTCATGCGCCAGATCGATCGCGCGAAAAAAACCTTGAATGTCGAAGACGAAGCCTCGCTGCAGAAGACGCTGGAGTATCTCGCAGCTGCCCCAGCAGATTCCTAGGGCGGCTCGTATCTTCACTCCGCAATCTTCGCTAGGTGAAGATCGAAGCCCGTGCTTGGCAGGAGCGACGTCAAGGCAAATACCTTGTAGCCTTCACCGCTGATCTCAGCGTGGCGATACAAACCCGGTTCATTCTCCACAATCTCCCGTCGTCCATTCAGATGATCGAGAAACTCCTGGGCCGCGCGTACATCGACCGCCAGTGATTTTCCCGGTTCGGAAAAAGTCTCCGCCGCATACGAGCGCACGAGCTTCGGCCAGTACTTTTCAAGCAAATTAGTGCTGGCGAAAACATCTGCCCAGATCAGTTGCCCATTCACGGCGACCACTACGCCGACCGCGTGCTTATCACGCAGTTGGCGAATTGCACTTTGATATTCCTGCTGCAGGGGAGCCACAACTTTGTCGAGTTCTTTTGCCACCGAACGGTTCTGAACAAGAACCGCGTAAGACGAGCTTTCCGCGAGAGGTACGGCCCCCGGTCCTGACTCTACTTCGACGGCCTGCGCGGTAGACGATCGCGCCTTCGCCACCTGATCCCAAACCTGGTGTTGATCTTTCTCCGCCATCGCCTTTGCCCGCACGGAGGGCTGCACCATCGCCATGGGGGCCACGAATTTGTCGGATCTCGCGACCCAACGGCCGGGCTCAACGCAGAAGACGCTTAGATCCACCGGATCGCTTTCTGCCGGAACCAGCCGGTCTTTCCCGATGACGCGGTCCTGTTTGCCGCCAGTGACAATCTCACCGGCAAGGAGCAGAAGAGGCCGCTTTGAGTTATTGATGAGCACGAGCTGATTGACTTGCGCGCCGGCACGCGGATGTTCATTCCAAGCTGGGTGCCCAGGGCGCGGTCTAACCAGCGGCCCAGCGCTTCCGGCCTCGGTAACGACCACATCCCCAGAGCGCAGACCCTCGTCCAGGGTCAGGAATTGACCCGTGTCATGCGTGGATTCGGCAACCACCGGGAAGATCGTGAGATTTCCGTTGCGAATCGGAGTGAGAACCTGATAACGCCCGCCTACCTTCGCTTCCCCCGCCTTAAGGCATGGAACCACGACTGCCAGAGCAAGCAACAAAAATAAGACGCCGAACCCAATCCAGAGCTTTTTCATATTCCCTCCGCAAACACGCACTCACACCCTCGACTGCCTTGCATGGGGCAGAGCTGTGCTTCGCCGAACGAGCGAGAGCGGCGTCCCGTCCTCACATGCCCGGTGGTGCGGCAGGTCCGGACCTGCTTTGTTCTTACTTAGGAATGCCAAAAAGTCGTGCTCTTGCGTCTAATAAATTGATAGCATCCGAGGAGAGCATGTCCGTCGCTGACCAGACCATGCCGGGCCAGAAGTCGGTTCCTGCGCTTGCTGACCCCATCGCGGAGCTTTATGCAAAGTCCGGAGCGGCTGAGTTTGCCTTCGCCCCCGAACAGTTTCTTCAGTTGCTCAAAGACGTCGCCTTAAAACACGCCTCCAGCGAGACTCTCGAGCAGTATTGCCTGACGTTGCGGGTCGAAGATTTGATTCTTGCCCGGGCCTGCGCCGCGGGAAACGAGCGTGCCTGGGAAGTGTTCATGCTCCGCTTTCGCGAGAAACTCTACGATGCTGCTCGCCAGATCACGCGTGAAGACTCTGCCGGCCGGGAGCTAGCCGATTCCCTCTACGCCGATCTCTACGGCACTAGAGTCCGTGGAGAAGAGCGGGTCTCGAAGCTCAGCTTTTACAGCGGCCGGGGGTCGCTGGACGGGTGGCTGCGCACGGTTCTCGCACAGGAGTACGTCAACACGTACCGCAAACAGCGGAAACTTGTAAGTCTTGATGAAGAATCCGAAGAGGGCGTGCAGTTCGCCGCGCCCGTGCCGGAAGAAACTCCATCCGCCGATCCCTCGCTTGTCCGCGCCACCGATGAGGCACTACAAACCCTCGCGGCAGAAGATCGCTTCGTGCTCTCCTCTTATTTCCTTGACCACCGCACGCTCGCGCAGGTTGCACGAACTTTAGGCGTGCATGAATCCACCATCAGCCGCAAAGTCGATAAACTCACGACGAACTTACGCAAGCAGATTCTGAAGAACCTGATGAAAATCGGCTTAAGCCGGCGCCAAGCTGAAGAAGCGTTAAGCGCTGACGTACGCGATCTGGCTTTGGATATTCGTGCCAGTTTGGCGCAAGATTCGCTGTCCGGAGCGTTCTCCGAGAAAGGAGCAAAATCAGGCGAAGGCCGCCGATAAGGCCTTCGCAGCAGATATGGACCGGCTTCAAAAACTCGTTGCTGACCGCCTCAGGACACAAGCGGTTGGCCAGCATCCCGAAGCTGAGGTACTTTCCGCGTTTGCCGAAAACGCGCTACCTCGAAACGAGCGCGAAGCGGTTGCGCAGCACCTTTCAGCGTGCGCGGACTGTCGCGAAATCCTCTACCTTGCCGCACCCCCGCTACTCGAACAGCAGGAAGTCTTTGCCGCTCCAAAAGCTCGGCCCTACTTCGCTCTCCGCTGGGGTACTCTTATCGCCTGCATCGCAATTGCGGCCGTCATTCTGGTGTCGCGCCGCGAAGGCAGGGTATCGGTGGATCAGCCTTCTTGGGCGAAGCAAGAACCCACCTCCACCACGGTGGCGAATAAGAAAGTCGTCGCGCAGGATCAGGTCCCTGCGGAGTTGGACAAGATGCGCGAGCAGCAAACCGTCCTGAAGGCCCCGGCCGCTACTCGGGCAAGAGGTTATGCCCCACCAAAGCCCAGCATAGCCGAGCCCAATCGAAACATGGCTTTCGACGAATCGGGGCAGGTAAGCGCGGCTCGAGGCGAGACTTTGAACGAGAAGCTCGAGTCAGACGCTCTTAAGGATCTTCCGCTTAAGGAAGGCCGTCCCAGTGAACTCGTTACTCTACCTCCGGGAGCTGCGTCGGGCTCTGCCGCGGCGGGTGGAGTTGTCGGAAGTAGAGATGCCCGTCAGGTCGCGAAGACACCGGAGGCGCAGCCATCCTCGGCGAGTGAAGCGTTCAGCGTCACGGGGAACAACCGCGCCGACGCCCAACATGCCGACAGTGGCTGGGTCCCTGCCAGCGCGCCGGCCCTTGCGAACGCCACACCCGCCTCTTTCGGTTCTGTGGGGGGTACGATCTCTGACCCCGCAGGAGCGGCGGTGACGAACGCGAAAGTCACGGCGGTCGGGCCGCGGGGTCAAAAGACAGCTGTTTCAGACGGTGCCGGGAAATTCTCCTTCGACCGATTGGCTGCTGGAACCTATCTTCTGAAGGTCGATGCCGCGGGTTTTCGCAACACCCTGTCGCAAGTGTCCGTGATATCGGACCGGCCGGCGACGGCTGATTTCAAATTGCAGGTTGCGGCGACTGCCGAGACGGTCG
Source organism: Terriglobales bacterium (assembly GCA_035606605.1). GTDB lineage: Bacteria > Acidobacteriota > Terriglobia > Terriglobales > Acidobacteriaceae > Gp1-AA145. The sequence goes on from DATNEX010000090.1 coordinate 29,770, forward strand.
AGATCGAAGCCTCTGCCGCTCCAGTGGCGCAGCCATCGGCCAGCAATGGCGAGCTTATGTCGCAGGAAACTGCCAATTCCCTTCAGGCTGCTCAAGCCCAATCCACCACCGAGAGAATGAAACAAAAGGCAGATAGTTCCCACGCAATGATCGTTGCAAAACTGGTGGGGCTGCCGCGGTGGTCGCTTTCGCCGCAAGGCACGGTTCAACGCTCAAACAATGGCGGAACCACGTGGGTTCCGATTGAGGTTGCGAAAGGTAGCGTATTTCGTGCGATTGCTTCTATCGGCGATCAGGTCTGGGCTGCCGGGAACATGGGAGTCTTATATCACTCTCTGGACAACGGACAACACTGGACGCACGTTGTCCCGATCAGCAAGGGCGAGAAGCTTCAGGCGGACATTGTCCAAATTCAATTCGCTGATCCCCAGCACCTGTCACTCAACACCACAAATGGCCAGGTCTGGCAGAGTTCGGATGGCGGCCAAACCTGGGCTCGCCAGTAACCCGCTGGTAATCCCTCCTCCGGAACGTTGCCTGAATTACTAAAGTGACATTTACACCTAGTCCTGCCCTGCATAGTATCCAGTTGTGGTTTGGCAGTTCTGGGGGAGGGCTGCCGGGCGTCCTGAGCTAGGGTTCAGGACGCCTTCGTTTTTTGGTATGGGGCCCGTTCGGGCTGGGGAAAAGCGCGCACAGCATGGGCGTTCCGGGAATGATTGGCCCCTGGCGCGATACCCTCTGAAGGGTAGCATTCTGCCTACATCGCGCCTCCAAGCCGTCATCTTCAGCGGTCCCAAGTCAAAGGCCAGTAGCCTTCTGCGCTGAGTCCTTCGTGCCCCTCAATGCATCCAATCGGGTGTTACGATATTCAGTTCGCAGGCGAATCCCGGAGGAAAGCATGGCGGCAGCAGGAATTGTTGAAGTTACAGACCAGAATTTTGACCAGGATGTCTTAAAGTCCGATACTCCCGTTTTGTTGGACTTTTGGGCGGCTTGGTGTGGTCCGTGCCGCGCGATTGCTCCCATTGTGGATGAACTGGCCAGTGAGTACGCCGGCAAGGTCAAAATCGGCAAAATGGACGTGGACCGCAACAACGCCACTCCCATGCGCTACGGTGTCCGCGGCATCCCCACGTTGCTTGTGTTCAAGGGCGGCCAAGTCAAAGAGCAGATTGTTGGCTACGTTCCCAAAGAACAGATCCAGAAGGCCCTCGACAAGCATATTGGCTAAGAACGAAGAAAAGGAATTGAACGTAAGAACGCCCGGCTGAAGTGCCGGGCGTAGTTGCGTGTAGGCAATCAATCCTAGTATTTCCTTAGCACCCCTATGACGCGTCCCTGGACCGCTACGTCTTTAGCGGGGACGATGATCGGCTTCATTTTTGCATTAGACGGCTGTAGGCGAATGTTTTCACCCTCGCGATAAAGCCGCTTCAACGTGGCGTCCGAGCCCTCGACCAGGGCGACGACAATATCACCGTTGTGCGCTACCTTGGTCTTTTCCACCAGGACATAGTCTCCGTCGAGAATATGCTCGTCCTGCATCGACTCGCCGCGCACTTCAAGAGCGAATACTTCTTTGGAACGGGTGAAGTCGGCAAGGGAAATGGTCTCGGCGCGCTCGACAGCCTCAATGGGCTGGCCTGCAGCGATCCGCCCGACGAGGGGAACCATCGTGCCGCTGTTCACCGACATCGATTGCTTCAGCCGCCCCTTGGGCGGGAGCAGGTCGATCGACCGGCTGCGATTGTAGTCGCGGTTGAGCAGACCTTTCTTTTCGAGGTTCGAGATGTGCTTGTGAACTGTGGCGAGCGAACTCAGTCCCAGGCCTTCGCCGATCTCTTCGAAAGACGGCGAATACTGGTTCCTCTGCACGAATTCAGCGATGAAATCGTACACTTGCCGCTGACGCTTGGTGATGGCCATGCGCCCATTGTAGGCGAATATAAGGCGAAGTCAAGGGGAACAGCTATGCGCTGCCGGGTCTTTCTCGGACCCATGGTTTCCGCCTTCGCGCCGCAACCTTGGCAATCTACGATCACTCGATTCGAAATGGCGCTGCCCGGGCGCATGCGACAATTTGCGCGATATTGAATCTAATCAATTGCGATTCAAGCCAGCTGAAGGTTGAGAGATAAGAGCTTCTTTATGGACAAAATCAACAAATCCGATGAGCAGTGGCAGAAAGATCTCACTCCAGAGCAGTTCTACGTCACCCGTAAAGCGGGAACCGAGCCGGCGTTTACCGGGAAGTACTACAAGACGAAGGATCCCGGTACCTATACCTGCGCCTGCTGCGGGCAGCAGCTGTTCAGTTCTGAAACCAAATATGAGTCGGGATCGGGCTGGCCAAGCTTTTACAAGCCGGTGAGTGAAGATGCGGTGGAGGAGCACAGCGACACGACCTATGGTATGCGTCGCGTGGAAGTGCGCTGCTCAAAATGCGATGCCCACCTGGGCCACGTGTTTCCCGATGGGCCGCGTCCTACGGGGTTGCGCTACTGCATGAATTCAGCGTCCCTCGACCTAAAACCTGAGCCGAAGAAGTGATCTCGGGGGGCGAAACAAGATGAATGTAAGGCAAAAGGCGGCAGAAACAGATCTCTGCCGCCTGATTTGGTTACGGGCTACGGAGCGCTAGGACCCTTGGCAACTGCGGCGTTAATTCTTGCCCGCCGCTGCACCCATCGCCTTCGGAGCATCCTGCTTGTGCTCGGAGGGATTCAGCTGCACGCTGCCGCGAAGCAGTGCGCCATCTTCCACGCTGATACGCGCGCTGACCACATCGCCGGTCAGGGTGCCTTCGCTGCGGATGTCAACCCGGTCGCTGCATTCAACGTTGCCGGTGACTTTGCCCATGATCACGACTTCGCGCGCGGAGATGTTGGCCTGCACGACGCCATTGCGGCCGACGGTCACGCGGTGATCCTTAAACGTGATGCTGCCCTCGATGCGGCCGTCGACATAGAGCGACTCGCTCCCGCTCACTTCGCCCTTAATCACAACTGTACGGCCAATGGTTGCCTGCTCGATTGGTGAGGTCATGGTCTTGACCGGCGTGAGCTGGTTCGGTGTTGATGGTGTGAACTGCGATTTCATTGCGTTGTCGCTCGATTGCAGCATGGGAGCCCGTCCTTTGTGAATGTCCGCGCGTTGCGGCGAAATTTGTCGGTAACTGTGACTATGGCACGGAGTTACCAGAGTGCGGGAGGTTACGGAGGACGGTGTACCAGCGGGACAACGCGAGCGGCGGAGGTAGGTTTGGAGTCTTTTGGAACGGGTACGCTTGTCCGAGATTAGGCCTCGAGTTCCTGTCCGATCTGCTCCCACTCCGCAATTTGGCCCTGCAGATCGGCCCGATGTTGTTCAAGCTCACGAGTTAGGCGCATGGTTTCTTCGGCGCTACTGAAGTTCAGCAAGCCCGCCTCGCACTTTGCAATCTTGCGCTCGAGTTCCGCGATCTCCTCTTCCAGTTTCGCCGCGCGTTCTTCCATGTGTTTTCGCCTAATGGGATTCACGCGTTTCGGGGGCTTCTCGCCAGCTGATCCTGCGTCTTGCGCCTCTTGTGCGGGGCGGGCGTCCGTTTTTCCATGGCCGTTGTCGGATTCTGCCGCCCCGGTCGATCCTGCCACTGCCTGCTGCAGCTTTTCCGCGCCGCCTTGTTTCCTCCACAGGAAGTCTTCGTAATTGCCGGGATAAACCTCGACCTGTCCGCCGCCAATTTCGAATACTCGTGTCGCCAGTTTGTCGATGAAATAGCGATCATGGGAGACGAAGACGACGGTTCCCGTGTACTTCCCAAGCGATTCCAGCAGCACATCCTTCGCGCGCATGTCGAGGTGGTTTGTGGGCTCATCGAGGAGCAGAAAATTTGCGGGATGCAGCAGCATTCTGAGAAGCGCATACCGGTTCCGCTCTCCTCCCGAAAGCACGCCAATGCGTTTGAAAACGTCGTCGCCGGAAAACAAGAAGCATCCGAGCAGATTGCGTAGGTCGGTTTCGCGCGACGCCGGCGACACCCGACCTAGATCGTCCAGAATGCGCGCTTCCTGGTCGAGCTCCTTGTATTGATCCTGGGCGAAGTAATCGAACTGAACGTTGTACCCAAGCTTGTATTCGCCAGCGCTGAGAGGCTCAATTCCCGCCAGCATTTTGATGAGCGTGGACTTTCCTGCGCCATTGACGCCTACGAGTGCGATGCGATCGCCCTTCTCCACGATGAAGTCAACGCCGGCAAAGACTTGCTTTGGACCATAGGACTTCGCCACTCCCAGAAATTCCGCCACGATCCGGCCGCTCGGTTTCGGCTGGGGAAAGTTGAAGTGAATTGTCTTCTCTTCTTCGGGAAGTTCGATGCGCTCAATCTTTTCCAGTTCCTTGATTCGGCTCTGCACCTGCTTGGCCTTCGTCGCCTGATACCGAAACCGGTTGATGAACACCTCCAGCTGCTCGATGCGCTCTCGCTGGTTCTTATACGCGGCCTCGAGCTGCTCCTGCCTTTGCTGCTTTTGTGCCAGGTATTTTTCGTAGTTCCCGGTGTAGGTCCAGATCTTCTTGTTCCATATTTCAACGATTCGACCGACCGTCACATCGAGAAAATACCGATCATGGGAGATGAGCACGAAGGCAAACGGGTAATTCGACAGATATTCTTCCAGCCAGTTGCGCGATTCAAGGTCCAGGTGGTTTGTAGGCTCGTCGAGCAGCAACAAGTTTGGTTTTTGCAGCAGTAGCTTTGCCAGCGCGATTCGCATCTGCCATCCGCCGGAAAACTCTTCTGTCTGCCGCAGCCAATCTTCTGGACGGAATCCCAGTCCGGCCAACACCGTGCCCACTTGGGCCTCGATGGCATATCCATCGTGCACGCGGAACTCGTGTTCGATCGCGTGATACCGCTCGGCAATCTCGTCGTATTCGGCTGAAGTGTGATCTACTTCGGCCATGCCTGCCATAAGTTGTTCGAGCTCCCGCTCCATAGCGCGCAAGCGCTCGAATACCGTCAAGCATTCGTTGAACACCGTGCGTCCCGAGAGGCTCAGCCCATCCTGCGGCAAATAGCCGAAGCTGAGTCCTTTGGCGACGCTCACGTTTCCGTAATCCAGCGACTCAGCCCCGCCGAGAATCTTCAGCAGCGTGGACTTCCCGGTGCCGTTTGCGCCAACCAGACCAACTCGGTCCTGAGGGGTGACAAGCAGGTCTGCGCCCTCGAACAGGAGCTTGTGTCCGTAGCGTTTTCCGGCGGAGCTGAGTTGGATCATAAAGAATCGATGTAGGCTGTTGGTCGCTAGAAAAACTGAAGGAACCGCCCCAAATGGCGCTTGCTCTATCTTCTCACGGGCCTCGACCGAGAACCGGGCGGATCAGCATCCCGGCAGCACAGCAAGACCGTGCACGGAAAACGCCAGGAACACGGGAAATGGCCGGCTCGCCTTCTTGCCGGCAGCCGCGATCTCCCGTTATGCCTTCCTTTTCCCTTCCAGCGTTTTCATCGTGTCCAGCACGGTCGCGACCACGTTTTCGTCGCCCATGCAGGTGTTGATCATGATGTTGTAGAGCGATCGCGTGGGCCAATCCGCACCGAAGTAGTGCTTCACAAACTCGATGCGTTCGCGATCGACGGTTTCGACGAGTTCCTCGGCTTCCCGCAGGCTCTTGCCTTGTTTCTGAATACGCCTGAGCTTCTCCGCGCGCGGAGCGTACATGAATACATGAAAGGCGTCGCGTCGCTCACGCAGATGATAGGGCGCGCCCCGTCCCACAATCACGCAATTGCCCTGGCCGGCAATCTCGCGCATGACCTGCTCGCCGATCTCCACCATACGATCGGCATCGAAGGAATGCTCAAAATCCAGGTTTGCCCTGCGCTCATAGCTGCCCCGCCAGAAGACCTTTACCAGCCGCTGGAACGTGCTATCCATGCGCTCGTCGCATCGTGAAACGGCAGCGGCGTCGACCTTTCCTACGCGGGCGATCTCTTCGGTGAGCTCGCGATCCCAAAGCTTCCAGCCCAACCTGGAAACCAGCTGCTTTGCAATCTCTGCCGCGCCGCAACCGTACTCGCGTTCAATGGTGATGATTCGGAACATGGCCCACAAAATTCGCCGAGAGTTTACCGAATCCAGACCTTCGGCACAACCGACATCCCCGGGCGGAGCACGTGCTCGCGCGTTTCACCGGGATCGAACGTGATCTTCACCGGAATCCTTTGTACTACCTTCACGAAGTTCCCGGTCGCATTCTCTGGCGGCAACAGGCTGGTCACGGCCCCGCTCGCTCCCGCCACGCTGTGCAAGTGGCCCTTGTAATCCTTTCCCGTCATATCCACGTGAATGGTTACCAACTGGCCCACCTTCATGTCGCGCAACTGGGTCTCTTTGAAATTGGCAATCACCCATATGTTGTCGAGATTGATGATGTGCATCAATTCCTGGCCTGGCTGGACGTTCTGCCCCACCTCGGCCGTGCGGTTTGTCACGAATCCACTCACCGGAGCCACAATCGAGGTGTACTGGAGATTCAGTTGCGTCTGGTCAAGCGCGGCTTTCCTTTCTTCCACCACGGCTTCTGCGGCTTGGGCTCGCGAACGGATCGCCGTCACCTGTTCCGGACCGCTGCTGGCGGCATGCCGGTTGGCCTGTGCTTGCACCAAACGGCTTTGGGCGGCACGAATTTGTTGTTGAGCCGCAGCGGCGGCGGCCCGTGCCCCATCAACCGCGGCGGTTCCAGCCTGGGCCGCAGCATAAGCCTGGTCGTATTGTTGTTGTGAAATCTCCTGCTTCGAAATCAGCTGTTTGTAACGAGCCAGGTCATTCTGCGCCTTCACGTTGTTGGCTTCGGCCTGGGCCAGCCCGGCATTGGCAGCATCGAATTGCTGCCGGGCCGCTACCAGAGAGGCCTCCGCCCCGCCGACTTCGGCATTCGCGGCCGCGAGCTGGCTGGTGGTGCTGGTTGAGGTGATCGGAACATTGACCCCGGCGGCCTTTGCTGCCGCCACGGCATTGTCATAATCGGCTTTCGCGCGCGCGACGAGCACCTGATAGTCCCGTGCGTCAATCTGCGCCACGGGCTGTCCAGCCTGGACGTACTGGTTGTCCTCCACCAAGAGCCGTTCAATGTGTCCGCCAACTCGCGGGCTCACCGGATTCAGATGCCCATTGATTTGCGCATCGTCGGTGGATTCGTAGCTGTTGAAGTAACGCCAGAGAAAGAATCCGGCAACCAGGAGTACGACGACTCCGACGATGACAAACATCCGCAGCCGTGGACTGCGCGAGCGAAACTCCTTCCACCTCAGATCACGGTCAGACAGGGCCGGACCGCGCTGCTCGTCAGTTTCATCGGGATGAGTTTGAGTTGGTTCTGCCATGAATCACTTGCCTTCCAAGTACTGTCTCACGCCCTGCTCGGCAAATCCGATCGCGCGTGCCAGAGCGACCTTGGCAACATTGTGCGAGTAGAGGCTGGCAATATAGTTCTCATTCGCAGCGGCTACCGTTTCCTGTGCCTGAACAACTTCAAGATTGTCTGCCACCCCGGCGCTGAACCGATCGCGCGCCTGCTCCAGAGTTTGGTTGGCAAGATCAAGAGAACTCCTGGCGACCTGCACTTGATCGGATGCTGCATTCAAGTCCAGCAGCGCAGAACGGACTTCATAATCGATCTGTCCGCGCAGGTTCTCCACCTGTTGCTTGGCTTGGCGCAGGGCTGCTTCTGCTTCTAAAGCGTCCGCATGAGCACGACCGCCTGAAAAAATCGGAATCCCCAGGGTGGCACCAGCCAAAAAAACGCCGTGCGAATTTCCAATGTTCACGCCCGCAGCGCCGTAGTTTCCGCTGAACCCAAGGGTCGGGTAATGCTCTGCTGTGGCCGCACGGCGGAAGCGCTCGGCGCCTAAAACCTGCTGGACGGCCGACAAATAGTCTGACCTGTCATTCAAAGCGCGCCGCAATGCTTCCTCCTGGCTCATCGGGGCCAGCGGTTCATAGGGAGCTCTGTCGGTCAAATTGAACTCCTGCCCCGAGGGTAATCCAATTGTCCTCGCCAACTGTAACTTCTGCTTCGCGTAGTTGTTGCGTGCAACAATAAGCTGCTGCTGCCGCGTCTGGAATTCAACCTGCGCTCGCAACGAGTCAATCGCCGGGGTAATTCCCGCCGTTTGCTGGTCCTTGGCTCGGCTGAACAGCGCTTGTGCGGTTTCTACTTGTGCCTGCGCTGCATCGACCCTCGCTCCCGCCGCGATCGTCAGCAGATACACGTTGCCGGTGGCAAGGACGACTAACTCACGCGCGTTCTTGTAGTCGTACTGTGCGGCAGAGACTCGGGCGCGTGCTGCTCGTTCCCGCTGGATGGCATGCCAATCGAAAATCGGTGCCGTCACATACGCTCTCGCGTCGAAGGTTCCGACCGGTCCTATCACCGTGCCTACTCCCGGAAAGCTGAACCGAAATCCCAGCCCCTCTAGATCGATTTGGGTCACCGATTGCGTGGCAGCCGCGCTCACGTTCGGGAGCAGGTGGCTCAGCTCCTGCCATCTTCGGCCTTGTGCCGCCAAGAGATTGTCGCTGCCGATCAACAGGCCCAGGTTGTTGCGTAGTGCACGGTCGATGGCTTCCTTGAAGGAAATCGGCAGCACCCGGTCCGTTGCCTGGCCCTCGGGAACACTCCCAGAAAATGGGCTCTGTGATCCGGAACCAATCGCAACCCCCGGTGAGGTCGGCTGCTCCTCTTCGGCGGCGTTTCCGGATTGCCCCCCGGCTCCCGATCCACCGGCCATAACCGCACACGCCAACAGCAGCGCAGAGAGGGCCTTCGACAGCCCCCTCTGCTTACATCTTGAATGGTTCGTGTTTGGTGAAATCATCTTGCCTGGATCGCGCCGCGCAGGAGGCCGGCGAGGGTTTGTAGAACCTCTAATTCTATGACGCTTTAAAACCATATAGATGCAAATCTGGGCAGCGCGGCTTCCAAGTAGAACTCGAAGTCGATAGCCGGCGGGACACGAAGCAGCCTAGTTCTACGCTATCTTCGCGTCCCCCCCGGCGGATTGTTTTGGGGGCAAAGGCCCTTCCCCTTCGGGCCGAGGAAATTTCTTGCCGTAGGGTTGCCGCTCTTACTCCGCCCGGAATGGCGAGTCGGGACGCGAAATGTTGACGGCGTAGAAGCTCCGGCGGCCCCATATGCGCGCCTGGTGCGCGTCGGCAAACAGGACGTCCACTACCGGACGGGTTTCGGACTGGGCGGTGCGATCCACGAAGCGAGCCAGATATTTGCTGCCGCCGCGCTTGGTGGTCAAGACCAGCGTGTCATTCAGATTTGCATGCAGCTTCCGCTCAGCCAAGGGCGAAAGCGCAACATTGAGCACCTTGCCGGCGGGCAGCGTGTGCTTTGGCACCGCATAGGCAGTGCGCGCAGGAGAGTTGTTGGAGAAAAGCGGGTCCGGGCCAAACTCCGGAGTCAAAGCGTAGGCGGTCACCTGCACATGAGCTTTCGTTGCCTCCAGGAAACCCAGCTTGCGGTTTGCATCCGCCAGTTGCACCCGCATCTGTTCGAGTTCGCCCTGGGTGTCTTGCAACTGGGCTGTCAGGTCCGCCACTTTATTTGCGTGTCGGTGGCTCTCGAAGCTGCGCAGGGTAACCGCTCCCGCCAGCACAAAAGTAACCAAAAGCGCCATTGCGAAGTGTCGTTTTGTCATAGGCACCTCCGTCAATGGAGGATTAGAAGTGCTTTCAGGTTGCCAATCGGGTGGGACAGAACGGAGCCCGCGTAATAACCGGCAAAACTACTGGAAACACCTTTGCTGACAAGGGTTTCGCTGCGAGAGAGATCACGTTGGTTACGGGAAATTTTGGCGAAAATTACTGATTATTTCGGTAAGTCATCAGGGCGGTAATGCTGCAGAATTTTGCGCAAGTTAGGTGGGAATCGCTTCGACGAAGTAACGTTACCGGTGGAAAGTGAAGCGTGAACAGAGATTCGAGATGGCTGATTGCCGGATCGCCGATCCCTGCCTGATTGGGTGTCTACTCACCACAATTTCTTCGCGCTGACTCCCTGTTTCGGCAGAAATATCAAGAAGCAGGTGCCATGTCGCTCGCCCTGCCTGCTCCTGACGCGCATCCATCCACCGTGCTTAGCGATGATGCCATTACTGACCCAGAGACCTACGCCGGTTCCCTTGGATCCCTTGGTTGTGTAGAAAGCCTGGAACAAGTGGGCCAGTGTTTCTCGCGTCATCCCCGCTCCATCGTCTGCAATGGTCACCGTTGTTCCTGGCCGCGCTCCGTCACGCCAATCCATCGCATCATCCACCCGCACGATAAGTTTCGTCCCGGTTGCCTCGAGCGCCTCAATCGCATTCACAATGAGGTTGGAAAAGACCTGACGCAACTCTCCTGAAACTCCTTCCACCATGCCGGAGGATCGGAAGCGTGTTTCAAGCCTCGCTCCCACGGTCAGAATGCGTCTCTGGTACAGCATGAGAATTGCCTCCAGCAGCGCCACTAGGTTCACCGGTGCGGGCGTAGTATCGCGGTCGCGGTAGAGCCCAAGCGTGGTGCGGGTAATCTGTCCGACTCGCCGCACTTCTTCGTCCGCAAGTTTCAGGTAGCCTTGCGCGGTTTCATCGAGTGCAGGATTCCTTTTCAGCAAGTAAAGAATATTTGTAACCGTCTCCAGGGGGTTATTGATCTCGTGCGCGATCGTGGCCGCCATACGCCCGGCCACGGCCAGCTGTTCGGAATTACGCACCGCCTCTTCGGCGCGTTTCACCTGGGTGATGTCACGCGCGATTGTCGACGCGGCGATAACGAAGCCATTCGCGTCGTGCACAGGAGAGATCGTCAGAGAGACATTCAAAATGCGCCCATCTTTGGTTTTGCGGGTGGTCTCGAAATGCTTCAATCTCTCGCCGCGCCGCAATCGAGCCAGTATCTCTTGCACCTCGTGCGGTCGATTCGGAGGCAGCAGTATTTCCACATTCTGACCGATGATCTCGTCCGGCCTGTAGCCGTACATTCCCTCGGCTGCTTTGTTCCAGGTGAGGATCTTGCCATCCGTGGCTTTGCTAAGAATCGCATCGTCGGAGTCTTCCACAATCGCGGCCAGCAATGTGGGTAAGGGTATCGATTCCGGCTTTGCCTCCTCCGGAAATGTCGACCCAGAACTTGTATCGAGCAAGTCACCGACGATCCCCAAAAGCTCTTCTGGCCCCTCGGTCTTACTCAGAAATGCATCCGCATCTCCCATTTCGCCCGGCTTGCTCGTAGTTCCCGACAGCAGCACAATTGGGACCTTCGGCTTGATCCGTTTCATCTCACTGGACATTTCGCTGCCCGTCTTGCGTCCGAGCAAGTGGTCGGTAATGACGAGATCAATGGGATGCGAGCGGAACAGCCGCATAGCTTCCTCAACGTCGGTGGTGCTGAGTACTGAGTGACCGGCGTGTTCCAGGATCAGCTTGCGGAAATATAAGCCCGACTTTTCGTCGTCCACCGCGAGGATTAGAGACAAACGAGACCCCTTCGGGCAGTTTTCAATGCGAAACCTGAGTTCCAGGATGCTGGGCAAGTCATGCGTTGATCAATGCAATTATACGGAGAACTGCCGCGTGCCTGCATCTGCCGTGACATTCCCTGGACGACCAGAGAGGAGGCGACGGCCAGCCTGAAGCGCGACCGCACAAGGTCGAATGAGCCCCCGGGGGAGTCCGGATGGCCATCGAAACCCTGGAGAAAGCACCCAAGTGGCAAGTATCCGCTTTTGATCAGGAACAGTTCCCTTTTTTTTCGAAGTGGTTGAACGGCAAGCTGGGCCCCCGGGTTTCTATAAGAATCCTTGATACCGCCCATCACTGCTTTTGATTGGCCCTAACCCTGCCAACCACGTACTCTATTCAGTCTCGAACAACCTGGGGCTGCCCGCGGACCACCGCCGGTCACCGTTCCAAAAAACAAGGAGATCAATGTTCAACGAACTTAGGGAGTTTCTCGCGTTGTCGTACAGCGAATTGGAGGAGCTGAATTTAGAGGCGAAAGAGCAGCGCAAAAACCGTGTCTCCCCGGACAAGATCCGGGAAGAGCGGCTGAAATACCTCACCGATGAGAAGCGCATCAAGGCGGTCACGGTGCTGTTTAGCGACCTCGAAGGCCGTCTGCACATGCTCGACTATGACAAGAAATTCCTGCTCAAAAGCTGGGACAACTTGACCTTCGACGGCTCCTCGATCCGGGGCTTCACCGCGCAGAAAGAAAGCGACCTGCGCCTGGGCATCGATTGGGCCGCCTTTTACTGGGCTCCCGCTGACTTCTTTGGTCCCGGCAAAGTCATGGTGTTTGGCGACGTTATCGAGAAGCAGGGTGGAATGTACGCTGCCGATATTCGAGGCGTGCTAAAGGATTTTGCCGACAAGCAGCACAAGGCCGAGGGCTACACACTAAACGCAGCCAACGAAATCGAAGGTTTCCTGTTCAAGGGAGTCGACGCTGAACGTCACTTCCACGAGACTGGCAAATTCGATTACGTGAACACCGGTGGCTACTATCATTCGTTGCCCGGCGATTCTCTTCGCACTTTCATCGACACCACCGCCGAAGTTCAGCGCTCCATGGGTTTCCAAAACGAAAAGGATCACCCGGAAGTTGCGCCTTCGCAGTTTGAAATCAACTACGGCTATGGCGAAGTTGTCGCCGCGGCCGACCAGATTCAGCTCTACAAGCTGATCTGCCGCGAAGTTGCCACCAAACTGGGCATGACCGCCTCCTTCCTGCCGAAGCCGGTTGTGGGGGTGAACGGCAGCGGCATGCATACCAACGTTTCCATCAGCAAGAACAGTAAGAACCTGTTTTGGGATCCGAAGGGCGAAGAGAAGCTCAGCAAGCTGGGCTGGTCGTTTGTGGACCGCATCCTTACCCACGGAAACGACATCTGCTTGCTTCTAAATCCCAGCGTGAACGCCTATCGCCGTCTCGATCCTCACTTCGAAGCGCCAAACCAGATCAAGGCTTCGGCCGTCGACCGCGGGTCCATGATTCGCATTCCCATCGGCAATGATCGCTCGATGCGCGTCGAAGTTCGCTCGGTAGCTCCTGACGCGAACCCCTATTTGGTGATGTATTCGATCTTTAAGAGCGGACTCGATGGCGAGACTGCGAAGATCAAGAATCTGCGCCAGGCGGAACGATACTTGCCAGACAACGTTTACACCGCGCTCGCGGACTTCAAGGGCTCGGACTGGATCAGCAAGATCCTTGGCGAGGATGTGAAGACCCGCTACGCCGACCTGAAGCAAGCTTCAGCCGACCGCTGCGCCCGCTTGCTCGGGACCGTCGTTAAGGCGCCAGAGGTCCAATTCCACCACGAGGTTTACAACCAGTTCCTGTGGAACCAGTTCTAGCCGAGTGGATACCGTGAGGTGATGACGGGGCCGCGCGAAAGCGTGGCCCTTTTTGGTGTGCCAAGCATGTTCGACAGTTTGGAGGTGAAAGTCCTCTTCACAACGTGATGGACGTGAAAAGATAGCGAAGCGCAACGGTGAAATCACACTCGCCGCGAGGCGGGGGCCGGAAAGAAGCGTGGAGCAAAAACGCGAGCCGATGAACAAGAACCGGATAGGAGGCCTACAGTGGCGGGCGAGCAAGCCAATGATTGCGAAGCCCATATCTATCAAGCGCACTGATGGTAAATCCGGCGGTTGTGCGTTGAAGGCGGTCGAACTTACCTTGGGAGATCTGCGGCATGTCACAGAACGTGACTGAGGGTGAAGCGATTCATCAGGATCGTGCCGCAGAAGTCAGCCGAGGGCAAATTAGGTCACGCAGTCGGCGAGGCTATTGAGGCACTCCAAGGCCGAAAGGCGGAGCAACAGATAGGCCCAGCCGGGAACGGTGATCGAAGGCCCGAACGGAAGGGAGTGGCGAGTACATCGCGCGATCTCAGGAACGATCAGCGGCCGAAAAGCCCATCGTTTGGCCTTCCGGATTCCCGGCGGAGTGAAGCTCCAAGGGGCGTCTACGAAGGGACCGAATCGTTGCTGGCGACGCCTGTTATAGAAAGCCCGGCTACTCACATCTAGCTCAACCCGCCGAACCGCCGTATGCGGACCCGCATGTACGGTGGTGTGGGAGGGGAGGACGAGTGATCGTCCCCCCTATCCCGATTCAAGGGATCCAGAACAACCCCGATCCACTTTGCCGTTGATTCCGTATGATGAGCACATGCAAACATTGGTCACGAAGTTCGAGTCGATCATTGATCTCGCCGAGCCGGTTCTCGGTAGAATCAGTGAGCCCGAGAGCACTGTCCCCTTGCAGGCCGGCGGCTGGTCCCGCAAGGAAGTGCTAGGTCACCTCATCGACTCCGCGTCGAACAACCATCAGCGATTTGTACGCGCGGCTTTGCAGGACTCACTGGAATTCCCCGGCTACGAACAAAATGGCTTTGTTCGCGTGCAAGCTCCGGGAGAGGCAGATTGGAGAGTCCTCGTATCTCTGTGGGCGGCGTACAACCGCTATCTTGCACACGTGATCGCGCGCCTTCCAGAATCAAAATTCAACACTCCTTGTCAGATCGGATCGAACGAGCCGGTCACGCTTGCATTCCTGGCCAATGACTACGTGCGACACCTCGTGCATCACCTCGAGCAAATCGGCGTGCGCGTGTGAGCAACAACGGAGAGTGGTTTGGCGTCGCAACCCGCAGACGGCCTAGCCCGCGGCTTCTCATTCCACGAGTTTCTGTCGCATGCCGTGAATAAAATCGGTGTAGGCTGGAATGTGTCCGGTATCCCGCATGTTGCTAGCGATCTGCCCACGATGATAGGCGGAGTGCATGACCACGTGCATCAGTATGTCATCCACGGTATTCACCCAGTGCTCGCCTTTGCTATTGACGTAGGGAATCCGTTGGACGAGCGCGCCTTCCGATAAGCCGCTTAGGTACTCAGGCCAAATCTTGGCTAACGCCTCGGCATGCCGATCACAGTCAGCGAGTGTCAGTTCAGGCCACACAGGCAGAGGCGATTTCTCGGAAAGAATGCGAGAGAACCACAGGTACTCCGTGGCGAGGATATGCCCCATCCAGTGAAGAGAGCGTAGTGGAGGATCTGCCTCGCGACGAAACGAGGCTAAGACCTCTCGATTGGCCCACACATCGTAGGAAAACAGTTGGCGAAGGCGCTTCAACATAAAACCCTTGGGTTGCTTTTGAAGCGAGAGACTGGGTGCTTGCGACACGAGCCACTCGCCCGGTTTGGTTTCAGGGGTTTTCGATGTGACGGAGTCAGGGCCGGCTTCGATTAATTTCCTTGGGACAAAACCTCCTCGACGGTGCGGCGAGACTGCGAGTGCATCTCCGCCAACTTGCTTGCCCCTTTACAGAGATCTCTTGAACAGCGGTACGGCAATCGCCAAAGCGACCACCCCAAAGATAGTCAGGTAAAGCATGTCCGGCCAAATGGCAGCCAGGCCGGTCTCCTTCAGCAGGAGCGACTTAAATCCATGCACTGCGAAGGTAAAGGGATCGATGCGGGCGATGTACTGCAGCCATCCCGGGAAAGCCTGAATCGGATAGACCGAGCCGCTCGGAAAAAACAGCAGTGTATTCAGAATGCCGAAGGTTGCGCGCGGAACCAGCGGGTCTTCGACGCGAACCATGAGCAGAAACATCATGGCGTTGAACGCCAGCGAGGTGAGCAGAATCATCAACGTGAGGCCAACGATTGTGCCCGGGGTGAATATGCTGCCTACGCCGGCCAGCAAGGAGCCGATCAGCGTGATCACGATACCTGTCATGACCGCTTTGATGGCGCCAGCTGCGTTCAGTCCGAACACAAGCTCGGCCTTGGTGATGGGAGTGACCAGATAGCCTTCGTGCACCCCGCGAGCTTTGTCGTCAATGTACAGCATGCCGCCGCCGATCATCACGGAGACGAACATCGCCAGGGCAATCGAACCCGGCAACAAGTACTTCATGTACTCGATGTAGGGGTAAAGCTCGACGATCTGGAGCACCGTCTCTTGCAGCATGTGCGGTGTAACCGTTGGACTGTTCAGTGCCTTGGTGATGTCCGCCATCTCAGCTTCCAGCGTGGATGTCATGAAGTTGTCGCTGTTATCGACGACGAGCGCGATCTGCGGCCTGTCTTTCGCGTACACACGGCGGGAGAACTGTGGAGGAATGATCACCGTCCCCTGAATTTTGCCGTTGCGGACGTCCTCGACTGCCTGCTTCTCGTCCTGGTAATAGACCGGCTCGAAGGTTCGAAGGTTGCTGCGCACCGAGTCGAATGCCTGGCGGACCTTCAAAGCCTGCGTGCCGCCGTCTTCATCCACCAGGCCGAGCTTGGCGTCGCGGATCTTCCCTCCGAAAGCATTGCCCAGCACGATGAGCTGGATCAGCGGGAAGATCATGGAAACCAGCATCAGCGCCGGCGAGCGGAAAAACTTCCGCAGTTCGCGTTCGATGATCGCCATCATTCGATTCATGGCCGTGCTCCTGGTCTATCTGGCATCACGAACTGATATGCCTTCTGAAGTTCATCACGGAGTTGTCGCCCGGTGTAGTGGACAAACACGTCGTCCAGAGTGGTGTTCTGCACGGTCAAGGTCTTGACCGGGACGTTTTCCTGTACTGCCAGTTCGACAAGTTCAGTTGTCGTGCGCGAACCGTTGCCCGTCAGGACGCGATACATTCCAGCGCCTTCGTGCTGAACAGAAGTGACCTCACCGAGCGAGTGCAGCTTCTGTTCCCAATCGGCGGGAGGATGCTCGAATTGTGCTTCAATCACGTTCGATCCCGGCACGCTCGACTTGAGCGCCGCGGGTGTGTCCAGGGCGACGAGCTTGCCGTGATCGACGATGGCGATGCGATCGCAAAGGCGATCGGCTTCATCCATGTAATGGGTGGTGATCAAGATCGTGAGCTGACGCTTGCTCTTGATGTTGGTGAGCATCTCCCAGACCGCGACGCGAGAGACCGGATCAAGGCCCGTGGTCGGCTCGTCAAGGAAGAAGATCCTTGGGTTGTGTACTAGGCCGCGTGCAATTTCCAGGCGCCGTCGCATGCCGCCGGAAAGCGTCTTGGTCTGTGCCCCGCGCCACTTGGTGAGATCCACCATTTCGAGCAGTTCATCGATGGATTGTTTGCGTTGCTTGGCGGGGACGTCATAGAGCTTGGCGTAAATCGTGAGGTTCTCTTCCACCGTGAGATCGATGTCACTGGTGAGCGCTTGAGGAATCACACCGATAGCTCGGCGGGCATTATCCGGGTCCTTTTGGACGTCATGGCCGGCAATGCGAGCCGTCCCACGAGTTATCGGAATGAGCGTGGTCATCATGCGGATCAGCGTGGACTTTCCCGCACCGTTCGGACCCAAAAGGCCGAAAATTTCGCCCTCTTTGACGTCGAAGGTGACATCGTTCACCGCCGTGAAGTCGCCATACCGCTTGACGATGTGCTCGACCTCGATTGCCTTCGGGGTGTTCGCTGAAGGCACGTGGGGACGAAGTTCGGGGATGCCGCTCATCTTGCCCCCGCACTGTTTCTGAAGTTCCTCCCGCTTTGAAAGACCGCGACAGGCATGGGCCGATCCGTGCTTCCTTCACCCCCAGGGTGGGGCAGCCGCATAGCCGAATGGAGCTCGGGAATCGCACTCACCGACGCGCTCCTTCCGTAGAGGCATTCGCGGTCGAAGACTCCCCTCGCAATTGGGCTTGGGAAATCAGCACGTCTGCCGTCATGCCGGGAACGAAGGCACCCTTAGGATTATCCAAGCGTACTTTCAGAACGATCGTCTTGATGTCGCGTTTGCGCCGACTGACATCGCGCTGCGTGGCAAAATCGGCTTCGGCAGACTTGAAGAAAACTTTTCCGGAGGTCACGGTCCCTCCGGGCAGTCGGACACGCAGCGTGTCGCCTATGCCGATGTGATCAGCATTGGTTTCGGGAATGGGGGCGCGCACCCATGTGTCGGTGAAATCAACGACGGTGACGATGGCCTGGCCCGGAGTGAGGAATTCGCCTTCCCGGGCAGCGCGAACGGAAACCGTACCGGTCACCGGAGAGTAGATCTTGGTGTAGCCGAGCCGGACTTCAGCTTCCTTCAATTGGGCTTCCGCATTCAGTAGCTGTGCGCGGGTGGACGCCACCGTACTCTGGGCCGCATGCGCCTGATGCGTGTTTGCCACCGCGGTGTTCAAGTCAGCTTGGGCAGCGTCGACCTGTTTCTGCAGCGACGCGACCACGGCCTGTTGGGCCTTCAGATTGGCGGCTGCCTGATCGCTTTCCTGTTGCGAAGCAACTCCTTGCTTGGCGAGTTCAATCGCGCGGCGGCTGTCGCTTTCGACTCGCTGCAAAGTCGCTTCCGCCTGGACCAACTGGGCCCGCGTGGATTCAAGCCGCGCCTGCGCGTTGGCTACGCTACTGGTGGTCGATCCCTGGGTAGCCTCACGAGTTGCCTCGGTTGCCGCCACTTGCGACCGCAGCGCGTCGATGGTAGCTGCGGCCGCGCGGGCCTGTGCCTCGAGCTCAGAAGGATCAAGCGTTGCGATCAAGTCGCCTTGCTTCAGCTGCGAACCCTCGTCCACCAGGAGTTTCGAAATCCTGCCTGCGGTCTGCGGACTCACGATGACTTGATTGGCGTCTACCGTCCCGATCAATTCCAGATCCGAGCCGCGGGGCGTAGAGAACAGGTAGTAGCCGAGCGAGATGGCAAATATGACCCCCAGGATGATGAAGAACTTGTTGCGGGCGTTCACTTGCGCTCTCCTTTTTGAGTTGGCGTGGTGGCATGTGGAGCGGGCTCATGGCGCGCCGGCAGTCGCTCTCCCGGCGAAGTCTTGGGGGCAAAAAGGGCTGCCGTTATGAAATCCAGCACTGCCGCGCGACGCTCACTGAGCAGCTCCGGGGCGAAAGGGTCTGCGCCGGTCACGATGGTTATAACCGGCGCCGCGGTAATGAAATAAGAAACGATGACCGAGACCATCAACGGGGTGAAGTGCATGACATTCACCGGGCGGAATTCTCGCCGGCGTATGCCCTCTTCGAGGAGCGCCGAAAGCTGCGCGAAAATGGGAAGAAAATACCGCTTGGCAAGCCGCTCTAGTCCGGCAGGACTGCGGTAGGAACGAAGAAATTCGGCTTGCACAACCCGCGGGAACAGGGGCTTCGAAGCGATGTAATTGAAATGCGCCTCCACGTAGGCTTTCAGGCGTTCGCGCGGCGGTAGGTCCTGGTCCAGGGCATTTTGAATAGCAATTCGCACGCCGCTAAAAACCTCGTCCAGGACAGCCTGATACAGCCCCTCTTTGTCTTTGAAGTAGTAATAGAGCAACGCCTTATTTAGACCGGCGGAACGGGCAATCGAGTCGGTACGCGCCCCGGCCACTCCCTCGCGAGCAAATTCGGCGACCGCCGCTTTTAGGATCGCGGCGCGACTCTGCTCCGGCTGGGCGCGGGTGCCAAGGCGAGATTTGGAAACCATGGTCATTATTTAACTAACCAGTTAGTTATACCACCGACGGAAACCAACTCGCAAGTCAGTGTCCGAGGTGAGGCAAGTCGGCGGCCAGCAGCGTGGAGAAGAAAGACTATGCCTAGGAGGGATCGAACCCACCGGCAATCGAGGGAACCAGCAGCACCTCGTCCCCTTCTTGGAACGCGTAGTTTGCCCCGCCCAGAAAACGAATGTCTTCTTCGTTCACATAGACATTCAGGAAGCGGCGAATCTGGCCATTCTCGTCCCGAAGGTGCGGCTTGAGATCGGGGAACTTCGCATCAAGCGCAGAGAATAAGTCGTTCAGATTAGCGGCGGAACAGCTGACCTTGGCCGCGCCGCCGGTGTGCCGGCGAAGTGCGGATGGAATTTGGACGATGATGTTCATCTTAAAATCGTGGGGATCGGGTCAGCGATCTCGAACCTGACCCGATCGGCTACGCTCCCACCGCTACCGGCAGCTCGTACTGTCCCAGCAGTTTTTCAAACTCCGTCAGCTTGGGTGCGATGGGCTGCTCTTGTTCGTACTCTTCCGCCAAAACGTCGGTGGTCTTCAGACCGTTACCGGTAATGCAAAGCACGGTGGTTTCGTCCGGCAGTATGCGGTCGCTCTTGTAGAGCTTGCCCGCGCAGCCCAGGGTTACGCCGCCTGCGGTTTCGGTGAAGATGCCTTCGGTCTCTGCCAGCAACTGGATCGAATCGACGATGTCGGGATCGGAAATATCCTCCGACCAACCACCGCTGCCGGTAATGGTTCGAATCGCATAGTGGCCGTCCGCGGGATTGCCGATCGCCAGCGAGCGGGCAATGGTATTCGGCTTCTGCGGTTCGATGTCGGTGTTGCCGAGCTTCACAGCGGTCGAAATTGGCGAGCACCCGGTAGCCTGCGCGCCAAAAAACTTTACGTGCTTGGGTTCAACCAGACCAAGGTCGATCAGTTCCTGAAACGCCTTCTTGATCTTCGTAATCAGCGATCCGCCAGCCATGGGGCAGACCACATTGTCGGGCAAGCGCCAGCCGAGTTGCTCCGCAACCTCGTAGCCAAAGGTCTTCGAGCCTTCCGCATAGTACGGCCGCAGGTTGACGTTCACAAATCCCCAGTGGCGCTCGTCGGCGATTTGCGAGCAGAGGCGGTTGACCTGGTCGTAGCTGCCAGAGATACGAACCAGTTTTGCCCCGAAAACTTGCGTGCCAAGAATCTTGGCGGGCTCGAGGTCGGCAGGGATGAAGATCCAACACTTGAATCCGTTGCGGGCGGCCTGGGCGGCAGTCGCATTCGCAAGATTGCCGGTGGAGGAACAGGAAACGGTATCGAATCCAAAAGACTTTGCATTGGCCAGGGCCACTGCGACGACTCGGTCCTTGAAGCTCAGCGTGGGCAAGCAGACGGCGTCGTTCTTGATAAAGAGCCTCTTCGCACCTATCTTTCTCGCGAGATTGTCGGTCTTGATCATGGGCGTGAAGCCCACGGGCAGCGTCGGCTGGTAGTGATCCGGAAGTGGGAGGAGTGCCGAGTAGCGCCAGATGTTCGGAGGGCCCTGAGCGATCTTCTCGCGCGTGAATTCAGCGCGGAGGGAATCGTAATCGTAGAAAACTTCTAGCGGGGAAAAGCAGTCTTCGCAGATTGACTTAGGGACATTGCCCCAGCTCTTGTTGCACTCCCGACAGCGTAGTTCGTATCGCATTTGGCCTTCCTGATCCGAGTGAACTCGAGAGGACTTCTTTGCGATTTCGCCCCTTTGCGGTTACAACCCATACCGCAAAGATCGCAAGCAGAAGCCGCCCTAAAAAACCAAATCCTCTTTCCCCGGATAGGAAAAGAGGCTCAGGAAGTGCTCAGAAATTCGCGCACCCCGAATCTCATGTTTCCCCGTCTTCCGGGTCGAGAGTTGGCACCTGACGGCTCAGATGTATGATCTGAGTCCGGTTGCCGTGGCGTCTCAGGGCTCGTCCCTCAGCCACTCTGCATGAAATCCAAGGTCAGCTCCGAAGAGCAGACTGGTGAGATAGATGATACGGATAGGGTGGCGGGGTAGTCAAGTCCGAAGAGCACGTCACCCCGATCGCGACTGCCGAACAGGGGCTTTCAAGTGACGGATCGAGACTCTAAACGCCCATTTCGCCTACGGCTTCTCCCAGTTCCCAGACTGCGCCGACCGAAACGCTGCCTCAATGACCGCCATGTTCTTGATCGCATCTGTCACCGGAACCGGTACTTCGAGGTCTTCGCGAATGGCCCGCGAGAACAGATCCCCCTGGATGGTGTATTGATCGCAGACCGGGAACGTTTCCGTGCTGATGGTTTTCCCCGTTAGGTCGCCACCGTCATCGACGAAAATGCGGCAGGGCCGCTCATTGGGAGCATTGAAGGGAATCTCGATCTCGATGCGACCTTTGGTGCCGAGAAGATTCATCCGCTGATAGGGAACGAGCTGCGTGCCGCAAGTGAAGATGGCTTGCCCGGAGGGGAAGTCGAGAATGACGGAAGCTAAACGATCGACTTCCATGTCAGGGTCACGCTCCAGGAGTGAGACCACGCGTTTCGGCTCCTCATCGTAGATAAAGCGGGAGGTGGTGATCGGGTAGCAGCCGATATCCATCAGGCCGCCCCCACCGATTTGGTATTTATTGCGGATGTTGTTGGCGTCGCGGTTGAAGTAGCTGAAGTGACCTACGATCGAGCGGAGTTGCCCTATCCGCCCCGATCGCACCAGTTCGCGGGCGCGCAGCCATTGCGGGTTCGTCCGGACCATGAAGGCTTCGCCAATTTTGACGCCCGTCCGTTCTTGCACGCGCTGCAGCTCGTTCGCTTCTCTGACGCTTACCCCGAGGGGCTTCTCGCAAAGGACATGCTTGCCCGCTTCTGCCGCCTTGATCGACCAGGGCACATGCATGTGATTGGGGAGGGGGTTGTAGATGGCCTCTATGTCCGGATCGCGCAGCAGCTCCTCATACGAGGCGTAGGTCTTGGGTATGCCCAAAGCCAGTGCGGCTTTTTCGGCCTTGGCTTGCTCGCGCGAGGCAATGGCGCGGATGTCGCACCACTCACTTTTTTGCATGGCGGGGACGGCGAGCCTAAGCGCGAACTGCGATGTGCTGAGCACTCCCCAACGAACTTTATTTGGCATGATCGAGTCTCCTGAAGTCCAACATCATAAACGCTGCGAGCTTGGTGCGTTCTGACCTTGAATGACAGGTTGCGCTCTTCGGCGCTTAGCAGGGACAATTGCTGCACGCGTGCTGACCCCTCTCCTTCAGCTATTGCGCTGGGTCCCAGCAGCTGTCACAGCTGCGAGTACCTTCTATTGCCTGATCACGACGTTTGCGGCTTTCAGGTTCGCGCGGCGGAGATCGAAGCCCACGCCGCTCGACACAAAGCTGCCCATGGTTTCCATTCTCAAGCCGCTCAAAGGTGCGGACCCGAACATGTATGAAGCTCTGCGGTCGCACTGCCTGCAAGACTACCCCGAATATGAAATGCTCTGCGGAATCACTTCGACCGATGATCTCGCCGCAGATGTGGTGGAGAAATTGATCCGTGAATTTCCCGACAAAAAAATTCGGCTCGTGTCATGCGTGAAAAGGCTGGGTGCGAACGGGAAGGTCAGCAGCTTGATGCAATTGACGCAAGTCGCAACCGCCGAGTACTTGCTGGTCAATGACAGCGATATTCGGGTTGAATCGGATTACTTGCGCACTGTGATCGCGGAGCTCGAGCAACCCAACGTAGGTTTGGTTACCTGTCTCTATCGAGCCATTTCGGGAGACTCACTCGGTTCGCGGCTGGAAGCGCTCGGCATCAGCACAGATTTCATGCCCGGAGTTCTTGCGGCGGACCTAATCGAGGGAGGCGTCCAGTTCGGACTCGGTTCGACACTTGCCTTGCGCAAAACTGACTTGAGCGCGATCGGCGGGCTAGGGGAGATCGTCGATTATCTTGCCGATGACTATGAACTCGGAAATCGGATTGCCCGGCTTGGTCGGAAAATTCATTTGTCGCGGGCGGTGGTTGAAACCAATCTGCCGGCCTATGACTTCGCCCTATTCTGGGCCCACCAGATGCGATGGGCACGCACGATCCGGGCGTCACGGCCGGGCGGGTACTTGGGGTTGTTGCTGACCTTCACCTTGCCCTGGGCACTCGCCATGGTGGCTTGCAACGGTAGGGAACCGTGGGCGTGGGAGCTCGGTTTCACCGCGCTAGTGGCGAGATTTGTGCTCGCGGTATGGACGTCGCGCTTCGTGTTGGCTGAGAAGCGTGCTGCGCCGATGTTGCTGCTGCCGATTCGAGACCTGCTTGCGGTCGCGGTGTGGGCAGCTGGCTGGTTCGGGAATTCCATTTTGTGGCGGGGCGAGCGATTCGTGTTAAAGCACGGAAGGCTGATTCCAGAGCCAGGCGGCGTCTCGCACGGTACCCACGATCTTAAGACCTAGAGCCCTCCGCCTTCGATGGATCGGCCCGACTCAAGTCCCGGTTGAATTCATGGTAAGCGTTGGATGATCTTAGGCTGGAACCTCGTGCTGTGACTTGCGGTCGCGCGGGATGATCCTACCTTCGTCAGTGAACGTATAGCGCTCGCCCCTCCAGTGGAAGTCATGGCTCAGATAACTGGCCACCCACACGGCAAATCCCTGCAGATCGCGCAGTGGATAGAGCCAACACAAACTGATCGCCTGGCGATCTTTCAGCAGACCCCAACCCACCCCGAGCGACTGAATCACGCGATTGAGATAACCGACTGCAAAGAGTCCCCAGGCGAGTTCCGGCCTCCCCAGCGCATACCCGGCAACAAGCCCGAGGAACGCAAATGGCATGGCAAAGGTGAGCCCGGTGCCGATGTGTCCCCAAGGGCGCGAATGGCGCGTGCTTTTCATCCAGCGCAACTGATCGCCGAGTGTTCTCGTGAATGGACGCGGCGTGAGCACGTGATGAACGAAGTAGTGGGAGAAGATCACTTTGTATCCTGCGCGCCAAATCTTCTCTCCGAGCACGTAATCATCGGAGTAGTAATCGGCGGTTGCGGCGATTCCACCGATTGCCTGCAGTGAATCGCGGCGAAACGCCACTGCTGGACCGAGTGCAAAACGAATTCCCTCCAGCATGTCGGCCACAACCACCCCTGAGGGCATTTCCACCGACATTCCAAGAGCTTCGAGCCGAGACCAGAAATCGGCTGCGGGATCGCCCACATAGAGGCAGGTTACGAGTCCGAGCTTACGGTCTAGAAGCGGCGGAATAACATTGCGCAAGAAATCACGGCCTACGCGAACATCGCTGTCGCTGGTGACGATATATTCCGTTCGCGACTGCGCCATCATCTTGTCAAGGGTGAATACCTTGGCATTCGGCCACTCCGGAGGGCCAGAGAAGATCAGGTGACTCTTCACATGCGGGTACTCAGCCTGCAGCTTGCGCGCAATTGTCATTGCAGGGTCTTCCGGGGTCCGCGCTCCGATAAAGATTGCAAACTCCGGATAATCCTGCTCAAAGAAACTGCGCAGGTTGTCTTCGAGCCTGGCTTCCATCCCGTGAACGGGCTTGAAGATCGAGACCGGAGGAAGCGACTGCTGATCGGTGCTGGCTGCCAACCGAACGTAAGCTCGGGATTTTCGCTTGAACCGCACGGTGGCGGAGAGGACGAGGGCGAGGAAGACGGTGGAAGTCAGAAGCCCAAGAAGAGCAATCCCGAGGCTGACCTTGAGAACTCCAAGCTGGAACGAAATGGCAACGAGCCATGCGACTGCTTGCCCATCTACACGCACGCTGCATCCATCAGGGGGAAGTCTTTACCGGTGCATAGGACCAGTAAGCCGGTCAAGATTCGGACTTCATAGGTCATGCCCGCCCCCGCGTCATTCGAGCGACTTCCGTCGCGAGCTTTTCGACTGCCGGATTCTTGGTGTCTAGCGCCATCGATATGTCTACGCCAAAATTAAACCATTACGCCTTGGGGTTTTACAAAACGGCGCTGGTAGTCCTGCCTAGCGCAGGTCCCGATTCGTAAAAATGGATTTGCCGCCTTTGCGCGCCAGCAGGTA
Organism: Terriglobales bacterium; assembly: GCA_035606605.1. Taxonomy (GTDB): domain Bacteria; phylum Acidobacteriota; class Terriglobia; order Terriglobales; family Acidobacteriaceae; genus Gp1-AA145. Next base: position 55,298 of record DATNEX010000090.1, read on the forward strand.
GTGCGGCAATCCCTGAAGTTGCTTGGGATGGTCTTCGTCGGTCCAGACGAAGACGGTCGAGGGACTGGCCCATAGTTGGGAAAATGACTCCGGTGTTTCGAATACCCGCGGCGCGTCGGGGAATTTCGATCCGTACCAAAGATTTCCGCTCGGTTCGTGCAGAACCCGCACGCGGGTCTCGAGATAAAAATTCAGGGTCGAGGCCTCATGATACTGGCCGTCGATGACGACCACATCTCCCGGCGAATAGCGCTTGGAGATGGCGACGGCGAGCTGTTTGGACGAAAGGATCGGCGAGAAGGTCACAAATGCCGCATGAACACACGCCAAGAGGGCAACCATCATTCCTGCGAGCATTACGTTGGCATGAACCGGTTTGCGCTTAAAGCGCAACCAAAGGTTCAGGCCTGCACCAATGAAAAGCGAGAGAATTGCGCCGATCAACTGCGGCCGAAAGCGGCCGAGAGCTTCGGGGGTGAGGTCGAGGAAGTGGCCAAGGGAGAAATCATAATCCTGAGGATTCTTGTCGAGGAGGTCGGCGAGATCGGCGTTGGGAGCGGCGGGCTTCGACGAAAGCAGCATCGCCACGCCGATAGCAGAACCGACTACCACGATCGCAAACAAGACCCACGACCCGATCCTTGCGCTGCGTCCCTCAGCTTCAGGGGCTGAAGATTCCTTCGCCAACCATCCACCGAGGAGCAGGGCGAGAGCGGGAACGGCCGGAATCGTGTAGTACTCCTGTCGTGTGGAAAAGGTGAAAAAGAACACGATTACGATGGCCCAAATCGCAAAAAACAAATTCGCCCTCTGGGTCGGGTTTAGCTGCTCACGCCATTGGCGAGACTTCCAGGGTACTTGCCTCAAGGCAGGCGGCAGGAAGACCATCCACGGGGCGAGCCAGAGAATCGTCAGCGCCCAAAATATCAGCAAGGGAACCGTGTCGTAGCCCGCGGGGACACGCTTGCCGAGATAGCGGAGGAACTGCTCGTTGACAAAGTAGAACCAGAGAAAACCTAACCTTGTGCCGTCGCCTGCCATTCGCGTTGGATTCGCGAGGGCCGCCAAGATGTGCCAAGGCGCCGCAATCGCCAGGAACACAAGCGTGCTCGAAACCAACCTCAACTTCAGAATGTGGCGCAGATTTCTGGTGATCAACAGATAGAGAAGAATTGCCCCGAAGGGAAATACCAGCCCGATGAGGCTCTTCGTCAAAACGTTCAGCGCACAGGTTGCGGCAAATCCCCAACACACCCAATACGAAGGCCTCTCCATCTCAAGCGACTTCAAGAAGAAAATAGCGCTCAGCACCATCCATAGGCCCACCATGGCGTCCGGAATTTGGAATCGCGTGAAGATGTATGGGCCGAGAGACGTTGCCAGGACGACCGAAGAATACAATCCACCTTTCTCGCCGAATGCCATGGTGCCCAGATAGTAGGTGGCCAGTAGAAGCCCGAGCACGCCTAGCATAAGCGGCAGTCGGGTGCTCCATTCACTTATGCCGAAAATCTTGTAGCTGGCCGCCACCCCCCAATACATCAAAGGAGCTTTTTCGAGATAACGGATGCCGTCAGTGTAGAGCGTGACCCAATCATGACGAAGGACCATCTCTCGGGCAGCCTCGGCATGGATGGTGTCGACGTCATCGAGGAGCGCCGGGCTGAAGATGCTGGCGAAGTAGATTGCAACCCAAAGGAACAGAATCAGGGAGAGAGAAAAAATAGGCAGCGGAATGCCGGCCGACGCGAGGGCCGGAGATGCGATTTGGTTTTGCGCGGCATCGCTGCGCGACTCAGAAACGTCCATGCTGGAAAGTCATTATACGAGACGTTCCCAAATGCCCAGCCGATTAAGCGGCGTCCTGTCTCCGGAAAACAGGAACCCCCGTGCCGGCGGTGTGGTTAGGAACCCATCCCCCCAGTCTTCTTCGCGATTAGCAAATTGAAGAAATATTGTCTCGGAACACAAACCAGGAAGAGCACTGCGCGGTTTTGGTACGATGAACTGCGTTTCCGACCTATCGTGGAGATCTCCCCGAAGCTGCTTTCTGACATCAGCATTCTTGCCGCCTACGTCATTTTTGGCGCGAGCTATCTTGTGTTCGCGCTGGGCAAGTTTCCGGGCCTCAAAATCGACCGCCCGGCGGCGGCGATCGTGGGCGCAGTAGCCATGGTGGCATTCCGAATCGTGCCCACGCAAGGGGCACTGCGGGTTATCGACTTCCCGACCATCGTGCTCCTGTTCTCGATGATGGTGATCGTTGGCGGTCTGCACCTGGCGGGATTCTTCGAGTGGACAGCCGAACTGGTCTTGAAGCACGTCCCAGCCCGTTGGTTTCTTCCCGCCGTGATTTTCACCTCAGGCCTGCTGTCGGCGTTTCTGGTGAACGACATCGTTTGCCTGGTGATGGTTCCGTTCGTGTTGAAGCTAACGGAAAGAATGCGGCTTCCCGCCCTCCCACTTCTTTTGGCAGTGGCGACAGCTTCGAATATCGGCAGCGTGGCAACGATTACAGGAAATCCGCAGAACATGCTGATCGGTTCGTACTCAGGAATTTCCTATCGCGAGTTTCTTGCGCGGCTTGGCCCGGTGGCACTCGGAGGACTATTTCTCGACTGGGCAATCCTTTATTGGTTATTTCGGCGCGATCTTCAAGCGTCGCTCATTCCACCACCCCAAGTCGAACTGCCGGAAGTACGACTGACTGGCCTTTGGAAACCTGCCGTCGTCACCACGGCGGTAATTCTAGGGTTCCTGGCTGGCGCCTCTCCGGCTTTGGCAGCCGCCTTGGGCGCAGCGGCGCTTCTGATTAGCCGCAGCACCGACCCGCACAAGCTCTACGGGGAGGTGGATTGGGGGTTGCTGGTATTTTTCGTGGGACTGTTTCTCATCGTGCGAGGCGCAGAAAACGCCGGAATCGTCGACAGGTTTCTTCTGGCAAGCCGCTTCGTGAACCTGCATAAACCAGCAGCTTTCTCGATCGCCACCGCCGCGCTCAGCAATCTCGTCAGCAATGTCCCCGCCGTGATGCTTTTGAAGTCTCTCGTACCGGCATTTCCTAACCCCCACAACGTGTGGCTCCTATTGGCAATGGCTTCGACCTTGGCCGGCAATCTGACGATCACCGGTAGCGTCGCCAACATCATCGTCGTAGAGACCGCCAAGCCGGTTATGCACATCGGCTTCCGGCAATACTTTCGCGCCGGGCTGCCGATCACGGTGGGGACGTTGGCTCTCGGATGGGGGTGGTTGAGGTGGGTTGGATAACATCAGACTGGACTTCGCCGAAATGGGGCCACGACTTCCCTAGGTGACCTTTGGGCATGGACCGGGCGCTTCTTGCTTGACACCGCAAAATCGCGGACGAGACACTTCGAATAGTCATGCCCTCTGACCATGCAGCCCTCCTGATCCTGCCCGCTGAGGCAGGCAATTCCCTGCTTCAAGCGGCAGAAATGGAGTTTCAGGCGACCCTGCAGTTGCTGGCGGACCGCGCTTGCTGGGTCTCGGGCGCTCGATCGGGAGAGATCGCAATCGAAGACGAGGGCGAATTCCGTTATGCGGCGGTTTCAGGAGCCTCCGAGCACGAGCCTGGGACTACGGTTGCAAGCGGCGACCGGCAGTTTTCCGAGGGCGTGCCCAGACAGGGCATCGTCCGTCGCGGAATGAACAACGGGAGTACGTTTAGCGTGGTCGTACCCGTCATCGAGGACACCAAAGCCTTCGGATTTATCCGCCTGACCTCGAGCAGCGAGTTCAACAAGGAGAGCGAGACGGCTATATCGGGGATCGCCGAACTCGTCGCGGTCGCACGTCAGCATCGGGATGCTGCCGAGCGAGCGGAAAAGCTAGAGTTCAGAGACAACGAGCTGGAGCTGCCGTCACGTTGGTTTGCTCCTGAACCTATTGAACCACGGAGCCGAGTAGCTGAGACTCGGGAACCTGCTACTAAGTCAGCTAGCATGGTGGGAACTTGCAAGGCTTGTGGCTTCCCGGTTTCTCCGGGGAGGTCTCTGTGTGTGGAATGCGAACGGAAGCCGGAGGCCACGGCAGGTGCCGACAACCTCTTTTTTAAGGCCCAGCCGGAAGAAAGTTGGCTCAGCAATCACGGATACACGATTGCCAGCCTTATCGTCACCGTGCTAACCGCGGCGATCATCTTGTGGCTGCGACACTAGTTCAAGAAGATTACTGCGGTGTGTCGGCATCGCGCGGAAATGAACGGAATTCTACTTCCCTCTTCTGCACCGTGTTCTGGCTGCCCGGCGAGGTGACCTCACGGGTAAGCGTACCGTGCAAAATGTAGTAGCCCTCATCCTGAGGCGCCTTCCCGGGACCGCGCTCGAATGTGCCTTGGAAGGAGTAGATCACTCCGTGGATGCTTTCCGTGATGAAGCGGAGCTGTTTCCCATCGGAGGATCCAGACTTTATGAACTGGTCGAGAAAAGTACCCTTGTTGTTTTCGGAATCGCCGTATCGGGATATGAACCCGGTCACCTTGCCCTTCTCCTCGAGCGTGATCTGCATGAACTCGCCTTCCTTAACGAAGGAGTACATGCCAGAGTAGTCCGGGGTGTCTGCGGTGGGCGGAGGGGCCGGAGTTTGAGCCGCTGCCCGGTACGGAAACGTGAATAGCAACAGGGAAAGGCCGAAGAGCGGAAGCAACCTCATGGCACGAGAGTACAACATTGGCTTGCGATCTTACAGGGCTTCCCGCGCTACTCTGACAACTAGACTGGACTTAACTAATCTACCTTTCCCGGAACTTGCGGCCGGCTCGTTCGTTCCGCAGTGCACGCCTGGTGTACTACCGGCCGATGGCGTTGCGTACTATCGGCCAATCGCTAAAAGAGGCCGATCACTGCGTTTTGCGAGAGGTTCGACAGGACCGCCATTTTCCGCTTCCTACGAGGTTCTTTCCTTGACAAATTCTGAGTAGCTGCATAAAGTTCGATCAACGCTTTTTCTTATCTTGTTCTTAACAAGGTGCCGAGTATGAAGAATGTTTATGAGGTTTTAAGACAGAAAGAACTGGAACTGGCCCGTCTGGAAAAAGAAGTCGAGGCATTGCGAGTAGCTGCTCCGCTGCTTTCCGACGAAAAGGAGACCATCACCGACACCACGATCGCGAAGCCGACGCTAACCGCTGCCGCTCCCATCCCGCAGCAGCCAATTCGGATTCCCCAGCCTGCCGTCAACCAGGCGCCGACCGCGCGCGCAGCCGGATGGGAAGACACCGCCAAGCGGTGGCCGTAGCGAGTCGCTTGTCGACGAGGTTTTTCGCCCCTGGGCATGGCGCCCCGGGGCGTTCTGTTTTTGCGATAATGTGATCGTCCCGAGTGCAAGCCGTTTTGTTTCGGCGCGCGGGAGGGTCTCATGCACACTCGCCTTCTTCTTGCCTCTGCTCTCGTCTTCTTCTCCCTAAGCCTGCCGGTTGTCCGGGCAGCCGACAACACCGAAACCCCGCTCATAGTCTCGGGCTCCCAGACTTGGCTCGATACCGGGATCGATGTCGCCCCTGGGGACTCGGTGTTGATCGCCGCCGAGGCCAAGCCGGGGTCGGATGCCTCCTGCAGTCCCGATGGAACTCAAGGCACGCAGGCTGGAGAAAAAGCGCCGTTGCCGTTGGGGAGCAAGGGAGCACTGATTGCCCGATCTACCGACCACGGCGATGCCATCTTGATCGGCAAGAACGGACAGTTGAGTGTAGGTGTCCAGGGGCGGTTATTTCTCGGAATCAATCAAGACTCGCCTTCAACCTGTGTCTACATCGCAAAGGTAACGGTGGAGCATGGGCAGGCCGCAGCTACCCAATCTCAAACCGGGATGCGGGACAAACTCTCCTCCGCCGCTCAGGTGTTCATGAAGAGCCAGTTCGGAGGAAAGGAATCGACAGGGCAAGGTGAGTCGAACAGTGCGGTCAGCGGAAACCCGGCTGTTTCCGATGCGGGCGTGGGAGCGAGCGGCGGACTCAAGCTCCCATCGGTGATCCTCGATGCCGACCTGCGCAAAAATATCGATGGGCTGCCGCGACGCATTCACGATCACCTCGGCAACCTGGGCGATATGGTGAACTTTGTATTCGTCGGCAGTCAGGAGAAGGTTCAGGCAGCACTCATGGCCGCCGAGTGGCATGTAGCCGATCTGGATACCAAGGAAGCCGGCCTGAAGGCTGTCCTCAACACCTATCAGAAGAAAGACTACCTCGAAATGCCGATGAGTCATCTCTACTTGTTCGACCGCATGCAGGACTTCGGCTATGAGCGCGCGCAGGCGTTCTCAGTGGTCGCTACGCGGCATCACTTCCGCATGTGGAAGGCTCCGTTCACGTGGAACGAGGAGACGGTCTGGGTTGGCGCAGCGACGCACGACACGGGCTTTGAAAAAGATGTCCGCACCGGCAAGCTCACCCACAAGATCGACCCCAATGTCGATGACGAGCGCGATGGGCTAGGCCAAGGTCTTGAGAAAACAGGAAAGACCAAGAGCATGACTTACTATCTACCGCCTAATCCGGTGCAGGATGCGAAAAATGCAAGCGGCGGCAGTTATCACTCGGATGGGCGCATCCTGGTAGTTTTCCTGAACTAGTTCGTATCCTGCGCTCGTCGAGGCCGGATGCGATCAGCGAAATAGACGCCTTCTTTAAAACTAGACCTCTCGCGCGACGGGGCAACCCGGCCATTTACAACGAGGTACTGTGCCCAGGGTGGCGCCCGCCACCGAGAGGTGCGGCTTTTCTGTTGAATCGGCAAACCAGGGGTTACTTCGGAATCGAGCGGAGTTCCCGGCGCATCCTTTATCCTATAGACGTATCTATGGCCAGCCGACAGTCCAAGCTCGCAAATTCAACCTCAACAGCACTTGCCGAGAATGGAAATGGGGAACGCGAACGTGTGTTTAACGCGTTCCGCCAGTGGGGCTACCTCGAGGCGGATCTTGACCCATTGGGATTTTTGCAGCCGGTCCCGCATCCAGACCTCCAAATCGATGGCGAGTATGCCGAGGAGGCACGCCGCATTTATTGCGGAACGATCGGGGCAGAGTTCATGCACATCCCCGATCCCGCGTGCCGACGGTGGATTCAGGAACAGTTGGAAGGTCTGCCGACGCCGGTCGACCAGCAACGAGCGCTAGATCTGCTGACGCGGGGCGAGCTATTTGAGTTGGTGTTGCAGCAACGGTACCTGGGCACAAAGAGATTCTCCCTGGAAGGCGTCACTTCCCTGTTGCCGCTGGTGGACGAAATCCTGAACGGAGCCAGCCAGCATGGTGCGACCGAGCTGGTTTTCGGCATGAGTCACCGCGGGCGGCTGAACGCAATCGTGCACGTCGCCAGGCGCACGCCGGAAGAAGTCTTTGCTGGATTCGAGGATGTCGATCCCCGCAGCGTGCTCGGTGGCGGAGATGTGAAGTACCACATGGGCGCGACGGGAGAGTACGTCACGCGGGATGGCGCGAAAATTCACATTCACCTAGTCTCGAACCCCAGCCACCTGGAGGCAGTTGATCCGGTTACGGTGGGCCGAACGAGGGCGAAGCAAGACCGCACCGGGGAAGGCGGCAGCGAGAAATTTCTGCCGCTCCTAGTCCATGGCGACGGCGCCTTTGCGGGACAGGGTGTCTTTGCCGAGACGCTGAACCTCGCAGACATTCCTGCGTACAGCGTCGGCGGCACGCTCCACGTGATCGTCAACAATTTGATTGGATTTACGACCGTGTCGCAGGAACTGCATTCTTCCCGATTCGCCGCACAACTTGCAAGGCGCCAGAGCATCCCGATTTTCCATGTGAATGCCGAAGATGTGGATGCCGTGATTCGCGTCGGCCAAATTGCGCTCGAATACCGTTACAAGTTTCGCGGCGACGTCGTCATTGATCTGATTGGATACAGGCGGCACGGACATAGCGAAGTCGATGATCCGACTATTACGCAACCGCTGCTCTACAAGGCCATTCAGGAACACCCGCGTCTGTGGGAGATCTATGCGGAGGACACCGGGATAGACGATGCGCAATCGCGTGCCGAGGCCATCAAGGCCGAGTTCGAATCCGCGCAGAAGCACGCCGGCCACGTTCGCAAGAAACCCCTGATGCGGGATCTGCCGCGCTATTGGGATCACTACCTGGGAGGACGCTACAAACCTCAATATGACGTGGAGACTGCGGTCCCCCCGGAGGAGATCGTTGTACTGACCGAGCGCCTGACGTCATATCCGACGGACTTTCACATACACCCTAAGGTGAAGAAGTTGCTGGAGCAGCGGGCTGAAATGGGTCATGGTCAGCGCGCTCTCGATTACGGCATGGCGGAAGCGTTGGCATTCGCCAGTCTGGTGAAGGCTGGCACGCCGGTCCGGCTTAGCGGGCAGGATTGCCGCCGGGGCACATTCAATCAGAGACACTCCGTTCTCCTCGACATCGAGACCGAGCAGGAATACGTTCCGCTCGAACATGTATCCGAATCGCAGGCGCATTGCAGAATCTATAACTCAACCTTGTCAGAAGCCGGCGTGTTGGGGTTTGAATACGGCTACAGTCGCGACTATCCCGAAACCCTTGTGCTCTGGGAGGCGCAGTTCGGCGACTTCGCGAACGTTGCACAAGCGATCATTGATCAATTTGTGGTCGCGGGCGAAGCCAAGTGGAATTTACTCTCCGGCTTGGTGATGCTCCTGCCCCACGGATATGAAGGCCAGGGTCCGGAGCACTCGAGCGCGCGCATCGAGCGATTCCTGCAACTCGCGGCGATGGACAACTTCCAGGTTTGTCAACCATCCACCGCGGCACAGTATTTCCACCTTCTGCGGCGGCAAGCGCTGCGCCGCTGGCGCAAACCGCTCGTAGTGTTTACACCGAAGAGCATGTTGCGGCATCCCGACGCGTCCTCGCAGGTTGCAGAGTTATCGGGGTCGGCGTCATTTCAAAAAGTTCGGCACGATAGCGAGGTGATGGACGCACGGCGCATTTTGCTGTGCAGCGGCAAGATCGGCCACGAGTTGAGAACCGAACGGAAAAAGAAAAAGATTACCGATATCGCGATCACCTTCGTGGATCAGCTCTATCCTTTCCCCGAGCTTGAACTCGTTGCCGAGTTGCAACGGCATTCGAACGCACGGGACATTGTGTGGGTACAGGAAGAGCCCGCCAACATGGGGCCCCTGAATTACATGCTTCCCAGACTGCGGCACATCGCAGGTGATAAGCCAGTACTGTCGGTGAAGCGCTCTGCGAGTCCGAGCCCCGCAACCGGTTCCGCAAAGGCACATGACGTCGAGCAGAAGGCATTGCTCGCGCTCGCCCTAACGGCGAATGGGCACTGAGTCCCCCAACATTGTGGGCGCCTTAGGAGCAAGGGCGAGGTCTGCGCGATGGCGACGGTTCGCCATTGCCTACATTTGTTTCTTGCTCCTGCTTGCCGCTGCCGGCTTCGGCCTCAGCCACTCGATCAAAGCCTACGTCAAGCTCTCCTTGCAGGAGGAGATCTCTAGAAACCTAACTCAAAAGGCACAGTTAGTCGCCAACCGCATCAATGCCGACCGAGCACACAACATCGAGGTGATCGCTTCGCAGGAAGGCCAGGCGGCGGGAGCGCGGGCGACGGTCATTGATACCAACGGCCAAGTGGTTGCAGATTCAGAAGTCAGAGTCTCTACTCTACAAAACGAAGGACGCACACCGGAGTTTGTTGCAGCCCTCCGCGGAGCCACCGGCACCGAGATACGGAGCCGCAATGGCGTCGAAATCTTGTTTGTCGCGGTGCCGGTCTCGGGAGGAGCGGTGAGGCTCGCATCCCCGGTTTCCGACGTAGAAACGCTGACACGCCAGTTGGAGCACAGAGTCCTTTGGGGATGTGTGCTAATTGCGTTGGGCGCGTTTGCCTTATCCGGTGCAATGACCTGGATCCTCCAACCAAACTAGAAGACCCCGGGCGTTCGCTGCGACCACGCAAGTTACTTGTTAGCCCCACATCCGGCTTATAAGATGCCTTGTTCTTACTCTCCTCAACAACTGCTGGAAGTCAGAGAGGTCGGCTGTCGCCAAATGCCCCACTACGCGGGGCGATGTGTTGAGGGCACGATGGAGGTTGTAGATGTTCCTGCGCTTCTTGAAGCTCACTGCCGGTCCCTTCCTATTGGGGCTGGTTTCGGTGGTGTTGTTTTTGAATCTCCCGGCTGCGGCTCAGGATGAGGTGCCCCAGTACGATCTTTTCATTGGATATCAATGGCTGCATCCGGGCGCTACCGTAGCGACCTTTAAGAACCCGTTCAATCCGGTGCCGCGAAACGTTGAGGATTTGCCGAAAGGCGCCGGCGGAGCCTTCGCCTGGAACTTGACCCCGCATTGGGCGCTCGAAGGTGACGTGGGACTCAACGGCGGGAACAACGACTATCTCGCCACCTTCTCGGCGGGACCGCGGTTGATGCTGCGCCAGCAAGATTCCGACATCTTCATCCATGCGCTCGTCAGCTACAGCCGCCTGCAACTAGACAATCTGAACGCAAGCGGAGGCATCGGCGGAATTATCGGCGGTGGCATCGATTTTAGGATAACGCGGCTGATTTCATGGCGACTGATCGAAGCCGATTGGATGCCCTCAGCGCACCACTACGACGGGCTCTTTCCGTCCAATCTCGCGCGGGTCAATGCACAGAGCGTGGGGCTCCGGACCGGCATCCTGTTCAATATGCATTACCCAGAAAGCAAACCCGTGGGAGCGACAGTGAGTGTGCAACCCGCGGAGGCAATGGTCGGTGAGCCGCTTACTGCAACCGCCTCGGCAACTGGCTTCAACCCGAAGCATTCGCTGACTTACGACTGGTCGAGCACCTGCGGAAAGATCACCGGCAAAGGCGAGACCGCCAGCATCGACACCAATGGGGCTTCTGGCGGAAGTTGCTCGGCTACGGTGAAGGTTACAGATCCCAGAGCGAAGAAGAACAACGTCGCCTCGGCGTCGAATAACTTCACCGTAAAGGAGCCGCCGAAGAATCCGCCAACGATGTCCTGTACGGCTTCGCCTACCAGCGTGCAGGCGGGAGCCAGCGTCAGCGTCAGCTGCACATGTTCTAGCCCAGACAATGTGCCGGTCAGCGTGAGCAACTACACGGCCAGCGCCGGTTCGATCTCCGGCAGCGGCAATAACGCGACACTAAACACCACAGGCGCCAGCCCTGGGAAGATTACCGTGAACGCCAGTTGCAGTGATCAGCGCGGGCTGAATACGCCGGCGACAACGGAAGTGGCGATTCAGACTCCTCCACCTCCGCCACCGCCACCGGTTTCACCCGAAGTCCGAGCTCTCGAGCAGCGGCTTGCCTTGCACAGCATTTACTTCCCAACCGCACAACCAACCCCGGCGAACCCCAAGGGTGGTTTGGTAAAGAGCCAACAGCGTACGCTAGTCGCCCTGGCCGCCGACTTCAAAAAATATCTGGAGTCCAAGCCAGAGGCACACCTGATTCTCGAAGGCCACGCAGATCCGCGCGGGTCTGCCGAGTACAATCAAGCGCTATCGGAACGTCGGGTTGAGCGCACCAAGAGCTTTTTGATCGAACAGGGAGTTCCCGCGGGCTCGATTGAGACAAAAGCCTTCGGCGCTCAGCAGCAGTTGACCGCCGATCAAGTAAAGAGCTCAGTCGACCAGAACCCCGAGCTAACGGCCGGCGAAAAAACCAGAATTCTCAAGAACGAGAGGACGATCATTCTGGCCAGCAACCGCCGCGTCGATGTGACCCTCAGCACGACAGGGCAGGAATCGATTCGCCAGTTCCCGTTCAATGCTGCGGATTCACTCTCGTTGATTGGCGGCCGCGAAAAGCCGGCAGCGGCGAAAGCTCCTGCTAAGAAGAAGGCGGCTCCGAAGAAAAAGCCGTAACCGGGAATTTGTAGGCCTGAAAAGCCGGAGCGGAAAACAGCTCCGGCTTTCTTTTCCCTACCTTGACCCTGTCGACTAGTCTGACCATGGCAAGCAGTAGCCTTTCTCCCTTGTGTCGACCCCTTGGAAGTGAGAGCACTGCCCAGCTCTGCTCCAACTACAATCAATGGCATGGTTTCGTCATTGATGCGGTCGCTTCCCAAGGCCGAGTTGCACCTGCATCTCGAAGGGACCATCACGCCTGCGACGCTGGTAGAACTTCGGCAAAGACACGGGACCGCGGCCACACTGGAGGAAGCGCAAGCCTTGTATGAGTACGAAGACTTCTTCGGCTTCCTTATGGCGTTCAAGACGCTCACCGAAAACCTGCAAACGCCGGAAGACTTTGAGCTGATCACTTACCGGTTGATGGAGCAATTGAAGGGGGAAAACGTGCTGCATGCCGAAGTGTACGTGTCGGTTGGTGTGTGCCTGTGGCGCAATCAGGACTTCGACGCCATCTTTGAGGGGCTGGAGCGTGGGCGCGAACGGGGCGAGCGGGACTTTGGAGTCTCACTGCTATGGATCTTCGATGCGGTGCGCCAGTTCGGGGCGGAGGCGGCACAGAGTGTATTTAGCCTTGCCGCCAAGTATCGCGACCGCCACGTCATTGGAATTGGCATCGGCGGCGACGAGCAAAAAGCACCTCCCGAAAGGTTTCGCGAGCAGTATGCCTTTGCAGCCGACCATGGCCTGCATCTCACCGCACACGCCGGTGAGTCGGCGGGTCCGGAGTCGATCTGGGGCGCCCTAAACTTGGGCGCCGAACGTATTGGGCACGGTCTTACGGCGGATCAGGACAAGGAACTAATGGAAGAACTTGCCACCCGTCAGATTCCGATCGAAATCTGCATGACCAGCAATCTGCGCACCCGGTGCTGCATGAACCTGCACGATCATCCGGTGCGACGTTATTTCGACCAGGGACTGATGATCACATTGAATAGCGACGATCCAGCCATGTTCGGAATCACTCTGAACCAGGAGTATGAACTGGCGCAAGAGGAATTCAGCTTCACGGACGACCACCTGCGGGAGCTAGCCCGGAATTCGTTTGAGGCATCGTTTCTGCCGGCAGAAAAGAAAGTTGCTTTTCTAGACCTGCTCGACGAAGCCCCGCGCTGAGTCCCGCCAAACATCACGGAGCTTGACGGGAAATCTCAGAGCTTTCCGCCTCTTTGGTTGTGTACTGGTCCGCCAGCGCGGCCACCAGCGCCGCTGTGGGAACTGCCGCCATCGCGCCCGCCAAGCCGGCCAGGGCGCTGCCAATCGCGAGCGCGACGATAACGGCAATTCCAGGCAGCCCGACCTGGGCTTTCATGATTCGCGGCGACAAGTACGCACTTTCAATCTGCTGGTAGACCGCGTAGAAGATGACGACGCCCAGGACTTTCATCCAGGAATCGATGGCGGCCACCACCACGCCCAGCGTCAGACTGGCGATAGGTCCGATAAATGGAATGAAGTTTGAGATACCGGCAAACAGCGCCAGGGCGTAGAAGTACCGAATCTTCAACAATCCAAAGACAACCGCCGTGGTACAACCAAGAATGAGCATCAATAGAAGCTGGCCTATGAGCCACCGTTGGGCCCGGCTGGCAGCCTGGTGCAGGGCTGCCCCGAGTTGGGGGCGCCGGTCGCGGGGGACAAGCTTCATCGTCCAATGGAACGCTGCCGCGCCGTCTACGATGAAATATGCCGCCATCACCATAATCAATGCCAGATCAGTGGTCGCGCCGGCAAGCGCTTTTGCCGCGGCGAGAACGTGTCCCGACATTTCCTGCAGGATGCCTGCGGAGGGGAACCCATCTCGCAACAACCTCGCAATGAAGGGGAGATCTCCCAACCGTTCCCACGTCTTCTGCAGCTGCGAAGGTAGGTCATAAGCCAGCTGCTGTGTGTCGGCCAGAATGGGTGGAACGAAGGTAAAGCCCAAAACGATGATGGTGGCGACGAACGCGATCAGCAACAACGCCACGGCGGCGCCGTGACCCGGTGCCCAACTTCCAATACGGATTCGTTCGATTTTGCGAACCGCGGGGACCAGCACCACGGCAAATATCAATGCCAAATAGATAAGCAGCACGGTGTGCCGTATAAGCCAGAGCAGGTACAACGAGGCTGCAAATAGGACGGTCAACAACAAGTCCCGAGTTCGAAGTGGGCGCAACGATCGCATAGGGCTGAGATGAGCCGCGAACCGGGTTCGATGTCCAGCGAGGCGCTGGCCCCGTTCGATAGGGCAGATTCCCCATACGCTGTTGAGCAGGATGCACTTAGGCGTAACGTGTGGTTAAATAACACAATCTGCCATGTCGTCCCGACCTTCCAAGCTGCGCCATCTGTGGGCCGATCTTTCGCGTGGCGTCCACGGGTGGAGCAAGATCGCTTGGGGGTTCCTCTCTCCCGAGCACCCGCTGCTCGCCCATATCATCCCCATGCGGCGCTGCAATCTTGCCTGCAAATACTGCAATGAGTTCGATGACTTCTCGAAGCCAGTTCCCACCGATGTCATGTTCAATCGCGTGGACAAGCTGGGCGAGTTCGGAACCTCGGTCATCACAATTAGCGGCGGCGAGCCTTTGTTGCACCCCGATCTTGACCAGATCATCGGCCGTATTCGCATGAACGGCGCGGTTGCGGGAATGATCACGAACGGCTACTTACTAGTGCCGGACCGCATTGAGCGCCTGAATCGCGCCGGCCTCGAATGGCTGCAGATCTCGATCGACAACGTCAATCCCGACGACGTCTCGAAGAAGAGCCTCAAAGTTCTCGACAAGAAGCTCGAGATCTTGGCTGAGTACGCGACTTTCCACGTGAACATCAATTCCGTGGTGGGCGGTGGAGTGCATAATCCGCAAGACGCGCTCGTCATCGGCAGACGCGCGGTGGAACTGGGGTTCAGTTCGACCATCGGAATCATTCACGACGGCGACGGGCAGCTACAGCCGCTGGGAGACGAAGAGCGCCGGGTTTATCACGAGATGAAGAGTCTAGAGAAGCGCAGCTTTTCGCGAATAAATTCCTTCCAGGATAATATTGCGCTGGGACGCCCGAACCAGTGGCGGTGCCGAGCAGGCGCGCGTTACCTCTACATCTGCGAAGACGGCCTGGTTCATTACTGTTCCCAGCAACGCGGCTTTCCTGCGATCCCACTCGAGAAGTACAGCATCGAAGATATCCGCCGCGAGTATCTCACCGAAAAATCCTGTGCACCGCATTGCACGGTTTCCTGCGTACACCAGGTCTCAATCTTCGACTCATGGCGTGCTCCGCAACGGCCCGCGCCGACTGCAACCGGCAACGAGGCCGGTGAATTCGTGCAGATCAAATAGCTTCGGGTGTGACACTCACCACCCAAACACCCTTCTGTGATAGCTTGTTGGGGCAGCGTGCATCCGGTGTTGCTGCATCCAAGGGTTTTCAATCTTTCCACCGCCCCGGCCGGTTCCGAACTTCTGAACCGAGCGTCATTGAAAGCGAGTTAACGAATGAAAGTTTGCAAAGCGGTATTTCCAGCTGCGGGATTGGGCACGCGCTTTCTTCCTGCGACCAAGGCGCAGCCCAAGGAGATGCTTCCGCTGGTCGATAAGCCAATCATTCAGTACGGCGTTGAGGAGGCGCTGGCCGCTGGCTGCGACCAGATCATCATGATTACGGGGCGCGGCAAGACCGCCATCGAGGACCACTTCGATACCAGCTTTGAACTGGAAAGAATTCTTGAAGAGAAAAAAAAGACGGATCTGCTGAAAGTTGTGCGCCAAATCTCCGACATGATCCACGTGGCCTATGTTCGCCAGAAGGAGGCGCTTGGCCTCGGGCATGCCGTGTTCACGGCGCGCGAACTTGTGGGCAACGAGCCCTTCGCCATTCTGCTCGCGGACGACGTCATCGATGCCGAAATCCCGGTTCTCAAGCAGATGATGCGCGTTTTCGAACAGGTCCAATGCTCGGTGATTGCCACCCAGATCGTGGAGGGCGCTGCCATTTCCGCTTACGGTGTGCTGGATGTAAAACCTGCTGCAGGGGACCATGGAGGAAGGCTGTATGAAATCTTGAACATGGTGGAGAAGCCCAAATTCGAGGAAGCACCCTCAAACCTGGCCATCATCGGGCGGTATATTCTTACGCCTGCGATCTTCGATGTTCTTGCCAAGACAGGAACGGGCGCGGGAGGTGAGTTGCAGCTCACCGATGGGCTGCGGGGATTACTGAAGCAGGAGAAGATGTACGCGTATGTGTACGAGGGCCGGCGCCACGATACCGGCGATAAGCTCGGGTTCCTAAAAGCCACCGTAGAGTTCGCGTTGAAACGGGATGACCTGGGCGGACCCTTGCGCGAGTATTTACGCGGGCTGAAGCTGGATTGAACGGCGGTCGTTCTGCAGACCTCAGGTTCGCGGAATCGGCTTTGAATTGAAGCCGCACGGCCCCAGGGCTCAATCCAGGTTCAGAATGATTTCTCTCGAAACCTATCTTCCACTCTGCTTCAGCTTCTTCGACTTCTCCTCGACACCCTTGGCTAGCTTCTGTTTGTGTGCGTCAAGCTTGCTAGCGATTCCAGCATCAGCCACACCGATGATTTGCGCCGCCAGGATCCCCGCGTTGGTTGCGCCTGGTTTACCAATCGCCACTGTCGCGACTGGAATGCCCGCGGGCATTTGCACGGTAGAGAGCAGGGAATCCATTCCGTTCAAGGAAGTCGAAGGGATCGGCACGCCGATGACGGGCAACGTCGTGTGCGCCGCGATGACGCCGGCGAGATGCGCCGCACCGCCAGCGCCAGCAATGATCACGCGAACGCCGCGCGTAGCTGCCTGGCGCGCGAATTCTGCGGTTCGCTCGGGGGAGCGGTGGGCTGAAGTGACATCGATCTCGTATTCGATCCCGAAGCCTTCAAGAGCCGTGCCTGCCTCGCGCATGATTTCGAGGTCGGAATCACTGCCCATAACGATAGAAACGCGGGGATTGCTCATTTGTTCTCCTGGTTGTGTGCCTTAGGTGCCGGATTTAGGCAACCGGTTCGACCTTGCCCAGCGCTACCGCGCTAGGTTAATGAAATGTCACTTCTTGGAGCCCCAAAACTCTTGTCAATGGCCGCGCTGTTCACGTGGCTAGAGACTGAAGATTGCGGGTTCGGCCGGCCTATCAGGCGCGCCGTGATCCTCCTAGGATGCTAACAACATCTTAGAAGGCGTGCTTTGCAGGCTCAGACTTTCAGGGCCCTTGCTGCAATGTCGGTTCGATAGCGTGCGCCATCGAAGCTGATCTTAGCGACTGCGTCGTAGGCGCGTGCTACTGCGGATTTCAAATCGCTGGCCCGCGCGGTTACTCCAAGCACCCGTCCACCTGACGTGTAGTATGCGCCGTCCCGCGTGGTCGTACCTGCGTGGAATACCTTCACTCCGGCAAGCTCATCTGCCGCTTCAATCCCGGCGATCTTTTTTCCGACCTCAATCGTACCGGGGTATCCGCCGGAGGCCATTACCACGCAAACCGCGGGGTTAGGCGACCATCGATAGTCTCCGTCACTGACGCGGCCTTCCACGGATGCTTCAACGGCCTCGAGAAGATCGCTTTCAAGACGCATCAGAATTGGCTGCGTCTCGGGATCACCGAAGCGGCAATTAAATTCGAGCACTTGCGGGCCGCGGGCGGTCATCATCAATCCGCAATAAAGCACGCCCTTGTACTCCATTCCCTCGGCCTTCATACCCTCGATCACGGGAATCGCGATGTGGTGCAACAACCAGTGCGTCATTTGTGCGTCCACGAGACCGGCATACGAGTAGGCGCCCATCCCGCCGGTGTTCGGGCCGGTATCTCCGTCCCCCACCCGCTTGTGGTCCTGCGCAGCTGCCAGCGGTGCGACACGCTCACCGTCGCTTACAACCAGAAACGAAAGCTCATCACCCCGTAGACATTCCTCGATGACAACACGAGCGCCGGCTTCACCGACCATTTTTCCGGAGAGCATTTCGCCGGCCGCGGTCACGGCTTCCTCCTTGTTCTTGCACATGACCACGCCCTTACCGGCAGCCAGGCCGTCGGCTTTGACGACAACTGATCCGCCAAACCGCGAAAGAGCATTCTTAACCTCGGCCATCGAGCCGCAGATTGCGTAGTGTGCGGTGGGAATACGATGGCGTTGCATGAACTCCTTGGCGAAACTCTTGCTGGTTTCAAGTTGTGCGGCCGCTTTTGTGGGACCGAATACAGGCCATCCCCGGCGAGTGAATTCGTCCACTAGACCGATCTGCAAAGGCAGTTCAGGGCCGACCACGGTGAGGTCGGGGCGCAGTTGGTTGGCTACGGCCACCAGCGATTCTAGGCTCTTCTGGTCTGCTGGGATGCACTCCGCGTCTGCGGCGATGCCGCCATTCCCCGGAGCGCAGTACAACTTCGTGATCCGCGGCGACTGCCGCAGCTTCCATGCCAGCGCATGCTCGCGTCCACCACTTCCGATCACGAGAACTTTCATAAAGGAGAAGAACAAGGTTAGGGTGAGAGGGAAATGCATGTCAAACGAGAAGCGGGAAGAGAGAACTGAAGCCCCTTAGAGCGCCCCCTTAACGACAAAGTAAACTTTGTGTTGCTGCTAGTCTCGCGTCGGCGCGCTGCTGATTTGTGGAGATGTGTTGATGTTCACGTTGAGCTGACGTTGAGTTTAGAGGAAACACTTGAGGGGGTGGTATATACAGGCGGCACCCCCTCGGTGAGTTCATCAATGACTATGCGTCGCCTATTGCAGGCTTTACAAACCCCGAGTTTGCGAACCGTGTGGGCGTGCAATGGTTGGACAGAACACGAAACGGGATCGGGTGTGGCGGGCGTACCCTGAGTTCCAAATTCTTTGCATGCCAACACCTGCTTCAGGGCAAACGAACCAGCGAGCGAGTGCTTCATCCAAGCTGGAGATTGGGGTTCCGCCAAGGATACTCGCGGTTGTAGAATTCCGCTCGATCAATGACCTTCTGACGAGCCCAGCGCACTGCACTCTCGACCGTGCTCTGAAGATCATCGTCTGAGTCATACCCAAAGACCTTCAGGTATGCGCGGTCTGCAGCGATATCGGAATTCATCCATGTCACTGGTTGGCCCTGATATCTAAGGATTGCGGTTACAAAGCCGATGTCGGCGCAAGCTTTAAGCTCGATCAGGTGACCTGAAACGAATGAATCGTCGCAAATGCTGACTCGAAGGCAGCCAGCCTGACTTTTTGCACGTATTGAATTCCGTTGCCGAGCAGATCGCAACGCGCACATCTCCATCGAAAACTATTCGCGTTTGATTCACCCACCTGACCAAGAATGCTCAAGCACATCACGCGCATATTCACAGTTGCGGGCACCAGGGGAATCTCCGCAGATTACTTTCGTTCGATCATTCTGTTCCAGGCAACAATCTCCTCTGTCATTCTGTAGCTGTGGCAATGAGTCTGGATAGAGACATGGTCCTACGCCTCGCCTTCATTCGTGGTCGGGGCTGCGGACGTTTTTGCACTGTCAGGGCGATCAAGGCAAGGGATTCTAATCCGCTTAGCTTGTACCGATGCCCAATCACGGTTCAAGAGAAGGACGATTTTCCAGACGGCAACTATGAGCTTGTACTTGGAGCGCAGGCTTTCGTTCTAAAAAAAAGGAAGGGTCATTACTTACCCATTGTCAACGAGACCTCGCCAGAAGAGGGAGCGTCTTCCTGACGGCTGGGCGCGCCGGGCCTTTTCTATCGTTACAAGTCGTGTTCCGAGTCAACCGTCAAAGCAACGTTCCTCATCGAACCGTCCTTTTGCCATGCGTACAAGAAAAGCGCTTTCACTCGGTAACAACTCCGAGCTTCTTCTCGCCAATCCCTCATTGAGATCAAGGCTTGTCATCAAATCAAATCCGGCCCTCCGGAGCACGGCCTCTTGCAGCCACAATTGAGGGCGGAAATTCTGCCTGGTATATACCACAACTGGCGCGGAGAAAAGGGACCTCAGCGGCGGTTCTTATGGGGTCGGTGGTCGCGAAGGGGAGCGCCTAGTCTCGTGCGGGGCTTTAAGGGCTGCGTCCGCCAAGTTCATATAGTGTTGGAGCTTCGCGGTGTGCTGCTCGTTGTGATCTTTGTCGTGCGAAAGGAATAAGGCGGGGTCCCTCGTCGCGGGCAGCTGGGTGCTCTGGCTGGATGATCTTCACAGCCCGTTTGTTACTGCGTCTGCGTTTCATACCGCACCCGCCAAGTTGTCACTACCAGGAAGGTCATCGTCGGTGCAGATCTGGCCAAGTTTTTTAAGCGGAGAATCCGCTAATGCGAATTCCGCAAATCCACAATTCAAACATACGAGAACCTCGGGAAACGCCCACACGATAGGCTTGTCCAGGCCCTGAAGTCCAGCGATGTGGAAGGCAAGTTCAGCGTTCAATTTACACTGTTTTTTCGAAGAACATGAGGCGCACTCGACACTAGCTACCATAGTTTACCCAACCTCCCTATCGCTCCAATTGACGCCAACGCACGTAGAGTTGCGTAAGGACACTCGCTGTCGTTACTGTCAAAACCGTCTCTTTCCTGCTCCACTTCAAATCATGTTTTCAAAGCAATCCCAGGTCAGCGTTCCACGATTCGAGTATTCGGGTTTAGCCACTGGCATCTTTCGCAACCGCCGTCACGTTCCTCGATGCTGTATTTTTCGTTCCAACGCTTGAGGCGTTCGGCTTCGGCAACGGCTTCATTCTTAGTCTGGAAAGCTTGCCAATCGATCTCCGATTCCGCCCAACGAATGTGGTAGTGATTCATAGATGCCGCCCCCTCAAATTCGTTCAGAAACGGGACAACATTTTCCCGGTAAACTGGTTCGACCATAAAATCGCCCATCGCCGCGGTATCGGAGTGCGCACTCGCGAAGCGAAGCCAAATATCTATAACGTCAATGATCGCGTCTTGGATTTGAACCTGGGGAATTTTCTTGTAGGCACCACGGTTTATGGTCATTTTTTTGTTTCCAGCAAATCCGGCGGTCAATTTTTGGCGTTTTTCTCAAATAGGGAGGCGCTACATAGTGCCTGCTAGCTGCCTCCGGGATCGGCTCAGCTCTCTTGACTCGCAAGCTTGCGCCCGGCATCATGCTCGTGTGCAGGTGCCAGAGACAAAGAAGCTAGGGGATATTCTCTATGCCGACAAGTCCAAGGTTCGTGTATCCGAGGATGAATGGCTAAAGCTCCTCCAGGCCATCGCCGGTGGTGACCAGGGTGCCTTGCATTCTCTGTACGAGCAAACCTACCGGATCGTCTTTACGTTGATCGTGCGGATAACCATGAATCGAGAAACTGCCGAGGAAGTCACGCTTGATGTGTTTTATGACGTGTGGCGAAAAGCCTCAACCTATGACCCCGCTAATGGATCGGTCGTCGGCTGGATCATGAATCAGGCACGCAGCCGCGCGATTGACCGCCTGCGGTTCGATCAGAGGAAGAAGAGAGTGAACACGTATCCGCACAGCCTAGGGCCGACAACGGACATTGTTGATCCTCAACAGGCCTGTCTGTTTGAGGAGCAAAGCCGGCTGTTGCGGGATGCGCTCAACGTCCTGACCACAGAAGAACGAAAGGCGATCGAAACTGCATTTTTCTCTGAATTGACTTATGAACAAACGGCAAGCAGATTGAATCAGCCGCCTGGAACGGTGAAGACGCGAATCCGCTCCGGACTGGGGAAACTGCGAGAGGCGCTGAGAAAGTGAAGGCAACGGGATGAACTCAAAACCCGGCACACACAGTCAAGAACATCTGGATCTCGTGTTCCAGTTTGCGTTGCAGTGTCTTTCTCCGCGCGAGATGGCGTCGGTTGAAGCTCAAATCTTGTCATGCGAGGAATGCCGGCAGGAAATCGAGACGCTGCGGCCCATTGTCAGGTCGTTTGTCGGCTGGTCCACCGATGTGTTGCGCCCAGCGGAATCGCTGTGGGGTCGGCTCGCGAAACGAATCGCTACCGAATCGGCCACACAGCCATTCGTGCCTCCCTTGGAAATGCCGGGTAAACCAGAGTGGGAAGAAGCGGCGCCAGGTATCTACGTCAAAATACTTGCGAGGAACGCGGAAATTGACAGCGTGAGCATGTTGGTCCGGCTTGATCCGGGAACCGATTATCCCTCGCACCGGCATGCGGGCACTGAAGAACTGCATCTTCTCCACGGCATCTTGAAAGTTGATGACAGAACGCTGTATCCCGGCGATTTCATCCACAGTGAGGCGGGCAGCGTCGATCACCGTGTGTGGAGTGAAACCGGCTGTACCTGCTTTCTGATGACCTCGACTGGCGACGCCCTTTTCTGATTTCTGATCAGCTCGCAGTCTGTCGGAATGTCTCCAAGCGAATGAGGCGAGGGTCCTCATGGCGTGCTTCTTCCCGTTGTGGCCGAATGATCTTCACTGCCCGTATCACTTTCTTGACTGCCCGTATCACTTTCTTGGGCATGCAAAAGGCTAACTGAGATGCTGCCAGTCGAGAATACCTGCTTCCTGTAGGTTGCAGTGCCGTCAAGCGCATAAAAGGCTGTGAGCCAGCTGGGGCTTGACCATCCTTGTATCATTGAAGGTACATACCTTCGCGGGGTGCGGCTATGGAACGCCCGGTAAAAGAACACATCTACTTCCTTGAACGCCGAGTTCAAAAGATTGAACAGGCTCATCATGGAAAACGAGCGTACGCAAGAAGAACGCAACCGACTTGAGTCCGAGATTAGGGCCACTCAGTTGGCGCTTGACCACTATTGCAAAGCTTTAGAGTTGGAGAAGCAAATTAGACGTTCGGCTTAAGCCCCGCGGATTGCGTCAATCAGAGCTTCTGGCCCGTCTATGCCGTAGACGACTACATCCGCGAACTCCGGCTCGCCTTTTTGATTCATGACCGTGACAATTCGACCTCGAGGACAGTTCGCTCGGAAGGTTTCGGCCAGCCGCTTTCGTGATGGGAAAGGTAGTGAGTAGCACAGAAGCAGTACGCTACAATCTCCGCGCTCAATCCTTGAAAGCCCGTCCGTGAGATCAAGGCTCGTCATCACGTCAAATCCCGCACAGCGGAGCACGGCCTCTCGCAGCCAAAGAAGCTCCGGGTTTGTACCGAGTAAAAGTACTTTTCTTGAACGCATAGGAAAAGACGGTTCGATGCCGAACCTTACTTTATAGGTTTGACTCGGGGCAACATTTTAACAATCGAAGACTCCGGCCCTCGCACCGGACATCCTTCCATGGGATTGGGGACCGCTGCATGCACTCGCCATAACACCGAATCCCCTCAAGGCACCATGGCGTCAGGGAGGCCATGATCAAAAACGTTTCACGCTAGGTACGATTCTCGGCGGGTGCCTTTGGTCGCTATGCGATGGCTGTCTTGGTCACCGCCATTTGCTTGCTGGGTCGCTGGCTGCTTGATCCCAAGAACCACCTAAGCGAACAACTGCCTCCGGCCCTCCAGGGTTCTCGCCCCACCGTCTGCGTGCTTTGAGTCACGCACTTGAAAAGGTAACGCCCAAAATAAACACCCGCCCACATGGCAGGGCGGGTGCGAGTTACTGCAAATGTAAACCCGAAATTGAATTATTTAGGCAGCTGGTTTCTTTCGTTTTGTGGTCTCGCTTCCTTTCGTGTCAATTTCTACATCGCCTTCTTTGTCAGCCCGAAGTTCCTCGTGGCGTACGTTGTCGGAAACGGTTTCGGTATTCTGAACTGCTCGCTTGCCAACACGCACTTCACCCGTAACCACTGGTTGTTTTTCTGTGCGGACACGTTCCTCCGAGAGTGGCACGCGAATTTCTTCGTCGCTTCCAATCTCGCCAGTTGACGTCCGGCCCGATGCTGGAACGCGCTCCACCACCAGTTCCTCTCGCTTTACTGGAACCTGGACGGTCTGGTTCTCAGTTACCACGTCCTTGCGCAGGCGCACCTCACCCCGCTGTACGCGTTCCTTATACGTACGAAGCATTTCTCCCCGCAACTGAATACGTCTGACATCTTCCAAGCCGACTTCGGCATTCGTCGAGACCGTCTCGAACCCGGTTTCCCGAAGGTCCCCGCCGGCATTCTCCAGAATGCGACGCGCCTCCACATGGCGCGAGCCCGTGACACTCACTAGGGCTCCTCCTGCGGCGATGCCATTGTAATAATAGTCCGCGCGCCTTTTGTCCCAGTTCCACCCTGAGCTGGTATCACGGTAATCAATATCTTCATCTTGGTGCGATTCTCCGGTGAAAAAGTCCTTGACCTTTTCCCAGAAGCTCTCGTCGTGCGTGGCTCGCGTGCTTGCACTTGTAGCGGATTCGTACTTGTCTCCCGTCATGAGACCGATTTGGTCAGTAGTAAACCCAGATTGTCTGAGCTGAGAAATCGCTTCGTAGGCATCCTCCTTCTTCTTGAAAAATGTCACTATGCGATTGTCAATTGCGGACGTATCTCTCGTTGGAGTGTTCGCAAGAACCATAAACTGCTCCTTTTGGTATTTGCTTGATCGGATTTGGCGTGCCCCAGTAGGATGCTCCGCACATCTCGTAGAAAGTAGGTGAGAGCTGGAAATCGCAAGTGGACTGGAGGGGGTCTGGCGGCATTGCACCGGGGTCTCAGCCGTCGGTGTCAACCATAGTACTGATTTGAGGCCGATGAACTGACTCGGAGAAGCCTTCGGTTCGATACCTAACATAATCCGGCATCTACCCGATTCAAGCACCATCCTCTGCAAGGAGAATGTTGATGTGGGATGTTAGAACTTACGAAACATTGACTCGCAGGGATTTCTGCAGCTACACGCAGGGGCCGATGTCGCCGAAAACTCCAAAGAATTCTGCACGTCCGAAGACTTGTGGCGGTCTATTAGCTTGTCATATTTCATTTTGCAACTGCAGGGGTTCACGAGAAGTCGGAGTAGGGATTGGGAAGGTGGCTCGCGAAAATGATCGTATCCTCATCTTTGCTGGTCAGAGCAGTCGTTTGTAGGGTTAATTGGGTCGGCTTGCCATCGTCCGGAATGTGTTCATTACCCTTTCTATTGCCAGCTTTCTTTGCCTTTATTCGTTCGATTAGTACCCGGACCGTTTGCGATGGGCGCTTAGGCTTTTCCTTGGGGGTCTTAGGCATAGTGGATTGATTCCTGTCATTTGAAGGTACGTCCCAAAGATTGCAGGACATTTATTTTGTCATCAGCGTGTACGCCAGCCCCAGAACTGAAAACGCGACCATCGCCACGTACACTGCATCAAGCCACATTCCTTTCTTGATTTCCGTTTTCCTATTGCGTGCCATTTTTTCCTGCTTTCTGCCAAAATCAAAAATGCGCTTTCTCCGATTTCGGCTTTCAAGTCGTTCGGCACGGGATGGCGAGTGGCACGCCGAGACCGTCAAGACGTGGACAGAATAGGCCAAAATGCCGCACGTCCTCGCCATGCCGGTGAGCAAAATACTTGGACGTACTGTTATAGGACGCGTTGCACGAACGTTGGGAAAATTGCAGAGTAGGTGTTTTCTGGGCTTGCGGAAGCTGCCTCGTCGTGTGACACCATCCACAGCTGCGGCGGCATCCTGAATGGCGAACGGGTGGACAATGAGGTCATCGCTGCCGGCAAGATCGGCGTCATGAACGGCTCGTACACTGAAACATGCATCGCGCTCAGGGTGCTTTTAAAAGAAATCTGCCATTGGGCCGGCCGTCGCCCCTGCTCCAGGACAGGTGGCAAATCCGAGGGCGTCGCACACTGTCCGCAATAGATTCTGATGGTGATAAACCTTCCACGACTTGAACTTGTGTTTTACTTTGGGCCCGATCACGAGGGTGGCAACCCGGCCTCCACAACCCTTCGAGACCGACGGACTGCAGCGGAAATCGGTGTACAGGTTGCCCTCATCCCAAACGATGAAAAGGAGCCCGTCACCGCCCGACTGAAACTCGGGGCGGCTCAGGATTTTGGGAACTTGTTGCGATAGCCAGGCATCGGCTTGCGGACGGCCTCCGTCGTGACCGTCATGTTGCAAGTTAGGTGTGATGTAAGCGTAATTTGGGGTGGCGTGATTCGAAATATCTTTGGCCAGCTGTGTGAAGGGCACAC